>NZ_FLSP01000007.1 GCF_900091315.1 Streptomyces sp. DI166
AGTGCAGGGTGCGGGCCTCGGCCAGCTCGCGCTTCTGCGCGGCCGCGGACTTCTCGGCGGCGGCGAGCGCCAGCGAGGCGTGCCGGTAGGCGAGTTCGGCGGCGACGAGCGCGCTGCGCTCACGGGCGGCCTCGGCGTGCGTGACGGCGTACGCGGCGGCGGTGACCCGCTGGGCGAGGTCGGCGGCCCGTACCCGCTCCTGGACGCCGCGCGCGGACAGCCGCCGGGCCAGGGTCCGGGTGCGGCGCTCGGCCCCCGCGTGGATGTCACGCGCGCGTGCGCGGGTCTCGGCCGCCTCCACGATCCGCCCGAGCAGATCGACGGAACCGGCTGTGAAGTCCCGTTCGGCGATCAGCTCGGCACGTCGGCCCAGCTTGTTGCCGAAGCCGCTGACCAGGTCGGCGAGCCCGTCGGTGTCGCGGGTGTCGGTGACCGCGCGCAGCAGCAGATCGGTGAAGTCGGAGTCCTTCTTCACCGCGAAGAGACCGGCCGCCTCGCCCTCGTCGGCGTTCATCTCCCGCTGGTAGCGGAAGAGTTCGGGGTCGAGGCCGAGGTCGCCGAGGTGCTCGATCCACCGGTCGTGGATCTCCTCCCAGTGCACCTCCAGGTGCGGATACGCCTTGCCCGCCTCGGTGAGCGCGTCCCGGAAGCCCTTCATGGTGCGCCTGCGCCCCTGCGCGCCGGAGGTGCCCTCGACGGGCGGCCGTACGGCGGTGGACTCGGCGACCGGCAGGTTGTCCAGGGAGAGGCCGGGGCCGGGCCGGAAGGAGTACCAGGCCTCGGCGAACTTGCGCGGGTCGTTGGAGACCTGCCGTCCGCGCCACTCGCTGACCTTGCCGACCACCACGCACTCACCGGTCAGCGTGTGCTGCCACTCCAGGGCGACATGGCCGCAGTCGTCGGCGAGCAGGAACTTGCGCAGCACGCCGGAGCTGGCGCCGCCGAGGGTGTTGCGGTGGCCCGGGAGCATCACCGAGAAGATCAGCTTGAGCAGGACCGACTTGCCGCCGCCGTTCTCCAGGAACAGCACGCCCGCGGGCGCGGGCCGGCGCGGCGGGCCGACGGGCTCCTCCTCGAAGAACTCCGCCTGCGTGGGCGCGGGGTCGGGCACGGGCTCGCCCACGCCGCGCAGGTCAAGCACGGTGTCGGCGTAACGCGCACCGGCGGGCCCGATGGAGTAGAGGCGGACCCGGGACAGCTCGTACATGGCGGACTCTCGTAAGTCTTCGGCAGGTGGGGGGTGTTCAGGCGGAGTGGAACGGCAGCCCGGCGTCGGCCACCAGGTCCAGGTCGTCGGTCTCGTCCGGCGGCAGCAGGGTCGCCGAGCCGTCGGTGACCGGGACGACGCCCAGTTCCAGCAGCTCTGCCATGGCGGCGCTGCCCGCCATGTCACGGACCTGGAGCTGGTAGCGGGCGGTGGTGCGGTACGTACCGCCGTTGTCGTCGCCGGTGCGCTGGAGGAACCCGGAGTCGGTGAGGAACGCGACGGCCTTGCCGACGATGCCGGTGGTGGACCCGGCGAGGCGGCGGGCGTCCTTGGTGGCGCCGGTGGCGGTGCGTCTGGCCCAGATCCGCCAGGCGGCCTCCAGTCCGGGCGCGTCGGTGGCCGGGTCGGTGTTCTCGCCCTGCTGCTCGGCCCGCTCCTCCAGGCGCCGGCAGGCCTGCCGTACGAAGGCGTCGACGCCGTTGACGGAGACGCGGCCGATGTAGCCGTCGTCGGCGAGGTCCTCGGGCCGCGGGAAGGCCATGGCGGCGACGGCGAGGTGGGCGAGGCCGTGCAGGAACCGGTCGCCGCCGTCGGCGGAGGTGCGCCGGGCGTAGTCGCCCATACGGACGGCGAACACCGAGTCCTCGGCGGCGGTCACCGCCATCCCCGCGCGCGGGGACACCTCCAGCACGATCAGGCCGAGCCCGGTGGCGACGGCGTCCGCGAGCCGGGCGAAGGGCGGGTCGTCGCGATAACGCCGGAGCAGTTCGGTGTACTCCTGGTCGCGCGCGGGCTGGAGCTTCGGCTGGAGGCCGAAGGACACCAGGCGCGCGGCGTCGGCGGCGTCGGCGGGCGTGACGGCGGCACCGGCGGAGGGGGCTGCGGCCTCCGGCTCGCTCCACTCGACGTGCTCGGTCACGGTCGGTCTCCTTGCTGTGCTGTCTTTCGGGTCATGCTGCTTCCGTCCGGTCCGCCGCCATTCCGGCCGCGTCCAGCAGGGCCGTGCCGACGATCAGGTCCGCCCCGCCGAACTCCGGGTCGTCGAGTTCGGTGCCGTCGTCCACGGCGAACAGCAGCTTCTCCTCGCCCTGCCGGTAGGCGGTGCCGACGGCCGGGCTGGCCGCGTGCACGGCCAGCAGGGCGACCAGGTAGGGCAGGTCGGGGTCGGAGCGGCGGGCCTCGGCGAGCAGTCCGGACAGCCGGCGCGGCGCGTCCGCCGGGAGGTCGAGCAGTTCCATGGCGGCGGCGAGCTGCTCCTCGGTGAACCGGCTGTCGTCCGGAGTGGCGATGAGGTCCGGCTCGGGCATCTCCGCACCCAGGTGCTCCCGCTCCACCGGGGGCGTCAGCAGTATGTCGACCAGGTCGCCCACACGTACCGACACCGGCGTCCGCAGACCGGTCCCGCGCGCGAAGAACGCGTCGGTGACCCGGACCGCCTGTTCGACCGGCATCGGCAGCAGAGGCGCGACGAGCTGGCCGTAGAGGTCGATCCCGGCCGTGGCCGTGGGGGTGGCGAAGGCCTGCCGGTCCTGCTCCGCGCGGAACAGCGGTCCGGCCTCCAGCAGGCGGGACTGGAGCTGGGTGTGGCGCCGGATGCAGTCCTTGACGATGTCGACGAGTTCGGCGGCGCGGCGCTTGTGCTCGGGGTCCTCGGACTCGTCGCGGGCCTTGCGGATGTTGGTGAGGATCGCGTTCTCGTGGCGGTAGCGGTCGGCGACGTGGTCCAGCGCCTCGGCGATCATGTCGGGCACGGCCTGGAGCCAGTCCACCGCGCGGACGTTGCGCCGGGTCGCGTCCAGGGCCCTGCGCAGGGTCTCCGAGTACTGCACGGTCCGGTAGCGGGCCTGCTCGGCGGCGAGCTGGGCGTCGGCGAGGCGGCCCCGGCTGATCAGCACCTCCAGCTTGACCTCGGCGGCGATCTGGGCGCTGGTGACGTCGGTGTCGAGGGCGCCGACGAGGACGTTGACGGCCTCGTCCGTGGTCCGCAGGTACACCGTGCCGCCGGGGCCGGGGACCTCCTCGATCAGCTTGAAGTCGTAGTCGCGCCGGACATAGGTGCCATCGGCGGTGAAAGTGCCGTAGACGGCGCGGAATCCGCGGTCGATGCTGCCGACGTTGATCAGGTTCTCCAGCACCCAGCGCGCCACGCGCTCGTGCTCGGCGACGGGGCGCTGCGGGGCCTGTGCGGCGATGCGCGGGATGAGCCTGGCCACTATCTGATCGTGGTCGGCGCCCGTGTCGAAGTCCATGTTCAGGGTGACCAGGTCGATGGCGGCGAGCGCCACCTCCGCCATGCCGTAGACCGAGTACTCACCGGCGAGGTTCGCCTTGCGCGCGTCGAGGTCGTGCAGGGGGGCGGTGCAGGCGAGCGCGCGCAGGCGCCGCGCCAGGCCCTCGTCGGCGGCCGGGCCCGGCGCGGGGCGCGGCCCCGCGCTGAGCTGGGGCGGAACGCTGTCCGTCGATGCAGGCGAAGTCACGGTGCACAGACTAGGTGCTAGGTCTGACATCGACCCAAACGACTCAGAAGCCCCGGTCGTCACCGGGACGCGACAACGGGCCCGGCCGGCGACAACAGGCCCGACCGGCCTCAGGCGCCCCCGTCCTCCCCCACCCGCCGCCGGTAGACCTCCACCATCCGTCGCAGCGAGTCGTCGAGGTATCCGCCGAGGATTCGTTCCGCCTCGTCGCGGTCGCCGTTGTGGAGGGCCTGCAGGAGCTCCTGGTTGCGGACCAGATAGGGCTCGTGCAGCCGTCGCGGGTCGTCCACCACGTGGAAGGCCAGCCGCAGTTCGGCGAAGACGCTGCGCATCAGCTCGTCGGTACGGTCGCTGCCCGCCAGGGCCACCAGCTCCCGGTGGAAGTGGATATTGGCCGTACCCACTCCCTTCCAGTCACCTTCGCGCGCCGCCCGCTGTCCCCCCGCGACGGCCTCCTCCAGGTCGCCGAGGTCGTACGGCGGCTTGCCGAGACCCCGGACGACAGCGCACTCGACGAGCTTGCGGGTGCGGTAGATGTCCTCGACGTCCTCGACGGTCAGGACCCGGACGAAGACGCCCCGGTTGAGCTCGTGGACGAGCAGGCGTTCGTGCGTGAGCAGCCGGAACGCCTCGCGCAGCGTGTTGCGGGAGACCCCGAGCGCGCCGCCGATGCCGTCCTCCGACAGGCGGGTGCCGGGCGGGAAGTACCCCTCGGCGATGCGGGTCCTGAGGATGTCCGAGACCCGCTCGGCGGTGCTGGTGCGCCCCAGGAGCGCACGGTCGTCGGCAAGACCCGACAGCTGCTCTGCCATGCCCGGAATTCAAGCGCAGATACCGGAACGAAACAACGCGGGTATTGAGGGATCGTTCAACAATCCTCTACCTTGCTACGGACGGCGCCCGCTTCCCCCACCACTCCCGCACGGCAGGTTCGGCCGAGGACAGGAGACCCATGACCGCGATCGATCTGAACGCCGACCTCGGCGAGGGCTTCGGCCGCTGGCGGCTGACCGACGACGAACGGCTGCTGTCCGTCGTCACCAGCGCCAACGTGGCCTGCGGGTTCCACGCCGGGGACGCCGCCACCATGCGGCGGGTGTGCGAGCTGGCGGCCGAGCGCGGGGTTCGCATCGGCGCCCAGGTCTCCTACCGGGACCTCGCGGGATTCGGGCGGCGCGCGATGGACGTGCCGCCCGAGGAGCTGACGGCCGAGATCGCCTACCAGATCGGCGCGTTGGAGGTCTTCGCCCGCGCGGCGGGCACGCGCGTGTCCTACGTCAAACCGCACGGCGCGCTCTACAACCGGGTCGTGCACGACGAGGAGCAGGCGGGCGCGGTCGTCGACGGAGTGCTCCTCGCCGACGCCTCGCTGCCGGTGCTCGGGCTGCCCGGCTCGCGGCTGCTGAAGCTGGCCGGGAAGGCGGGACTGCCGACCGTCACGGAGGCGTTCGCAGACCGCGCCTACACCGAGGAGGGCACGCTCGTGCCGCGCGGACGGGAGGGCGCCGTGGTCACCGACCCGGACGCCGTCGTGGCCCGCTCGGTGAGCATGGCCCGCTTCGGCGAGGTCGACGCCCACGGCGGGGCGCGCATCCGGGTGCGGGCCCGCTCCCTGTGTCTGCACGGCGACACGCCCGGCGCGGTGGACCTGGCCCGCCGGATCCGCGAGCGGCTCCTGGGCGCGGGCGTCCGGGTGGAGGCCTTCGCATGAGGGCGTTGCAGGTCGGCGGCGACGCCCTGCTCGTCGAGGTGTCCTCGGGCGAGCAGGCCCGGGCGCTGCACGCGGAGTTGCTGCGCCGCCGCGCGGAGGGCTCACTGTCCGTCCGTGAGATCGTCCCGGCCGCGCGTACGGTCCTCCTCGACGGAGTGACCGACCCGGCCCGGCTGGCGTCGGAACTGACCGCCGCCGAGACCCCGGCCGCGCCCCCACGCGCGGGCGGGGTCGTCGAACTCCCCGTCCGCTACGACGGCCCGGACCTGGCGGACGTCGCCGCGCACTGGGGCGTCGGCCCCGAGGAGGCCGCCCGCATCCACGCGGACACCGAGTTCACGGTCGCCTTCTGCGGTTTCGCGCCCGGCTTCGGCTATCTGACGGGGCTGCCCGCGCACTACGACGTGCCCCGCCGGGCCACACCGCGCACCGCGGTCCCCGCCGGTTCGGTGGCGCTCGCCGGACCGTACACGGGCGTCTACCCGCGCTCGTCCCCGGGCGGCTGGCAGCTCATCGGCATCACGGACGCGGTTCTGTGGGACCACGCGCGCGTACCGGCCGCATTGCTGTCACCCGGCACGCGCGTGCGGTTCGTTCCCGTGACCGCCCCGGCGTCCACCGCGAGGCCCGCATGACCGACCGCGCCCTGGCCGTCGTACGCGCGGGTGCCCTGACCACGGTCCAGGACACCGGCCGTCCGGGCCACGCCCACCTCGGGGTGCCCCGCTCCGGCGCCCTGGACGCCCCCGCGGCGGCGCTGGCGAACCGGCTGGTGGGCAATCCGCCCCAGGCTGCAGTGCTGGAGACCACGCTCAACGGGGTCGCCGTGCGCCCGCGTTCGGCGGTCACCGCCGCCGTCGCGGGCGCCCCCTGCGCGGTCACCGTGGACGGCCGCCCGGCCCCGTGGAGCGCCCCGGTGCATGTACCCGCAGGAGCGGTACTGGACATCGGCCCGGCCGACCTGGGCCTGCGCAGCTACGTCGCCTTCGCGGGCGGCGTCATCGTGGACCCGGTGCTCGGCAGCCGCTCCACGGACCTGCTGTCCGGCCTCGGCCCCGCACCGCTGGCGGACGGCACGGTGCTGCCCCTGGGCATCCCGGCGAACCTCCACGCGCGCGTGGACGTGGCCCCGCAGCCGTCCCCGCCCACGGAGCTGCTCCTCCGCGTCACCCTCGGCCCCCGCGACGACTGGTTCACGCCAGAGGCCGTACGGACCTTCACCACCCGCACCTACGAGGTCTCCCCCGCGAGCAACCGCATCGGCCTGCGCACCCGGGGCCCCGCCCTGGAGCGGGCGGCCGCGGGCGAACTCCCCAGCGAGGGCATGGTGCTGGGCGCGGTCCAGGTCCCGCCCGACGGCAGGCCGGTGGTGTTCCTGGCGGACCATCCGACGACGGGGGGCTACCCGGTGATCGCGGTGGTGCGCCCCGAGGACCTTCCGGCAGCGGCCCAGGCGGTACCGGGGACGCCGGTGCGGTTCATCGCTGCGGGCAGGTGAACGACGCGGGTCGGGCCCCGGGACGGCCCGACCCGCGCGGGGCGTTCACCCGGTGGGCGTGTCCGGCCCGATCCGGCTGCGTACGGCGGTCTGCACCTCGGCCTCCTCGGCCGGGTCGGCGGCGAGCCTGCGCAGACGCTCCACGACACGGTTGTCACCGGTCTCAGCGTGCCGGGCGGCGATCTCGCGGGTGGTCTCCTCGCAGTCCCAGAGGCACTCGACGGCGAACCCGGAGCGGAAGGAGGGATCGGTGGCGGCCAGCGCGCGGGCGGTCCGGCCGCGCAGGTGGGAGGAGGCGGTCTCGCGGTAGATGTGGCGCAGGACGGGGGCGGCGCAGGCGATGCCGAGCCGGCCGGCGCCGTCGACGAGCGTCCACAGGGTCGGCGCGTCGGGGCCCTCGCCCCGGACGGCCTCGCGCAGTGCCGCGAGGACCAGGTCCTTGTCCTGGGCCCCACCGCGGCAGGCGAGCATGCGCCCGGCGGCGGCGCCCAGCGGATCGGGGCGGTGGACCCAGCCGCGGGCCCGGTCTACGGCGGCGACACTGCGCATCCGTTCGAAGGCGTCGACGGCGGCGTCCACGACGAAGCGCGGCCCGTCGGAGACAGCGGCCTCGATCAGGTCGAGGGCGTCGGGGTCGTCGCTGTCGGCGAGATAGCGCAGGGCGGTACAGCGGGCGCCCTCGGTGCCGTCCTTGGCGGCCTGCACGATCTCCGGCCGGTCCTCGGGACCCGCGACGGCGGCGAGACACCGGGCGGCGGGCACATGGAGCACGGCACCGCGGTCGATGCCCTGCTGGGCCCATTCGAAGACGGCGCGCACGCTCCAGCCGGGGCGGGGCCCGGAGGGGCGCATCTGCCGCTGCCAGCGGTCGAAACAGCCGGCTTCCTGGGCGGCACGCACACGCGTGGCGATCGATTCGCGCGGATCCTCGGCCCACAGCCGCCACGGGCGTGGCTCGAAGGCGTCGCGTACGGCGGCGGCCAGGGCGGCCTCGCCCTCGGGGTCGGTGGAGAAGCGGGCCAGCACCGGCGCCGCGAGGGCGCGCAGGCCCGCGTCGTCGTCGCGCAGCGCCAGTTCGTCCAGGGCCCAGGCCCAGTTCGAGCCGGTGGCGGCGTACCTGCGCAGCAGGGCGAGCGCGTCGCGCCTGCCGTAGGACGCCAGGTGGCCGAGGACGGCCAGGGCCAGGCCCGTGCGTGACTCCTCGGTGTCGTAGACGTCCTCGACGCCGAGGAGATGGGCCTCGATCTCGTCCAGCTCGCCGTTGAGGTCGAGGTAGAGCCGGGCGTAGTAGAGGGAGCGGTTCTCCACCTGCCAGTCGTGGCGGGGGTCGTTGAGCACGCAGTGGTTGAGGGCCGCGAGCGCTTCGGCCCGCGGTGCGGTGAGCGCGTGCAGCGTGCCGTCGCCGCGGCCCCGCTGGAGCAGGCCGAGCAACGTGCCACTGGGCGCTATGACCGGATCGAACATGGGAAACAGCCTCACATCAAGCGTCGACGCAACCGGGGACGTGCTCTACCTGGCCGCGTGACAACACGTCGGGGCGCCCGCCGTTTCCTGCTTGCTGTAGACCATTTTCCTCTGCCTCTCGTCGGTGGCCCATGCGGACCGCATCACGGTCCGCGCGGTGCGGCAACACCTGCCCAGCCATCGCGTCCGTGAATCACGACGCCATGATGACTCGGCAGTTCCGCCTGCCGCGACCGATATTTCGGCGGCCCCTTACCGCCTCCCCCGTTTTCTGTGTCGTTGCTGGTCAGACCATACGGATCACTGCGCGCCGAACAGTTCGAGCAGTTCGGTCCTGGCGAACATCCGGGCGGTGTCGACCGCCGACGGCGTCCCGGCGGAAGGATCGGCTCCGCCTTCCAGGAGAACCTTGATCACTTCCGTCTCACCCTTGAACGCGGCCCCGGCGAGCGGGGTTTGGCCCCGGTCGTTGATCCGGTCCGCCTCGGCGCCCCGCGCGAGGAGCGCGCGTACCGCGTCGGCGTGGCCGTGGTAGGCGGCGAGCATCACCAGGGAGTCGCCCCGGTCATTGGTGAGGTTGGCCGGAACACCCGCGTCGAGATACGCCACCAGCGCCTCGGTCCGCCCCTGCCGGGCCAGATCGAAGATCTTGGTCGCCAGCTCCACGACCTCGGGGTCGGGGGCTTCACTCATCGCCGGACCGCCTCTCCATACAACCGTTCAGGTGAATCGCCAGGGTACTGGCTCGCGCGGCACATGACCCGATGTGCCCGAGGTAAAGATCACCGGGAACCCGGTCGGACGCAAGAGCGCAGCTCATCCGGGCCGTGACGGCTCCGCCGAGCGGGGGAAATCCGCCGGATTTCATCCGTTTGCACCTTTTATCGTATGGATACATCCTGTGAGCCTGGAAGTACTCATGGTGACTGTCCCCGCGAACCAGGAGATCCCAAATGATCCTCTCCATCTCAGGCGTGGTCCTGCTCGGCATCATCGTCTTCCTGTTCTTCAAGAAGGACGGGTTGAAGGCGTCGCACGCACTCGTCGCATCCCTGTTCGGCTTCTACCTGGCGAGTACGGCCATCGCCCCGAGCATCAAGGCCGGCGGCGAGAGCCTGGCGAGCCTGCTCGGCGGCATCAAGTTCTGAGCCCGACCGCCCCGTCCGTACGCACCAACAGGAGACAGCAGTGGCCCGCCGCCCCCTCCCCCGCATCCTGAGCACAGGCAGCGCCCAGATCGCCCGGAGCCGGGAGCTGGCCCGCACGGCGGCCGACAGCGCCACCGACGTCCTGCATCCGCTGATCACCATCAGCCGCGGGTTGCGTCGGCTGGCCTCGGCCGGGCGGCACAAGTGGTCCGACACCCCGAAGGACAAACGCGGACCTCTGCTGTTCCTGGCGGCCTCGGTGATCCTGGTGGTGGTGCTCGTCCCGTACGGCCCGCTGCTCGCCGCCATCACCCTGATGGCGGCGGCGGCCTGGCACGGCCGGGAACGCGCCCCGGAGGCCCCCGAGGGCCCGGACGAGTCGCAGACGGAGCGCCTGAAGTCGCTGTACGAGGCGCTGGTGCCGTACTTCTCCACCGCCGAGGACCCGGCCCCGCTGTACTCCCACGGCGGCGCCTGGGAGAGCGCCTTCCCGGCGTACGAGTTCGACTCCTCGGGGCGGGTCACGAGCCTCACGGTCCGCTACCCCGCCTACTTCACCGACGGCGAGCCGGAGGCCCGCGCGCGGATCGAGCACCTGCTCACCGCGAAGTCGGGGCGCGGCCGCGAGTACCGCTTCACCTGGGACGAGGAGGGCAACCAGCTCTCCGTCTCGGCCCTTCCCCCGCTGCCCGTGGACATCGCCGCCCAGCGGTTCGTCACGGCACCGGGCGAGACCGTGCTCGGCTTCACCGACCCGGGTGAGGTCCAGCGCACGCTTCCCCTCACGCACGGCGAGGAGCAGCGCGACATGCCGCCGGTCGTCTGGCGCACCGGCATCCGCTCCACCGAGCCGCACCTGCTGGTCCTCGGCCAGCCCGGCACCGGCACGTCCACATTGCTCCGCTCGATCGCCCTCCAGGCGCTCCAGCACGGGGACGTCGTCATCGTCGAGGGCGGCGGCACCGGCGAGTACGCCTGTCTGATCGGCCGCGACGGCGTGCTCGCCGTGGAGTGCGCGCTGGCCGGGGCGCTGGCCAGCCTGGAGTGGGCCGCGCACGAGACGGAACGACGGCTGATCGCCGCCAACCGCGCCCGGCAGGCGGGGCATCCGCCGCCGGAGGACACCAGGCGCCCGCTGTGGATCCTGCTGGACCGCCCGACGGCCTTCGCCCACCTGGCCGCGACCGACGGCCACAAGGACCCCCAGTCCCTGCTCCAGGTCCCGCTGCGCCACGGCCGCGCCGCCAATGTCACGGTCGTCGTGGCCGACCAGTTCGACACCGCCGACCTGCTGAGCGACGCGGTACGTCAGCACACACGCGCGCGTGCCGTCCTCGGCCCCGCGACCGCCGACCAGCTCACGGCGTTCCTCGGCGCTCCCCCGCAGACCACCCCGCTCGCCCAGGTGCCCCCGGGCCGCGGTTACGCCCGCCTGGGCTCCGGCCCGGTGCTGCGCCTCCAGGTCCCGGCCACCCCGGACCCCTACGACGACGCCACCTCCGACGCCCACCGCCAGGCGGTCCTGGACCTGCTCCCGCCCCGCACCACCCCGGCGGACCAGGAGGAGCCGGTCGCGACGGAGGCGGTACCCGCCGAGACGGCCTGACCGGGCCCGAGCCGGAACACGCACACCGCCTCCCGCCGGTCTTCCGGCGGGAGGCGGTGTGCGTGTTCCGGCTCGGCTCAGGCCACGAAGGTCCGCGGCGCCTCCCCGCCCCCGGCCCCGCCGTTCTCCACCACTCGCGCAGCCGCTGCCAGCCGTACCGCCGCCTCCTCGGCTACCGCGCCCCCCACGGTGAACGGGAGCCGGACGTACCCCTCGAAGGCCCCGTCGACCCCGAAGCGCGGGCCGGACGGGACGCGGACGCCGACCCGCTCCCCCGCCTCGGCGAGCCGCGACCCGGACAGACCGCCGGTGCGGACCCACAGGGTGAGGCCGCCCTTGGGGACCTCGAACTCCCAGTCGGGCAGTTCCCGGCGCACGGCGGTGATCAACGCCTCGCGGTTCTCCCGGGCCTGGCTGCGGCGCAGTTCCACCGCCTGTTCCCAGCCCCCGGTGCTGAACAGCCAGTTCACGGCGAGCTGCTCCAGCACGGGCGTCCCGAGGTCGGCGTAGGCGCGCGCGGCGACCAGACTGCGGATGACGTCGGGGGCGGCGCGGACCCAGCCGATGCGCATGCCCGCCCAGAAGGCCTTGCTCGCCGAGCCGACCGTGATGACGGTGGCCCCGGCGGGGTCGAAGGCGCAGACCGGCCGCGGCATGGTGACGTCCTCGTCCAGCCACAGCTCGCTCATCGTCTCGTCGGCGACCAGTACGGTCCCGGCCGAGCGCGCCGCGTCCACCATCGCCCGGCGCTGGTCGTCGTCGGCCAGGGCGCCGGTCGGGTTGTGGAAGTCGGCGACCACGTAGGCGATCCGGGGCGCCGCGTCGCGCAGCACCTGCCGCCAGCGGTCCATGTCCCAGCCGGTGAGCCCCTCGGCCATGGCGACCGGCACCAGCCGGGCGCCCGCCTCCCGCATCAGCTGCAGGATGTTGGCGTACGAGGGCGACTCCACCGCGATCCGCTCGCCGCGCCCGGCGAAGAGGTGGCAGATGGCGTCGATGGCGCCCATCGCCCCGGTGGTCACCATGATCTGCTCGGGCATGGTGGGGATGCCCCGCGCGGTGTACCGCTCGGCGATCATCGCGCGCAGCGCGGGCAGCCCGGCCGGATAGTCGCCGTGCGTGTGGGCGTACGGCGGCAGCTCCTCCAGCGCGCCCTGCACGGAGCGGGTGAGCCAGGGCTCGGGCGCAGGGAGCGCCGCGCAGCCGAGGTCGATCATGGAGCCGAGGGCCTCGGGGGGCAGCGGTTCCAGACCGCGCGCGGGCAGCGGGTTCCCCGCGGGTACGGCGGTCCAGCTGCCGACGCCGCGCCGGGACTCCAGGAAGCCCTCGGCGCGCAGCGCCTCGTAGGCGGCGGCGACGGTCGTACGGCTGACGGACAGGCTGAGCGCCAGTTCGCGTTCGGCGGGCAGCCGTGCGGCCACCGGGACCCGGCCCTCCAGGACCAGCAGGCGGATGCCGTCGGCCAGTGCGCGATAGGCGGGCGGGCGGCGTGTGCCGGGGCCCGCGGGGCGGTCCTGCTGGGAGCTGAGCAGCCGGGCGAGCTGAGCCGGCCCCACCGCCGAGGTCCACTGCGCCATGGAAATCAGTCCACCTTCCCCGAATTGGCCATGGATGGCCTGTCTCCTCAAGCCACAGGGTGTCATGAGGCAGGCCACTACCACCACAGGGGGCACCCACCTTGTCCACCAGGAGCCGTCTCGGACGACGGTTGACCCAGCTGTACGCCGGTCTCGCGCTGTACGGGGCCAGCTCCGCCCTTCTGGTCGAGGCCGGCCTCGGCCTCGAACCCTGGAACGTGCTGCACCAGGGCCTCGCCGAACTGACCGGGCTGACGATCGGCGTGGTGTCGATCATCGTGGGCGCGGCGGTGCTGCTCCTGTGGATCCCGCTGCGCCAGCGGCCGGGACTCGGCACCGTCTCCAATGTGTTCGTGGTCGGCATCGCCATGGACGCGACCCTTGCCGCCGTCCCCGCGGCGCACTCCCTGGCCGTCCGGATCCCCCTGCTCGTCGCCGGCATCGTCCTCAACGGCGTGGCCACCGGCCTCTACATCGCGGCCCGCTTCGGACCCGGCCCGCGCGACGGCCTGATGACGGGGCTGCACCGGCGCACCGGACGCTCGATCCGGCTGATGCGCACAGGCATCGAGATCGCGGTGGTCATCACCGGCTTCCTGCTCGGCGGCACGGTCGGCGTGGGCACCGTCCTGTACGCGCTCGCCATCGGCCCGCTCGCCCAGCTCTTCCTGCGCCTCTTCGCCGTCCCCGCGACGTCGGACGGCAGCGCGGTCGTTGCCTCGCATGTCCCCCGGCGGGCCATACTGCGACGGTGAGCACGCCGATACGCCATGCCTACCTCGACCACCCCGGTCCGATCCCCTTCGCCCACCGCGGCGGCGACGCCGACGGCCTGGAGAACACCCTGTTCCAGTTCCGCCGGGCGGTGGACCTGGGCTACCGGTACCTGGAGACCGACGTCCACGCCACCTCCGACGGCAGGCTGGTCGCCTTCCACGACGCGACGCTGGACCGGGTCACCGACGGGGCGGGCCGGATCGCCGACCTGCCCTGGGCGGACGTGCGGCACGCGCGCGTGGCCGGTCAGGAGCCGGTGCCGCTGTTCGAGGAGCTGTTGGAGGAGTTTCCCGAGGCGCGCTGGAACGTCGACGTGAAGGCGGAGCCCGCCCTGCTGCCCTTCCTGGAGCTGGTGGAGCGCGCCAACGCCTGGGACCGGGTCTGTCTGGGCTCGTTCTCGGAGGCGCGGGTCGTCCGGGCCCAGCGGCTGGCCGGTCCGCGGCTGGCCACGTCGTACGGCACGCGCGGGGTGCTCGGTCTGCGGCTGCGCTCCTGGGGGCTGCCCGCCGCCGTGCGCGGGTCCGCCGTCGCCGCGCAGGTTCCGGAGGCGCAGTCCGGGGTCCCGGTCGTCGACCACCGCTTCGTGCGCACGGCCCACGCGCTCGGGCTGCAGGTCCACGTATGGACGATCAACGAGGAAGATCGGATGCACCGGCTCCTGGACCTGGGAGTCGATGGCATCATGACCGATCACATCGAGACATTGCGCAAGGTCATGGAGGACCGGGGCGCCTGGGTCTGAGCCCGGCGGCCCGCGGCCCGGACGGGGAAGCGAGGGGCGCGGGTGGACACCGGCACCATGGGCACGACGGCGGCCGAGCAGGTCGCGGACCGGCGCCGCGAACAGCGCGGCTGGTACTTCTACGACTGGGCCTGCTCCGTCTATTCGACGAGCGTGCTCACCGTGTTCCTCGGCCCCTATCTGACGTCGGTCGCCGAGAACGCCGCGGACACGGACGGCTTCGTCCATCCGTTCGGCATCCCGGTGCGCGCCGGGTCCTTCTTCGCCTACTCGGTCTCCCTGTCGGTGATCGTGGCCGTGCTGGTGATGCCGCTGGTCGGCGCCGCCGCCGACCGCACCGGCCGGAAGAAGCCGCTGCTGGCGGCGGCCGCGTACACCGGGGCCGCGGCGACGACGGCGATGTTCTTCCTCGACGGCGACCGCTATCTGCTCGGCGGCGCCCTGCTGGTCGTCGCCAACGCCGCGCAGTCCGTGGCGATGATGCTCTACAACTCCTACCTGCCGCAGATCGCCCCGCCCGAGGAGCGCGACGCGGTCTCCTCACGCGGGTGGGCCTTCGGCTACGCGGCGGGCGCCCTGGTGCTGGTCCTGAACCTGGTGCTGTATCTCGCCCACGACAAATTCGGCCTCTCGGAGTCCGCGGCCGTCCGGATCTGCCTGGCCTCCACCGGACTGTGGTGGGGCGCCTTCGCCCTTGTCCCCCTCCGGCGCCTGCGCGACCGCCGCTCGACCACCGAGGGCACCACGGCTCCGACGGCCACCGGCTTCCGACAGCTCGCCGCGACCCTGCGCGACATGCGCCGCCACCGGCTGACCCTCGCCTTCCTGCTGGCGTACCTCGTCTACAACGACGGCATCCAGACCGTGATCTCCCAGGCCTCCCTCTACGGCTCCGAGGAACTCGGGCTCGGCCAGTCCACGCTGATCGGCGCCGTCCTGCTGGTCCAGGTGCTGGCGGTGGCCGGGGCGCTGCTGCTGGGACGGCTGGCGAGAACCTACGGCGCGAAGCGCACCATCCTCGGCTCGCTGGTGGCGTGGACGGTCACGCTCGCGGCCGGCTACTTCCTGCCCGCCGGGGCGCCGGTGTGGTTCTTCGTACTGGCGGCCGGCATCGGACTGGTGCTCGGCGGCAGCCAGGCGCTGTCCCGCTCCCTGTTCTCCCATCTGGTGCCGCCGGGCAAGGAGGCCGAGTACTTCTCCGCCTACGAGGTGAGCGACCGCGGGATGAGCTGGCTGGGCCCGCTGCTGTTCGGGCTCACCTACCAGCTGACCGGGAGCTATCGCGACGCGATCATCTCCCTGGTGGCGTTCTTCGCGCTCGGGTTCGTGCTGCTCGCACGGGTTCCGGTGCGGCAGGCGATCTCGGAGGCAGGGAACCCCGTTCCGGCAAGGATTTAGCGTTGGACGCGAAAGGGCTGTAGTGTACGCGTTTGGCCTGCCAGGCGTACCGTTACTGCGCGTCAAAGATGCCGAAACGCTGGGTGACATCTGCTAGCAGATGTGACAAACCGGGCGCCGGTGGGTAGAACAAGGGGCGGCTACGACGGCGACGCATGACCCGGAACGGGAATCTTTACCGCCGACCGGACGTTGACCGGATGACGACGACAGCGACACCTGTCCTGTGGGCGACAAGCCCGGGAGGCACGATTCATGAGTGAGCGAGCTCTTCGCGGCACGCGCCTCGTGGTGACCAGCTACGAGACGGACCGCGGCATCGACCTGGCCCCGCGCCAGGCCGTGGAGTACGCATGCGAGAAGGGGCACCGCTTCGAGATGCCCTTCTCGGTCGAGGCGGAGATCCCGCCGGAGTGGGAGTGCAAGGTCTGCGGGGCCCAGGCACTCCTGGTTGACGGTGACGGCCCTGAGGAGAAGAAGGCCAAGCCCGCGCGTACGCACTGGGACATGCTGATGGAGCGGCGCACCCGCGAGGAACTCGAAGAGGTCCTTGAGGAGCGCCTGGCCGTTCTGCGTTCCGGCGCGATGAACATCGCGGTTCACCCAAGGGACAGCCGCAAGTCGGCCTAGCCCCATCGGGGTCCGGACCCGACAGAGCAACACAAGACCGCGGGCGCCGTACGTTTCGACGTACGGCGCCCGCGGTTTTGTCCTGCGCTCAGGTCGTGCGCTCAGTGGGTCAACGGCGGACGCGGGCCCTCGGGGGTGTCGCGCGGTTCGTCCCGGATGACCTCGCCCTGGACGACCTTGCCGTCGGGCCGGTGGATTCGCGCCTGCTGGAAGGCGTCGCCCAGGGAGCCGGATCCGGCCTGGCGGAGCTTCTTCTCGACGGTCCGCTCCGCGTACCGCCCGAGCACCTTCTGGACCGGCGGGACCAGCAGGACCAGACCGATCGCGTCCGAGATCAGCCCGGGCAGCATCAGCAGCAGACCGCCGAGCATCATCAGACCGTTGCCGCCGCCGGAGGGCGCCGGGGTGCCGCCGCGCTGAAGCGCCTCGTTGAGGTTCTGGAAGGCGCGCCGGCCCGCGCGCTTGATGACCACGCTGCCGAGCACCAGGCCGGCCACCAGCAGCAGGAAGACCACGAGGCCGCTGGTCGCGTCGGCGACCATGAGCAGCAGCCAGATCTCCAGCACCAGCCAGGCGGCGATGCCCAGCGGCAGGAAGGTGCGCAGCCGGGAGCGCCGGGGCCGCGCGGGATACGTGGGACTCGGAGCGCCAGTCGTCATGCGTCCAGTGTGCCTGGCGGCGGCTCAGTGCGGGATAAGCGCCGGTGGCGGGGTTACGGCCGGGCGATTCAGCGGGGTTGCGGCCGGGCGGCTCGGCGGGATACCGGCGGGGCGGCTCGGCGGGGTTACGGCCGGGGCGGGTCGGCGGGCTTCTTCCCCCGCCCGAGGAGCTTGCCCGCCCTCTCCTGCGCGCCCCAGGTGGTGACCCGCCACAGCGCCTCGACGAGGATGTCGCGGCTCATCTTGGAGTCGCCCAGCTCGCGCTCGACGAAGGTGATGGGCACCTCGACCACGTGGTAGCCGGCCTTGACCGCGCGGCGGGCCAGGTCGACCTGGAAGCAGTAGCCCTGCGAGGCCACGTCGTCGAGGCCGAGGCCCTCCAGGGTCTCGCGGCGGAAGGCGCGGTAGCCGCCGGTGATGTCGCGCAGCGGCAGGTCCAGGGCCACCCGGGAGTACAGGCTGCCGCCGCGGGAGATGAACTCACGGCTCCTGGGCCAGTTCACCACCCGGCCGCCGGGCACCCAGCGCGAGCCGAGCACCAGGTCGGCGCTCTTGAGGGCGGTGAGCAGCCGGGGCAGTTCCTCGGGGCGGTGGGAGCCGTCGGCGTCCATCTCGACCAGGACGCCGTAGCCGTGCTCCAGGCCCCAGCGGAAGCCCGCGAGGTAGGCGGCGCCGAGGCCCTCCTTGCCCTTGCGGTGCAGCACCTGGACGTGATCGTCCTCGGCGGCCAGTTCGTCGGCGAGCTTGCCGGTGCCGTCGGGGCTGTTGTCGTCGGCCACCAGGATGTGCGCCTCGGGCACCGCCGTGCGCACCCGGCCGACGATCGCCTTGATGTTCTCCGCCTCGTTGTAGGTCGGAATGATCACCAACGCCGTGCCGAGCGGGCCGAACCGCCTCCCCGAGGACTCCGCCTCACGGATCCCGTCGCCGTCGTTGTTCACTGCTGCCCCTTCGTGTGCGTCCGCAGATGCACCACCTTAGTGGTCTCGGCCTGCGATTACGTGACATCACGTTCGTATGGTGGTGTCCATTGCACAAGAGCGGGGTAGTCATCTGCGTTTCGGATCATGCCCGCGCGCGGCGGATGGGGGCCCGGCACCCTTCGGGCCGACCTGGGGCCCGCTGGCTGCGGGTCGACCGAAAGCCGTTGTCTACTGAGCACCCGGGCCCCACCCGGGTCACACCTCCCCGACCGGCCGGAACGTTCCCTCGCCGTGGCGCGGGCGCTGAGCCTGGCTCCCTGGTGACGGTGCCCCGGTGCGGCACACCGTCCCTGACCCAGCGGCGTTTGCGACGAGTTCCCGGACGTTGCCGGGTACCGGTTCGGGCGTCCGGTGGTGGACTCGCCGAACCTACCGGCCCCCTGCCGTCGACTGTCAACAGCCGTCTGACCTGCGTCTTTCCGGTCAATGCCCTGGTCAGCGGGGAGGATACGCAGGTCGCGCGACGGGGTGGCGGCGCCGGATCGGCGGTACGCCACCCCGGGAGATCACTCGCCCGGCCGTACGAACACCGTCCGTCCGCCGACCACCGTGCGCAGACAGACCGGCAGGTCACGGCCGGGGGTGAGATCGGGCAGGCCGGGGGTGCCGGAGCGGGGGTCGGTGGACCAGCGGGCGACGCGGTCGTCGGGGGCCTGGACGACCAGTTCGTCGGTGCGCCACACGGCGTAGTCGGCGGGCGCGCCGGGCACCAGGACGCCCGCGTCGTCGCGCCCGGTCGCCCGCCAGCCGCCCCGGGTGTGCGCGGTGAACGCGGCCCGCACCGAGATCCGGTGCTCGGGGGTGCGGTGGAAGGCGGCGGCCCGGACCGTGCCCCAGGGGTCCAGCGGGGTCACCGGGCTGTCGGAGCCGAAGGCCAGCGGGACACCGGCCCGCAGCAGCGCCGCGAAGGGGTTGAGGGTGCGGGCCCGCTCGGCGCCCAGGCGGGCGGCGTACATGCCCTCCTCGCCGCCCCACAGGGCGTCGAAGGCGGGCTGGACGGAGGCGGTCAGGCCGAGTTCGGCGAAGGCGGCGATGGTCTCGGGGGTCAGCATCTCGACGTGCTCGACGCGGTGCCGGGCGGCGCGGACGCGGGCCAGGCCGACCTTCTCGGCGGCGGCGCGTACGCCTTCGACGACGGCGGTCACAGCGGCGTCGCCGATGGCGTGGAAGCCCGCCTGGAGGCCCGCCTCGGTGCAGGCGGCGACGTGCTCGGCGACGGCGGCGGCGTCCAGGTAGGCGACGCCGGTGTGCCCGGCGTCGGCGTACGGGCGGTGCAGACAGGCGGTGTGCGAGCCGAGGGCGCCGTCGACGAAGAGGTCCCCCGCCGCGCCCACCGCGCCGAGCGCGCGTGCCTTGTCGACGTCGCGCTCGGCCCAGTAGCCGACCACCCGGGGGCCCGGCTCCTCGGCGGCGAGCCGGAGCAGACCGGTGAAGTCGTCCTCGGAGGAGATGTCCGGGCCCGCGCACTCGTGCAGGGTGCCGATGCCCAGGGAGGCGGCGTGGGCGAGGGCGGCGCGCTGGGCCTCGGCGCGCTGGGCGGGGGTGACGGCGCCGAGCGCGGCGGCCCGTACGGCGTGGTGGGCGTCGGCGGTGAGCGGGGCGTCGGGCGCGTCGAGGCCCGGGACCAGGTCCAGCAGGGCCGTGCTGACGACCGCCGAGTGGACGTCGATGCGGGAGAGGTACAGGGGCCGTCCGCCGGTGGCCGCGTCCAGCTCGGCGCGGGCCGGGGGCCGTCCGCCGGGCCAGCGGGCGGCGTCCCAGCCGTGGCCGAGCAGAACCCTGTCGTGCGGGCGGGCGGCGGCGAAGTCCCGTACGAGGTCCAGGGCCGCCTCCAGGGTGGCGGCGGCGGACAGGTCGAGGCCGGTCAGGGCGAGGCCGGTGGCGGTGGTGTGCACATGGGCGTCGGTGAAGGCCGGGGTGACCAGGGCGCCGTCCAGGTCCACGACCTCGTCCACGCCGTCCGCGAAGGCGTCCGCGGCGCCCTCGGAGCCGACCCAGGCGACCTGGCCCCGCTCGACGACCATCGCGGTGGCGAACGGGTCGGCGGGGCTGTGGACCTCTCCGCGGCGGAGCAGGACGGTGGTGGACTCGGCGGTGCGCTCACTCATGGGGAACAGTCTCGCGCCTGTCCGGGGCCGTCCTGCGCGCGGGTCGGCTCAGATACGCGGCGGGCGTGCCTCGTAGGGCGTGGAGAGGACCACCGTCGTACGGGTGGAGACGCCGGCCAACGAGCGCAGCCGGGCCAGGAGTTCCTCCAGTTCGTGCGGGGTCGACACGCGCACCTTGAGGATGTAGTTCTCGTCGCCCGCGACGCTGTGGCACGCCTCGATCTCCGGCACCCCGGCGAGCCGCTCCGCGATGTCGTCGGGCGCGCTGGGGTCGAACGGTTTCACCGAGATGAAGGCGGTCATGGGCAGCCCGACCGCCTCGGGGTCCACGACCGCGCGGTAGCCGCGGATGACGCCTCGCTGTTCGAGCCGTCGCACCCGCTGGTGCACGGCGGACGTGGACAGGCCCGTGGCCTTGCCCAGGTCGGTGTAGCTCATTCGCCCGTCCTTGACGAGCAGCTGCACGATCTGTCGATCCAGCTCCTCCATGGCGCTAGAACCTACAGTGCCTCTGACCTCACGGGACACCTCGGCGGCCCAGGTCATACCCGGTTCGTGATCTGCGGGCGCCGGGCCGGCGAGCCGGCCGGGGGACAAACCGGCCGCCGCGGGCACCTGCGGGCGGCATGTGACGAACGCCACAGGCGTGGAACCGGCTCCGTGATGTTCTCGTGATTACCGCCGAGACGGGGCGGGAAGTGCTTGCTGTGGTCGAGGCCGCAGTGCCTGAACGGCCCAGCCCGAGGGGGAGAATCCCATGCAGAGTCTGAAGCGCCCCGGTCGTACCGCGGCAAAGCGTTCCAAGCCGGTTGTCGAGCCCGAGCCGGAGGGCGTCGAACCCGTCGCGTCCGACCTCGCGGACGAGGATTTCGACGCGTACGACACCTTCGAGATGTACCGGGTGATCTGCCCGGACTGCGCGCAGCCCATCGCACTGCTGGCGGACGAGGAGGTCCTGCCGGAGCACGCGCTGTGCGCCTCGCCGTGGAACCCGTTCGGCCTGACGGTGTGCGCCGGCACCGGCCGCCGCGCCAGTGAGGCCCGTTCCGCGGACGAGTCGGCCGAACCCCAGGAGCAGGACACCGCCCTTCTGTTGACGCTCCCGCAGGGCCTCGACTGGCGGATGCAGCCCTTCTCGCACGTCGGCGGCCCGGGATCACGCCCGATGCGCGTGCCGACGATGCGACGCCACGCCGCCTGAGCGGTCCTGGCGCCGAGCACGCGGCCCGAGAGAGCGCCGAGAAAGCCGAAAGACCCGCACCACCGCCGTCAGGCTGCCGTGGTGCGGGTCCGGTGAGGTGGGGGGCCTGCCGGCCCGCGGGGGTCAACGGCGAACGCACGCCCGATTCAACCGAGAGGTGACCTGCCCGGTCGCCCCCGCGTTGCCCTGGTATGACCCCCACCTATTCCACGACCGGGCGTCAGCTCCGCATCTTCGTGCCGCCACCCGCAGAATCGCTTCCGCCGGCGCCGCCGCTCCACCCCGACCCGCCGATCTACCGGGATCTGATGCGTGCGTGGGCGGACCGGGGCCGCACGCTTCCGGGCCACCACGACCCGGAGTGGGTCAGGCTGGCGGCGCCGACGGTGCGGCCCGGTGCGTTCAGCGCCCCTCGGGACCCGCGAGGTGACGGGCGATGACCATGCGCTGGATCTGATTGGTGCCCTCGACGATCTGGAGCACCTTGGCCTCGCGCATATAGCGCTCGGCCGGGAAGTCGGCGGTGTAGCCGTAGCCGCCGAGGATCTGCACGGCGTCCGTGGCCACCTTCATCGCGGTGTCGGTGCAGTGCAGCTTGGCCATGGCGGCCTGCTTGGCGAACGGCCGCCCCGCGTCCCTCAGCCGCGCCGCCGCCAGGTACAGCGCGCGGCCCGCCTCGATCTGGGTCGCCATGTCGGCGAGCATGAACCGCAGGCCCTGGAAGTCGGAGATCGGCCGCCCGAACTGCCTGCGCCCCCGCGCGTAGGTCACGGCCTCGTCCAGCGCCGCCTGGGCCACGCCTATGGCGCAGGCCGCGATGCCGAGGCGCCCGGAGTCCAGCGCGGACAGGGCGATGGCGAAGCCCTGGCCCTCCTCGCCCAGGCGCCGGTCGTCGGAGACGCGGACGCCGTCGAAGTGGACCTGGGCGGTCGGGGAGCCCTTCATGCCCATCTTCTTCTCGGGCGCCGCCGCGCTCAGCCCCTCGGCGTCGCCGGGCACCAGGAAGGCGGTGATCCCGCGCGGGCCCTCCTCGCCGGTGCGGGCCATGACCGTATAGAAGTCGGCGATGCCGCCATGGGTGATCCAGGCCTTCGTGCCGGTGATCACCCAGTCGTCGCCGTCGCGCACCGCCTTGGTGCGCAGGGAGGCGGCGTCGGAGCCGGAGGACGGCTCGGAGAGGCAGTAGGCACCCAGGAGTCCGCCGCCGAGCATCGCGGGCAGGTGCTCGACCTGCTGTTCCTTGGTGCCGTATGCGGCGAGGGCGTAGGAGGCCAGGGTGTGCACGCTGACTCCGAGGCCGACCGTGAGGCGGGCCGCCGCGAGCTCCTCAAGAACCTGGAGGTAGACCTCGTAGGGCTGCTCGCCGCCGCCGTACTCGGCGTCGTAGGGCAGTCCGAGCAGGCCGGACTCGGACAGGAGGCGGAAGACCTCGCGCGGGAAGATCCCGGCGTCCTCCTCCTCGGCCGCCTTCGGGGCGATCTCGCGCTGGGCGATGTCGCGGACGAGCGAGATCAAGTCCCGGGCCTCGTCCGTGGGCAGTTGCCGGTCCACCGGCTGCGGGGCGCGGTCGGGCATGGCGACGCTCTCCTCCCTTTTCGGGCGCATCGGCGGACGTGCGCCTTGGGTGGGGCGGCTCCGCCGGGGTCTCACTTGGTGCGGGCCGAGGCTCGCACTCCCGGGTCACGGAAGCTGCTGACCAGCGGCTGCGCGCTGTGAGTATGCCCGATCGGAGGCACCCAGTCACCAGTTAACGACCGCTTACTCCAAGAAAGCTGGAGCCGACGGAAATGGTCCGGACCAATGATCCGTCCCCAGGGGGCGTGTCACCGCTCGCGGCGGGCCGGGGCCGGCGCCGGATAGGAGGGGGCGAGCTCCTCGACGGCACGCAGCGCGCCGCCCAGCATCTTCACCAGCAGGTCGCGCATGGTGTCGCGGGAGAGTTCGGGACGGTCGATCCAGTCCAGGGCCGCGCCCTCGACGCTGCATACCCAGGCCAGCAGACCCATCCGGGCCACCGGGTCGATGTCGGTACGGCCGTACGCGCCCTCGGCGATGGTCGTGATGATCGCCTCGCGCACCCCGTCCCGGATGCCGTGCACCTCGGTGTCGAAGCCGACGCCGCCGCTGACGATGGTGCGGTAGGCGGCCTGGTTGGCCTCGGCGTAGCGCAGATAGCTGTCGATCGTGCGGTGGACCCGCTCCACCGGGGGCAGCTCGACACCGCTCGCCGCGTAGGTGACCAGGTCGGCGACGGAGTCCTCGATGATCGCCAGGTAGTAGCCGCGCTTGGACTGGAAGTAGTAGTAGATCAGCCCCTTGGCGACATGGGCGTGGCGCGCGATGTCGTCCATGGAGAGCGCGTCGTAGGAGGTGTCGGCGAACAACCTCCGCCCGATGGCGATGAGTTCGGCGCGCCGGGCCGCCGATCGCTCGGTGCCGCGAGGCCGGGGCCGGGGCCTGACGACCGCAACGTGCTGCTGACTGTTCAATGTCGACCCTGGTCTTCATACGAGCGGCGGGACATCCGCAGTATGACAGGTTCGAATATGTGTCAGGTCACATCGGTCGGGTCACAACGGGTCAGAGCAGGCCGAGTTGGGTCACGAGCATCGCGACCACCACGACCAGGGTCCACCCCAGGACGTGTTCGAGGATCTTCGGGCCGTTCTCCTGCGGTCCGCCGGTGCGGACCCGGCCGGCCGCGGCTGCGTTCGTGCTCATCCGCCCACCTTGCCACCGGCCGGGGCTTTTGCGACCGAGAGCTTGGTCACAGGGGACGGCCCCCGGACCCGGGGTCCGGGGACCGTCGCCGCGCATCCGTCAGCGCACGCCCACCGAGGCCAGCGCGAGCCGCTGGCGCCCCGAGGGACGGGCCGGGAAGTACAGGTAGCAGACGCCTCCGGTGCCCGAGACGACCTTGCCACTGGCGTTGTACCGCTTGGTGCGCAGCCAGATGTTCTCGAACTCCCGTCTGCGGTAGACCCGACGCACCGCGTCGTTGGTCGGCGAGGCCGGGTCGTTGGCGATGACGTCGCCGTCGGCGGTGAAGCCGATCACGGTCATCAGATGGCCCGAGGTGCCGTACCCCGCCCCGGTCAGCTCCTCCTTCAGGAAGGACTGGGACGTTATGGCCGGGATGCCGGCCGCGATCAGCCGCTCCAGCTCGGTCAGTGAGCCGAGCCGGGTGACCACGCCCTGCAGGCCGTCGAAGGTGGCCGCGTAGGCGGCGTTGAACGGCCAGTTGCCACAGCCGCCGTACTGGTAGTCGTAGGTGTACCGGGCCGCGTGGCACACCTGCGGGTCGGCGAACGTCGGGTCCACCCAGGCCAGTTGCTCCGGGGTGAGCCGGCCGCCCCAGTACTCGATGATCATCTGCGAGGAGGTGGGGCTGCACCAGGCCTCGCCGCCGTTGTCGTACTCGGGGTACTGGCCGACGTGGATCTCCTGCGAGTACCGGGGCACCGCGAGTTCCTGGGCGAGCCCGGGCGTGGTGGCGGGGACGGTGAAGCGGTCCGGGATGTCGGAGGCCATCGCGCCGAGCCGCCATACGACGGGCGACTTCTTCGTGCCGGGCTTGCGGTACAGGGTCAGCCGGAGCCGGTACGAGGTCAGGCGCAGGCCGGTCGCCGGGTCGTCGATGGCGAAGGTGTCGGTCCAGACCGTCGACCTGTCGTCGGTCTGGTCGTCGACGGAGGTCCGCTTGATGTCCCCGTCCCCGGCGGCCCAGCGCCCCATCACGTACCAGGGGCTGTCGGTGCCGTCGGAGTAGGTGCCCTTCAGTTCGATCTGGATCCAGGTCCCGGCCGGGGTGTGCGCGTTCCACGAGGCGATGGCCTCGGTCGAGGGCACGGACAGCCGGTGGACCGGTGAGGTCCAGGTGGCGTACTCCCAGGTGGCGGTGGTGCCGGTGTGCGGGTCGGTGTAGTCGGCGAGGCCGATGGGGGAACCGATCATCACGCCGGGCCGGGAGCCCGCGACGGCGCGGGTGCCCCTGGCGCTGCCCGAGCGCCAGTCGGTGTACGTCGTCCAGGCGCGGTTGTCGATCGGGCGGGCCGGGTGCTTGCCGTGGCCGGGCGCCCCGGTGGGGGCGGCGGCGGCCGGGACCGCACCGGCGCCACCGGCCACGGCGGCGGCGACCGCGGCGGTCAGGACAGTTCTGCGGGACGGCTGTTCGGATCTGCTCATGGGCGGAATGACCCCCAGGTGTCCGAGTCGGGGCAGGTCCTATGGTGTGTGGGCCAACTATGGACGTACGGAAAGGCTCCTGCCAGCACTTCGGGGCATGCCACGGCAGGAACATTGGACTCGACCTCTGACATCACCCCGGGGCCGGATCACTAGACTCGGCACGCACCCGCTCCCCATCCCCCGGGACCCGTCATCGACCAGTTCGCCTCGCGCCTTCTCCGTCTGTCCCCCTCCTGCGGTCCGGTCCGGCTGGTCGGGGTCGACGGGCACGCCGGGTCCGGGAAGTCCACGTTCGCCGCGCGGCTGGCGCGTGCGATGGGCGGGGCGCCGGTGCTCAGGCTCGACGACATCGCCAGCCACGACGAGCTGTTCGAGTGGACCGACCGGTTGCTCACCCAGGTGATCACCCCGTTCTCCCGCGGCGAGAGCGCCCGCTACGCCCCCTACGACTGGCACGCCCGCGCCTTCGGGCCCCCCGTCCCGCTGCCGCCCTCCCCCGTCGTCCTCGTCGAGGGCGTCGGCGCCGGGCGCCGGGCGCTGCGGCCGTTTCTGGCTTTGCTTCTGTGGATGGATCTGCCGCGCGAGCAGTCCTGGGCGCGCGGCCGGGCGCGGGACGGGGAGGAGCAGCGGGAGTTCTGGGACACCTGGGTCCGGGCGGAACGCAAGCACTTCGCCGACGACCCGTCGGAGCCCTTCGCGGACTGGCTGGTACGTCAGTGCGGGGAGGGGTACGAGGTGCGTTCCGGGCCTGCCGGGACAGGAGAAACGGACCACTTCCTCACGCTCAGTGATGGACCGTCCCCAATGTGGTGAAGTTGTGAAGGGCCGCCTGCGAGAACTCGCCGGAGTGCCCCAACTCGGCTTGACCCAAGGGCCGTACAGGTCTTACGTTCTCAATGTGCGGTCCTCGCAGACCGCCCGAAAGACGCGAAGCCCCCGGTTGTTCCCCCGTGATCGGGGGCTTCGTTCTGCCCTGACCCCGTTTTCCGGCCGTACCGAGGCCGAATCCGCTCACCCTCGGTCACCGAGTCGTGCGCTCCGGGTCCGTCCCCACCTCGCCAAACGGGCGGTGCGGCACCCTGGGGCGGGCGACGCCACCGCAGGTACGATGCCCTCGGTGCGACCTGGACAGTTGCTCCGCGCACCGTTGCAACTGCGGTCCGCCGTACGGCGGTTCGACTTGGCGGCCGACGGGTGAACGCCCGCCGGCCAACCGACGGGGGCACGGTTTGTGGGGGACGTGATGGACTTCGGCACGCAGGGCCCCGAGGCCCCGGCCGACCTCGCCTGGTTGCGAGGCGTGGACGCCTACACCATGGGCGCCTATCCGCAGGCGGAGGAGGAGTTCCGCACCGCGGTGCGGATCGATCCCGGCATGGCCGACGGCTGGCTCGGCCTGCACGCGCTGCGCGTGGACACCACCACCGCGCTGCTGCGGATGTTCCGCCACCGCGACCGCTTCGGCGAACAGCGCACCCGCCACCGCCGCACCCTCAACTCCTGGTACTGGCTGGGCTGGTGGGTGCAGCCGGTGCTGGAAAGCCCGCGCGACCTGCTGCTCGCGCACGCCTCGCACTGGCTGGACGGCCGCCACGTACCCGAGCTGGACCGGGCCCTGGCCGGTCTGCCGCCGGTGGACACCGACCCCCAGGTCCGCTTCCTGCACGCCTGCCGGGCCTACCTGGTCAAGGACTGGGAACAGCTCGTCCGGCACACCGACCCGCTGCTCGACGACCCGATGCTCGGCATCGAGGCCGGGCTCTTCGGCGGGATGGCCCGGGTCCGTCTGGAGATGTACGGCCAGGCCGAGCCCCTGCTGTCCACGGCGCTGATGCGCTGCCGCAGCGAGCAGCCGCAGCGCAAGGAACTGCGCTACTGGCTGGCCCGCGCCCACGAGGGCACCGGCCGCTCGGCCGCCGCGCTGCCGCTGTACCGGGCGGTGCACCGGGTTGACCCGGCCTTCATGGACACCTCCGCCCGGCTCGCCGCCATCGCCGAGGGCGACGGGTACGAGGAGGCCGGCGATCTCGCCCCGATCACGCTGACCGGGTTCGGCCAGGACTCCGTGGACGGCCCCGACACCCTGGACCCGCTCTTCGGCGAGGGCCGCGACCTGAAGCTGTCCGGGCCCGAGATGCCCTCCTCCGGCCCGCTCCCCCCGGTGATCGATCCGGCCGTACGGGAGCGGACGAGCCTGCCCGGCGGCCAGCCGCCGCCCGCGGGACCCACCGATCCCGGGTTACTTGAGGAGGCGCTCGCCGAACTGGAGCGCATGGTGGGCCTGGAGCCGGTCAAGCGCCAGGTGAAGGCGCTGTCCGCGCAGTTGAACATGGCCCGGCTGCGGGCGGGACAGGGGCTTCCGGTCCAGCCGCCGAAACGGCACTTCGTCTTCTCCGGGCCCTCCGGCACCGGCAAGACCACGGTCGCGCGCATCCTGGGCCGCGTCTTCTACGCGCTCGGCCTGCTCGGCGGCGACCATCTCGTCGAGGCGCAGCGCGCCGACCTGGTCGGCGAGTACCTGGGGCAGACGGCCGTGAAGGCCAACGAGCTGATCGACTCCGCGCTCGGCGGTGTCCTCTTCGTGGACGAGGCGTACTCGCTGTCCAACTCGGGCTACGGCAAGGGCGACGCGTACGGCGACGAGGCGCTCCAGGTGCTGCTGAAGCGGGCCGAGGACAACCGGGACCACCTGGTGGTGATCCTCGCCGGGTACCCCGAGGGCATGGACCGGCTGCTCGCCGCCAACCCCGGGCTGTCCTCCCGCTTCACCACCCGTGTGGACTTCCCCTCCTACCGCCCGCTGGAGCTCACCGCGATCGGCGAGGTGCTGGCCGCGGAGAACGGCGACGTGTGGGACGAGGAGGCCCTGGACGAGCTGCGCTCCATCGCGGGGCACGTGGTGGACCAGGGCTGGATCGACGAGCTGGGCAACGGCCGCTTCCTGCGCACCCTGTACGAGAAGAGCTGCGCCTACCGGGATCTGCGGCTGTCGACGTACCCCGGGACGCTGACGCGGGACGACTTGTCGACTCTGCGGCTGCCGGACCTGATGCAGGCGTACGGGGAAGTGCTGTCGGGCCGGGGGCCCCAGGACCCGCCGGGGATGTGACCCCGCGCCCCCTGGGGGGCGCGGGACCACGTCCGGCTAACTCGCCAGCGCCTGCTTCGGCAGGGTCCGGTGCGCCGGGTCCGTCACCTCACCGACCAGCAGTTCCAGGACGTCCTCCAGTGCCACCAGACCGAGCACCCGGCCGGAGGCGTCCGCCACCTGCGCCAGATGGGTCGCCGCCCGCCGCATCACCGTCAGGGCGTCGTCCAGCGGGAGTTCGGGCCGCAGCGTCGTCATCGGCCGCCACACCTGCTGCGGCACCGCCCGTTCGGTGTCCTCCAGGTCGAGTACGTCCTTCACGTGCAGATAGCCCATGAAGGCGCCGGAGTCGGCGACCACCGGGAACCGGGAGTACCCGGTGCGGGCGGTGAGGCCGACGATCTGGCCCGGGGTGACCGAGGGCGGCACGGTGACCAGGGACTCCCTCTTCAGGAGCACGTCCGTCACCGGGCGGGACCCCAGTTCCAGGGCGTCCTCCAGGCGCTCCTGCTCCTCCGGGTCCAGCAGACCCGCCTGACCCGCGTCCTCCACCAGCCGGCCCAGCTGCACGCTGGTGAAGACCGCCTCCACCTCGTCCTTCGGCTCCACGCGAAAGAGTCTGAGGATGCCCTGGGCGCAGGCGCCGAGGGCGACGGTGATCGGCCGGCACAGCCGGGCGAAGGCGACCAGGCCGGGGCTGAGCCACAGCGCGGCCTTCTCCGGCGCGGCCATCGCGAGGTTCTTCGGGACCATCTCGCCGATGACGAGGTGGAAGAAGACGACCGTCGCGAGGGCGATGACGTACCCGAGGGGGTGGATCATCGCGTGCGGGAGGTGGATCCAGGCGAAGACGGGTTCCAGGAGGCGGGCCACGGTCGGTTCGGCGACCGCGCCGAGCGTCAGGGAGCAGACCGTGATGCCGAACTGGGCGGCCGCCATCATCTGCGGCAGGTGTTCGAGACCGTAGAGCACCTGGCGGGCGCGGGCGGTGCCGAGCGGTTCGATCTGGCTGCGGCGCACGGAGACCAGCGCGAACTCGGCGCCGACGAAGAAGCCGTTGGCGAGCACGAGCAGCGCGGCGAGCAGGAGTTGGAGCAGGCTCATCGGGCGGCCTCCGCCACCGGGGCGGTCCGCACCAGGCGGACCCGCTCGGCCCGGTAGTGGCCGACCTGGCGCACCGACAGCCGCCAGCCGGGCAGTTCGGCCTTGTCGCCGGGGACCGGGATCCGGCCGAGCAGATCGGCGACGAGCCCGGCGACGGTCTCGTACGGGCCCTCGGGCACGTCGAGTCCTATCCGCTGGAGCGTGTCGACCCGGCAGCTGCCGTCGGCGTCCCAGGCGGGCCTGCCGTCCTCGGCCGGGGCCGCGGCGAGTTCGGGCAGGTCCTGTCCGTCGTGCTCGTCGCGGACCTCGCCGACGATCTCCTCGACGATGTCCTCCAGGGTGACCACGCCCGCGGTGCCGCCGTACTCGTCGACGACGACCGCGATGGGCTGCTCGCTGCGCAGCCGGGCCAGCAGCGGCCGGACCGGCAGGGTCTCGGGGACCAGCAGGGGCGGGCGGGCGATGGCGTCCACCTGGGTGCGCAGGCGGTCGGCGGCGGGCACGGCGAGCGCGTCCTTGAGGTGGACCATGCCGACGACCTCGTCGATGCGCTCCCGGTAGACGGGGAAGCGGGACAGGCCGGTGGCGCGGGTCAGATTGACCACGTCCTCGGCGGTCGCGGACGACTGGAGCGCGCTGACCTTCACCCGCGGGGTCATCACGTGCTGCGCGGTCAGCTCGCCGAGCGAGAGGGTCCGTACGAACAGGTCCGCGGTGTCCTGCTCCAGGGTTCCGGCGCGGGCCGAGTGGCGGGCCAGGGAGACCAGTTCACCGGGGGTGCGGGCGGAGGCCAGCTCCTCGGTGGGCTCGATGCCGACAGCGCGCACGAGCCGGTTGGCGACGGAGTTCAGGGCGGCGATGACCGGCCGGAACAGCCGCGCGAACAGGTGCTGGGGGCCCGCGACGAAGCGGGCGACCTGCATCGGGCGGGACACCGCCCAGTTCTTCGGCACGAGTTCGCCGATCACCATCTGCACGGCCGAGGCCAGCAGCATGCCGACCAGGACGGCGACCCCGGAGACGGCGCCCTCGGGGACGCCGGTCGCGGTGACGGGGCCGTGCAGCAGCGCGGCGAGCGCGGGCTCGGCCAGCATGCCGACCACCAGGGAGGTGATGGTGATGCCGAGCTGGGTGCCGGAGAGCTGGAAGGAGAGTTCCTTCAAGGACTCGACCACGGTGCGGGCGCGGCGGTCGCCCTCGGCGGCGGCCTTCTCGGCCTCCGGGCGTTCCACCGTGACCAGGCCGAACTCGGCGGCCACGAAGAAGCCGTTGGCGAGGATCAGCAGGAATGCCGCGGCAAGGAGCAGCAGGGGGATGGTCATGCCGCCGCCTCGGTATGTCGGGAGGGGGCGGCGCAGGTACTACAGGACGATCCGTCCATCGCTGGAGGGGGTCACTCCTCGGGTAGCAGGGGGCCGCTGCGCACCCGGGGGGAGATCAGCGGCGGAGGCGTCACGACAACGCCTCCGCCAACAGATTAATCAAGAGGGGGCCGCCTACGGCAGATCCCTCGTGCCGGCCTACGGCAGATCCCTCGTGCCCCGGGCCTCCGCGAGGGCCCGCAGCGCGCGGGCGTCGGCGATGGCCCGCTGCTTGGCGATACCGGGCTGGATGCCCAGCGCGGGCAGGCTGGTGCCGTCGCTGAGGTCGAGGAAGACCCAGGGGTCACCCGGGCGGAGGTTCACCTGGATGATCTCGGCCCACTCCAGCCGGCGGCGGCTCGCGATGTTCACGACCGTCACACCGGAGTCCTCGGCGACGACCTTGACCCGGGCGAGCATCGCCAGGACGCCGAACATCAGCGCCCCGGTGAGGATGAAGCTGAGCCGCTCGCCGGGGCCGAGCTTCTCCAGCAGCAGCGCCACCGCGGTGATCACCACGAGGATCGCGGCGCCCGCGGTGAGCAGCACGGCCCGGGTGCGGCCCGGCCGGAAGGTGACGGGCAGTTCGGGGAGGTCGGGCTGGTCGGACATCGCTCGTGGTCCCTCAGAGACGGCAGGCGTGGATGGCCGTCGTCAGGATGGCCCGCGCGCCGATGTCGTACAGGTCGTCCATGATCCGCTGCGCCTCCTTGGCGGGGACCATCGCGCGGACGGCGACCCAGCCCTCGTTGTGCAGCGGGGAGACGGTCGGGGACTCCAGGCCGGGGGTGAGCGCGACGGCCTTCTCCAGCTGCTCGACCCGGCAGTCGTAGTCCATCATCACGTACGTCCGGGCCACCAGGACGCCCTGCAGACGGCGCAGGAACTGCTGCACCTTGGGGTCCTCGGTCTCGGCGCCGGTACGGCGGATGACGACGGCCTCGGACTTCATGATCGGCTCGCCGAAGACCTCCAGGCCGGCGTTGCGCAGCGAGGTGCCGGTCTCGACGACGTCCGCGATGACCTCGGCGACGCCGAGCTCGATGGCGGTCTCGACGGCGCCGTCGAGGTGGACGACGGAGGCGTCGATCGCGTTGTCGGCGAGGTGGCGCTCGACGATGCCCTCGTAGGAGGTGGCGACGGTCTTGCCCTTGAGGTCCGCCAGGCCGCAGGCGGTGCCGGGCTTGGCGGCGAAGCGGAAGGTGGAGCGGGCGAAGCCGAGCGGGAGGATCTCCTCGGCGTCGGCGCCGGAGTCGATCAGCAGGTCGCGGCCGGTGATGCCGATGTCGAGGCGGCCGGAGGAGACGTAGATGGCGATGTCGCGGGGGCGGAGGTAGAAGAACTCGACCTCGTTCTCCGGGTCGACGATGCGCAGTTCCTTGGACTCGCGGCGCTGCTGGTAGCCGGCCTCATGCAGCATGTCCGCCGCAGGGCCTGAGAGGGAACCCTTGTTGGGGACGGCGATGCGCAGCATGAGGTCGGCTTCCTTCGTTGTGTGATTCGCGGGAGTCCGCGAGTGATGTGCGGGTGTGCGGCGTGGGCTCAGAGGTGGGCGTAGACGTCGTCCAGGGAGATCCCGCGGGCGACCATCATCACCTGGACGTGGTACAGCAGCTGGGAGATCTCCTCGGCTGCCGCGTCCTTGCCCTCGTACTCGGCGGCCATCCAGACCTCGGCGGCCTCTTCGACGACCTTCTTGCCGATGGCATGGACGCCCTTCCCGACCAGTTCTGCGGTGCGGGAAGTGGCGGGGTCGCCGGTGGCGGCCTTCTGCTGGAGCTCGGTGAAGAGCTCCTCGAACGTCTTCTTGGACATGGTGACGCTCAGCCTATGCCACATACCCGCTTCGTCAGCGCCAGGGTTCGGATACTGAACGCAAGGTGGCCGCGGTGGCGACCGCCGCGGTGACCGCCTCGTGCCCCTTGTCCTCGCTGGAGCCCTCCAGGCCGGCCCGGTCCAGGGCCTGCTCCTCGGTGTCGCAGGTGAGCACGCCGAAGCCGACCGGTACCCCGGTCTCCACCGAGACCTGGGTCAGGCCCTGGGTGACGCCCTGGCACACGTAGTCGAAGTGCGGGGTGCCGCCCCGGATGACGACGCCGAGGGCGACCACGGCGTCGTAGCCCCGTCCGGCGAGGACCTTGGCGACGACCGGCAGCTCCCAGCTGCCGGGGACCCTGAGCAGGGTCGGCTCGTCGATGCCGAGGTCGTGCAGGGCGCGCAGGGCGCCGTCCACCAGGCCGTCCATCACCTTTTCGTGCCACTGCGCCGCGATGACGGCGACCCGCAGATCGCCCACGCCCTGTACGGACAGTTCCGGTGCGCCCTTGCCGCTCACGTCTCTCCTTCGGAGTGTTTCTGGTTGTCGCTGTCGTCTACTGGTTGCCGCAGGCGGAGACGGGGGCCGCCTCCAGCCAGGGCAGGTCGTGGCCCATCCGGTCCCGCTTGGTGCGCAGGTAGCGGATGTTGTGCTCGCCCGCGGTGACGGGCATCGGCTCGCGGTCGGTGACCTCGATGCCGTGCCGGACGAGGGCGTCGGTCTTGTCGGGGTTGTTGGTCATCAGGCGGACGCTCACAATTCCGAGGTCCCGCAGTATCCGCGCCCCGGCCGCGTAGTCCCGGGCGTCGGCGGGCAGGCCCAGCTCCAGGTTGGCGTCCAGGGTGTCGCGGCCGCGCTCCTGGAGCTCGTAGGCGCGCAGCTTGGACATCAGGCCGATGCCGCGACCCTCGTGTCCGCGCAGGTAGACCACGATGCCGCGGCCCTCGGCCTGGATGCGCCGAAGGGCGGCGTCGAGCTGGGGGCCGCAGTCGCAGCGCTGGGAGCCGAAGACGTCGCCGGTGAGGCACTCGGAGTGGACCCGGACCAGGACGTCCCGGCCGTCGCCGATGTCGCCGTGCACCAGGGCGACGTGCTCGATGCCGTCGACGGTGGAGCGGTAGCCGTAGGCGGTGAAGGTGCCGCGGCCGGTGGGCAGGTGCACCTCGGCCTCGCGGCGGACCACGGGCGCGGCGGCGGCCGGTGCGGCCTGCGGGGCCGCGGTGGTCTCGGCGGCCGGGGCCTCCGTGGCGCGGCGGTAGGCGATCAGGTCCTCGATGGAGATGATCGACAGGCCGTGCTTGCGGGCGAACGGGATCAGGTCGGGCAGCCGCAGCATCCGGCCGTCGTCCCCGGCGATCTCGACGATGGCGCCGGCCGGACGCAGCCCCGCGAGACGGGCGAGGTCGACGGCGGCCTCGGTGTGGCCGTCGCGGACCAGGACGCCACCCGGGCGGGCGCGCAGCGGGAAGATGTGGCCCGGGCGGACGAAGTCGTCGCTCTCGGCCTTGCCGCTCGCCAGCAGCTGCAGCGTGGTGGAGCGGTCGGAGGCGGAGATGCCGGTGGTGACGCCGTGGACGGGTGCGGCGTCCACGGTGACGGTGAACGCGGTCCGCATGGACTCGGTGTTGTTCTCCACCATCAGCGGGATGCCGAGCCGGTCCAGTTCCTCGCCCTCCATGGGGGCGCAGATCATGCCGCGGCACTCGCGCATCATGAACGCGACGATCTCGGGGGTCGCCTTCTCGGCGGCGACGATGAGGTCGCCCTCGTTCTCCCGGTTCTCGTCGTCGACGACCACGACCGGACGTCCGGCGGCGATGTCGGCGATGGCCTGCTCGACGGGGTCCAGCGACCAGTCCTCGATGTTCTCGGTGCCGTACAGGGCGGTTGAGGTGCTCACGCGGGCGCTCCTTCCAGGACGGGCCGCGGGTCCCTGCGGGAGCGCAGCCACCAGTCGCGCATGCCCCACAGGACGAGTGCGCCGTAGATGACGTAGACGAAGCCGGAGAAGGCGTAGCCGTTGGCGAAGTTCAGCGGGACGCCGACGAGGTCGACCAGGAGCCAGGCGAACCAGAACTCGACCATGCCGCGGGCCTGGGCGTACATGGCGACGACGGTGCCGACGAAGATGTAGGCGTCCGGCCAAGGGTCCCAGGACAGGCTCGGGTACGCCTTGAAGATCAGGGCCACCGCGACGGTGCCGGCGGCAGCGGCGGCGACCATGGTGGCGCGCTCCGGCCAGGTGGCGAAGCGGACGGCGATCCTGCCGTCCTCGGCCTTGCCGGTGCCGCGGCTCCACTGGGACCAGCCGTACAGCGCGACGGCCATGACGACGGCCTGCTTGCCCGCGCTGCCGCTGAGGTGCCCGTAGAAGGCGCCGAAGAGGACGAGACCGGAGAGGAACTGGACCGGCCAGGTCCACAGCGAGCGCCGGAAGCCGAGCGCGAGGGTGATCAGGCCCAGGGTGTTGCCGATCATGTCCGACCAGATGATGTGCTGGCCGAACAGGACGAAGGCCTCGGAGTTGAGCGTGTTCACCTGGCTGCTCCCAGCAGGCGTTCGACGTACTTGGCGACGACGTCGACCTCCAGGTTGACCGGGTCGCCGGGCTGCTTCACCCCGAGCGTGGTCAGGGCGAGCGTGGTGGGGATCAGGCTCACGGAGAAGTAGTCCGGGCCCGCGTCGACGACGGTGAGGCTGATGCCGTCGACGGTGATGGAGCCCTTCTCCACGACATAGCGGGCCAGGTCCACGGGCAGCGAGATCTTGATGATCTCCCAGTTGTCGGAGGGCTTGCGCTCCAGGACGGCGCCGGTGCCGTCGACGTGGCCCTGCACGATGTGGCCGCCGAGCCGGGCGCCGACCGCGGTGGGGCGCTCCAGGTTGACGCGGGAGCCGACGCCGAGGGCGCCGAGGCTGGAGCGGTTGAGGGTCTCGGCCATCACATCGGCGGTGAACTCGTCGCCCTCGTGCTCCACGACCGTGAGGCAGACGCCGTTGACCGCGATGGAGTCGCCGTGCTTGGCCCCCTCGGTCACCACGGGACCGCGTACGCGGAAGCGACAGGAGTCACCGAGGTTCTCGACGGCGGTGATCTCGCCCAGCTCTTCGACGATTCCGGTGAACACTTCCCGGGTCCTCCTGCCTCAACGGGGCACGGACTCCGGGGCTGTCGAAGAACGACAGAGACTGCGGACTGCGACACCGGGGGCGACGCCGGTGAGAATCGTCCCGAAGGACGTGCTCAGCATCGGCGGCGCGCACGAATGCCCGCCCGCCGCGCACTGCCTCCCATCCGGACTTTAACCGTCGGTCCAGGAATTTCACCTGGTCAACCGGCCGCTGGAAGCGGTCGGGTCGCGGACTGTAACCGCCGGTTCGGACTTTCACCGACCCCGGAGTGCGCTGCTTTAGGTACAGGGCCAGTGTGCCACGCCTGACCTGCGTCCATGCGGGCGAGGGCTGTGGGGTGGCTCACAGGCGCCTTGCCCGGCCGGCCCCGGGCGCCCCTCGCATCCCTTGAACTCCAAATTGGTCCATACCTATTGACGCATTGGTCTAGTCCTTCCTATGGTCTGCGCAACTTCCGTGGAGAGGAACCGACTTGCTGTCACGCAACCGAGCGAGAACCTCCCTGCTCGCGGGCGCCGCGGCCGTCGCCGGGCTGCTGCTCGCGGGTCTGCCGGCCACCGTCTCGCACGCCGCCGACCAGGAGTCCTGTCGCCCCGACGGGCTCTACACCACGCCCGGCGTGGACGTGCCGTACTGCTCGGTCTACGACACCGAGGGCCGGGAGAAGATGGGCGCCGACCACCAGCGCCGGGTGATCGGCTACTTCACCGGCTGGCGCACCGGCAAGGACGGCACGCCCGCCTACCTCGCCCCGGACATCCCGTGGGACAAGATCACCCACATCAACTACGCCTTCGCGCACATCGACGGCTCGAACAAGATCTCCGTCGGCGCGGACGGCCCCACCAACGCCTCGACCGGGATGACCTGGCCGGGTGTGAGCGGCGCGGAGATGGACCCGGAGTACTCCTACAAGGGCCACTTCAATCTGCTCAACAAGTTCAAGAAGCAGCACCCCAATGTCAAGACGCTGATCTCGGTGGGCGGTTGGGCCGAGACCGGCGGCTACTTCGACGCCGACGGCGACCGCGTGAACTCGGGCGGCTTCTACTCGATGGCCACCAACGCCGACGGCTCGGTGAACCAGGCGGGCATCGAGACGTTCGCGAACTCGGCGGTCGACTTCATCAGGAAGTACGGCTTCAACGGCGTCGACATCGACTACGAGTACCCGACGACCATGAAGGACGCGGGCAACCCGCTGGACTGGTCGGTCTCCAACGGCCGCCGGGCCGGGCTGGTCAAGGGCTACGCCGTGCTGATGAAGACCCTGCGCGAGAAGCTCGACCGGGCGGGCGCGGCGGACGGCAGGCACTACCTGCTCACGGTCGCGGCCCCCTCCTCCGGCTATCTGCTGCGCGGCATGGAGACCTTCCAGGTGCAGAAGTACCTGGACTACGTCAACATCATGTCCTACGACCTGCACGGCGCCTGGAACGAGTACGTCGGCCCGAACGCCTCGCTCTTCGACGACGGCAAGGACGCCGAACTGGCCGCCGCGGGCGTGTACGGGGCCAACCAGTACGGCGGTATCGGTTACCTCAACACCGACTGGGCCTACCACTACTTCCGCGGCTCGATGCCGGCCGGCCGCATCAACATCGGACTCCCCTACTACACCCGCGGGTTCAAGAACGTCACCGGCGGCACTGACGGCCTGTGGGGCAAGGCGGCGTCCACCAACTGCCCGGCCGGGTCCGGGCTGACCAAGTGCGGTGACGGCGCCACCGGCATCGACAACCTCTGGCACGACCTGGACACCAACGGCAAGGAGTCGCCCGCGGGTTCCAACCCGATGTGGCACGCCAAGAACCTGGAGAAGGGCGTCGTCGGCGACTACGTGACCAAGTACGGCTTCCCCGCCGACACGCAGCTCACCGGCACCTACGCCCGCAAGTACGACTCCACGCTGGTCGCGCCGTGGCTGTGGAACGCCGAGAAGAAGGTGTTCCTGTCCACCGAGGACGAGCAGTCGGTGAAGGCCAAGGCCGACTACGTGGTCGACCGCGGGATCGGCGGCACCATGGTGTGGGAGCTGGCCGGCGACTACCAGTGGAACGCGGCCAAGGGCCAGTACGAGCCGGGCTCGACGCTGACCACCGCGATGTACGACAAGTTCAAGTCCGCCTCCCCGTACGGGGCGAAGGTCTCGAACAAGCAGCTGCCCACCAAGGCGGTCGACATCGGTGTGGAGTTCGGGGAGTTCAAGCTCGGTGACTCCAACTACCCGATCACGCCCAAGGTGAAGATCACCAACAACACCAAGGCCACCCTGCCGGGCGGCACGGAGTTCCAGTTCGACTACTCGACCGCCGCTCCGGCCAACGCCTCCGACCAGTCGGGGTTCGGCGCCAAGGTGATCAGCAGCGACCACACCGGCTCCAACGTGGGCGGGCTGAAGGGCGACTTCCACCGGGTCTCGCTGAAGCTGCCGGGCTGGCAGTCGCTGGCGCCGGGCGCGTCGGTGGAGCTGTCCTTCAACTACTACCTGCCGGTGTCCACGCCGTGGAACTGGACGGTGAACATCAACGGCACGACGTACGCGCTGGCCCAGGACCTGGCCCGGGGCGTGACGGTCGTGGAGCCGGGCTCGGACACCACCCCGACCCCGGAGCCGACGGACCCGACGCCGACCCCCACGCCGGGTGACTGCACCGCGCCCGCCTGGGACTCCTCGACGGCGTACGGCGGCGGCACCGAGGTCTCCCACGAGGGGCACACCTGGAAGTCGAAGTGGTGGACGAAGGGCGAGGAGCCCGGGACCACCGGTGAATGGGGGGTGTGGCAGGACCTCGGCGCCTGCTGACCCCGGAGCAGGACCGGCCCGGCGGCGGTGACGACGGCCCTTGCCCGCCGCCGGGCCTCCCAACGCCCACCCCGCCGGGCCCGCGTGGCAGGGTGACGTGCATGACGACGACCGCGGACGAGTTCGAGAACCACCGCCCCCGGCTGTTCGGGCTGGCGTACCGCATGCTGGGCTCCGCCCAGGAGGCGGAGGACGCCGTGCAGGACGCCTATCTCCGGTTCAGCTCCACCGAGCGCGCGTCGATCACGCACCCCGGCGCCTGGCTCGCCAAGGTCGTCACCAACCTCTGTCTGTCCCGGCTGACCTCGGCGCGCGCCCGCCGGGAGGTGTACGTCGGGGAGTGGCTGCCGGAGCCGGTCCTCACCTCCGACGGCACGCTCGGCCCGCTGGAGTCCGCCGAGCAGCGGGAGTCGGTGTCGCTGGCGATGCTGGTGCTGCTGGAACGGCTCACTCCGACGGAGCGGGCCGTGTTCGTGCTGCGGGAGGCCTTCGGGTACGGCCACCGGGAGATCGCCGAGGCGCTGGAGCTGACCGAGGCCAACTGCCGTCAGCTGTACCGGCGGGCGGTGCGCCGGGTGGGCGAACCGGGCTCCCGTTTCGAGGCCGAGCCGGAGCGGCGGCGAAAGCTGGTGGAGTCGTTCATCGCGGCCGCGCGGGAGGGCGATGTGACCACGCTGGAGAAGACGCTGGCGGCCGATGTGACCTGGACCGGCGACGGCGGCGGCAAGGTCAGCGCGGCCCGGCGTCCGATCGAGGGCCGCGACCGGGTGTCCCGCTTCCTGGTCGGGACACGGCAGACCTTCCTGGCCGGAGTGGAGTTCTCGGCCGTCGAGATCAACGGCGACACGGGCATGGCCGCCTGGTCCGGCGACACGCTGCTCTCGGTGGTCGCCTTCGAGGTCCGCGAGGGCGTCATCGTCCACGCGCGCGCCGTGCTGAATCCGGAGAAGCTGGACTTCGTGCGGCGTCAACTTGCACGGGCCTAGTTTCCGCCGGGGGCTGTCACATTTCGCGCCGCTGATCGGTCCGAGCTGGTGCGGGAGCCCCGACGGTCGGGGCTCCGCCCTGCGAGAGGACGGAAACAGCGATGACCACGATCCTGGTGACCGGCGGTACCGGAACCCTCGGACGGCTCGTCGTCGAGCGGCTGCGGGCGGACGGGCACGAGGTGCGGGTGCTCAGCCGGCGCAACCGGCCGTACGCGGTGGACCTGCGGAAGGGCGGTGCCGGGCTGGACGCGGCGATGTCCGGGGCGGACGCGATCGTGCACTGCGCGACATCGCCCCGGGGCGGTGACGAGGACGCGGCCCGGAATCTGATCGCCGCCGCGCGGAAGGCCGGGGTGGGGCATCTGGTGTACATCTCGATCGTCGGGGTCGACCGGGTGCCGTTCGGCTACTACCGCAGCAAGCTCGCCGTGGAGCGGCTGATCGAGGACTCGGGGCTCGGCTTCACGATCCTGCGCGCCACGCAGTTCCACGATCTGCTGGCCCAGCTGTTCGGCACGCTGGCCAAGGCGCCGGTGCTGCTGCTGCCCGCCGGGGTGCCGGACCAGCCGGTGGAGGTGGCCGAGGTGGCGGACCGGCTGGCGGAGCTGGCTCTCGCGGCGCCCGCGGGGCGCGTGGACGACATGGCGGGTCCCGAGGTGCGGTCGATGGAGTCCCTGGCCCGCTCGTTCCTCCGGGTGACCGGCCGCAGGCGCCCGATCCTGAACGTACCGCTGGCCGGGAAGGCGTACCGGGCCTTCCGGGAGGGCGGCCATCTGGCACCGGAACGGGCGGTGGGCAAGGGCACGTTCGAGGAGTACCTGGCGGTACGGAACCGCCGCTGACGCACGTACGTCAGCCCCGGGCCGGTGTCGTCCGGTGCGTCAACCCCGGCCCGGTGTCGCTCGGCGCGTCAATCCCGGCCCGGTGTCGTCCGGTGCGTCAGTCCCGGTAGCCGAACACGTCGTCCTGCGCCTTCTCCCGCGCCGTCAGCAGCGCGCCGCGCAGCACCGCCTCCCCGCCCAGCGCGCTGGGCCGCACCTCGGTCGGCAGCGGTGACAGGGCCGCCAGCCGGGACTGGACCCGCTCCGCCAGCGGCGTGCCGCCCGCTCGGCCGTTCTCGCCCGCGAGGACCACGCAGCCGGGGTCGAGCACGGAGACGACGGCCGCCGCCCCCAGGGCGACGCGGTCGGCGAGGGCGTCCAGGAAGGCGGCGTGGGCCGGGACGGACGGGTCGGCCGACGCCGCCCTGACCAGCGCCGCTGCCTCGGGGACGGCTGTCCCGCGGGCGGCTGTCTCCGGTACGGCTGTCCCGCGGGCGGCTGTCTCCGGTACGGCTGTCCCGCGGACGGCTGTCTCCGGTACGGCTGTCCCGCGGACGGCTGTCGCTGGGGCCGCCGCCTCCGGGGCCACCGCCTCCGGCGCGCCCGTCTCGGAGGCCGCCGTCTCCGGCGGACCCGTCTCGGGGGTCACCGCCTCCGGCGCGCCCGTCTCGGGGGTCACCGCCTCCGGGGTCACCGCCTCCGGCGCGCCCGTCTCGGTGGCCACCGCCTCCAAGGTCGCCGTCTCCAGGGCGCCCGTCTCGGAGGCCGCCGTCTCCCGCGCACCCTTCTCCGGCGCGCCCGCCTTCGGGACCCCCGTCTCGGTGGCCGCCGCAGGACCGTGGGTGCCCACCTCCGCACCCGCCGCAAGACCGTGCGCGGCCGCCAGTTCGACCACCGCCGCGGAGCAGGCCAGCGAGTGGAAGCCGCCGTCGCAGCCGGTGGCCGAGGGCAGGCCCCCGGTCCCCGGCACCGGCAGGAAGCCGACCTCACCCGTGCCGCCCGACGCGCCCCGCCGGATCGCGCCGTCCAGCATCACGGCGGCACCCACGCCCACGCCGAGCCAGAGCAGCACGAAGGTGTCCCGGTCGCGGGCGGCGCCGTCGCGGTGCTCCGCCACGGCCGCGAGGTTGGTCTCGTTCTCCACGCTGACGCGGGACTCCGGGAGCCGTTCCTGGAGGGCCGCGACCAGCCGCCGGTGCCACTCCGGCAGCCCCGTGGAGTCGCGCAGTTCGCCGGTGGCCGGGTCGATCAGGCCGGGGGCGCCGATGCCCACGGTGTGCGGCCGGTCCACGCCGGCCTCCTTCACCGCCCGCTCCACCAGCGCCACCGCCTGCTCCACCGCGGGCCCGGTGCCCACCCCGGTGTCGATCGGCGCCGACGCCTCCGTGAGAACCCGCCCGAGCAGGTCGGACACGGCCACCGCGACACCCTCGGTGCGCACGTCGAGGGCGGCGAGGTGGGCGCGGCCGGCGACGATCCCGTACACCTTGGCGTTCGGTCCCCGGCGCTGTTCGCCGGACTCCCCCACCACCTCGATCAGTCCGGCGGCGGTGAGGCGTTCGAGGAGGTCGGCGACGCTCGGGCGGGACAGTCCGGTCAGCTCTTTGAGCCGCCCCGCCGTCAACGGGCCCTCCTGCTGGAGCAGTCGCAGGGCGAGCCGGTCGTTGATGGCCCGTGCGGTGCTGGGGGATGCGGGCATGCCGGGATCCTGCCAGATCGGCGGGGACGGGCGGGAGGCGGTCATGGGATATCCCCTATCTATCAGGCAGGGTTCCTGATAGTTTACGGCAGCATCGCAGAGGGAGGGGTCGGAGAATGAGTGACGTGGTCCAGAGCGGACGCGAGGTGCGGCGGGCGCGCTATGCCGTGGCCGCCGTCTTCACCGTGCACGGCGCGGTGACCGGCTCCTTCGCCACCCGGGTGCCCTGGATCCAGGACCATGCCGGGGTGAGCGCCGGCCAGTTGGGCCTCGCCCTCGCCTTCCCCGCGCTCGGCGCCTCGCTGGCCATGCCGCTCGCCGGAGGCATCACCCACCGCTTCGGCGCCCGCAACGCCCTGCGCGCGCTGATCGCCCTGTGGACGCTCGCCCTGGTCCTGCCCTCGCTGGCCCCGAACCTCCTCACCCTCTGCCTGGCCCTCTTCGTCTTCGGCGCCACCGCCGGCATGGCGGACGTCGCGATGAACGCCCTCGGCGTGGAGGTGGAGAACCGGCTCGACCGGTCGATCATGTCCGGGCTGCACGGCATGTGGAGCGCGGGCGCCGTCCTCGGCTCGCTCGGTGGCACCCTCGCCGCCCACCTGGACACCGACGCCCGCGTCCACCACGCGGTGGCGGCGGCCGTGCTGACCGTCGCGGGCGTGACCGCCTGCGCCTGGGTGCTGGACCTCCAGCCCGCCCAGGACGAGGAACCGCCGCCCCGGTTCGCGCTGCCGCCCCGATCGGCCCTGCTCATCGGTGCGGTCGGATTCTGCGCGGTGTTCGCGGAGGGTGCGAGCCTGGACTGGTCCGCGGTGTATCTGCGGGACGAACTGGAGAGTTCGGCCGGTCTGGCCGCCGCGTGCACCACGGGCTTCACGCTCACCATGGCGCTCGCCCGGATCGCGGGCGACAAGGTGGTGGACCGCTACGGCGCCGTCCGCACGGTCCGCCTCGGCGGTGTCCTCGCCGCCCTCGGCGGCCTGCTGATCGTCCTCGCGGGCCATCCCGCGGTCGCGATGACCGGCTTCGGCCTGATGGGCCTCGGCATCGCGGTGGTCGTCCCGCTGTGCTTCGCGGCGGCGGGCCGCAGCGGTCCCAACCCCAGCCTGGCCATCGCGGGCGTCGCGACCATCACGTACACCTCGGGTCTCGTCGCGCCCGGCGCGATCGGCGGACTGGCCCAGGCGACCAGTCTGGTGGTGTCGTTCGGCCTGGTCACGGTGCTGGCGACCGGTCTCGCGGCCTTCGCGGGCGTGCTCCGCAGCGCCGACCGCAAGTCGGCCACGATCACCAAGGCGGACGCCGCGGTCCCGGACGCGCGCACCTGACCGACGCGCCCACGGGACGTGCGGACGACCGGCGGTCCGGCGGGTCACCGGCCATGCGGTGGCCCGCCGGACGAACGCGTGAACCGCTGTGCGGACGACCGGCGGACCGGCGCGTCAACGGCCATGCGGATGATCGGCATCCGTTCGCACCCCTGACAATGGTGCGGACATCCGCACGCACGACCGAAAGCGAAACCGCACCATGGATCTTGGCGTCCGCTGGAAACTGCACGGAGACGGACGCACTCCGGCGCCCGGCGCGGTGGTCCGGCCCGACGAACGGCTCTCCTGGCCGCGCACGGCGGGCCTCGGCGCCCAGCACGTGGTGGCGATGTTCGGGGCGTCGTTCGTGGCCCCGGTCCTGATGGGCCTGGACCCCAATCTGGCGATCATGATGTCCGGCGTGGCGACCATGGTCTTCCTGCTCGCCACCCGCGGCCGGGTCCCCAGCTACCTGGGCTGTTCGCTGTCGTTCGTGGGCGTCGCGGCGGTCATCCGGGCCGACGGCGGCACCAGCGCCACCGTGACCGGCGCGGTCCTGGTGGTCGGCGTCGCGCTGTTCCTGGTCGGTGTCGCCGTCCAGCGGTTCGGCGCCCGGATCATCCACGCCGCGATGCCGCCGATCGTCACCGGCGCGGTCGTGATGCTGATCGGCTTCAACCTGGCCCCGGTCACCGCCACCACCTACTGGCCGCAGGACCAGTGGACCGCCCTGCTGGTGATGCTCTTCACCGGCCTCGCCGTGGTCTGTCTGCGCGGCTTCTGGTCCCGGATCGCGATCTTCCTCGGCCTGGTCTTCGGGTACGGGATCTCCTGGCTGTTCGACCGGATCTTCGGCCGGATCCACTCGGCGGACGCGAGCGGCAAGGTCACCGACCACTGGCGGCTCGACCTCTCCGGGGTCGGCCAGGCCGACTGGATCGGGCTGCCCACCTTCCACGGGCCGTCCTTCGAGTGGTCGGCGATCCTGGTCGCCCTGCCCGTCGTGATCGCCCTGGTCGCCGAGAACGCCGGACACGTCAAGGCGGTCGGCGAGATGACCGGCGACGACCTCGACGACAAGCTGGGCACCGCGATCTCCGCAGACGGCGTCGGCTCGGTGCTGTCCACGGCGGTCGGCGGACCGCCCACCACCACGTACTCCGAGAACATCGGCGTGATGGCGGCGACCCGCGTCTACTCCACCGCCGCCTACTGGGCCGCCGCCTGCTTCGCCCTGCTGTTCGGCCTGTGCCCGAAGTTCGGCGCGGTCGTCGCCGCCATCCCCGGCGGCGTCCTGGGCGGCATCACCGTCATCCTGTACGGCATGATCGGCCTGCTCGGCGCGCAGATCTGGATCAACGCCGGGGTGGACCTGCGCAATCCGCTGAACCTGGTCCCGGCGGCGGCCGGCATCATCATCGGCGTCGGCAACGTGACCATGGAGTTCACCGACACCTTCGAACTGAGCGGCATCGCGCTGGGCACCTTGGTCGTGATCACCGGCTACCACGCGCTGCGCGCCTTCGCCCCGGCCCACCTCAAGAACCGGCAGCCGCTCCTGGACGAGGGCACGTCCTCCTACGACGAGGCCAGTTCGTAGGCGTACGACGCGGAGAACGTTCCCGGAGTGCCCTTGCAGCCGTCGGACTCGCCCGGGAGCTTCACCCACAGATAGCCGTCGATACGGGCCTCCCCCGTGCTCAGCGTCGGGGTGCGGCCCAGGGCCCGTCCGTCCGGGTCGCACCACTCGCCGTCGGCCGGGGCGCCGTTGCCGTTGCGGCTGGTGTCGATGACGGCGCCCAGGGAGGCGGGGCCGCCGAGGGCGGCGAGGACCTGTCGGGCGTAGGCGACCTCGGCGGCGGTGGTGTGGAAGTTGGAGACGTTGCTGAAGATCCCGTCGGAGGACGCGGCGGAGGCGGCGCCCGCCTGCCGCAGCCAGCCCGCCTGCTTGCCGGGGGCGTGCCAGCCGGAGTGCCCGGCGTCGTAGTAGACCCGGGCGTTGGGGTTGGCGGCCTTCAGCACGCGCCCGGCGCGGGCCAGCGAGGCGAACCGGGCGGCGCGCTCGCCGCTGGAGAGGCACTCGGCCTGCGCTATGGAGTCCGGTTCCAGGATGACGATGACGCTGCCGGAGCCGAGTCCGGCGGCGAAGCGGTCGATCCAGTCGTCGTAGGCGGCCAGGCTCGGCGCCCCGCCCTGGCTGGCGCCGCCGCAGTCACGGTCCGGGATCGTGTACGCCACGACCACCGGGGTACGGCCCTGGGCGGCGCCGCCCGAGGTGACCGCGCGGACCCGGGCGGTGATGTTGTCCGGGGTGAAGTCGGCGAACCACACGGCGGCGGGCTGGGCGGCGATCCGGGACTGGATGACGCCGTGCCGGGAGTCGCCGGCGTTCGCGCGGACCCAGTCCAGGACCTGGGACTGGGGGTGCCGGTAGAGCTGGGTGGAGACTGCGGCCGTGCTCGGGGCCCGCGTCGACTTCTTCGGCGTGGGCTTAGGGCTGGTCTTCTTCTTCGTCGGCGACGGAGAGGCGGAGGGCGAGGGCGACGCGGAGGACGGCGGCGGTGACACCGGCAGGTCCTGGAGGCGCGGCGAGTACGTCACCTCGGGGCGGGCCTCGTCGGAGGCCGCCTCGTCGTCGAGCGCCGAGATCATCCCGGCGGCGGTGCCGACGGCGACCACGACGGACGCGGCCACCACCATGGCGCCCCGCCGTGTGGACCGGCGGCGCGCCGCCCTGCGCGCCTCACGCCGCTGAACACGTGAGCCAGCCAAACGCCCTTCCCCCTCCGTACGTGCGGGCCGTGTGCCGCCGGACCTCCCCAGACCGGTGCGGCTCACTCCCGTGACGGCGGGTGCGTTCCCCCGTTCTGGGGAAGCGTCGGGCCCGCCGGCACTTCAGTCACCCTAAAGGTGCGACTCTGCCCTCATGGCGCAATGCGAACAACTCACCTCACCCGTGGACGCGGTCATCGGCCGCATGCGCGCCGTCGCAGTGGATCTTCCCACACGGGACGGCGTAGCCGTCTTCAACCGTGTCTACCTGGCGGTGACCGAGGCCGTGGACCGGGGCATCGACGCCGGTCTCTTCCCGGACGCGCGGGCGGCGATCACGCTGGACGTGCGGTTCGCCGAGCGCTATCTCGCGGCGGTCGACGCCGCCGAGGCCGGACAGCGGCCCCCGGCCTGCTGGCGGCCCCTGTTCCAGTACCGGCGCCATCCCGGGGTACGGCCGTTGCAGTTCGCGCTGGCGGGCATCAACGCGCACATCGGGCACGATCTCGCGCTGGCCGTCGTGGACACCTGTCGTACGCTCGGCTGCGAACCCGTCGAGCTGGAGGACGAGTTCGATCGCGTGGGTGATCTCCTCGTGGCGCTGGAGGAGCGCATCCGCGAGGATCTGATGCCGGGCCCCGATCTGCTGCAGATCGCGGACCCGCTCACCCATCTGCTCGGCTCCTGGAGCCTGGAAAGGGCCCGGGACGCCACCTGGGCGGCGGCCCGGGCCCTGTGGGCACTGCGCAGGCTCCCCGACCTGGCCGAGGAGTTCACCGAACGGCTGGACGCGGCGGTGGGGTTCGCGAGCCGGATGCTGCTCACCCCGCTGCCGGACTGAGGGTTCAGTCCTCGGGCAGCTCGACCGGTGCGATCTCGTCGTACAGGTCGCCCGGGCCGGGGTTGGTCGGGTCGGTCTCGCCGCCGAAGTGGTGCATGACGCCCCACACCGCGTTCAGCGCCGTCTGCACCGCGCCCTCGGCCCAGCCGGCCGTCCAGGAGATGTCGTCGCCGGCGAGGAAGATGCCGCGCTTGTCCTCGGGCAGCCGGTCCTGCATGAAGTGCGTGAACAGGCGCCGCTGGTAGCGGTAGTGGCCGGGCAGGTTGGCCTTGAACGCGCCCATGAAGTAGGGCTCGTTCTCCCAGGAGACGGTGACCGGGTTGCCGATGATGTGCTTGCGGATGTCGACCTTGGGATAGATCTCGCCGAGCGACTTCAGCATGACCTCCATCCGTTCCTGCGCGGACAGCGGCAGCCACTTCAGGCTGTCGTCGCACCAGGTGTAGGACAGGCAGATCACGGCGGGCTGGTCGGGGCCGTTGTCGAGGAGGTACGTGCCGCGCGTCATACGGTCGGTGAGGGTCATCGACATCACGTCCCGGCCGGTCTCCTCGTCCTTGTCCAGCCAGAACGGCCGGTCCACGGGGACGAACAGCTTCGAGCTCTCCATGTAGTGGGTGCGCTCGATCGCGGTCCAGTGGTCGATCGGGAAGAGCGAGTCGTCGCAGTCGATCTTCGACAGCAGCATCCAGGACTGCGCGGTGAAGATCGCGGCCGGGTAGGTGCGGATGTCGCCGTTGGCGTCGGTCACGGTGATCCGGTTGCCGGCGGCGCGGTGCAGGCGGGTCACGGCCGGACGGGGCGCGCGGTTCTCGTGCAGCGAGGCCAGCGAGGTGCCCTGGGCCCAGTGCACGATCTTCTCCGGCTCGCGCTCCCACATGCGCAGCGGCAGCTGCTGGGAGCCGCCGACGATGCCGCGGTGGTGGTCGTCGGCCTCGGTGTAGACGACGCGCAGGATCTCCAGGATGGAGTTGGGGAAGTCGGTGTCCCAGCCGCCGGTGCCGAAGCCGACCTGGCCGAAGATCTCGCGGTGCCGGAAGGACTTGAAGGCCTCGGAGTCGCAGAGGAAGCCGTAGAAGGTCTGGTTGTCGAGCTTCTCCACGAGCTTCGCCCAGATCTCACGGATCCGCGGCACGTCGCGCTCGCGCATCGCGCGGTTCATGTCGGAGAAGTCGGCGCCCTCGTCGAGGCACTTGTTCCACGCCTCGGCGACGTCGCGGTAGACCTGCGGCAGGTCGTCGATGGTCTCGGCGTAGTGGCTCTCGCCCTTGAGGTCGACGACGGTCGACGGGGTGGCCTCGGCGAGCGGGTTCGGGAACGGCGCGGTCTTCAGGCCGACCAGGTCGATGTAGTGCTGGAGGGCGGTGGAGGACGGCGGGAAGCGCATGGCGCCCATCTCCGCGGTCAGGCCCTCGGTCTCCGGGCCGTCGAAGCCGACGGTGCGCAGCCGGCCGCCGATCTGGTCGGCCTCGTAGACGACGGGCTTGAGGCCCATCTTCATCAGCTCGTACGCGGCCACGATGCCGGACAGACCGCCGCCGATGACCGCGACCTCGGTGCCGTGCTCGGTCGCCGGGATCTGACCCAGGCCCGCCGGGTGGGCGAGGTAGTCGTCGTAGGCGTACGGGAAATCCGGACCGAACATGGTGATCGGCGGCTGCTGCTCGTCGGCGTGCTGGACGGCGTTGGGCACCATGGACGTCATGGGGTACGGACTCCTTGCGAAAACGGTGAGCTGGGGGGAGGGGAGCTTCAGACGAGGGACCCGTAGAGGCCGGGACGGCGGTCCTTCAGGTACGGGTTGGCCTCGCGGGAGGCGGCGAGGAGGACGGGGTCGGTGTCGGCGAACACCAGGTCCTCCTCGCGTCCGGCGCGCGTGCGGGCGACGCCGTCGGGGCCGGCCAGGGTGGAGAGGCCGACGAACTCGAACTCCCCCTCGCGGCCTACGCGGTTGACGTAGGCCACGTACATCTGGTTCTCGAAGGCGCGCACCGGGATCATCGACTCGGCGACGAACTGGAACGGGTGCATCTGCGCCGTCGGCACGACCAGCAGGTCGGTGCCGGCGAGGGCGTGGGCCCGGACGTTCTCCGGGAACTCGACGTCGTAGCAGATGAGGATGCCGACGCGGAGACCGTTCAGCTCGGCCTGCACCACCTGCTGCTCACCGGGGGTGAAGTGGTCCCGCTCGAAGCAGCCGAAGAGGTGGGTCTTGCGGTAGTTCGCGAGGCGGGTGCCGTCGGCGGAGATCAGCTGGGCGGAGTTGTAGACGGTCCCGCCGTCGCGCTCGGGGTAGCCGTACGCGACGGCGAGTCCGTGCCGGGTGGCGATCTCAGCGACGGTGTCCGCGCTGTCGCCGTCGGCGGCCTCGGCGAGTCGGGCGATGTCGTCGCCGATCGCGTACCCGGTGAGGAACATCTCCGGAGCGATCACCAGCCCGGCCCCGGCAGCGGCGGCACGGCCCGCGGCGTCGTCGAGCACCTTCAGGTTCTCGACGACCGAACCGGGGCGTCCGGAGCTCTGGAGCAGGGCGGTGCGCATGCGTGATCCTCACCGGGCAAAGGGGGTTTGGGGGGCCATAAAGAAGGTACGGTCGCGCCGTCGACCCGGACAAGAAGAACCCGTTGCGCGCCGGTGAGCGAATCATTGCGTCGACAGGGCCTTCGACGGCGATTCGTTGCACGCCCCTACGGCCGCTCCGGAACCTGCCCGGACAGTGCCCGGGCCGGACGCCACCGTCGCACCGAGGCCCAGGCCAGCGCCCACACCAGGTACGGCACCGCGAACGCCGCGAACACCGTGCCGTGGGAGACGCGGTCGCCCGCCACCGCGTACGCCCCGTACACCAGGACCGTCATCAGTTCCGTGCCCAGGCCCGCCACCGAGGTCAGGGTCGCCCGGCCGCCTTCCTCGATGCGGTGCTGGAGGCGGACGTCGGCGAGGATCGTGGCCAGCTGGAAGCCCGCGAAGGCGACGGCGACCAGGGCAAGGCCGGCGGGTGTGCGCAGCGCGGCGCCGAGCGCCAGGGCGAGCCCGGACACCGCGATCAGGCCGAGGAAACCCGGCGTGCCGAGGCGTTCGGCCGGGCCCGCCAGCAGGCTGACCGCCGTGACCGCGGCCCAGATCAGCAGCAGGGCGTACGGGACGAAGCCGTCGGGGACGCCGGTCTCTCGGACCAGGAGGGGCGAGTACTCGTCCAGCGCGCCCCAGACGCAGGCCACCGCCGGGACCAGCAGCAGCGCGCGGCGCAGGGAGCGGTTCCGGCGGGCCGTCGACAGTCCGGTGCGCAGGGTCCGCGCCCAGCCTTCGTCGTCGGGCGTGCGGCCCCGGTCGTCCGGGAAGCGGGTGGCCACGAGCGACGCCAGCAGCGACGAGGCGACGCTCGCCGCGCCGACGGCCGGGTAGCCGCCCCACGCGAACACCGGGCCCGCCGCCCCCATCGCCCCGATCACACCGAGCAGGCCCGCCGCCCGGGCCCGTCCGAGCACCCGGGCGTACCGGTCGGCGGCGCCAAGCCGGTCCAGTTCGTCGTAGACCAGGGCCTCCTGCGCGCCGGAGGCCAGCGCGCCGCTGATCCCCCACAGGACGAAGCCGACCGCGAAGGACCAGTACGTGGGCACGAGCACCCACAGGGCGAACCCGGCCGCGGTCAGCAGCGGGCCCAGCCACAGCAGCAGCCGGCGCGAGACGGCGTCGGCCCAGGCGCCGGAGGGCACCTCGAACAGGACGCCGGAGATCGACCACAGGGCGAACAGTGAGGAGATCTGCCACAGCGACAGCCCGCTGTCGGCGAAGAGCAGCGCGTACAGCGGGTAGAGCAGGACGAGGTTCTGGAGGAACTCGTAGCCGTACAGCGTGGCCGTGAGCCGTCGGACGCCGACGGAGGTGGTGGGCACACGCGCGGGTGAAAGTGTCATGAGGCCTTCCCGTGGGGCGATGCGGACGCGAGTGGACGGCGTCCGCGGCGGCCCTCGGGAGGCACGACGCGTTATGGATCAATGTCGCCAGGTCATGACATCGATGGTAGGCCGCTCCGGCCGTGATCGACAGCGGAATTCCGCTTACGTCGGCGACCCCGACGAGAAGCGCCTGAGCAGCGGGGAGAGCACCAGCACCGACTTCGTGCGCTCCACGAACGGCTCCCCCGCGATCCGCTCCAGCACCCTCTCGAAGTGCCGCATGTCGGAGGCGAAGACCTGTGCGACGGCGTCCGCGTCCCCGGTGACGGTGGACGCGGCCACGACCTCCTGGTACCGCTCAAGACCGCGCTGGATGGTCTCCGGCGAGGTGTTGCGGCGGCAGTAGATCTCGACGAACCCCTCGGTCTCCCAGCCGAGCGCCGCCGGGTCCACCCGCACGGTGAATCCGGTGATGGCCCCCGTGGCGCGCAGCCGGTCCACGCGCCGCTTCACGGCGGGCGCGGACAGGCCGACGAGTTGCCCGATGTCGGCGTAGGAGCGACGGGCGTCCTCGGCGAGGGCGTGCACGATGCGTTCGTCGAGATCGTTCAGCACTGCGGGTGGGTCACTTCACTTCTGGTGTTGCGGGAGCTTCGGGCGCTGCGAGCGCTTCCCCCGTCGCGAGACGGGAACGGCGGTGGCCGTACAGGAAGTAGAACACGAGACCCGCCGCCATCCAGAACCCGAAGACGACCCAGGTCACGGTGTCGAGGCTGAACATGTTGTACGCGCAGAAGAGGAAGCCGATGACCGGCAGCACCGGGCCGAACGGCACCTTGAAGGTCCGCTCCAGCTCGGGGCGCTTGTAGCGCAGCACGATCACCGCGATGTTGACCAGGGCGAAGGCGAACAGCGTGCCGATGCTGGTGGCGTCGACGAGCTTGCCGAGCGGGATGAGCGCGGCGAGGACACCGCAGAAGGCGGACACCAGGACGGTGTTGAGGCGCGGGGTGCCGGTCCGGCGGTCGACCTTGCCGAGCGCCTTGGGCACCAGGCCGTCGCGGGACATGGCGAAGAGGATGCGGGTCTGGCCGTAGAGGACGGTCAGGACCACGGAGGCGATGGAGATGACCGCGCCGAGGGCGAGCAGGGTGCCCCAGAAGGTCTGGCCGCTGACGTCGTTCATGATCGCCGCGAGGGAGGCCTCGGAGCCCTCGAACTTGGTCCAGTTCCAGGCGCCGACGGCGACACCGGCGACCAGCACGTACAGCGCGGTGACGATGATCAGCGAGAGCATGATCGCGCGCGGCAGGTCCTTCTTGGGGTTCTTGGCCTCCTCACCGGCGGTGGAGGCGGCGTCGAAACCGATGTACGAGAAGAACAGGGTGGCTCCGGCGGCGCTGACGCCCGCCATGCCGAGCGGCATGAAGTCCTCGTAGTTGCCGGACTTGAAGCCCATGAAGCCGACCGCGCAGAACAGCACCAGCGCGGCGATCTTCACGGCGACCATGATCGTGTTGGCGCGGGCGGACTCCCGGACGCCGCCGAGCAGGAAGATCATCGCCAGGACCACGACGAGCAGCGCGGGCAGGTTGACGATGCCGCCCTCGCCGGGCGCCGAGGACAGCGCGTCGGGGATGGTGACGCCGATGGTGCCGTCGAGGAGTTCGTTGAGGTACTCGCCCCAGCCGACCGCGACCGCGGCCACCGAGACGCCGTACTCCAGCACCAGGCACCAGCCGCAGACCCAGGCGACGAGTTCGCCCATCGTTGCGTACGCGTACGAGTAGGAGGAGCCGGCGACCGGGATGCTGCCCGCCAGCTCGGCGTAGGACAGGGCCGAGAACAGGGCCGTGAGTCCGGCTATGACGAAGGCCAGGGTGACGGCGGGTCCGGCCTCGGGGACGGCGTCGCCGAGGACGACGAAGATGCCGGTGCCGAGGGTGGCACCGATGCTGATCATGGTGAGCTGCCACAGGCCCAGGGAGCGCTTGAGCGAGCCTCCCTCACCCTGGCCGCCCTCGGCGACCAGGAGTTCCACGGGCTTGCGTCGCATCAGACGCGCGCCGATCCCCGGGGACGGTGGGGCGGCCTGGCCTCTGTTCTGCGGGGGTGCGCCTTGGTCGAGCACGCGCTGGCTCCTTCATCGCTGCCGGTCAGGGGGACGGGGACCGGCGGCACCCCCACGGACAGGGGGGACCCACCGAGCGGGGTCCCCGCCACGCCACGTACGAGGCGACAGCCTATGAGCGGGGCGTTGCCGTTGTAATGCAGCAACCTTGCGCACACCCGCAAGATCATTGCGTTCCTGCGGACTGCGCGGATGTTCGTTGCACGGCGGCTTTCGAGCGTTGCGCGGAGCCCCGTTTCAGCCGAGTTCACGGACGAGGAAGGTACAGGGGTCGGCACACTCCCGCGGCACCCCTGCACGGTCCTCGTAGGAGTAGCGGTCGAGGTAGTCGATCAGGGGCCGGTAGCCGAGCCGCCGGTACAGCGCGGCGGCGCGCGGGTTGTCCTTGCCGACGCCGATCCCCGCGACCGTCAGGCGCCGCTCGCGGACCAGTTGTTCGGCGGCCCGCACCAGGGCCGTACCGATGCCGCGGGAGCGCAGGTCCTCGGCCACGGCGAGGCCGCCGATCTCCGGGCAGCCCGGTCGAGCCGCCCGCACCGAGGCGTCCGCGCAGCCCGTCCAGCGCAGTTCGGTGTGCCCGACGGGCCGGCCGTCCAGCCGGGCCACGAGGTACGCGCACTCCCCGGCCTCCTGGCGGGCGAACCGCCGGGCATGGAAGGACGTGCGGCCGGGCGAGGGCAGGCAGCGGTCGAGGAGCGCCACGTCCGGGGCTGTGCAGAGGGTGATCTCCATGCCGCGACGGTAGTGCGGAAGCATGCGAAACGGCCCCCGAATTGTCCCGGCGGGCGGGACAACGGGGGCCGTTCGGCGGTGAGTTGTGTCAGCTCCAGCTGGCGTGCAGGGGCTTGCCCTCGGCGTAGCCCGCGGCGCTCTGGATGCCGACGACGGCCTTCTCGGCGAACTCCTCCAGGGTGGCGGCACCGGCGTAGGTGCAGGAGGAGCGGACACCCGCGATGATCGAGTCGATCAGGTCCTCGACGCCCGGGCGGGCCGGGTCGAGGAACATGCGCGAGGTGGAGATGCCCTCCTCGAACAGCGCCTTGCGGGCGCGGTCGTAGGCGGACTCCTCCGAGGTGCGGTTGCGCACCGCGCGGGCGGAGGCCATACCGAAGGACTCCTTGTACGCACGGCCGTTGGCGTCGTGCTGGAGGTCGCCCGGGGACTCGTAGGTCCCGGCGAACCAGGAGCCGACCATCACGTTGGACGCACCCGCTGCCAGCGCCATCGCCACGTCACGCGGGTGCCGGACACCGCCGTCCGCCCAGACGTGCTTGCCGTACTTCTTGGCCTCGGCGGCGCACTCCAGCACCGCGGAGAACTGCGGGCGGCCGACGCCGGTCATCATGCGGGTGGTGCACATGGCACCGGGGCCCACGCCGACCTTGATGATGTCGGCGCCGGCCTCGATCAGGTCCCGGACGCCCTCGGCGGCGACGATGTTGCCGGCCACGATCGGGACCTGCGGGTCGAGCGCGCGCACCAGCTTGATCGCGGAGATCATCGACTCCTGGTGGCCGTGCGCGGTGTCGATGACGAGCGTGTCGACGCCCGCGTCCAGCAGCTGCTTGGCCTTGCCCGCCACATCGCCGTTGATGCCGACGGCGGCGGCGATGCGGAGCCTGCCCTGCGCGTCGACGGCCGGGGTGTAGAGGGTGGCACGCAGGGCGCCCTTGCGGGTCAGGATGCCCGCCAGCTTGCCCTCGCTGTCCACGGCCGGGGCGTAGCGGCGGTTGTGCTGGTCGAGGGTGTTGAAGGCCTCGCGCGGGTCGATGTCGGCGTCCAGCAGGAGCAGGTCGCGGGACATGACCTCGGCGAGCTGCGTGAAGCGGTCCACGCCGGTCAGGTCCTGGTCGGTGACCACGCCGACCGGGCGCCGGTCGTCGTCGACGACGACCCCGGCGTTGTGCGCGCGCTTGGGCAGCAGCGCGAGGGCGTCGGCGACCGTCTGGTGCGGGGCCAGCACGATCGGGGTGTCGAGGACGAGGTGGCGGCTCTTGACCCAGGAGACGACCTCGGTGACGACCTCGATCGGGATGTCCTGGGGGATGACCACCAGGCCACCGCGCCGGGCCACGGTCTCGGCCATCCGGCGGCCGGCGATGGCGGTCATGTTGGCGACGACGAGCGGAATCGTGGTTCCCGTGCCGTCCGGGGAGCTGAGGTCCACGCCCTGCCGGGAGCCGACCGCCGAGCGGCGCGGCACCATGAACACGTCGTCGTACGTCAGGTCGTACGAGGGCTGGATGTCATTGAGGAAACGCACGTGCTGCATCCCAGTCGTTCGGAAGTGGCCCCCGGACAGGTCAGCCAGGGGGAAAGAGCACGTACTTCATTGTCCCATGTCAGGCGGATTGCCATGCACGGTCGGTTCATCCAGGGTGCCCCGGAGGTGACTGGGAGGATCCTCCAAGGACCAGGGCCACGGTGACGGCGGAGGCGGTCGCGAAGACCTCGGCGGCGGTCCCCCACTCCTCCGGGCGCGCCTCGGCGTACGGCCGCCAGTTGTGCACGAGGACCACGACCGGGTCGCCGGGCCACCGGTCCGGGTCGGACAGGACGTCGGCGAGGGCGTCCCAGTTGTTGCCGAACCAGTCGGGCAGGTCGAGGGCGCGGGCGCAGCGGTCCATCAGCGCGGCCTTGTCCAGCACCCCGTCCAGGTCCACCGTGACCACCCGCTCGGTCATCTCAGCACCGCCTTGAACGATCCGTAGTGATCATCGGTGTAGTAGACCTCCCCGTTCTGCCCGGTGACGATGCGGCGGGCGCCGCGGTCACTGGAGCCGGGGGTGGGAACGGTGTACTCGCGGTAGTAGCCGCGCGACTGCTCGGGCAGCTGCCGTTCGAAGTTGTTGAAGACGGAGCCGTCCTTGGCGTACGGGAAGGGCCCGCCCTGATCGATGAGGTCCAGCGTCTCGCGCGCCTCCTCGGGCAGGTCGGAGACGGGGACGGTGACCATGTCCGCGGCCCAGGAGGGCGCGGCGGGACCGGAGTCGGCACCGCCGGCGCCGCACCCTGTCAGCAGCAGGAGGACGCCGAGCAGCACCCGGAGAACGAACCGCGGCAGCATGCTCGTGATGCTGCCACGGTCCGCCCGTGACGACCTTCTGTCAGGGTCCGTCCGGGTCAGCCCGGTTGAGCGCGGGCTTCGGCGTCGGCCCCGCTGTCATCAGCACGTCCGCCGCCGAGGTGTCCGTCACCAGGCTGGTGACCAGGCCCGAGCGCAGCACCGCGTCGATCGCGGACGCCTTGCGCGCCCCGCCCGCGATGGCGACCACCTCGGGGATGCGGCGCAGCTGGTCGGCCTTGACGGTGATGCAGCGCTCCCCCAGGTCGCGCCCGACCCGGCGGCCCTCGGCGTCGAAGAGGTGGGCCGACATCTCGGCGGCGACGCCGAGCGAGGCGTAGTGCGCCCGCTCCTGGTCGCTGAGCATGTCGTGCACCGTCGAGATGCCGGGCTCCCAGGAGCCGATGGAGACACAGGCGACGGTGACCTTGTCGAAGTACTCGAAGGCCCGCGCGATACCGGTCTGGCTGCGCAGCGCCGCCGCGGTGGCCGCGTCCGGCAGCAGCATCGGCGCGTAGATGGGGTGGGCGTCGCCGCCGGAGACCTGGGCGGCCCGGCGCACCGCCTCCACCGAGCCGCGCTCGGCGGTGCCGGCGTCGTACACCCCCGTCAGCTGGACCACCGTGCAGGGCGGCAGCCGGTCGAGGGCGGCCGCCATGTGGATGGTGGAGCGGCCCCAGGCGAGCCCGAGCACATCTCCCTCGTTCACCAGTTCGCCGAGCAGATCGGCGGCGACCTCACCGAGGTTCTCCGGGTCGGGAGTGTCCTCGGCCTCGGCCGGCGACTCGACCACGACGGCGTGCCTGAGGCCGTAGCGGGCGCGCAGCGCGTCCGAGCGCTCGGCGTCCAGCTCGGCGGGGACGCGGATCTCGATACGCACGAGATCCCGTTCGAGGGCCGTCTCCAGGACTCGGGCCACCTTGAAGCGGCTTACGCCGAACTCCTCCGCGATCTGGATCTTGGACTTGCCCTCAAGGTAGAAGCGGCGGGCCATGGCCGCCGCCTGCACCAGCTCAGCGGGTCCCATCCGCATGGCTGACCGGCCCGCCGACATACCCGACACGGCGATCTCCTCACTACTGTTCACATTCTGGATTCGCCGTTCATCCTTGCAGATCCGGCGCGATCGATCCGCCCTGATGGACGGCGTTCACGTTCCCTTGGCTCAGTGTCCGCACGCCCAGGCAGCGGACTTCATCGCCCCCTCGGCCTGTGCGCGCAGCCCGCGGACCGCCTCGGCGGGGTCCTCGGCCCCGTAGACCGCGGAACCGGCGACGAAGACATCGGCTCCCGCCTCCGCGCACCGCTCGATGGTGGCGGCCGAGACCCCGCCGTCCACCTGGAGCCACAGCTCAAGGCCGTGCTTGCTGATCAACTCGCGGGTCCGGCGAATCTTGGGGAGCATGATGTCGAGGAACGCCTGCCCCCCGAATCCGGGCTCGACCGTCATGATCAGCAGCATGTCGAGCTCCGGGAGCAGGTCCTCGTACGGCTCGATCGGCGTCGCGGGCCTCAGCGCCATGGAGGCGCGGGCGCCCTTGGCCCGGATCTCGCGGGCCAGGCGCACCGGAGCGGTGGCGGCCTCGACGTGGAAGGTGACGGAACCGGCCCCCGCTTCTACGTACTGGGGCGCCCACCGATCGGGGGCCTCGATCATCAGATGGCAGTCCAGCGGGGTGTCCGTCGCACGGGCCAAGGACTCTACGACCGGCACGCCGAGCGTGAGGTTCGGGACGAAATGGTTGTCCATGACGTCGACGTGGAGCCAGTCGGCTCCCTCGACCGCCTTCGCCTCGTCCGCGAGACGGGCGAAGTCGGCGGACAGGATGCTGGGGTTGATCTGCACGGCCATGACCCAACTCTGCCATGTCCCGCGGGGGTCGGCCGAACGGGTCCACCCGGGAGACGCTTCTGTTATGACCGCGGACCGGGTGCGGCCGGGCGCGCGGCTGCCCGCGCCCCTTACGGGGCACGGTCGTGCGTGGCATTCTTTCGGCTTCGGGGGTGGTCATGACCGAGCAGCGTGGGATTGCCCATTACGTCTGCGGGCGCCGGGCCAAGTGGGTCGTGCTGGTGTTCTGGCTCATCGTGCTGTTCATCGCGGCACCGTTCGCCCAGAAGCTCACCGACGCCCAGGACAATGACGCCGCCTCCTGGCTCCCCGGCTCCGCCGAATCCACCCAAGTACTGGAGATCTCCGAGAACTTCCGGCCCGAGCAGATCCCCGCGATCGTCGTCTACGCGCGCGAGGGCGGCCTGACGGCCGAGGACCGCGCGGCCATCGAGGAGGACGTGCGCGAGCTGAAACAGCTCACCGCGTACGGCATCCGCGGCGACGAGACCCGCGGCCCCACCTACGACCGGGAGACCGATCCGCGCGCCGCCCAGGTGTACGTGCCGATCACCATGGACGAGCAGGGCTGGGAGCGGATCTCGCCCGCGGTCGAGGACATCCGGGACATCGTCGGTGAGGGCGGCGGCGGGCTCGCCGTGCACATCACCGGCCCGGGCGGCACCTCGGCGGACTTCGCGGAGGCGTTCGAGGGCATCGACTCCACCCTGCTGTTCGCCGCGATGGCGGTCGTCATCGTCATGCTGCTGATCACCTACCGCAGCCCGACCCTGCTGCTGGTTCCGCTGATCTCGGTGATCACCGCCCTGTTCACCGCGCAGGCCCTGGTCTACCTGCTGGCCGAGCATGCCGGTCTGACCGTGAACGGCCAGAGCGCGGGCATCCTCCTGGTGCTCGTCTTCGGCGCCGGGACGGACTACGCCCTCCTGCTGGTCGCCCGCTACCGGGAGGAACTGCGCGCCCACGAGGACCGGCACGAGGCGATGGCCCGCGCCCTGCACCGCGCCGGGCCCGCCGTGATCGCCTCCGGCGCGACCGTCGTCCTCAGCATGCTGGTGCTGATGGCCGCCGAGATGAACTCCACCAGCGGCCTGGGACCGGTCGCGGCGATCGGCGTCGCGATCGGCGTGGTCGCCATGATGACGCTGTTCCCGGCCCTGCTGGTGATCTTCGGCCGGTGGATCTTCTGGCCGGTCATTCCGCACCTCGGGGCCCCGAACCCGCACGAGAGCGGAATCTGGGCCCGCATGGGCCGCCGTATCGCCGTCCGGCCCCGGATGGTCTGGGGCGTCACCGCGGTGGTCCTCGCCATCTGCTCGCTGGGCCTGATCCAGCTGCGCGCGGAGGGCATCAGCAACGCCGACGCCTTCACCGGCACCCCGGACTCGATCACCGGCCAGGAGGTCTCCGAGCGGTACTTCCCGGCGGGCAGCGGCGACCCCCTGGTCATCATCAGCAACCAGGCACAGGCCGAGGAGGTCGGCCGCGTCGTCTCGGAGACCCGGGGCGTGGTCCCGGAGTCGCTCGGACTGCCGCCGGGCACCAAACCCGCCTTCGAGGGCAAGGTGCTGTTCGAGGCCACCATGACCGACCCGGCCGACAGCGAGGCCGCCAAGCAGACGGTGGAGCGGGTCCGGGACGCCGTGCACGCGGTGCCGGACGCCGACGCGCAGGTCGGCGGCGGTACGGCCGCCCTGCTGGACATGGACGAGGCCACCACGCACGACAACATCCTGATCATCCCGCTGGTGCTGGTCGTCGTGCTGCTGATCCTCTGCGTCCTGCTGCGCGCCCTGATCGCCCCGCTGCTGCTGATCGGAACGGTGATCCTGTCCTTCGCGGCGGCCCTGGGCATCAGCGCGCTGGCGTTCCGGTACATCTTCGACTACGCGGGCGAGTCGACGGACTTCCCCCTGTTCGTCTTCGTGTTCCTGGTCGCCCTGGGCATCGACTACAACATCTTCCTGACCACCCGCATCCGCGAGGAGGCCGCCCACCAGGGCACCCGGCCCGGCGTGGTGACCGGGCTCGCGGCGACCGGTGCCGTGATCACCTCGGCCGGCCTGGTCCTGGCCGGTACGTTCGCGGCCCTGGGCACGCTCCCGATGGTCGCCTTCGCCGAGATCGGCTTCGCGGTCGCCCTCGGTGTTCTGCTGGACACCTTCATCGTGCGGTCCGTCCTGGTCACGGCCCTGTTCCTGGACGTCGGCCCGAAGGTGTGGTGGCCGCACCGGCTGGCGCGGGAGGACGGCGGTCAGCAGACCCCGGTCAGTCCCGCTGCGGCGGATACACCGTCGGGTCGTCCAACGGGACCTTGAGCCAGGCGATCATCTGCCGCAGCTGGTGGTACGCCGGCAGCCGCTCCTCGTCGCTGTCGGCCTCCTCGGCTGCGGCGACGGGCTCCCACAGCCGCGGCACCATCACCGGCCCCACCTCCAGCAGCCCGCCACTGCCCCCGGACGCCCAGCGGGCCAGCACGTACCGGGCGAGCGCGCCCACCGGGACATCCAGGTTCCGGGACATCCCGCGCAGGGTCTCCAGGGGGTCCAGAAGGCCGTAACCCGCCACGTCCGACTGAAGTTGGCGTGCGGGTCGTCCTCGTCCCACTCCCCCTTCCAGCGGCGCAGCCGGACGACGTCGTGGCCGTCGGCGTCGGTCCACACGTCGGGGTCCTCGGGCGTACTCGGCACGGGCATCGGCCTCCTGGGGCGGGATCGGCTCCTAAGTGTCTCGCCCCGGCCGCCCGCCGCCGTCAGGCGGTCCGTCGGACAAGCGCCAGATACATCGCGTCGGTTCCGTGCAGATGCGGCCACAGCTGGACGTCGGGGCCCTCGCCGAGGTCCGGTACGCCGGGCAGCAGGGGCCGGGCGTCGAGGAGTTCGGCTCCGGGATGCTGCTTGAGCACGTCGTCGACAACCGCGCGGGTCTCCGCGAGATGCGGGGAACAGGTCGCGTAGCCGACGACGCCGCCGACCCGTACGGAGTCCAGCGCGGTGCGCAGCAGGCCCCGCTGGAGCGGCGCGAAGCCGTCGAGGTCCTCGGGCCTGCGCCGCCAGCGGGCCTCCGGACGCCGCCGCAGCGCGCCGAGTCCGGTGCAGGGCACGTCCATCAGCACCCGGTCGAAGGTGCCGGGCCGCCACGGCGGGCGGGTCCCGTCGGCGGCGATGACCTGGTACGGGCCGGGGTTCCCGGCGAGCGCCTTCGCGACCAGTCCGGCCCGATGCGGCTGCTTCTCGGAGGCGAGCAGTACGGCCCCGCGCTCCGCGGCCAGCGCAGCGAGCAGCGCGGCCTTGCCGCCGGGACCGGCGCACCCGTCGAGCCACTTGCTGTCGGAACCGTCCAGTGGGGCGTTGGCCAGCGCGAGGGCGACGAGCTGGCTGCCCTCGTCCTGCACCCCGGCGCGCCCCTCGCGCACGGCCTCGATGGCGCCGGGCTCCCCGCCCTCGGCCAGCCGCACCGCGTACGGCGACCAGCGTCCCGGCACCGCCGCCTCCTCGGTGAGGAGTTCCTCGGTGGTGGCCCGGCCCGGCCGGGCGACCAGGGTGACCTCGGGCCGCGCGTTGTCGGCCGCGAGCAGCTCCTCGATCCCGGCCCGGCCGCCGCCGAGCGAGTCCCACAGCGCGGAGACGACCCAGCGCGGGTGGGAGTGCACGACGGCGAGATGGTCCTCGGGGTCCTCGTCGTAGGGCGGCGCGACCCGCTCGATCCACTCGTCGAGGTCGTACTGGGAGACCTTGCGCAGCACGGCGTTCACGAACTTGGCCCGCCCGTCGCCGAGCACCACCCGGGCCAGCTCGACGGTGGCGGACACCGCGGCGTGCGTCGGGATCCGGGTGCCGAGCAGCTGATGCACACCCAGGCTCAGCACGTCGAGCACCGGCGGGTCGACCTCGCGCAGCGGCCGGTCCACACAGGCGGCGATGACCGCGTCGTACGTGCCCTGGCGGCGCAGCGTGCCGTACACCAGCTCGGTCGCCAGGGCCGCGTCCCGCCCGTCGAAGTCGCCCTTCTCCCGTGCCTTGCGCAGCAGCGGCGGCAGGACGAGGTTGGCGTAGGCGTCCCGCTCGTCCACGGCCCGCAGGGCCTCGAAGGCGAGCATGCGGACAGGGTCCTTCTTAGGCCGCCGGTAGGGCTTGGCGGGCCTGCGGGGCCGACGGGAGGTGTCGCTCACGAAAAAGGTGCTCCGGATTGCTGGATGACGCTGGTCGCGTGTGCGTCCAGCCTACGTCGCACCGGGCGCCCGGTGCGCGGCCGGTCAGGCGCCGAGGCGCTCGCCGTCGCCGATCCGCGCCCCGCGTGCCCAGTCGGCGGCTCGCATCGGCTTCTTGCCCTGGGCCTGCACCCACAGCAGCTCCACGGCGTACGAACCGGTGCCGACGTGCACGCTGTTCTTGCCCGCGGCCAGCGCGCCCGGCGCGAGTTCGGTGCGGTCCGGGACCGGCTTCACCTGGATCAGCTTCAGCCGCTCACCGCGGAAGACGGTCCACGCGCCGGGCGCCGGGGTGCAGCCGCGCACCACCCGGTCGACCCGCAGCGCGGGGGCGTTCCAGTCGATGTGGGCGTCCTCGACGTTGACCTTCGGCGCCTGGGTGACGCCGTCGGCGGGCTGCGGTACGGCCTTCAGGGAGCCGTCCTCGATGCCGTCCATGGTCGCCGCGAGCAGCCCGGCGCCCGCGAAGGCGAGCCGGGTGAGCAGGTCGCCGCTGGTGTCGGTGGGACGGATGGTCTCGGTCACGGTGCCGTAGACCGGCCCGGAGTCCAGCCCTTCCTCGATCAGGAAGGTGGTGGCGCCGGTGATCTCGTCGCCCGCCATGATGGCGTGCTGCACGGGGGCGGCTCCGCGCCAGGCGGGCAGCAGCGAGAAGTGCAGGTTGACCCAGCCGTGGGCGGGGATGTCCAGGGCGACGCGGGGCAGCAGGGCGCCGTAGGCGACCACGGGACAGCAGTCCGGGGCGATCTCCCGCAGCCGCTCCAGGAACTCCGGGTCGCGCGGCTTGACGGGCTTGAGCACCTCGATCCCGGCCTCCGCCGCCCGCTCGGCCACGGGAGAGGCGACCAGCCGCCGTCCCCGTCCGGCGGGCGCGTCGGGCCGCGTCACGACCGCGGCCACCTCGTGCCGCTCGGAGGCGATCAGCGCGTCCAGAGCGGGAACGGCGACCTCGGGGGTACCGGCGAAGACAAGCTTCATGGGTGACTACGGGCCTCTCGCTCGGGGTTGGTCGGCAGCGCACCAGTCTATGGGGGACGGACCCCACCCCCCGGCGCACGCATATGCCGGTACGCCCCCTCTGCGTGACCAGCGGAGCTCAAACGCGTTGGTCAAGAAAGAGTTGACCACAGCGGGCCGCACGTCGCGCGGCCCGATCCTTTTCAACGCCGGTTCGAGAGGCTTGTTCATGGCCGACCACGCAACCCACGACGCCCAGGCTCGGGCCAGCCTGCACTTGCTGGTGCGGGACATCGAGCGGGTCCGCCGGCAGGTGGACGCACTGCGCACGCTCACCGCCCAGTTGGGCAACGTCTACCGCCCGCGCCGCTCCGGCCCGTCCACGGGCTTCGTCGTCTACGGACGCGCCCCCGCCCCGACCGTACGGCTGGCTCAGGAACTACGGGACAGCGTCGAGACCCTGGTCACGGCGGCGGTGGACTTCGACCGCTCGCTGGGCTTCTCGTGGGACGCGGTGGGCTCCGCGCTCGGCGTGACCAAGCAGGCGGTCCACCGCCGCTACGGCTCCCGCCGCGCCGCGACCCAGGCGGCGGCCGAGGCGGAGCGCACGACGGAGACGCCGAGCACGCGCCCGGTGAGCATCAACACCGGCCTCCCCACGGTCCCCGCGGCCCGCTCCATGCCCACGCAGCCCACAGCAGGCAGCGACCCCCGCCCTCCAGCCTTCCCCTCCCCCCGAAACGGCTGACGCCCCAAGGCCGATCCCCCGCACTCCTCTCCCGAAGGCGAGTGCGGGGGCACCCCACAAACCCAGGTAGCTGCGGGCAGCCGGTGCCGTCCTACCTGCATAGCTGCAGGCAGCCGGTGCCGTCCTACGTGCATAGCTGCGGGCAGTCGTGCCGCTGGGGCGGCACGGGTGGGCTGGGGGTCCCCCCTCTGGGGGAGGCACCCGCAAGCGCGGGCGAGCGAAACCCACGCCCACGGCACCCCCCACGCACCGCTCACCCAATATCCGGCGGATCGATCCGCACCCGAACCGCCGCCTCCCCACCGCCCGCCCCCCGAGCCATCCGCGCCGCCTGCGCAGCCTTCAGCGCCGCGGCCAAAGCCGCCCCCTTCCCCGGCGGCACCCGAATCAGCGCCCGCTCCCACCACTCCCCCGGCGGCGGCGCCCCCACCCGACGAGGACCGCCGGACGACACCACTGGCACCGGCACCGGCCCCAACACCTCGGCCTCCGCAGGCAGTTCAACAGCCCGCAGGAACTCCCCCACCGCAGCGACCGCCCCCGACACCGCCGCCATCCGGGACACCGGCGGAAACCCCAGCTCCGCCCGCTCCGCAAGCTCCCGCACCGCATGCCCCACGGGATCCCACCGCACCAACGCCTGCACAGGCCGCAGCGTGGGCTCGGCAACGGCCACCACGATCCCCCCGGCCGTCTGCGGCCGCACCAACCCCGCCGCCCCGATCCACCGCCGCAGCGCGTCCTCCCCGGCCCGCAGATCGGGCCGCCCGAGCATGGCCCAGCCGTCGAGCAACAGCGCCGCCGCGTAACCCCCCTCGGCCACCGGCTCGGCCCCGGGCGTGCTCACCACCAGCGCGGGCGCCCCCGGCACCGTGTCCAGCACATGCTCCCGCCCGGACGTCCGCACCGGCACCGCCGGAAACGCCCGCCCCAGCTCCTCCGCGGTCCGCCGCGCGCCGACGACCTGCGCCCGCAGCCGGTACCCCCCGCACTCGGCACAGTGCCAGGAGCCCTCCTCACGCCCGCACCAGCCGCACCGCAACGCCCCGGCCTCCTGCGCCTCCAACGGCCCCGCACAGTGCCGACACCGCGCCGGCGCCCGGCAGTTGGCGCAGGCCAGCCGAGGTACGTACCCCCGGCGCGGCACCTGCACCAGCACCGGCCCGCTCCGCAGCGCGTCCCTGACGACCTGCCAGGCCAGGGTCGGCAGCCGGGCCGCCCGCGCGGCCTCGTCCCGCGCGAGATCCTGGTCCCCCACGGTCCGCACCAGCGGCGCGGCCCCCCGCACCCGTTCCCGCGAGGCGACCAACGGCCGGGCCCACCCGGTCTCCACGAGCTGGGCGGCCTCCACCGTGCAGCTCCAACTGCCCAGCAGGAACGCGCACTTGTCCTGCGCCGCGCGTAGCAGCAGCACCTCACGCGCATGCGGCTGAGGGGCGTGCAGCTCGCTGTGGCTGTCGTCCCCGTCGTCCCAGATGACGACCAGCCCGAGATTCCGCACGGGCGCGAACATGGCGGCCCGGGTCCCCACCACGACCCGTACGGACCCGCGCCGCACGGCGAGCCACTCCCGGTAGCGCTTCTCCGGCCCCGCGTCCGCGGTCAGCACCGCGTGCCGCCCGGTCCCCAGCAGCTCCGTCAGCGCGGCGTCGACCCGGGCGACGGCCCGCCCGTCCGGCACCACGACCAGCGCCCCGCGCCCGCCGGCCAGCGTCGCCGCGACGGCCCGGGCGATCTCCGCGCTCCACTCCGGGCCCGGCAGCGCGTTCCACACCGCCCTGGGCGCCCCGCCGGACGCGAGCGCCCTCAGGAACGCCTCCCCGTGCTCGTAGCGCCCCCAGGACCCCGCCCCGGGCGCGGCGGGCGGCGGCAGCGGGTCGGGAGAGGGCCGTTGCTCGGCCTTGGCGCTGCGCGGCGGCACCGCGAGCTGGAGGACATCAGCGAGGCTTCCCGCGTACCGGTCGGCGACCGCCCGCGCCAGTCCGAGCAGTTCGTCGTCCAGCACCCGCTCCGGGGACACGACCTGGGCCAGTGCCGCGAGCGGGCCGGAGTAGTCGGACTCCGCGAGCCGTTCGACGAGGAAGCCGTCGATCAGCCCGCCGCCCTCCCGGCGCCCCTCGCGCACCCGGTGCCGCCCGGCCCCGAACCGCACACGGACGCGCACCCCGGGCTGGGCGTCGGCGTCGAGTTCCTCGGGGACGGCGTAGTCGAAGTACCGGTCGAGGTGGAGGACGCCCTTGTCCACCAGGACCCGCGCGACGGGCAGCTCGGGGGCGAGTGCCGCCCCGCGCCACGTCCGCGGCTTGGCCCGGGGCCCCTTGGCCTTGCGCACGCTCTCCCGGATGAACGCGAGCTGCTCCGGCGGCGCCCCCTCGGCCCCACCGCCGTCCCGCCCGTCTTCCCTGCTCACCCTTGCATTCTTACCAAACCCCACTGACAGCCGAAGCCGCCCGGACATGCGACGAGGCCCGGCGTCCCCACCGGGACACCGGGCCTCGTCGGTCGATCAGAGGCGCGCGGCCTTACAAACCCGCGGCCTTACAGACCCGCGGCCTTGCGCAGGGCGTCCACGCGGTCCGTGCGCTCCCAGGTGAACTCGGGAAGCTCACGGCCGAAGTGGCCGTACGCCGCCGTCTGGGCGTAGATCGGGCGCAGCAGGTCGAGGTCGCGGATGATCGCGGCCGGGCGCAGGTCGAAGACCTCGTCGATGGCCTTCTCGATCTTCTCGGCGTCGACCTTGGCGGTGCCGAAGGTCTCGACGAAGAGACCGACCGGCTCGGCCTTGCCGATCGCGTACGCGACCTGGACCTCGCAGCGGGAGGCGAGGCCCGCGGCGACGACGTTCTTGGCGACCCAGCGCATCGCGTAGGCGGCCGAGCGGTCCACCTTGGACGGGTCCTTGCCGGAGAAGGCACCGCCGCCGTGGCGGGCCATACCGCCGTAGGTGTCGATGATGATCTTGCGGCCGGTGAGGCCGGCGTCGCCCATCGGGCCGCCGATCTCGAAGCGGCCGGTCGGGTTGACCAGCAGCCGGTAGTTCTCGGTGTCCAGCTTGATGCCGTCGTCCAGCAGCGCCTTCAGCTCCGGCTCCACGACGAACTCGCGGATGTCGGGGGCGAGCAGCGACTCCAGGTCGATGTCGGAGGCGTGCTGCGAGGAGACCACGACGGTGTCGAGGCGGACGGCCTTGTCGCCGTCGTACTCGATGGTGACCTGCGTCTTGCCGTCGGGGCGCAGGTAGGGGATGGTGCCGTTCTTGCGGACCTCGGACAGCCGCTTGGACAGCCGGTGCGCGAGGAAGATCGGCAGCGGCATGTAGGTGGGCGTCTCGTCGGTGGCGTAGCCGAACATCAGGCCCTGGTCACCGGCGCCCTGCCGGTCCAGCTCGTCCTCGTCGCCCTCGACCCGGGTCTCGTAGGCGGTGTCGACGCCCTGGGCGATGTCCGGGGACTGCGCGCCGATGGAGACCGAGACACCGCAGGAGGCGCCGTCGAAGCCCTTCTTGGAGGAGTCGTAACCGATCTCCAGGATCTTGTTCCGGACCAGCGTCGCGATGTCCGCGTACGTCTTGGTCGTGACCTCTCCGGCCACATGCACCAGGCCGGTGGTGATCAGCGTCTCGACGGCGACCCGGGAGGTCGGGTCCTCGCGCAGAAGCGCGTCGAGAATGGTGTCGCTGATCTGGTCAGCGATCTTGTCGGGGTGACCCTCGGTCACGGACTCCGAGGTGAACAGGCGACGGGACACAACGCTCCCTGGGGTTGCAGCGGCTGCTGGCTGATCATTGGCGGACGGGACGGGGGCTGCGCCCGGCGTCGTCCGAGAACAGTTTATCGGTCGCGCTCGGCCACGGGCCCACCTGTCTCGCCTCTCGGGAGCGCTGTGACCTGCGGCACGGGCATTCTGCCCAATCCCTCACGGCCTTGGCCAGGGGCGCCACGCCCCAATGTGCGGGGTTTCGGAGCGGGGTGCGCCGAATGCGACATTCAGCTCAGCCGTCCGGCCACCAGATCCCACACGATTTCGGCCAGGGCCTCCTTGGGGCCGTGCGGCACGGGTGTCTCACTGCCGTCGGCGCCCAGCACCACGGCCTCGTTCTCCTCGGCGCCGAACGTCTTGCGCTCGCCCACCTCGTTCACCACCAGCAGGTCGCACCCCTTGCGGGCGAGCTTGGCACGGCCGTTGGCCAGCACATCGTCCGTCTCTGCCGCGAAGCCGACGACGACCTGGCCGGGGCGGGCCCGGTCGGCGGAGATCTCCGCGAGGATGTCCGGATTCCGCACCAGGACGATCGGCTCGGGGTCCTGGCCGTCCTTCTTCTTGATCTTCCCGGCCGCGTAGGCCGCCGGGCGGAAGTCGGCGACCGCGGCGGCCATGACCACCGCGTCGGCGTCGGCGGCGGCCTTGAGCACCGCCTCCCGCAGCTGCACGGCCGTGCCCACCTGGACGACGTCCACGCCCGCCGGGTCGGGCAGCAGGGTGTTGGCGGCGATCAGCGTGACCCGGGCGCCGCGGGCGGCGGCGGTGCGGGCGAGGGCGTAGCCCTGCTTGCCGGAGGAGCGGTTGCCGAGGAAGCGGACCGGGTCGAGCGGCTCGCGGGTGCCGCCGGCGCTGACGACCACGTGCCGTCCGGTGAGGTCGGGCTCGGTGACACCGCGGGCCAGGACACGGCGGCAGACCTCGAAGATCTCCGCGGGGTCGGGCAGCCGGCCCTTGCCGGTGTCGACGCCGGTGAGGCGGCCGACGGCGGGTTCGACGACCACGGCGCCGCGGCGGCGCAGCGTCGCCACGTTCTCCTGGGTGGCCGGGTGCTCCCACATCTCGGTGTGCATGGCGGGGGCGAAGACGACCGGGCAGCGGGCGGTGAGCAGGGTGTTGGTCAGCAGGTCGTCGGCGAGGCCGTGGGCCGCCTTGGCGAGCATGTCGGCGGTGGCCGGGGCGACCACGACGAGGTCGGCGTGCTGGCCGATGCGCACGTGCGGCACCTCGTGGACGGAGTCCCACACCTCGGTGGAGACGGGGTTGCCGGACAGGGCCGACCAGGTGGCGGCGCCGACGAAGTGCAGCGCGGAGTCGGTGGGCACCACGCGGACGTCGTGGCCCGACTCGGTCAGCCGGCGCAGCAGCTCGCACGCCTTGTAGGCGGCGATGCCACCGCTGACCCCCAGAACGACCCTCGGCTTGTCCACGGTCTCTCCCCTGCTCGGCGCGGCTCGCATTACCTACCCCCATGACACACCACAGGCCCGGCAGTCGTGCTGCCGGGCCTGTGGATAAGACTGCTGCAAGCAGGAAATATTACTGCGCCGGGCCCTCGACGGCCTCGGACGTCAGCAGCCCCGCGTTGATCTCGCGCAGCGCGATCGAGAGCGGCTTCTCGTGGACGTGCGTGTCGACGAGCGGACCGACGTACTCCAGGAGGCCCTCGCCGAGCTGCGAGTAGTACGCGTTGATCTGACGCGCGCGCTTGGCCGCGTAGATCACGAGGCTGTACTTCGAGTCCGTGGCCTCAAGAAGCTCGTCGATCGGCGGGTTGATGATGCCCTCGGGCGCGGAGATGGAAGAGGACACGCTCTACCTTCCGATGGATGGGAAAGATTCAGTCAGGCGATCGGAGACGATCACACAACGTCCATCAAGGCTAGCAGCTCGCGCGCCACGTCCTCGACGGAGGTGTTGACCAGGGTCTCGTCGAACTCCGGCTCGGCGGCCAGCTCGATCTTGGCCGCCGCGAGGCGGCGCTCGATGACCTCGGGGGGTTCGGTGCCCCGGCCGGTGAGTCTGCGCACCAGCTCCTCCCAGGAGGGAGGGGCCAGGAACACCAGATGGGCGTCCGCCATCGACTCGCGGACCTGCCGTGCGCCCTGGAGATCGATCTCCAGCAGCACGGGCTCGCCCTTCTCCAGGCGCTCCATCACGGCCGCGCGCGGCGTGCCGTAGCGGTTCCCGGCGAATTCGGCCCATTCCAGCAGCTCGCCGTTGGCGATCAGCTTGTCCATCTCGTCGTCGGTGACGAAGAAGTAGTGGACTCCGTGCTGCTCGCCGGGGCGGGGCTTGCGGGTCGTCGCCGACACCGAGAGCCAGACCTCGGGGTGTTCCTTGCGCATATGGGCGACGACCGTGCTCTTGCCGACCCCTGAGGGGCCGGAGAGCACGGTCAGCCGCGGACGTTCACTCATGCAGCGATTATTCCAGCAATCCCGGGGTGCCCGGGACTCCCTTCCCGCCTAAGTGCGGGTTCAGGAACCAGTGCTGCCGAACTCACGCTCCAGGGAAGCGATCTGGTTGGAGCCGAGGCCACGTACCCGGCGGCTCTCGGAGATGCCGAGTCGCTCCATGATCTGCTTGGCGCGGACCTTGCCCACGCCCGGCAGGGACTCAAGGAGGGCGGAGACCTTCATCTTGCCGATGACGTCGTTCTCCTGGCCCTGCTTGATGACCTCGTGCAGGGAGGCGCCGGAGTGCTTGAGTCGATTCTTGACCTCGGCCCGCTCCCGGCGAGCCGCGGCGGCCTTTTCGAGCGCGGCTGCGCGCTGTTCAGGGGTAAGGGGCGGAAGAGCCACGCCTACGTCACCTCGGATGTTGAACTGTCGGATACGGACCGGTGAGGAACCTAGTCGCCCCACACCTGGGGAGCCACGAGCAACACGCTTGCCCGTTCTCTGCTCGGAGACTAGCGGGCAAGTGGGCCAGAGTCAGCGAGAACAGCGGAAAAGTCCTGGTCAGCCTCAGCCAGGACGGACTTTTCGGACATATTGCCCTGGATTTGAGGATGTATTCAGGCTCAAGTCGCCTCGGAGCCGCCCTCCGAGGAGTCGAACAAGCGTCTAAATACGTCCGTCCTGTCGGCCCGTTCCGACCTGCGGCGACGGCTCAGGCGGCCGCCACGGCGGCCCGGACCTCCTCCGCGAACCGCTCCGCCGCCGACCGCAGCGCGGCCACGTCCGGACCGTGCCGCAGCACTCCCCGGCTGACATTCGGGACCACATTGCGCACCGCCGACCCGAACACCCGCGGCAGATCCGCGGCCGTCGCCCCCTGGGCGCCGATGCCGGGAGCCAGGAGCGGGCCGTTGATGTTCAGGTCGTAGGTGGACAGGTCCCCGAGCGTGGCGCCGACCACCGCGCCGAAGGACCCCAGCGGCTCCTCCCCCGCGTTCTCCGCGGCCAGGTGCGCCAGCACGGTCGCGCCCACGGTGCGCCCGTCGGTCCGTACCGCGTGCTGCACCTCGCCGCCCTCCGGGTTCGAGGTCAGCGCCAGTACGAAGAGCCCGGCGCCGCTCTCCCGGGCCATCGCCACGGCCGGCGACAGGGAGCCGTAGCCGAGGTACGGGGAGACGGTCAGGGCATCCGAGAAGAGCGGGGAGTCCTTGCGCAGGAAGGCCTCGGCGTACGCGGCCATGGTCGAGCCGATGTCGCCGCGCTTGGCGTCCATCACGACCAGTGCCCCGGCCGCGCGGGCCTCCTCCACGGACTTCTCCAGCACGGCCATCCCGCGCGAGCCGAAGCGCTCGAAGAACGCGCTCTGCGGCTTCAGCACGGCCACCCGGTCCGCCATCGCCTCCACCACGGTGCGGCTGAACCGCTCCAGACCGGCGATGTCGTCGTTCAGGCCCCACTCCTGCAGGAGGGAGGCGTGCGGGTCGATGCCGACACACAGCGGCCCGCGCTCGTCCATGGCACTGCGCAGCCGGGCACCGAAGGGTTCCAGAGTCATACTGCGGCCTTCCTGACGTCGGCGCCGACCGCGTCGGCGAGGGTGGCGTACGGGCTGGTGCGCAGGCGCGCGGCGAGCCCCTTGTGGATGGCGCGGGCCCAGAACGGGCCCTGGTAGATGAAGGCGCTGTAGCCCTGGACCAGCGTGGCCCCGGCCAGGATGCGCTGCCAGGCGTCCTCGGCGTTCTCGATGCCGCCGACGCCGACCAGGGTGATCCGGTCGCCCACACGCGCGTACAGGCGCCGCAGCACCTCAAGGGAGCGCTCCTTGAGCGGGGCGCCGGACAGGCCGCCGGTCTCCTGGACGAGGGCGGGCTCGGAGGTCAGGCCGAGGCCCTCGCGGGCGATGGTGGTGTTGGTGGCGATGATGCCGTCCAGGCCGAGTTCGACGGCGAGGTCGGCCACGGCGTCGATGTCCTCGTCGGCGAGGTCCGGCGCGATCTTCACCAGCAGCGGGACCCGGCGGGTGCTCACGGCCCGGTCGGCCGCCTCGCGCACGGCGGTCAGCAGCGGGCGCAGCGCCTCGGTGGCCTGGAGGTTGCGCAGTCCCGGCGTGTTCGGCGAGGACACGTTCACGACCAGGTAGTCGGCGTACGGGGCCAGCCGCTCGGCGGACTTCACGTAGTCGGCGGTCGCCTCTTCCTCGGGCACCACCTTGGTCTTGCCGATGTTGACGCCGAGAACGGTGCGGAAGACAGGCGTACGGGAGGCCAGGCGGGCGGCGACGGCCAGGGAGCCCTCGTTGTTGAAGCCCATGCGGTTGATCAGCGCCCGGTCCGGCACCAGCCGGAACAGCCGCTTCTTGGGGTTGCCGGGCTGCGGCTCCCCCGTGACGGTGCCGATCTCGACGTGGTCGAAGCCGAGCATGGCCAGGCCGTCCACGGCGACGGCGTTCTTGTCGAAGCCCGCGGCGAGCCCGAACGGGCTGTGCAGGCGCAGGCCGAGCGCCTCGGTGCGCAGTTCCTTGTGGCGGGGCGCGAGCACAGCGGCGACGAAGGTGCGCAGCACCGGGATGCCGGCGACGAGCCGGATCCAGCGGACGGCGAGGTGGTGCGCCTGCTCGGGGTCCATCCGCTTGAAGACGAGGTTGAAGAAGAACTTGTACATGGTCCTCACCGGGAAGTGGTGTCCTCACCAAGAGGGGGACACCGTTTCCGGTGTCCCCCTCAGGGCTGCTAGTCGCGGGCCGCGGTCAGATGTTCGGCGTGTTCCTGGAGGGAGCGCACGCCCACGTCGCCGTGGTTGAGGGCGTCGATGCCCTGGACCGCGGCGGCCAGCGCCTGCACGGTCGTCAGGCACGGCACGGACCGCGCCACGGCCGCCGTACGGATCTCGTAGCCGTCCAGACGGCCGCCGGTGCCGTACGGGGTGTTGACGATGAGGTTGACCTCGCCGTCGTGGATGAGCTGGACGATGGTCTTCTCGCCGTTCGGGCCGGGGCCCTCGGACTGCTTGCGCACGACGGTGGCGTTGATGCCGTTGCGCTTGAGGACCTCGGCGGTGCCGGAGGTGGCCATCAGCTCGAAGCCGTGGGCGACCAGCTCACGCGCCGGGAAGATCATCGAACGCTTGTCGCGGTTGGCGACCGAGATGAAGGCGCGGCCCTTGGTGGGCAGCGGGCCGTAGGCGCCGGCCTGGGACTTGGCGTACGCCGTGCCGAAGACGGAGTCGATGCCCATGACCTCGCCGGTGGAGCGCATCTCCGGGCCGAGGACGGTGTCGACGCCGCGGCCGTGGATGTCGCGGAAGCGCGACCACGGCATGACGGCCTCCTTGACAGAGATCGGCGCGTCCAGCGGCAGCTCGCCGCCGTCGCCGGTGGCCGGGAGCAGGCCCTCGGAGCGCAGCTCGGCGATGGTGGCGCCGAGTGAGATCCGGGCGGCGGCCTTCGCCAGCGGCACGGCGGTGGCCTTGGAGGTGAAGGGCACCGTGCGCGAGGCGCGCGGGTTGGCCTCCAGGACGTAGAGGATGTCACCGGCCATGGCGAACTGGATGTTGATCAGTCCGCGCACTCCGACGCCCTTGGCGATGGCCTCGGTGGAGGCGCGCAGCCGCTTGATGTCGAAGCCGCCGAGGGTGATCGGGGGCAGCGCGCACGCCGAGTCGCCGGAGTGGATGCCGGCCTCCTCGATGTGCTCCATCACGCCGCCGAGGTACAGCTCCTCGCCGTCGTAGAGGGCGTCCACGTCGATCTCGATGGCGTCGTCCAGGAAGCGGTCGACGAGGACCGGCCGGGTGGGGCTGATCTCGGTCGACTCGGCGATGTACGACTCCAGCCGGGACTCGTCGTAGACGATCTCCATGCCGCGTCCGCCGAGCACGTAGGAGGGCCGCACCAGGACCGGGTAGCCGATCTCGTCGGCGATGGCCTTGGCCTCGGCGAAGGTGGTGGCGGTGCCGTGCTTGGGGGCGGGCAGGCCGGCCTCCTTCAGGACGCGGCCGAAGGCGCCGCGGTCCTCGGCGGCGTGGATCGCCTCCGGGGAGGTGCCCACGACCGGCACGCCGTTGTCCTTCAGCGCCTGCGACAGGCCCAGCGGGGTCTGGCCGCCGAGCTGGACGATCACACCCGCGACCGGGCCCGCGAGGGTCTCGGCGTGCACGATCTCCAGCACGTCCTCAAGCGTCAGCGGCTCGAAGTACAGGCGGTCGGAGGTGTCGTAGTCGGTGGAGACGGTCTCCGGGTTGCAGTTGACCATCACGGTCTCGTACCCGGCGTCGTGCAGCGCGAAGGAGGCGTGGACGCAGGAGTAGTCGAACTCGATGCCCTGGCCGATGCGGTTGGGGCCGGAGCCGAGGATGATCACCGCGGGCTTCTCGCGCGGGGCGACCTCGGTCTCCTCGTCGTAGGACGAGTAGAAGTACGGGGTCCTCGCGGCGAACTCGGCGGCGCAGGTGTCGACCGTCTTGTAGACCGGGCGGACGCCGAGGGCGTGCCGCACCTCGCGGACGATGTCCTCGCGCAGGCCGCGGATCTCACCGATCTGCAGGTCGGAGAAGCCGTGTTGCTTGGCCCCGGCGAGCAGCTCGGGCGTGAGCTCCGACGCCTCGGCGAGCTCGTCGGCGATCTCCTTGATGAGGAAGAGCTGGTCGACGAACCAGGGGTCGATCTTCGTGTGCTCGAAGACCTCCTCGGGCGTGGCGCCCGCGCGGATGGCCTGCATGACCGCGTTGATACGGCCGTCGGTGGGGCGCACCGCCTCGCGCAGCAGCTCGTCCTTGTCGCCGGGGTCGCCGACGAAGGTGAACTGGCTGCCCTTCTTCTCCAGCGAGCGCAGCGCCTTCTGGAACGCCTCGGTGAAGTTGCGGCCGATGGCCATGGCCTCGCCGACCGACTTCATGGTGGTGGTCAGCGTGGAGTCGGCGCTCGGGAACTTCTCGAAGGCGAAGCGGGGGGCCTTGACGACGACGTAGTCGAGCGTGGGCTCGAAGGAGGCCGGGGTCTCCTGGGTGATGTCGTTGGGGATCTCGTCGAGGGTGTAGCCGACGGCCAGCTTCGCGGCGATCTTGGCGATGGGGAAGCCGGTCGCCTTGGAGGCGAGCGCCGAGGAGCGGGAGACGCGCGGGTTCATCTCGATGACGATGACCCGGCCGTCCTCGGGGTTGACCGCGAACTGGATGTTGCAGCCGCCGGTGTCGACGCCGACCTCGCGGATGACGGCGATGCCGATGTCGCGCAGGATCTGGTACTCGCGGTCGGTGAGCGTCATCGCGGGCGCGACGGTGATGGAGTCACCGGTGTGCACGCCCATGGGGTCGAAGTTCTCGATGGAGCAGACGACCACGACGTTGTCGTGCTTGTCGCGCATCAGCTCCAGCTCGTACTCCTTCCAGCCGAGGATGGACTCCTCCAGGAGCACCTCGGTGGTCGGCGAGAGGGTGAGGCCCTGGCCGGCGATGCGGCGCAGCTCCACCTCGTCGTGGGCGAAGCCGGAGCCGGCGCCGCCCATGGTGAAGGAGGGGCGGACGACGACCGGGTAGCCGCCGAGTTCCTCGACGCCCTTGAGGACGTCGTCCATGGAGTGGCAGATCACCGAGCGGGCGGACTCGCCGTGGCCGATCTTGGCGTTGACCGCGTCGACGACCAGCTTGAACTGGTCGCGGTCCTCGCCCTTGTGGATGGCCTCGACGTTGGCGCCGATCAGTTCCACGCCGTACTTGTCCAGGACACCGTTCTCGTGCAGGGAGATCGCGGTGTTCAGGGCCGTCTGGCCGCCCAGGGTGGGCAGCAGGGCGTCGGGGCGCTCCTTGGCGATGATCTTCTCGACGAACTCGGGGGTGATCGGCTCGACGTAGGTCGCGTCGGCGATCTCCGGGTCGGTCATGATCGTCGCCGGGTTGGAGTTGACGAGGATGACGCGCAGGCCCTCGGCCTTGAGCACGCGGCAGGCCTGCGTGCCGGAGTAGTCGAACTCGGCGGCCTGGCCGATGACGATCGGGCCGGAGCCGATGACCAGGACGGACTGGATATCGGTGCGCTTAGGCACGCTGGCCCTCCATCAGGGATACGAAGCGGTCGAACAGGTAGGCGGCGTCGTGCGGGCCCGCTGCCGCTTCGGGGTGGTACTGGACGCTGAAAGCCGGGCGGTCGAGGAGCTGGAGGCCCTCCACCACGTTGTCGTTCAGGCAGACGTGGGAGACCTCGGCGCGGCCGTAGGGGGTCTCGGAGACCTGGTCGAGCGGGGCGTCGACGGCGAAGCCGTGGTTGTGCGCGGTGACCTCGACCTTGCCGGTCGTCCGGTCCTGCACGGGCTGGTTGATGCCGCGGTGGCCGTACTTCAGCTTGTAGGTGCCGAAGCCGAGGGCGCGGCCGAGGATCTGGTTGCCGAAGCAGATACCGAAGAGCGGGGTGCCGCGCTCCAGTACGGCCTGCATCACGGAGACCGGGTGGTCGGCGGTGGCCGGGTCGCCGGGGCCGTTGGAGAAGAACACGCCGTCCGGGTTGACGGCGTAGACGTCGTCGACAGTGGCCGTGGCGGGCAGCACGTGGACCTCGATGCCGCGCTCGGCCATCCGGTGCGGGGTCATGCCCTTGATGCCGAGGTCGACGGCGGCGACGGTGAACTTCTTCTCGCCGATCGCGGGGACGACGTAGGTCTCCTTGGTGGCGACCTCGGCGGAGAGGTCGGCGCCCTTCATCTCGGGGGCCTGGCGGACCTCGGCGAGCATGGTGCCCTCGTCGGGCAGGGCGTTGCCGGAGAAGATGCCGACGCGCATGGCGCCGCGCTCGCGCAGGTGGCGGGTGAGGGCACGGGTGTCGATACCGGAGATGCCGACGACGCCCTGGTGGCGCAGCTCCTCGTCCAGGGAGCGGCGCGAGCGCCAGTTGGAGGGCACGCGCGCGGGGTCGCGCACGACATAGCCCGCGACCCAGATCCGCTTGCTCTCGGGGTCCTCGTCGTTGACTCCGGTGTTGCCGACGTGCGGCGCGGTCATCACGACGACCTGGCGGTGGTAGGAGGGGTCCGTCAGGGTCTCCTGGTAGCCGGTCATACCGGTGGAGAACACGGCCTCGCCGAAGGTCACCCCCACGGCCCCGTAGGCACGGCCGCGGAAGATGCGGCCGTCCTCCAGGACGAGGACGGCGGGAACCCTCGTGGCTCCCCGGGTGGAGGTCGTCATCGTGCGCCTTCCGTGTTGTTGATCAGTTCGTTCAGGGTGTCGACCCAGGTGGTGTGCTCGGCGGCGGTGTCCGAGCGGAAGCCGGAGTCGATCAGGCGGTCGCCGTGCGCCCAGGTCACCACGAGCAGCCCGCCCTCGGTGAGCACCTTGCCGGCGATGCCCTTGTCCAGCCGGGCGCCGCGCAGCTGTACGGCCGGGACGAAGAAGTCGCGCGCCCCGGGGCGTTCGACGACCAGGCCCGCCTCGGTGAGGCTGAGCTCGACGCGGCTGCGGGTGCCCAGGCCGTGCGCCACGATCCGGTCGAGCCACTGTCCGGCGGTGGTGGAGCCGTGGTAGCGGCCGCTCATCGTCAGTGTGGCCTCGCCCGGCTCCGACGGCGCGCTGGGCAGCTCCGGCAGGTCGCTCTGGAGGGTGCCGCGCCATTTCCAGCCCTCGCGCATCAGCCAGTAGACGAGGGCGACGAAGAGGGCGAGTCCGACGAGCCAGCCGATGCGGGCGGCCCAGTCGGTCACCTCGGCCGACTTCTGGTCTGCGGCGATGGTCAAAAGGGGTGTCACGTGAGCTTCCCGTCGACGAGCGTGGCCTTGCCCCGCAGCCACGTGTGCGTCACACGGCCGGGCAGCTCACGCCCCTGGTACGGGGTGTTGCGGCTGCGCGAGGCGAAGCCCGCGGGGTCCACCTGCCCACGGTATGCCGTGTCGACGAGGGTGAGGTTGGCGGGCTCACCTGCCGAGACGGGACGGCCGTGGCCCTTGGCCTGTCCGATCTCGGCGGGCTTGAAGGACATACGCTGGGCGACCCCGGCCCAGTCGAGGAGCCCGGTGTCGACCATGGTCTCCTGCACCACGGACAGGGCGGTCTCCAGGCCGACCATGCCCATGGCGGCGGCGGCCCACTCGCAGTCCTTGTCCTCGTGCGGGTGCGGGGCGTGGTCGGTGGCCACGATGTCGATGGTGCCGTCGGCGAGCGCCTCGCGCAGCGCCAGGACGTCCCGCTCGGTGCGCAGCGGCGGGTTGACCTTGTAGACGGGGTTGTAGGTGCGCACCAGCTCGTCGGTGAGGAGCAGGTGGTGCGGGGTGACCTCGGCGGTGACGTCGATACCGCGGGACTTGGCCCAGCGCACGATCTCGACGGAGCCGGCGGTGGAGAGGTGGCAGATGTGGACGCGGGAGCCGACGTGCTCGGCGAGCAGCACGTCGCGGGCGATGATCGACTCCTCGGCGACGGCGGGCCAGCCGCCCAGGCCCAGCTCGGCGGAGACGATGCCCTCGTTCATCTGGGCGCCCTCGGTCAGGCGCGGCTCCTGGGCGTGCTGGGCGACGACGCCGCCGAAGGCCTTCACGTACTCCAGGGCGCGGCGCATGATCACGGCGTCGTCGACGCACTTGCCGTCGTCGGAGAAGACGGTGACCCCGGCGGCCGAGTCGTGCATGGCGCCCAGCTCGGCGAGCTTCTTGCCCTCCAGTCCGACGGTGACGGCGCCGATGGGCTGGACGTCGCAGTAGCCGTGCTCCTGGCCGAGCCGGTAGACCTGCTCGACCACACCGGCGGTGTCGGCGACGGGGAAGGTGTTGGCCATGGCGAACACGGCCGTGTAGCCGCCGCTCGCAGCGGCGCGGGTGCCGGTCAGGACGGTCTCGGAGTCCTCGCGGCCGGGCTCGCGCAGGTGGGTGTGCAGGTCGACCAGGCCCGGCAGGAGGACCTTGCCGGCCGCCTCGACGACCTCGGCGCCCTCGGCGGACAGGCCGGTGCCGACGGCCTCGATGACCTCGCCGTTGATCAGGACGTCCTGCGGCTCGCCGCCGAGCACCTTGGCACCACGGATAAGGATCTTGCTCATCGGTCTTACTTCTCCTCGACGCGGGTGTGGGTGACGGCGGGCTGGTTGCCGCCCAGCAGCAGGTACAGGACGGCCATCCGGATGGAGACTCCGTTTGCGACCTGCTCGATGGCGGTGCAGCGCTCGGAGTCGGCGACCTCGGCGGTGATCTCCATGCCGCGGACCATCGGGCCGGGGTGCATCACGATGGCGTGCTCGGGCATCTTCGCCATGCGGTCGCCGTCCAGGCCGTAGCGGCGGGAGTACTCGCGCTCGGTGGGGAAGAACGCGGCGTTCATCCGCTCGCGCTGGACGCGGAGCATCATCACCGCGTCGGACTTGGGCAGGGTGGCGTCGAGGTCGTAGGAGACCTCGCAGGGCCAGGTCTCGATGCCGACCGGGAGCAGGGTGGGCGGGGCGACCAGGGTGACCTCGGCGCCGAGGGTGTGCAGCAGGTCGACGTTGGAGCGGGCGACCCGGCTGTGCAGGACGTCGCCGACGAGGGTGATGCGCTTGCCGGAGAGGTCCTGGCCGATGCCGGCGTCCCGGCCGACCAGGCGGCGGCGCATGGTGAAGGCGTCCAGCAGGGACTGGGTGGGGTGCTGGTGGGTGCCGTCACCGGCGTTGATGACGACCGCGTCGATCCAGCCGGAGTTGGCGAGCCGGTAGGGCGCGCCGGAGGCGCCGTGCCGGATGACCACCGCGTCGACGCCCATGGCCTCCAGGGTCTGGGCGGTGTCCTTCAGGGACTCGCCCTTGGAGACGCTGGAGCCCTTGGCGGTGAAGTTGATGACGTCGGCGGACAGGCGCTTCTCGGCGGCCTCGAAGGAGATCCGGGTCCGCGTGGAGTCCTCGAAGAAGAGGTTGACGATGGTGCGGCCGCGCAGGGTCGGCAGCTTCTTGATGGGCCGGTCGGCCACCCGGGCCATCTCCTCGGCGGTGTCGAGGATCTGGACGGCGTCGTCGCGGGTGAGATCGGCGGCCGAGATGAGATGACGCTGCATCTGTCAGGCTCCGTAAGGCAGTTCAGTTCGGGAGATTCCGGGCAGGCGTGGGCACGCCGGGATCCGGCGGGTCCGGTCGGCTCGCTACTGGGTCGGCTTCACACCGAGCAGGACGGTGTCGCGACCGTCCTCCTCGACGAGGTGGACCTTGACCGTCTCCCGCAACGACGTGGGGAGGTTCTTGCCGACGTAGTCGGCGCGGATGGGCAGTTCGCGGTGGCCGCGGTCGACGAGCACGGCGAGCTGCACCGCGCGGGGGCGGCCGATGTCGTTGAGCGCGTCGAGGGCGGCGCGGATGGTGCGGCCGGAGAACAGCACGTCGTCGACGAGGACGACGAGGCGGCCGTCGATGCCGTCACCGGGGATCTCGGTGCGGGCGAGGGCACGCGGCGGGTGCATGCGCAGGTCGTCGCGGTACATGGTGATGTCCAGCGAGCCGACCGGGATCTTGCGTGCGGTGATCTCTTCGAGCTTGTCGGCGAGCCGCCGGGCGAGGAAGACGCCTCGGGTGGGGATGCCGAGAAGAACCACGTCGTCGGCGCCCTTGGCGCGTTCGACGATCTCGTGGGCGATGCGGGTCAGGACCCGCGCGATGTCGGGACCCTCAAGAACGGGCCGCGCATCGGACGCTTGGGTGTCCATACGGAAAGGACCTCCTTCTCCGCCTCACGGGACGGACCTTAAAGGACGTCGGGTTTGCGTCATCCACCGTAGCAGGCCGGGAAACGGACCCCGATCACCCCCTTGGCGCAATCGGCCACCGCTACCACGGAAGAGTCGGTGTGGACCATTCGGCTTGACGCACGAGTGTCACGCTGCGTAACCTCACAGTGAGTTACCAGCCGCGCGGCAGGAACCCCTCCCGCCGCGTCGACGACACAGTGTCCGGGGAGCTATATGTCCAGCGAATACGCCAAACAGCTCGGGGCCAAGCTCCGGGCCATCCGCACCCAGCAGGGCCTTTCCCTCCACGGTGTCGAGGAGAAGTCCCAGGGGCGCTGGAAGGCCGTGGTGGTCGGCTCGTACGAGCGCGGCGACCGTGCCGTGACCGTGCAGCGTCTTGCCGAGCTGGCGGATTTCTACGGCGTGCCGGTGCAGGAACTGCTCCCGGGCACCACTCCGGGCGGCGCCGCCGAGCCGCCGCCGAAGCTGGTCCTGGACCTGGAGCGGCTGGCGCACGTGCCGGCCGAGAAGGCGGGCCCGCTCCAGCGCTACGCGGCGACCATCCAGTCGCAGCGCGGTGACTACAACGGCAAGGTGCTCTCGATCCGCCAGGACGACCTGCGCACACTCGCCGTCATTTACGACCAGTCCCCCTCGGTCCTCACCGAGCAGCTGATCAGCTGGGGTGTGCTGGACGCCGACGCCCGTCGCGCGGTGTCCCACGAGGAGAGCTGAGCCTTCTGGCGACTCAGCAGAAACGTGCCGCCGGGGTGGCCCGAACCGTTCGGTTCGGGCCACCCCGGCGGTCTTTTCCATGCCCTGGCGGTCCTGTCGATGTGCGGGCACGCAGAAGGCCCACAGCGGATCGCTGTGGGCCTTCCGAGGACCGGTGGGCCTCCCGAGGGCCGGGATGCCCTCCTACGCCTCCTCGCGGCGCAGCGAGGGCTTGAGCTCCTTCAGCCGGCCGAGCAGGCCGTTGACGAACGAGGGCGACTCGTCCGTCGAGAACTCCTTGGCCAGCTGCACCATCTCGTCCAGCACGACGGCGTCGGGAGTGCCGTCGACCCAGATCAGCTCGTAGGCGCCGAGCCGCAGGATGTTGCGGTCCACGACCGGCATCCGGTCCAGCGTCCAGCCGACCGAGTACTGGGCGATCAGCTCGTCGATGCGCGCCGCCTGCCGGGCGTAGCCCTCGACCAGCTCCATCGTGTACTCGCTCACCGGCGGCTGCCGGGTGTCGGCCCGGGAGTGCCGGACCCAGTCCGCGAGGACCGTCAGGACGTCGACGCCACGCTGGTCGCCCTCGAAGAGGATCTGGAAGGCGCGCTTGCGGGCCGTGTTGCGGGCAGCCACGGTTAGCTGTTCACCCGGCCGAGGTAGTCGCTGGTGCGGGTGTCGACCTTGATCTTCTCACCGGTGGTGATGAAGAGCGGGACCTGGATCTGGTGGCCGGTCTCCAGGATGGCGGGCTTGGTGCCACCGGTGGAGCGGTCGCCCTGGACGCCCGGCTCGGTCTCCTTGATGGTCAGCTCGACGGCGGCGGGCAGCTCGACGAAGAGCACCTCGCCCTCGTGCTGCGCGACGGTGGCGGTGAAGCCCTCGATCAGGAAGTTGGCGGCGTCGCCGACGGCCTTGCGGTCGACCATCAGCTGGTCGTAGGTCTCCATGTCCATGAAGACGAAGTAGTCGCCGTCCATGTAGGAGAACTGCATGTCGCGCTTGTCGACGGTGGCCGTCTCGACCTTCACGCCGGCGTTGAAGGTCTTGTCGACGACCTTCCCGGAGAGCACGTTCTTGAGCTTGGTGCGCACGAAGGCGGGGCCCTTGCCGGGCTTGACGTGCTGGAACTCGACGACGGACCAGAGCTGGCCGCCTTCGAGCTTGAGCACCATGCCGTTCTTGAGGTCGTTCGTGGAAGCCACGGTTGCGGAATCTCCTGGACTGACGTGGACGACCCCGGGGGCACGCACCTGCCTATAGTGCGAGCAGCTCCTTGGTCGTGATGGTGAGTAGCTCGGGTCCGCCGTCCGCCTCGGGGCGGACGACGAGCGTGTCATCGATCCGGACGCCGCCCCGGCCCGGGAGGTGGACCCCCGGTTCGACGGTGACCGGCACGCAAGCGTCCAGTTTACCCATGGCCGCGGGGGCCAACTGCGGGTCCTCGTCGATTTCGAGTCCGACGCCGTGCCCGGTGAGCGGTGGCAGTCCCTCCGCATGGCCCGCGGAGTCCAGCACCTGACGTGCCGCGCGGTCCACGTCCCGGAAGGCGGCGCCGGGCGCGAGGGTCTCCCGTCCGGCGCGCTGAGCGGCGAAGACCAGGTCGTACAGCTCGATCTGCCAGTCCGCGGGCGAGGTGCCGATGACGAAGGTGCGGCCGATCTCGCAGCGGTAGCCGCGGTAGGTGGCGCCCAGGCAGACGGAGAGGAAGTCGCCCTCCTCGACCCGCCGGTCGGTGGGCCGGTGCCCGCGGCGCCCGGAGTTCGGCCCGGTGGCGACGGAGGTCGGGAAGGCGGGGCCGTCGGCGCCGTGGTCGACCAGCCGGCGCTCCAGCTCCAGCGCGAGATGCCGTTCGGTGCGGCCGACGAGGATGGACTCCAGGAGTTCCCCGAGCGCCTGGTCGGCGATCTCGGCGCCGATGCGCAGACAGGAGATCTCCTCCTCGTCCTTGACCACCCGGAGCTGCTCCACGGCACCGCCGAGGTCGCCGAGGCGGATACGGGGGGCCACCGAGCGGATCTCCCGGTGCCGGGCGACGGTCAGGTGGTGCTCCTCCACGGCCAGGGTGTCGGCGCGCTGGGCGTCGGCGAGACCGGCGGCGGCCACCGCAGGGTCGCCTCCGGCGCCGGGGAGGACGTGGACCCGCAGGGCCTCGTCGGGGCGGCCCTCGGAGGGGCGGTCGTCCGGGGGGCTCACGCACACCAGGACGTCCTCGGTACGGCCGATCAGCAGGACGGCGCCGCGGGGGGCCGCGCCCGCGAGGTAGCGGACGTTGGCGGGACGCGTGACCACGGCGGACTGGCTGCCGCCGGCCTGGCAGCGGTCGCGGAGTCGTGCTCTTCGGGTGGCGTACACCTCTGACATGTGTCGAGCGTAGGAGTTTTGTCCGAGGTGCGCGTTTTGGGAGGGCCGTGTGGGGGTGGGTCCCGGAGCGGGCTCCGTCCCGGAGCGGGCTCCGCTGTCTACCAGCTCGGCGGGCTGGCTATCGAGCGGGACAGGACCTCGTTCAGGACCTGGGCCGTCTGCGGGACGTCCATCTGGGAGTTGTCGATGATCGGCAGGCCCGAGCCGTACCAGCCCGCCATGCGGCCGTGGATACGGGCCACCTCCTCGTCGGTGAGGCGGCGGTTGCCGGAGCGCTGGGCGTTGCGCTCCAGGACGATCTCCAGGCCGGGCAGCAGGACCACCGGCAGCAGACCGGGGCCGACATGGCGCTTCCAGCCGCCGAGACCGACGACCGGGCGGTCCGGGAAGACGGCGTCGTCGAGGATGCAGGAGATCCCGTTGGCGAGGAAGTTGCGCGCGGCGAAGCCGCAGGTGCGGCGGGCCAGCCGGTACTGGGCCTCGGAGTTGTCGTTCCAGCCGGTCTGCGGGTCGGCGAACCCGGAGCGGACCCACTCACGCACGTCGTCGAGGCTGATGTGGGCGGTGGGGACCCGGCGGTGGTCGGCCCAGTACTTGGCGACGCTGGTCTTCCCCGCGCCCGCCGGGCCGATGAGCAGCACCGCGAGCGTGGTGGTGGACGGGTCGGGCGCGGCCGGGGTGTTCGGCACGGCGACCGGGCCGCCGGGCGGCAGCGGCACATGGCCGGTGGTGTCCGGCGCCGGGTGCGGCGGGATGTGCTGCGGGGCGGGCGGCACCTGGCCGGGGGGCGGTGCGGTGAATCCCGGAGGTGGGGGCACCGGGGCGGCTCCCTGGTGCGGACCCGGGTGTTGTGCGGCCGGGGACCAGCCGACGGCCGGTCCGTGCCCCGGCTGGTGGGGCGGCGGCAGCGGAGAACCCACTGCGTGCTGCATCCGGTGCCACTCCATCTCGTACGGGCCATGAGCGTGGGCAGCGGGGGCCGAACCCCCGTTCCCTACCGAACGGTACCGCCCCCGGCCGCCGTTTGGTGAACGGCCGGGAGCGGCAGGAAGTGCCCATTCCCACAGGAAAATCGGGCGTACGGCGTCCTGACGGACTTACTGCCCCACTTCTCCGTACGCGGCGAGGAGCACCGCCGGGTCGGGACCCTCAAGGACGGTCGGCTTGGCGAGGCCGTCCAGGACGATGAAGCGGAGCAGGTCGCCGCGGGACTTCTTGTCGACCTTCATGGTCTCCAGCAGCTTGGGCCACTGGTCGTGGCGGTAGTGCAGCGGAAGACCGACGGACTGAAGGATCGCGCGGTGCCGGTCGGCGGTGGCGTCGTCCAGCCGCCCCGCCAGGCGCCCGAGTTCGGCGGCGAAGTGCATGCCGACGGCGACCGCCGCGCCGTGCCGCCACTTGTAGCGCTCGTTCTTCTCGATGGCGTGGCCGAGGGTGTGGCCGTAGTTGAGGATCTCGCGCAGGCCCGACTCCTTCAGGTCCGAGGAGACGACCTCGGCCTTCACACGGATGGAGCGCTCGATCAGCTCGGCGGTGTGCGGGCCCTCCGGGCTGCGGGCGCCCTCGGGGTCGGACTCGATGAGGTCGAGGATGGCCGGGTCGGCGATGAACCCGGCCTTGATGATCTCGGCGAGCCCGGAGACGTAGTCGTTGACCGGGAGGGAGTCCAGCGCGGCCAGGTCGCACAGGACTCCGGCGGGCGGGTGGAAGGCGCCGACGAGGTTCTTGCCCTCGGCGGTGTTGATGCCGGTCTTGCCGCCGACGGCCGCGTCGACCATGGCGAGCACCGTGGTGGGGATGGCGATCCAGCGCACCCCGCGCAGCCAGGTCGCCGCCACGAAACCGGCGAGGTCGGTGGTGGCACCGCCGCCCACGCCGACGACCACGTCGGTGCGGGTGAAGCCGGACTGGCCGAGCGCCTTCCAGCAGTAGGCGGCGACCTCGGCGGTCTTGGCCTCCTCGGCGTTGGGCACCTGGATGGCGACGGCCTCGTAGCCCTGTCCGGCGAGGTCGGCGCGCAGGGCCTCGCCGGTCTCGGCGAGCGCCTCGGGGTGGATGACGGCGACGCGCTTGGCCTTCTCGCCGATCAACCCGCCGAGTTCGCCCAGCAGCTGACGGCCCACCAGGACCTCGTACGGCTCGCTGCCCGCGGTGCCGCCGACCTGGATCCGGGTCACTGCCTCGCTCATGCTTCCTTCAACTCCAGTGCGTCGAGCACGGCTTGGGTCACTTCTTCGGGCGTGCGGCCGTCCGTCGCGACGACCGCCGTGGCGATCTGCTCGTACAGGTGCCGCCGGGCCTCCATCAGCTCGCGCCACTGCTTGCGCGGGTTGACCGCGAGCAGGGGACGGGCGGCGTTGAGGCCGGTCCGCTTGACGGCCTCCTCGACGTCCATCGAGAGGTAGACCACCGGCTGCCCGGCGAGCAGGGCACGCGTGTCCTCGTCGAGGACGGCGCCGCCGCCGAGGGCGAGGACCCCGTCGTGCCCGGCGAGTGCGCGGCGCACCGCTTCCTTCTCCAGCGCGCGGAAGGCGGGCTCGCCGTCGTCGACGAAGATCTCGGAGATGGCCCGGCCCTGCCCGGCGACGATGTCGTCGTCGGTGTCGCGGTAGCCGACGCCGAGCCGCTCGGCGAGCAGCTGTCCGACGGTGGACTTGCCCACGCCCATCGGGCCGACGAGCACCACCACCGGGTTCATCGGATCGCCAGGTTGTCGAGGTACGAGCGCACGTTGCGGCGGGTCTCCGCCACGTTGTCGCCGCCGAACTTCTCGGCGACCGCGTCGGCGAGGACGAGGGCCACCATGGCCTCGGCGACGATACCGGCGGCCGGGACCGCGGAGACGTCGGAGCGCTGGTGGTGGGCCTGCGCGGCCTCGCCGGTGGTGACGTCGACGGTCTGCAGGGCGCGCGGCACGGTCGCGATCGGCTTCATCGCGGCGCGGACCCGCAGCAGCTCACCGGTGGACAGACCGCCCTCGGTGCCGCCGGAGCGGCCGGAGACGCGCTTGATGCCCTCGGGCGTGTTGACGATCTCGTCGTGCGCCTTGGAACCGGGCACCCGCGCCAGCTCGAAGCCGTCGCCGAGCTCGACGCCCTTGATGGCCTGGATGCCCATGAGGGCGCCGGCGAGGCGCGCGTCCAGCTTGCGGTCCCAGTGCACATGGGAGCCGAGGCCCACGGGGACGCCGTAGGCCAGGATCTCGACGACACCGCCGAGGGTGTCGCCGTCCTTGTGGGCCTGGTCGACCTCCGCGACCATCGCCTTGGAGGTGTCGGCGTCCAGGCAGCGCAGCGGGTCGGCGTCCAGCTTCTCGACGTCGGCCGGGGTCGGGTAGACGCCCTGCGGGGCCTTGACCGAGCACAGCTCGACGACATGGCTGACGATCTCGATGCCGGTCGTCTCCTTCAGGTACGAGCGGGCCACCGCGCCGAGCGCCACGCGGGCGGCGGTCTCGCGGGCCGAGGCGCGCTCCAGGATCGGGCGGGCCTCGTCGAAGCCGTACTTCTGCATACCGGCGAGGTCGGCGTGGCCGGGGCGGGGCCGGGTCAGCGGGGCGTTGCGGGCGAGTCCGGCGAGGATCTCCGGGTCGACCGGGTCGGCCGCCATGACCTGCTCCCACTTGGGCCACTCGGTGTTGCCGACCATGATCGCCACCGGGGAGCCGAGGGTCAGGCCGTGCCGGACGCCGCCGAGGAAGGTGACCTCGTCGCGCTCGAACTTCATCCGCGCACCGCGGCCGTAGCCGAGCCGGCGCCGGGCCAGGTGGTCCGCCACCATCTCCGTGGTGATCGGCACGCCGGCCGGGAGGCCCTCCAGCGTCGCCACGAGTGCGGGGCCGTGGGACTCCCCCGCGGTCAGCCAGCGCAACCTGCTCAACGATGCTCCTCAGTGCTCGCGCCCTGGTACTGCCCTTCGTACGCGCCTCGTGGCGTACGGCGACGGCTGGACCAGGTGCGCGGCCCCGGCCCGCCATGTCCGATCCTCCCACGTCCCGGCACGGTGCCCGGCCGCCGGTCCACCAGGCGGACGCGAATGTGTCAGGGCGCGGCGCGGCTGCGGCATCAGACCGCGGGGTCCTCCGGGCGCCGCTGCGGGGCGTAGGCGCCGAGGTAGTCGGCACCGCTGCCCTGGTCGTACGGCACGGGCGTGGGCGCGGGCTGCGTCCCGGCGCTGCGCAGGGCCCGGCGCTGGACGATCTTGTTGCGCAGCTTCAGGCCCCAGGTGGCGAGCACGGCCAGGATGATCAGGACGAGCGCGGTGTGCTGGGCCCAGTCGGGCAGGAACCCCAGCAGGCTCTCGAAGATCTGCGTCTTCGCGGACGCCAGCGGCTGGCCGGTGGTCATGATCGGTCGTTCCCCCTCCTGGCCCCGCCTCCTGCGGAACCGGACGGGAGCCTAGCGATCTTCGAGCGCGTGTTCCCCTGCTTTTCGCATCGCGTCCAGCGGCGCCGGGGCGCGGCCCGTCATCTGTTCGACCTGGAGGACCGCCTGGTGGACCAGCAGGTCGAGGCCGCTGACCACGGCGCCGCCGAACATGGACCAGCGGGCGGCGAGGTCGGTGGGCCAGGGGTCGTAGAGGACGTCGAAGAGGGTGGCGGGGCGCTCGGGCACGGCGGTGGCGAGGGCGTCGGTCGTACCGGCCGGGGTGGTGGCAATGACCAGCGGCGCGCGGAGCGCTTCGGCGGCGTCGGACCAGTCCGCCGTACGGACCTCGACGTCGAGCCGTTCGCCCCATTCGCGCATCTCGGCGGCGCGGGCGGCGCTGCGGACGTAGGCGACAACCTCGCCGGTGCAGATGCGGGAGAGCGCGGCCAGCGCGGAGGAGGCGGTGGCGCCGGCGCCCAGGATCGCGGCGGAGTCGACCTGCTCGATGCCGCGCTCGCGCAGCGCGGCGACCATGCCGGGGATGTCGGTGTTGTCGCCGACCTTGCGGCCGTCCTTGGTGAAGACCACGGTGTTGACCGCCTCGACCGAGCGTGCCGTCTCGCTGATCTCGTCGAGCAGCGGGATGACCGCCCGCTTCAACGGCATGGTCAGCGACAGCCCGGCCCACTCCGGACCGAGGCCGGCCAGGAAGCCGGGCAGCGTCTCCTCGTCCACCTCGAACCGGTCGTACGTCCAGCCGGTGAGCCCCAGCTCCGCGTACGCCGCCCGGTGCAGCACCGGGGAGAGGGAGTGGGCAATGGGCGAGCCGAGCACCGCGGCCCGTCGGGCTTCACTGCCCTGAACTGTCATCGAACCTGTTCCTCAGTCGTCTCTTCCACGTCCCCGCCGTCACCGGGAGGCGTTGAACTCCTGCACCAGCTTGTCGTGCTCGGCGAGGGTCTTGGTGAACTTGCTGGTCTTGCCGTCCAGCGAGATGAAGTAGTACCAGCCGTCGTCGGTCGGGTTGAGCGCGCCCTTGAGCGCCTCCTCGCCGGGGTTGTCGATCGGGCCGGGCGGCAGTCCCTTGACGAAGTACGTGTTGTACGGGTTGTTGAACTTGCGCAGCTCTTCGATCGACAGGTCGATCTTGCTCTGGTTCTTGATGTAGTTGTACGTGGAGTCGAACTCCAGCGAGCCGTAGGTCTCGGGGTTGTTCTTCTCCAGGCGGTTGTAGACGACCTCGGCCATCTTGCGGAAGTCGTCGTGGCTGGTGCCCTCGGCCTGCGCCAGGCTCGCCACGGTGAGCAGCTCCCAGGGTCCGTCCAGGCCCAGGCCCTTGGCCTTCTTCTCCAGGCCGAGCTTCTCGTACTGCTCGGTGGCGCGCTCGACCATGTCCTTCAGGACGGCCTCGGGCTTCTGCCCCTTGGCCACGGGATAGCTCGACGGGTAGAGGAAGCCCTCCAGCGGGTCCTTGACGTTCTCGTGGTTCAGCGCCCAGTCGGGAAGGCCGAAGCTCTCCCACTTCTTGGCGGCGACCTTCTTCGTCGTGCCCTTGTCGATTTCGAGACGCGCGTCGATCATCTCGTAGACCCGGACATTGCGGGTGCCCTCGGGGATGATCAGATTGCTCTGGCTCTCCGGGCTGAGCATCATCGCGACGGCGGCCTCGGCCGACATCTCCCGCTCCAGCGTGTACACGCCGGCCTGGATCGACTTGCCCTTGGGGTTCTTCTGCTGCGCGGCGACGAACGCGTCGACGCTCTTGACCACGCCCTTCGCCTTCAGTTCCTGGCCGATGGCATAACCGCCCGCACCCTTGGGGATCTCTACGGTGACCTGCTCGCCATTGCCGCCCCCCGCATAGTCCTCAGGTTCGGCGAAACGATCCTGGTAAAACTGGTACCCGAAATATCCGACACCGGCGACACCGCCGCCGAACACGAGCAGGACCACGAGACACGCGCATCCGCTGCGGCGTTTCTTGCCGCCTTTGCCACTGCGTCCGCGTCGTTCGCCGCGGGTCCGCCGGTCCCCCGCGTCGTCGTCGAGGTCGTCGTCATCGTCGTCGCGGCCCGCGAAGAAGGCGTGCTCACCGCGGTCCGGCCCGGGGTCCCAGTCGGTGCGCGGCTCCGGTTCCGGTTCGGGCTGCGGCGCGGGTTCGGCCCGGCGCCTGCCCGGCGGCTCGGGCGGCGGGTACGCCTCGGGGGTGCCGTAGTAGTCCTGCTGCTGCCCGTAGGCCGCGGCGGCCTGCTGACCGTACGGATCGGAGGGATCGGGGTACGGGACCTGCCCGTGCGCGCCGGTGCCCCACCCGGAGTTGTCGTACCCCTGCTGGTAGCCCTGGTTGGCGTAGTACTGCTGCTGATGCTGCTGACCGTACTGCTGCTGGTCGTACTGGGGCTGCTGCCCGCCCTGCTGACCCCAGTCGCCGTACTGCTGCTGGTGCTGCGCCTGCTGCTGCTCCGGATAGTGCTGCGGCTGGCCGCCGTAGGGGGACTGCTGACCCGCCTGGGCCTGCTGTCCTCCCCACCCGTCGTCCCCGTAGTACGGGTCCTCGGGGTGCCACGGTTCGGAGCCCTGGCCCCGGCCATACTCAGTCATCGATCCCCTAGAGCCGCGAGGTGGTGGCCGCTTGGGGCGTCGAGCCCGGTGCTTCCGTTCCGCCTCTCTTTGTGCGGTGGCTGTTCGAACACCATCGCATCGCGCGGAACGTTACCGTATCGCGATCAGATGACCACTTCGACGCCCTCGCCGGGTGCTTTACCTGACACCCGTTCGGATTCCAGCGCCTGCTGGAGGATGATCACAGCGGCTGCCTGGTCGATGACCGATCTGCCCTTTTTGGATGTCACGCCCGAGGCGCGCAGTCCTTGACTCGCCGTCACCGTGGTCATCCGCTCGTCCACGAGCCGTACCGGGACCGGCGTGATCATGCGCGCCAGTTCCTGGGCGAAGCCGCGGACCTTGACCGCGGCCGGGCCCTCGCCGCCCTTGAGGGAGCGCGGGAGCCCGACGACGACCTCGATCGGCTCGTACTCCTCCACCAGCGCCTTCAGCCGGCGCTGGGCTGCCGGGACGTCCCGGCCCGGCACCGTCTCCACCGGGGTGGCGAGGATCCCGTCGGGGTCGCACGAGGCGACCCCGATGCGGGCGTCCCCGACGTCGATGGCGAGCCGACGTCCTCTGCGCATTACTTGGCCGTCTCCTGCACCAGACGCTCCACGGCGTCCACGGCCTCACCGACGGCCGCCGGGTTCTGTCCGCCGCCCTGGGCGACGTCCGGCTTGCCGCCACCGCCGCCACCGAGCGTCTTGGCGGCGGTACGGACCAGGTCACCGGCCTTGAGACCGCGCTCGCGGGCGGCCTCGTTGGTGGCGATGACCGTGAGCGGCTTGCCGTTGTTCACCGTGAACAGGGCGACCACGGCGGCGCGTCCGCCCTGGATCCGGCCGCGCACGTCGAGGACCAGCTTGCGCAGGTCGTCGGCGGTGGTGCCGTCCGGGACCTGGCCGGTGACGACGGCGATGCCGCGGATGTCCCGGGCGGACTCGGCGAGACCGGCGGCGGCCTGCAGCACCTTCTCGGCGCGGAACTTCTCGATCTCCTTCTCGGCGTCCTTCAGCTTGCCGAGCATCGCGGAGACCTTCTCCGGCAGCTCCTCCGGACGTCCCTTGATCAGCTCCTGGAGCTGGGCGACGACCGTGTGCTCACGGGCGAGGAAGTTGTAGGCGTCGACACCGACGAGGGCCTCGATACGGCGCACACCCGAGCCGATCGACGACTCGCCGAGCAGCTTGACCAGGCCGAGCTGGGCGGTGTTGTGGACGTGCGTACCGCCGCACAGTTCCTTGGAGAAGTCGCCGATGGTCACCACGCGGACCCGCTCGCCGTACTTCTCGCCGAACTCGGCGATGGCGCCCTGCTTCTTGGCCTCGTCGATGCCCATGACCTCGGCGTGCACGTCCAGGTCGCGGGCGAGCACCTCGTTGATCTTCTGCTCGACGTCGGTCATCACGGCCGTCGGCACGGCGGAGGGCGAACCGAAGTCGAAGCGGAAGCGGCCGGGCTGGTTCTCCGAACCGGCCTGGGCGGCCGTCGGGCCGAGGGCGTCGCGCAGCGCCTGGTGGGTGAGGTGGGTGGCGGAGTGGGCGCGGGCGATGGCCTTGCGGCGCCGGTTGTCGATCGAGGCGTGGGCCTTGGCGCCCACCGTGACCTCGCCGACCTGGACGACGCCCTTGTGGACGTAGACGCCCGGGACCGGCTTCTGGCAGTCGCGGACCTCGATGACGGCCCCGGAGTCGACCTTGATGCGGCCGGTGTCGCCGATCTGGCCGCCGCCCTCGGCGTAGAAGGGGGTGCGGTCCAGGACGATCTCGACCTCGTCGCCCTCGGTGGCGGCCGGGGAGGAGGCGCCGTCGACGAGGATGCCGACGATCGTGGACTCGCCGGAGGTGTCGGTGTAGCCGATGAACTCGGTCTCACCGGCGCTGTCGGCGATCTCGCGGTAGGCACCGAGGTCGGCGTGGCCGGTCTTCTTGGCCTGGGCGTCGGCCTTGGCGCGCTCGCGCTGCTCCTTCATCAGGCGCCGGAAGCCGTCCTCGTCCACGGACAGGCCCTGCTCGGCGGCCATCTCCAGGGTGAGGTCGATCGGGAAGCCCCAGGTGTCGTGGAGCAGGAACGCCTTGTCGCCGGAGAGGACCTTGCCGCCGGCGGCCTTGGTCTCGGTGACGGCCGTGTCGAGGATGTTGGTGCCGGCCTTCAGCGTCTTGAGGAAGGCGTTCTCCTCGGCGAGGGCGACCTTCTCGATCCGCTCGCGGTCGGTGATCAGCTCCGGGTACTGCTGGCCCATCATGCCGATGACGACGTCGATGAGGTCCTTGACGACCGGGCCGGTGGCACCGAGCAGGCGCATGTTGCGGATGGCGCGGCGCATGATGCGGCGCAGCACGTAGCCGCGGCCCTCGTTGCCCGGCGTGACGCCGTCCCCGATGAGCATGGTGGCGGTGCGCATGTGGTCGGTGACCACGCGCAGGGAGACGTCCGAGTCGTGGGCGTCGCCGTAGGCCACGCCGGTCAGCTCGGTGGCCTTGTTGATGACGGCCATGGAGGTGTCGATCTCGTACATGTTCTGCACGCCCTGCAGAATCATGGCGAGGCGCTCCAGGCCGAGCCCGGTGTCGATGTTCTTGCTCGGCAGCTCGCCGAGGATCTCGAAGTTGTCCTTGCCGGTGCCCTCGCCCCGCTCGTACTGCATGAAGACGAGGTTCCAGATCTCCACGTACCGCTCGTCGTTGACGGCGGGGCCGCCCTCGACGCCGAACTCGGGACCGCGGTCGTAGTTGATCTCGGAGCAGGGGCCGCAGGGGCCGGGCACGCCCATGGACCAGTAGTTGTCCTTCATGCCGAGGCGCTGGATGCGCTCCTTCGGCACACCGACGACCTCGTGCCAGATGCGCTCGGCCTCGTCGTCGTCCTGGTAGACGGTGATCCAGAGCTTCTCCGGCTCCAGGCCGTAACCACCCTTGTCCTGGGGCGTGGTGAGCAGCTCCCAGGCGTACTTGATGGCGCCTTCCTTGAAGTAGTCGCCGAAGGAGAAGTTGCCGCACATCTGGAAGAACGTGCCGTGCCGGGTGGTCTTGCCGACCTCCTCGATGTCCGGCGTGCGCACGCACTTCTGCACGCTGGTGGCGCGCGGGAACGGCGGCTTGACCTCACCCAGGAAGTAGGGCTTGAAGGGCACCATGCCGGCCGGGACGAGGAGCAGAGTCGGGTCGTCCGCGATGAGCGACGCCGAAGGGACGACGGTGTGCCCGCGCTCCTCGAAGAAGCTCAGCCAGCGGCGGCGGATCTCAGCCGACTCCATCAGTGGTCCTCATTCCGGTTGTACGAGTACGTCGTGCTGTCGATGACGTACGTCTTCGGCTTGTTGCGGTTCTCGATCGCGGCGTGCCGCCGCGGTGCGGGGAGTTCGGGGTCCTCGCGGATGCCGAGGGCGTCCTCCAGCTCGGCCTCCCGCTGGGCCATGTTGTCGCGGACGTCGAGCGCGAAGCCGACGGCCCGGTCCTTGAGCCGGTTCCCCGCCTCCAGCGCCTTGTTGGCGGCCTGGGTGGCGATGTGCTCGGGGGTCAGCTGCTTCAGTTTGCGGTTGACCTTGGTGGTGGCCCACACACCGGCCGCGACGCCCGTGGTGAACCAGAAGCTACGGCGGAACATCGGTGGCTCAGCCCTTCTTCCGCTTGCTCCGTCGCGCGGCCGGAACCGTGCGGCCCACGATCACCGTACGCCGGGGCTCCCGCGCGGGCACGTCGTCCTTGCGGCCCGCGATGGCCCGGCGTACGCCGTAGCCGAATGCCGCGACCTTCACCAGCGGGCCGCCGAAGGTGGAGGCCACCGTGGTCGACAGCGCGGAGGCGTTGGAGGTGACCTCCTGGACGTCGGAGGCGATGGCGTCGACCCGGTCGATCTGGGTCTGCGCCGAGCGCACCGCCGAGGAGGCGTCCGCGAGCAGCGGTACGGCCTGATCGGTCACGTCCGCGACCAGCTTGGTGGTCGCCCTGAGCGTCTGGGCCAGCCTCACCAGTGCCACGGCGAGGAAGGAGACCAGGATCGCCCAGAAGACGGCCACCAGGATCCCGGCCACCTCTCCACCGGACACTGTGTGCACCCGCTCCCTGAAACGCGCCTCAACATCGAAAAGTCGTGGACCGAGCCTATCGCGCCGGGCAAGGCGGTCCGTACCGCATTACCGCGCGCGGGGCGGCGGGTTCCGGGGAGCGATTGTACGGAGTGAACACGCTTCAGTACGCTCCGTGTCCCATGTGCGATCGACAGCCCGAGGACACCCCGGCGACCGGCAATCTGCCCTGCGAGCTCGACGCGTTCGTCGGGCGGGAGGCCGAACTGGCGGAACTGGCCGGGGTGCTCGACGGAGCGCGGCTGGTGACGGTGACCGGCACGGGCGGCGTGGGCAAGTCCCGGCTCGCGGCCCGCGCGGCGGCCCGCATCGCGCCGCCGGACGGGGTGTGGCGGGTGGAGCTGGCGCCGGTGCTCGATCCCGCGTTCGTCGACCACGCGGTGGTGGCCGCGCTCGGACTCACCGACCACACCGCTCGCGCGCCGCGCGAGACGCTCCTCGACCATCTCGCCGAACGTCAACTCCTGCTGGTCCTGGACGGGTTCGAGCACCTGGTGGGGACCTGCGCCCAGCTCGTGGCCGAGTTGCTGGGCCGGGCGCCGGGGCTGCGGGTGCTCGCGGCGGGCCGCAGACCGCTCGGCGTGCCGGGCGAGCGGCTGTTCCCGCTGGCGCCGCTGGACGAGGACGAGGCGGTGGACCTGTTCACCGACCGCGCCGCCCTGCACGGGGTGTGCGCCCCGGACGGGGCGGAGGTACGGGAGCTGTGCCGTCGGCTGGAGGGGATTCCGCTGGCCGTGGAGCTGGCGGCCGGGCGGCTGCGGGCGCTGTCCCCGGGGCAGTTGCTGGACCGGCTGGACGACCGGTTCCGGCTGCTGACCCGGACCGACCCGGACGCGCCGTGGCGGCATCGCACCCTGCGCACCGCGATCGGCTGGAGCCACGAACTGTGCACGCCCGGGGAGCGGTTGCTGTGGGCGCGGCTGTCGGTGTTCGCCGGCTGCTTCGACCTGGAGGCCGTGGAGTACGTGTGCGGCGGGCACGGCCTGCCCGCCGAGGACGTCCTCGACGTGCTCCAGGAGCTGCTGGCGCAGTCGGTGGTCTCCCGCGAGGACACGGAGACGGGCGTGCGCTACCGCATGCTCGACACGGTCCGGGCCTACGGCGCCGACTGGCTGGCTGCCACCGGGGACACCGAGCGGCTGCGGCGCCGGCACCGCGACTGGTACCTGGGCCTGGCCACCTGGTGCGAGCTGGACTGGTTCTCGCCGCGCCAGCCCGAGGTCGCCGCGCGCGTGGAGGCGGAGCTGCCGAATCTGCGCCGGGCCCTGGAGCACTGCCTGTCCGAACCCGAGGAGGCCCATCTGGGCCAGCTGCTCGCGGGGTCCCTGTGGTTCTGCTGGGTCGGCTGCGGGCGGCTGTCGGAGGGGCGGCACTGGCTGGACCAGGCCGTCCGGCTGGACTCCGGGCACGAGCCGTCCCGGCTGAAGGCGCTGTGGGTGCTCGGCTACGTGGCGATCCTCCAGGGCGACACGGTCGCCGCGCTGGCGGCCCTGCACGAGTGCGGCGAGGAGGCGGAACTGTCGGTGAACGACACCGCCGCGGCCTACGCAGAGCACCGCACCGGCTGTCTGGCGCTGGTCAGCGACGACATGGCCGGTGCCGAGGCGCTGCTGCGCTCGGCGCTGGACCGCTACCGGGAGATCGGCGAGCTGAACAGCAACGTCCTGATGGGCCAGGTGGAGCTGGGCATGGCCCGGGCCTTCCAGGGCGATCTGGCGGAGGCGGTGCGCCTTTGCGAGGACGTGCGGGAGATCTGCGAGGACCACGGCGAGCGCTGGGCCCGCTCGTACGCGCTGTACGTGCTGGCGTACGCGGCCTGGCGGGAGGGCGACCAGGTCAGGGCGCGGGAGCTGCTGGCGGACTGCCTGGGCCACGCGCACTCCTTCCGGGACCTGCTGGGCTCGGTGCTCGTCGTGGAGCTGCTGGCCCTGGTCACGGTGACCGACGGGGACGCGGCGGAGGCGGCCGTGCTGCAAGGGGCGGCGGCGCGGATGTGGCCCTCGGTGGGGCTGCCGCTGTTCGGCTCGGCCTACTACAACGCCCCGCACGAGCTGTGCGAGGCGACGGCCCGGGAGCGGCTGGGCGACGAGCGGTACGAGGAGTGCGTACGGGCCGGTGCACTGCTGGACCGGGAGGCGGCGGTGGCGCGGGCGCTCGGCACCCGGCCCGCGGACCCGGACCTGCTGGAGGCGCTTCCCGCGCCGCGCACCGGGATCTCCCCCGACATGCAAGAACCCGCCGCCTCCCCGACCCGGAAGGGCGGGGAGACGGCGGGCTGAGGCGCAGGTGTCCTACGACCGCCGGAGGATCAGCGGGCGTAGTACTCGACGACGAGCTGCTCGTCGCAGATCACCGGGATCTCCTTGCGGTTCGGCTCACGGTCCAGGCGGAACGCCAGGGCCTTGAGGTTCACCTGGAGGTAGCGCGGGGTCTCGCCGTCGGCGGCGAAGCCACCCTCACGGGCGATGGAGAAGAGGGTCTTCTCACGGCTGCGCTCACGGACCATCACGACGTCGTCGGGACGGACACGGAACGAGGGCTTGTCGACCTTCTGGCCGTTGACCTCGATGTGGCCGTGCACGACCATCTGACGGGCCTGGTAGATGGTGCGGGCGATGCCCGAACGCAGCACCAGGGCGTCCAGACGGCGCTCCAGCTCGACGATCAGGGCCTCACCGGTCTTGCCCTGGACCTTGGACGCACGCTCGTAGGCGCGGACCAGCTGGCGCTCGGAGATGTCGTACTGCGCGCGCAGACGCTGCTTCTCCAGCAGACGGACCTTGTAGTCCGAGTTCTGCTTGCGGCCACGGCCGTGCTCACCCGGCGGGTAGGGACGGGCCTCGAAGTACTTGACGGCCTTCGGGGTCAGCGCGATGCCGAGGGCACGCGACTTCTTGACCTTGGGGCGGGACTGGTTCGCCACAATCTCTCATTTCTTGGTGTTCGGCTTGTCAGTGTTGGCGGGAGGTCGCATCCGCAGCCGGGGAATCCCTGGGGCCCGCGAGGGCCGTCAGGGCAGCCGCTCCCCTGGTCTGGGCACATACGTGCAGCACGCGAGTGGCCCACCGACCTGTTCCGTCCCGTGGGACGGAGGGTGGTGGGCTGCCCGCGACACCGTTCGACGGTGCGCGACGCTCCTGGAACCCCCGCTGGGAGGGTTCCGGCTGGATGTCCCGCTCTGACTGCGCGGGACTCAGCACTCCGAGCGATTCTACAGGCAGCTCAGGACCGTCTGCGACCGAGGTGCTTGCGGGTCCATTCCACGGCGTCCGCGTACCGCGCCTCCGCGCCGTGCCGGGTCGGGGCGTAGTACTCGCGGTCCTTCAGGGCGTCCGGGGCGTACTGCTGCTCGGCGATGCCCTCGGGCAGGTCGTGCGGGTACACATAGCCCTGCGCGTGCCCGAGCTTGGCGGCGCCCTTGTAGTGCCCGTCGCGCAGATGCGGCGGCACGGACCCGGCCAGCCCCTTGCGTACGTCCTCCAGGGCGGCGCCGATGGCGGTGGTCGCGGAGTTGGACTTCGGGGCCAGCGCGAGGGCGATGGTGGCGTGGCTGAGGGTGAGCGCGGCCTCCGGGAAGCCGATCATGGCGACGGCCTGGGCGGCGGCGACCGCGATGGGCAGGGCGTTGGGATCGGCGAGACCGATGTCCTCGCTGGCGGAGATCATCAGACGGCGGGCGATGAACCGGGGGTCCTCGCCGGCCTCGATCATCCGGGCCAGGTAGTGCAGGGCGGCATCGACGTCGGAGCCCCGGATGGACTTGATCAGGGCGCTGGCGACGTCGTAGTGCTGGTCGCCGTCGCGGTCGTACTTCACCGCGGCCCGGTCGACGGTCTGTTCCAGGGTCTGCAGGCTGATCTCGCTCTCGCCCTGGTCCAGGGCGGCCCCGGCGGCGGCCTCCAGGGCGGTCAGGGCGCGGCGGGCGTCCCCGCCGGCGATCCGCAGCAGGTGCTCCTCGGTGTCCTCGGGGAGGCCGACGGCGCCCTTCAGTCCGCGCTCGTCGTCCAGCGCCCGGCGCAGCAGGCCCCGGACGTCGTCGTCGGTGAGGGGTTCGAGGGTGAGCAGCAGGGAGCGGGAGAGCAGCGGGGAGATCACCGAGAAGTACGGGTTCTCGGTGGTCGCCGCGATCAGGGTCACCCAGCGGTTCTCCACCGCCGGGAGCAGGGAGTCCTGCTGGGCCTTGCTGAAGCGGTGGATCTCGTCGAGGAAGAGGACGGTCTCCTTGCCGAAGCCGCCGGTGGCGCGGCGGGCGCCCTCGATGACGGCGCGGACCTCCTTGACGCCCGCGGTGATCGCGGACAGCTCCACGAACCGCTTGTTGGTGGCCTTGGAGACCACGTACGCGAGCGTCGTCTTGCCGGTGCCGGGCGGACCCCAGAGGATCACCGAGGAGGGTCCGGCGGGGCCGCCGCCGGACTCGCCGACCAGTCTGCGCAGGGGTGAGCCGGGCTTGAGCAGGTGCTGCTGGCCCACCACCTCGTCGAGGGTGCGCGGGCGCATCCGGACGGCCAGGGGGCTGGCGGCCGGGTCCTTCTCCTGGCGCTCTTCCGCCGCGGCGGTGAACAGGTCGGGCTCCACGTCTGAAACCCTAAATCACGGCACTGACAAACCCTCCGGGCCGGTCAGCTCGTCCAGAAGTCCCACCAGCGGGTCAGGATCAGCATGCCGATGATGCCGATGTGCAGTACCGGCATCACCCAGGTGAACTCGCCGAAGAAGCTCTTCAGCCAGCTCGGTGCCGGAAGGAAGCCCTGGCGGATGTTGAACGAGGTCACGTACCAGAACATGATGATCGTCGCGACCCAGGCCAGGGAGCACCACAGGCACAGGGCGTTGATGCGGTACAGCGACTGGAACATCAGCCAGGCGCAGAAACAGACGCCGAAGAGGGTGCCGGCGTTGAAGGTGAGCCAGTACCAGCGCGGGAAGGTGGCGCGGGTGAGCAGGCTGACGCCGACGCAGATGACGATGCCGTAGGCGACGAGGCCGAGCATCGGGTTGGGGAAGCCGAAGACCGAGGCCTGGTCGCTCTCCATGACGCTGCCGCAGGAGACGACGGGGTTCAGGCTGCACCCGGGGACGAAGGTCTTGCCCTCGACCTTGGCCTCCAGCAGCTTGAACTTGTCGATCGTGATGACCCAGGCCGCGAGCAGTCCGGCGGCGCCGGTGATCATCAGCATCAGCGCGAAGGCGGTACTGCCGCCTTCCTTGCGCGGCGCCTCGGCGATGCGCTCCGGTTCGGGCTCTGTGGAGACGTCCTTCACTGTCGTCTTGCTCATCACGCCGATTCCGTCTGTTGGGGGGTGGGGGCCTTCTTCGAGCAGGGGCCATTGTGCCGCACCCGGAGCCCTTTCCACCGTTCGGTGGACATAAGGACGTACGGACGACGGCCCCCGGGCGTTCGGCGCGCTGGCGGGCGGATCTGCGGCTGCGGCGGACCCGGCGCACGGCACGCGGGCGTGCCCGGATGTCCGGAAATCAACGGGAAGGATGACGCCCGGGCCGCGGAGTTGACGGGCGCGCGCACGACGAAGGCGCCGGGCGGGTGCCCGGCGCCTTCGGTCCACGCGGCTGTCAGCCGAGCTTGGACTCCAGCTCCGCCACGATCTCGTTCACGCCGATCGCCACCTGCTCGCCGGACTCCATGTCCTTGAGCTGGACGACGCCCTCGGCGAGGTCGCGCTCGCCGGCGATGACCGCGTAGCGGGCACCGCTGCGGTTGGCGCTCTTCATGGCGCTCTTCAGGCCCTTGACGCCGAAGGAGAAGTCCGCCGCGACGCCGTTTCGGCGCAGCTCGGTGACCTTCGCGAACAGCACACGCCGGGCCTCCTCGCTGAGCGGCACCGCGAACACGCTGGTGGTGGAGGGCAGTTCGAGCTCGATTCCCTCCGCCTCCAGGGCGAGGACCGTGCGGTCGACGCCGAGGGCCCAGCCGACGGACGGCAGCGCGGGGCCGCCGATCATCTCGGACAGGCCGTCGTAGCGGCCGCCGCCGCCCACCGCGGACTGCGAGCCCAGACCGTCGTGGACGAACTCGAAGGTGGTGCGGGTGTAGTAGTCCAGACCGCGCACCAGCTTGGGGTCGTCCTCGAAGGAAACCCCCGCGGCCGTGATCAGCTCACGGACCTCCTCGTGGTACGCCTTGCAGGCGTCGCACAGGTAGTCGCGCAGCAGCGGGGCGTCGCCGAGCTGCTTCTGGACCGACTCGCGCTTGTCGTCCAGGACGCGCAGCGGGTTGATCTCGGCCCGGCGCAGGGTGTCCTCGTCGAGGTCCAGGCCGCGCAGGAAGTCCTGGAGCGCGGCCCGGTAGACGGGGCGGCACTCCTTGTCGCCGAGGCTGTTGAGCAGGATGCGGAAGTTGCTCAGGCCCAGCGAGCGGTACGCCTGGTCGGCCAGGATGATCAGCTCGGCGTCCAGCGCCGGGTCCTCGGCGCCGATCGCCTCGGCGCCGACCTGGGAGAAGTGCCGGTAACGGCCCTTCTGGGGGCGCTCGTAGCGGTACTGCGAGCCCGAGTACCAGACCTTCACCGGCAGGTTGCCCGCCTTGTGCAGGTTGGCCTCCAGCACCGCGCGCAGTACCGGCGCCGTGGTCTCCGGGCGCAGGGCGAGCCGGTCGCCGCCCTTGGTCTCGAAGACGTACATCTCCTTGGTGACGATGTCGGTGGACTCACCGACACCGCGCGCGAACAGCTCGACGTTCTCGAAACCGGGGGTCTCGATGTAGCCGTAGCCGGAGTTGCGCAGGGGCGCGGCGATGGCCTCGCGCACCGCCAGGAACTTCGCGGAGTCGGGCGGCAGCAGGTCGTACGTGCCCTTGGGGGCCTTGAAGGTGCTCACGGAAGTCTCTCGTCACATTCCTCGTCGGGGAGGGGTGTCCACACCCGCTCCCTGGCCGGCGGCCACCTGCCGCAGATACGGGTTGGTGGCGCGCTCCTGGCCGATGGTCGTCTGGGGGCCGTGGCCGGACAGCACCACGGTCGAGTCGTCGAGCGGCAGGCACACGCGGGCCAGCGAGTCGAGCATCTCGGCCATGTCACCGCCGGGCAGGTCGGTGCGTCCGATGGAGCCGGCGAACAGCAGGTCGCCCGAGAACAGGATCGGCGGGATGTCCGCCGCCTCGGGCAGGCCGAAGGTCACCGACCCCTTGGTATGGCCCGGCGCATGGGCGACGGACAGTTCCAGGCCCGCCAGCTCCAGCTGCGCGCCGTCGGTCAGCTCCTTGACGTCGTCCGGCTCCCCGATGGTCAGCTCGCCCATCAGCGGCATACCGATGGACCGGCCGAGCGCCTTCTCCGGGTCGCTCATCATGTACCGGTCCTCGGGGTGGATCCAGGCCGGTACGTCGTGCGCGCCGCAGACGGGGACGACCGAGGCCACGTGGTCGATGTGGCCGTGGGTGAGGACGACGGCGACGGGCTTGAGGCGATGCTTCCTGATCGCTTCCGCGACTCCGTCGGCGGCCTGGTGACCGGGGTCGATGATCACGCACTCCTCACCCGCGGCCGGGGCGACGAGGTAACAGTTCGTCCCCCAGGCCCCGGCGGGGAACCCGGCAATGAGCACGATCGTCCTTCGTTTGTGTCGGTTCGGGTGACAAGTCGTTGGGCTGCGCCTGAGGTCAGAGCCTACCGGCGCTGCCGATTCCTCAGCGAACCCATATACGGTACGGGGCACACGCAGACGGTCGGCTCACCGGGCGCACCCGCCCCGGTCGACGCATACAGACGCTTGAGGAGACAACCCCGTGGTCAGCCAGGAACAGCGGCGGCGTCAGCTCGCCCGGGAGAAGTTCTTGCGGCAGCAGCAGCGGCGCACGGAGGCGCGGCGCAAGTCACGTACACGCAACGCGGTGATCGCGTCGGCGCTCGGTGTCGTCCTCATCGGCAGCCTCGGGCTCTACACGGCGGGCGCCTTCGACGGGGACGACTCCAAGTCGAACGCGGGCGCGGAGGTCACCCCGAGCGCCACGCCGACCAGCAAGGCGCCGGACCCGTGCGAGAAGCCGGCCAAGGGCAAGGTCGAGACCATGAGCTGGAAGAAGGAACCGGCCATGACCATCGACAAGTCCGCGAAGTACACGATGAAGCTGGACACCACGTGCGGTGAGATCGACATAGCGCTCAAGGCCGCGGCCGCCCCGCACACGGTCAATTCGTTCAACTTCCTGGTGAACAAGGGCTACTTGGACCACACCAAGTGCCACCGGCTGACGGACAGCAGTATCTGGGTCCTGCAGTGCGGCGACCCGACGGCCACCGGCAGTGGCGGTCCGGGCTACACGATCCCGGACGAGAACCTGAAGGACGAGGACATCAAGGGCGACGTGTACCCGGCGGGCACGGTCGCGATGGCCAACCAGTTCAACGCCCAGACCGGTGAGGGCAAGGACTCCGGCGGCAGCCAGTTCTTCCTCGTCTACCAGGACAGTCCGCTGCCGGCCAACTACACCCCGTTCGGCACCGTGTCCAAGGACGGGATGAAGGTTCTGAAGAAGCTCGCCGCCGCCGGAGCGCAGGCTCCGGACCCCGCGACGGGCAACACGGCGCCCAACGCGACCGTGGTGATCAACAAGGCAACTGTCACCAAATCCTGACCCCCCAACTGCGAAATTTCGGTCGCGCGGGATGCGGACAGGCAACCCGCCGGTCGCCTATGTTGGCCGTGACGAAACTGTGGACGATGCCCGGGGGCGCTGAAGCCCCGCGCAGGCATCATGTGGAGGAGGCGCTGTGAGCAGCGACCCGTGGGGCCGCGTCGACGAGACGGGGACCGTGTACGTGCGTACGGCCGACGGCGAGCAGGTCGTCGGTTCCTGGCAGGCGGGCTCCCCCGAGGAGGCGTTGGCCTACTTCGAGCGCAAGTACGAGGGCCTGGTTGTCGAGATCGGCCTCCTCGAAAAGCGAGTGAAAACCACCGACCTGTCCGCCAAGGACGCGATGGCGGCGATCGACCACATCCGTGAGCAGGTCGACGCGCATCACGCGGTCGGTGATCTGGACGCCCTGCGGCAGCGTCTGGACCGGCTCGTGGAACTGGTCGAGAAGCGGCGCGAGGAGCGCAAGCAGCAGCGGGCCAAGCAGTCCGACGAGGCCCGCCACGCCAAGGAGGCGCTGGTCGCCGAGGCGGAGGAGCTGGCCCAGTCCGACCAGTGGCGGGCGGCCGGTGAGCGGCTGCGGGCGCTGGTGGACACCTGGAAGGGGCTGCCGCGGCTGGACCGCAAGTCCGACGACGAGCTGTGGCACCGCTTCTCGCACGCGCGCTCGGCGTTCTCCAAGCGGCGCAAGGCGCACTTCGCGGCGCTGGACGCGCAGCGCGAGGAGGCCCGCAGGACCAAGGAGCGGCTGGTCGCCGAGGCCGAGGCGCTGTCCGGGTCGACGGACTGGGGTCCGACGGCCGCGCGCTACCGCGAGCTGATGGCGGAGTGGAAGGCCGCGGGCCGTGCCCAGCGCGAGCACGAGGACGATCTGTGGAACCGCTTCCGCGGCGCCCAGGACGTGTTCTTCGCGGCGCGCAGCGCGGTCTTCGCCGAGCGTGACGCCGAGCAGGCCGAGAACCTGAAGCTGAAGGAGGAGCTGGCCCAGGAGGCCGAGAAGATCCTCCCGGTGACGGATCTGAAGGCCGCGCGGGCCGCGTTCCGGCAGATCAACGAGCGCTGGGAGGCCATCGGCCATGTGCCGCGGGACGCCCGCCCGAAGGTCGAGGGCCGGATGCACGCCGTGGAGCGGGCGATCCAGGAGGCCGAGGAGGCCGAGTGGCGCCGCACCAACCCGGAGGCACGCGCGCGTGCCGAGGGTCTGACGGGGCAGCTCCAGGCGGCCGTGGACAAGCTCAAGGGCCAGATCGAGCAGGCCCGCGCCCAGGGCAACAACGCCAAGGCGGAGAAGCTGGAGCGGGAGCTTGAGGGCCGCCAGGCCCTGCTGGACCAGGCCCTGAAGGGCCTCCAGGAGTTCGGCGGCTGAGCGGACCGGATGAGGAGAAGGGCCCCGCACCCTGAGGTGCGGGGCCCTTCTGCGTGGTCCTACGAGCGGCTGCGGGCCGAGGTCACGCGGTACACGTCGTACACGCCCTCCACGCCCCTGACCGCTTTCAGGACGTGTCCCAGGTGCTTGGGGTCGCCCATCTCGAAGGTGAACCGGGAGGTGGCGACGCGGTCGCGGGAGGTCTGCACGGCCGCGGAGAGGATGTTGACGTGCTGGTCGGACAGGACGCGGGTGACGTCCGACAGCAGCCGGGAGCGGTCCAGCGCCTCGACCTGGATGGCGACCAGGAACACCGAGGACTGGGTGGGCGCCCACTCGACGTCCAGGATGCGCTCGGGCTCACGGGACAGTGACTCCACGTTGACGCAGTCACTGCGGTGAACCGATACGCCACTACCACGAGTGACGAAACCGATGATCGGATCGCCCGGAACGGGTGTACAGCAGCGCGCGAGCTTGACCCAGACGTCGTCGACGCCCTTGACCACGACCCCGGGGTCCTGGCTGCTGCGCCGCTTGCGACTGCGGGCACGGGCCGGCGGGACCGCCTCGTCGATCTCCTCGGTGGCCGCCTCCTCGCCGCCGAGCGCCTGCACCAGCTTCTGCACGACGTTCTGCGCGGCCACATGGCCCTCGCCGATCGCCGCGTACAGCGAGGAGATGTCCGGGTAGCGCATCTCGTGTGCCAGCGTGACCAGCGAGTCGCCGGTGAGGATGCGCTGGATCGGCAGGTTCTGCTTGCGCATGGCCCGCGCGATGGCGTCCTTGCCCTGCTCGATGGCCTCGTCCCGGCGTTCCTTGGAGAACCAGGCGCGGATCTTGTTGCGGGCGCGCGGCGACTTCACGAAGCCGAGCCAGTCCCGCGAGGGGCCCGCACCCGCCGCCTTGGAGGTGAAGACCTCCACCAGATCGCCGTTGTCCAGGGTCGACTCCAGCGGCACCAGCCGCCCGTTGACCCGGGCGCCTATCGTGCGGTGGCCGACCTCGGTGTGCACGGCGTAGGCGAAGTCCACGGGGGTGGCACCGGCCGGGAGCGCTATGACATCGCCCTTGGGGGTGAAGACGAAGACCTCGTTGCGGGACAGGTCGAAGCGCAGGGACTCCAGGAACTCGCCCGGGTCCTCGGTCTCCTTCTGCCAGTCCAGCAGCTGGCGCAGCCACGCCATGTCGTTGAGGTGGTCGTCCTTGCCCTTGCCGGCCTTCGGCACGTCGGTGCGCACCTTGGAGGCACCGGCGACGGCCTCCTGCTTGTACTTCCAGTGCGCGGCGATGCCGTACTCGGCGCGGCGGTGCATGTCGAAGGTGCGGATCTGCAGTTCGACCGGCTTGCCGTTGGGGCCGATGACCGTCGTGTGCAGCGACTGGTACATGTTGAACTTGGGCATCGCGATGTAGTCCTTGAACCGCCCCGGAACCGGGTTCCAGCGGGCGTGGACGGTGCCCAGGGCCGCGTAGCAGTCGCGGACGGTGTCCACCAGGACGCGGATGCCCACCAGGTCGTAGATCTCCGCGAAGTCCCGGCCGCGGACGATCATCTTCTGGTAGACGCTGTAGTAGTGCTTCGGGCGGCCGGTGACGGTGGCCTTGATGCGGGCGGCGCGCAGGTCCTGCTGGACCTCGTCGGTCACTATGGCCAGGTACTCGTCCCGCTTGGGGGCGCGCTCGGCGACCAGCCGCACGATCTCGTCGTACATCTTGGGGTAGAGGATCGCGAAGGCGAGGTCCTCCAGCTCCCACTTGATGGTGTTCATGCCCAGGCGGTGGGCGAGCGGCGCGTAGATCTCCAGGGTCTCGCGCGCCTTCTTCTCCTGCTTCTCGCGCTTGAGGTAGCGCATGGTGCGCATGTTGTGCAGACGGTCGGCGAGCTTGATGACCAGGACGCGCGGGTCCTTGGCCATGGCGACGACCATCTTGCGCACGGTCTCGGCCTGCGCGGCCTCGCCGAACTTGACCTTGTCCAGTTTGGTGACGCCGTCGACGAGCAGGGCCACGGAGTCGCCGAAGTCGCGGCGGAGCTGGTCCAGGCCGTACTCGGTGTCCTCGACGGTGTCGTGCAGCAGGCCCGCCATCAGCGTGGCCGGGTCCATGCCCAGCTCGGCGAGGATGGTGGTCACCGCGAGGGGGTGCGTGATGTACGGGTCGCCGCTCTTGCGCTTCTGGCCGCGGTGCCAGCGCTCGGCGACCTGGTAGGCCTTCTCGATCTGGCGGAGCGTCGACGACTCGATCTTCGGGTCGTTGCTGCGCACGATCCGCAGCAGCGGTTCCAGCACCGGGTTGTACGGGTTGGAGCGCTGCACGCCGAGGCGGGCCAGGCGGGCGCGGACGCGGTTGGAGGAGCCGGAGCGGGGCGGCTGGCCGGTGTTCGGGCGCACGGCGGGCGTGGCCGGACGCTCGGGCGGGGCCGGCTTGGGGCGCGACTGCTCGGCCGGCTTGCGGGCCGGCGCGGACTGGCCGTGCTCGACCGGCCCGTGGACGTCGCTGCGGGTGTTCTTCGCGGTCGACGTGTCCGGCGCGGGCTTGGCCGCGGAACCCGAGGCGTCGGGCTTGGCGGCGGTCAGGTGCTGGGCCTCGTCTGGCAAGAGGGCTCCTCGTGCGCGATCCGGGTCCCCCGGTCAGGCTCCGGAGACCCCATGGTAGCGATCCTGCGCCCGAGGATCGCCTTCAGGCCGTTGTGAGGCCTGTACACCGGGGAAACGCGAGGGGGGCCGTACGCGATTCCCACCAGGCGTCCGGCACCTCAGGAGCGACGGGATGGGGCCGCGGCAGCACGACGCCCCGCGTCCCTCAAGGGCGGCGCGGGGCGTACGTGGGTGTACTGGGATGTATGGGCGCTCAGATCGTGAGCAACGCCTCCAGCGGGGCTCCGGCGAGTGCCGGGGCCAGGCGGTCGCGGCCGCCGAGGAAGCCCAGCTCCATCAGCACGGCGAGGCCCGCGACCTCGGCGCCCGCCCTGCGGATGAGCTGGATCGAGGCCTCGGCGGTGCCGCCGGTGGCCAGGACGTCGTCGACGACCAGGATCCGGTCCTCGGCGCCCAGGTCCTCGGCGTGCACCTCGATCTCCGCGGAGCCGTACTCCAGGTCGTAGGCCTGGCTGAGGGTGGCTCCGGGGAGCTTGCCCGCCTTGCGGACCGGGATGAAGCCGAGTCCGGCGCGGACGGCGACGGGGGCGCCGAGGATGAACCCGCGGGCCTCCAGGCCGACGACCTTGGTGGCGCCGGTGCGCTCGGCGACCTGCGCGAGGCTGTCGGTGAGCACGGTGAACGCCGCCGGGTCCGCCAGGAGCGGGGTGATGTCCTTGAACATCACGCCCGGCTCCGGGTAGTCCGCCACATCGCGGATGCGGCTGAGCAGCAGCTCCTGCACGTCGGTCATCGGCGCTTCCCCGAGGGACGGCCACGGCCCCGGCTGCGGGACGCGGGCTGGGTGCGGGGGCCGACGACCGCGGCCGCTGCGTCGTCGTCCACCTCGTCGGTCAGGGGCTCGTCGACGGCACCGGCCGGGGCGGACGCGGCCTGCGCCCGCTTGGCCATGACGCGCTTGCGGAGCGCCTTCATCTGCGGCTCGCGCTCCTTGAGGTCGGCGACGAGCGGCGTGGCGATGAAGATCGAGGAGTACGCACCGGCCGCGAGGCCGACGAACAGCGACAGCGAGATGTCGTTCAGCATGCCCGCACCGAGGAAGCCGCCGCCGATGAACAGCAGGCCCGCCACCGGCAGCAGCGCGACCACCGTGGTGTTGATGGAGCGGACCAGGGTGCTGTTGATGGAGCGGTTGGCGACGTCGCTGTAGGTCCAGCGGGTCTGCTTGGTGATGTCCTTCGTCTGCTCCTTGAGGCTGTCGAAGACGACGACCGTGTCGTAGAGCGAGTAACCGAGGATGGTCAGCAGACCGATCACCGTGCCCGGGGTGACCTCGAAGCCCACCAGGGCGTAGATACCGACGGTGATGGTGATGTCGTGGATCAGGGCGACGAACGCGGCGAGCGCCATACGCCACTCGAACGCGATCGCCAGGTAGATCACCACGAGGACCAGGAAGATCCCGAGGCCCTGCCAGGCCTTCTGGGCGATCTGCTCACCCCAGCTGGGGCCGACCAGCTCGCCGGTGACCTGGTTCTCGTCGACCTTGAGGTCCTTGGCCAGCTCCGCGGAGACCCGGTCCGCCTCCTTGGTCTCGATGCCCGAGACCTGGATGCGCAGCTTGCCGTCGCCGAGCTTCTGGACGATGGCGTCGTGGCCGGAGGCCTCTTCCGCCCACTCCTGCGCCTGGGAGACGGAGACCTCGGTCTTCGGGGTGGTGAAGACCGCGCCGCCCTGGAACTCGATGCCCATGTTCAGGCCGCGCACCGCGAGGCCCACGATCGCCGTGATGGTGATCAGGATGGACAGGCCGTACCAGATCTTGCGGTTGGCGACGAAGTCGTAGCCGATTTCGCCACGGTGCAGTCGGGCGCCGAGGTTGCCGAGCTTCGACATCTCACGCCTCCTTCGTCTCGATGGGGGCGGAGGGACGGCGGGTGCGGCGCAGGGGCGGCTGGGCGCCGAGGCGCTTGGGGTCGAGGCCGGACCAGGGATGGCCGCTGGCGAAGAACTTCCGGCGTGCCAGGAGCGTCAGCAGCGGCTTGGTGAACAGGAACACGACGACCACGTCGAGCAGGGTGGTCAGACCGAGCGTGAACGCGAAGCCCTGGACCTTGCCGACGGTGACGACGAACAGCACCGCCGCGGCCAGGAACGACACGAAGTCGGAGACCAGGATGGTGCGCCGGGCGCGCGGCCAGGCCCGCTCGACGGAGGGGCGCAGGGTGCGGCCCTCGCGGATCTCGTCGCGGACGCGTTCGAAGTAGACGATGAACGAGTCGGCGGTGATACCGATGGCGACGATGGCACCGCAGACGGCCGGCAGGTTCAGCGCGAAGCCGATGGCCGGGCCGAGCAGCGACATGATCACGTAGGTGAGGGCGGCGGAGACCAGCAGGGAGGCCACCGCGATCAGCGACAGGCCGCGGTAGTAGACCACCAGGTAGATCACGACCAGGGCGAGGCCGATGGCGCCGGCGATCAGACCGGCCCGCAGCTGCTCGCCGCCGAGCGCGGCGGTGACGGTGGTGACGCTGTCCTCGCTGAAGGACAGCGGCAGGGCGCCGTACGACAGCATGTTGGCGAGGCTCTGCGCGGACTCCTGGTCGAAGTTGCCGGAGATCTCGGCGGTGCCGCCGGTGAGGGCCTCACGGACGAACGGGTCGGAGACGACCTCGTTGTCCAGGACGATCGCGAACTGGTTCTGCGGGGACTGCTTCTGGGCGAGCTCGCCGGTGATGTCGCCGAACTTCTTGCGGCCCTCGCCGGTGAACTTCATGGTGACGGTCCAGCCGGCGGCGGACTGGGTGTTGAAGACCGCGTCGGCCTCGTCCACGTCGGTGCCGTCGACGGCGGCCGGGCCGAGGATGTACTTCTGCCACTGGCCCTGCGCGTTCTGACCGCAGGCGACGGTGGAGTCCTCGGGCTTGGAGCCCTCGCCGGCCTTGGCGCGGGCCTTCTCGTCGGTGCAGTCGAGCTTGGCGTACTGCTCCTCGACCTTGCCGCTGTCGGCGGCGCCGGAGGGGCTGGCCGACGGGGAGGCGCTGGAGCTCGCGCTGTCCGACGGGGTGGGGTCGGCCTTCAGGGCGTCGGAGGCGGCCCGGCCCTGGGTCGTCGAGGTCGCCGACGGGGTGGCGGTCGCCGAGGGGGACGAGGAGGAAGTGGCCTCGTCCTCGTCGGCGTCCTTCTCCTTGTCCTTGTCGCCGGTCTTGTCCTTGGAGCTGCCGGAGGCGCTCGGGGACGGGCTGGCCGGCGGGGCGACGCCGGACACCTCGGTCGCGACGACCGGGCGGAAGTAGAGCTTGGCGGTGGTACCGACCTGTTCCCGGGCCTCCTTGGAGTTGGTGCCCTTGGGGATGTTGACGATGATGTTCCGGTCGCCCTGGGTCTGGACCTCGGCCTCCGAGACACCAAGACCGTTGACGCGCCGCTCCATGATGTCGACGGCGGTGTTCATGTTGGTCTTGTTGATCGCGGATTCCTGGCCCGGCTCCGCCTCCGCGCGCAGCGTGATGCTGGTACCGCCGGCCAGGTCGATACCGAGACGCGGGGTGGTGTGCCCGGAGAGGAACATCCCTCCGGTGAGCGCCACCATGGCGATCAGAATGAGGACCAGCGAGCGCCCTGGCCTGCTCTGGGCGCCCGCGCTCCGGCCCTTCTTAGGTGCTGCCACCTTCTCGTACTCCCTCTCGGGCCGCCGTGCGCCGGGTGGGCGGCGGCGGCCATGACAATGGTCGGGACCCCCTGCGAGAGCCGCGTGTGTCCCGGGGCGCGCGAACGGGGACGGCGCGCCCCGGGTCAGCGGCTACTTCGCGTCGGTGTCGCCGTCGGACTTCTTCGGCTCGCTGTCGGCCTTCGTCTCGGCGGCCGCGACGTCGTCAGCGGGCTCCTCGTCGGTGTCCGCGTCCTTCTTACCGAGGTCGACGGACTTCTCGTCGGAGGCGGCGGCAGCGTCGTCGGTCTCGGTGAGGGAGGAGGCGTCGTCCGGGACGACGTCGGCGTCGGTCTTCAGGTCGTGCTCGATGCCGTGGACGATGCGGTTGTACTCGTCGTCGGACAGGACGGCACCGATGGCGTTCTTGGCGAAGAGCAGTTCCACGCCCGGGCCCGCGTCGAGGAGGACGGTGTCGTCGCTGACCTCCTTGACGGTGGCATACATGCCCCCGATGGTGCGGACGCCGGAACCGGGCTGCATCTGGTTCCGCATGTCGGCGGCCTGCTGCTGCTTCTTCTTGGCCGACCGGGTCATCAGGAACATGGCCCCGATGAGCACGATGAACGGGAGGAGGGTCACGAGACTCACGGGTGGGAACTTCCTTCACGCGACCGCGTTGGGGAGCGGCCTGATGGTTGGGGGTGTGGTGCGCCGTCGACAAGGGCGGCATCGGCGGAGTCTAAGCGAGTCCGCGCGCAAGGAACAACGCTCAGCATGGCACTCAGGTTCCTGACCCGGCCAATACCGCGCCCTCATGACGCGGTCACGGTGTCCTCACGCCCCGAACAGGTCCTGTTGTCCGGTTCCGGCCCCCTGGGAGCGTGGCGGGGTGAGGCCGAGATGCGCCCATGCGGCGGGCGTGGCCACCCGGCCGCGGGGGGTGCGGGCCAGCAGTCCCTCCCTGACCAGGAAGGGTTCGGCGACCTCCTCGACGGTCTCGCGCTCCTCCCCCACCGCCACGGCGAGCGTGGACAGGCCGACGGGGCCGCCGCCGAACAGCTTGAGCAGGGCCTCCAGCACGGCCCGGTCGAGGCGGTCCAGGCCGCGGGCGTCGACCTCGTAGACCGCGAGGGCGGCCGCCGCGATCTCCCGGGTGATCAGACCGTCCGCCTTGACCTGCGCGTAGTCGCGGACCCGGCGCAGCAGGCGGTTGGCGATGCGGGGCGTGCCGCGGGAGCGGCCGGCGATCTCGGCGGCTCCGGCGGGGTCGATCTCGACGTCCAGCAGGTTCGCGGAGCGGTGGACGACACGCTCCAGTTCGGCGGGCTCGTAGAACTCCATGTGCGCGGTGAAGCCGAAGCGGTCGCGCAGCGGGGGCGGCAGCAGGCCCGCGCGGGTGGTGGCGCCGACCAGGGTGAAGGGCGGCAGCTCCAGGGGGATGGCGGTGGCGCCGGGGCCCTTGCCGACGATGACGTCGACGCGGAAGTCCTCCATCGCCATGTACAGCATCTCCTCGGCGGGCCGGGACATGCGGTGGATCTCGTCGAGGAAGAGGACCTCGCCCTCCTGGAGGGAGGAGAGGATCGCCGCGAGGTCTCCGGCGTGCTGGATGGCGGGGCCGGAGGTGATGCGGATGGGGGCGCCCATCTCGGCCGCGATGATCATCGACAGGGTGGTCTTGCCGAGGCCGGGGGCGCCGGAGAGCAGGACGTGGTCGGCGGTGGCGCCGCGTGCGCGGGCGGCGCGGAGGACCAGGTCGAGCTGTTCGCGGACCTTCTCCTGGCCGATGAACTCGCCCAGGTCCTTGGGGCGCAGCGCGGCCTCGACGGCCTGGTCCTCACGGTCGGCGACGGAGCCCACCAGGCGCTCCTCTTCGGCGCCGGTGTCGGTGGTGTCGTCCCAGTTCATAGGTGGTGTGCCTCAGCGGTGGTGGGCGGTCAGCGGGCGCGGTTGAGGGTCTGCAGGGCCGCCTTGAGCAGCTGGCCGACCTGGGGGGTGCCCCCGGCGGCCTCGGCCTGCGGGGCGACGGCGTTGACGGCCTCGTCGGCCTCGCGGGTGGCGTAGCCGAGGCCGATCAGGGCGGCGTGCAGCTGGTCACGCCAGCCGTGGGAGACGGGGGCGCCGACCGCGGGGGCGCCGACGGGCTCGCCGAGCCGGTCCTTCAGCTCCAGCAGCAGCTTCTGGGCGCCCTTCTTGCCGATGCCGGGGACGGCGGTGAGCGCCTTCTCGTCGCCGGTCGCCACGGCCCTGCGCAGGGCGTCCGGGCTGTGCACGGCGAGCATCGCCTGGGCGAGGCGCGGTCCGACGCCGCTGGCGGTCTGGAGCAGCTCGAACACCTGGCGCTCGTCGTCGTCGGCGAAGCCGTACAGGGTCAGCGAGTCCTCGCGGACCACGAGGGACGTGGCGAGCTTGGCCTGCTGGCCCATGCGCAGCCCGGAGAGCGTGTTCGGCGTGCACTGGACCGCGATGCCGATCCCGCCCACCTCGACCACGGCGGAGTCGGGGGCGAGGGCGGCGACCGGGCCGCTGACGAAGGCGATCATGCCGTACGGCCTTTCGATGCGTGCAGGGCCACGGCCTGCTGGAGTCGGTTCTGCGCGGGGGCGCGCCAGATGTGGCAGATGGCGAGCGCGAGGGCATCGGCGGCGTCGGCGGGCTTGGGCGGCGCGTCCAGCCGCAGCAGCCGGGTGACCATGGCGCCGACCTGCGCCTTGTCGGCGCGGCCGCTGCCGGTGACGGCGGCCTTGACCTCGCTGGGGGTGTGCAGAGCGACGGGGATGCCGCGGCGGGCGGCGCACAGCATGGCGACGGCGCTGGCCTGGGCGGTGCCCATGACGGTGCGGACGTTGTGCTGGCTGAAGACGCGCTCCACGGCGACGCACTCGGGCCGGTGCTCGTCCAGCCACTGCTCGATGCCCTGTTCGACGGCGACCAGGCGCCGGCCCAGTTCGGCGTCCGCGGGCGTACGGACGACACCGACGCCGAGCATCGTCAGCGGGCGTCCGGCGACGCCCTCGACGACACCGACACCGCACCGTGTCAGTCCGGGGTCCACCCCCAGTACGCGCACCGCGCCCCCCTTACGTCCCGGTCCCTGTCGATCGCCTGTTTGTGCAGGCTATCTGGTGCCACTGACAACGGCGGCGGGCCGGTGGGGTGTGTCCCACCGGCCCGCCGTCAACCGTTCGTCGCCCGCGCGAGCGCGTTACGCGTCGACCTTCTCCATGATCTCGTCGCTGACGTCGAAGTTGGCGAAGACGTTCTGCACGTCGTCGCTGTCCTCCAGCGCGTCGATCAGCTTGAAGATCTTGCGCGCGCCCTCCTCGTCCAGCTCGACCTGGACGGACGGCACGAAGCTGGACTCGGCGGAGTCGTAGTCGATGCCGGCGTCCTGCAGGGCGGTGCGGACCGCGACCAGGTCGGTGGCCTCGCTGATGACCTCGAAGGACTCACCGAGGTCGTTGACCTCCTCGGCGCCGGCGTCCAGGACGGCACCGAGCACGTCGTCCTCGGTCAGCTCGCCCTTGGGGACGATGACGACGCCCTTGCGGCTGAACATGTACGCCACCGAGCCGGGGTCGGCCATGGAGCCGCCGTTGCGGGTCATGGCGACACGGACGTCGGAGGCGGCGCGGTTGCGGTTGTCGGTGAGGCACTCGATGAGCACCGCGACACCGTTGGGGCCGTAGCCCTCGTACATGATCGTCTCGTAGTCGGCGCCGCCGGCCTCAAGGCCCGCGCCGCGCTTGACCGCGGAGTCGATGTTCTTGTTCGGGACCGACTGCTTCTTCGCCTTCTGGATGGCGTCGTACAGCGTCGGGTTGCCCTCCGGGTCGGCCCCGCCGAGACGGGCCGCGACCTCGATGTTCTTGATGAGCTTCGCGAAGAGCTTGCCGCGCTTGGCGTCGATCACGGCCTTCTTGTGCTTCGTCGTGGCCCATTTAGAGTGGCCGGACATCTGCGTGTCTCCTTCGCGTTACCCATCCATGTACGAACGCCAGAGATCCTACAAGGACTCGGCCGCCCGGTTGGCGCGCACCATGTCGACGAACAGCCCGTGCACGCGGTGGTCGCCGGTCAGTTCCGGGTGGAACGAGGTGGCGAGCGCGTTGCCCTGGCGGACGGCGACGATGTGGCCGTCGTGCTCGGCGAGCACCTCTGCCTGGGCGCCGACGGACTCCACCCACGGGGCGCGGATGAAGACGCCCTCCACGGGCTCGCCCTCGATGCCGCGCACGTCGAGCGCCGCCTCGAAGGACTCGTTCTGGCGTCCGAAGGCGTTGCGGCGCACGATCATGTCGATGCCGCCGATGGTCTCCTGCCCGGAGCGCGGGTCGAGGATCTTGTCGGCGAGCATGATCATGCCGGCGCAGGTGCCGTAGACGGGCATTCCGGCCCGCACGCGCGTGCGCAGCGGTTCCATCAGGCCGAACAGGTGGGCGAGCTTGGAGATGGTGGTGGACTCCCCGCCGGGGACGACCAGCCCGTCCACCTCGGCGAGCTCCTCGGGGCGGCGCACCGGCCTGGCCACGGCGTCGGCCGCGGCCAGGGCGATGAGGTGCTCCCGTACGTCACCCTGGAGTGCGAGCACTCCGATCACGGGAGCGGTCATTACCAGCCCCGGTTCGCGTAACGCTCGGTCTCGGGGAGCGTGTCGCAGTTGATGCCGACCATGGCCTCGCCGAGGTTGCGGGAGGCGTCCGCGATGATCTTGGGGTCGTCGTAGAAGGTGGTGGCCTTCACGATGGCGGCGGCGCGCTTGGCCGGGTCGCCGGACTTGAAGATGCCGGAGCCGACGAAGACGCCCTCGGCGCCGAGCTGGCGCATCAGCGCGGCGTCGGCGGGGGTGGCCACACCACCGGCGGAGAACAGCACGACGGGCAGCTTGCCCAGCTCGGCGACCTCCTTGACCAGCTCGTACGGGGCGCGCAGCTCCTTGGCGGCGGCGTACAGCTCGTTGTTGTCGAAGCCGCGCAGCTTGGCGATCTCGTTCTTGATCTGGCGCAGGTGGCGGACGGCCTCGACGACGTTGCCGGTGCCGGCCTCGCCCTTGGAGCGGATCATGGCCGCGCCCTCGGCGATCCGGCGCAGGGCCTCACCGAGGTTGGTGGCGCCGCAGACGAAGGGGGTGGTGAAGGCCCACTTGTCGGAGTGGTTGACCTCGTCGGCCGGGGTGAGGACCTCGGACTCGTCGATGTAGTCCACGCCGAGGGACTGCAGGACCTGGGCCTCGACGAAGTGGCCGATGCGGGACTTGGCCATCACCGGGATGGAGACGGCGTTGATGATGCCCTCGATCATGTCCGGGTCGGACATCCGGGCCACGCCGCCGTCCTTGCGGATGTCGGCCGGGACCCGCTCCAGGGCCATGACGGCGACGGCGCCCGCGTCCTCGGCGATCTTCGCCTGCTCGGGCGTGACGACGTCCATGATGACGCCACCCTTGAGCTGCTCGGCCATACCGCGCTTGACGCGGGCGGTGCCGGTGGCGGGAGCCTGGTTCTCGGTGATGGACACGGGTTTGACCTCACAACGTGAAAAGAGGGTTGCTGCAGCACTGAGGAAACGTGAAGCAACCAGTCCACAGCAAGGGCCAATAGTGAGCCGGTGGATCGTTTTCCCGGCTGGGGCGGTGTCGCGTCGTCCTGCAGGAACGTACCGGGCGGCGTCCCGTACGGGCTCGCGCGGCGCGCGGATGGACGTCCACGGCGCCGGGAAGGCGGACGGCGCACACGGCTCGGTACGGAGACGGCCGGCGCGTGTCCGCGAAGTCGTGTCGGCCGCCCGGACGGCGGGCCGAGCGGCGGCATGGGGGTGCCCCGCACGAGCTGCGCAAAGCCGGGTTCGAGCGTGGGAAGCGTGTTCCCGGCGTGCCGGCCGGCCGCCCGCGTACAACCATTAGGCGGCCGACCTGTGCGGCGAGCGGGCCCCGGCGCGAAGCGCCGGAGGAGCGTGCCAGACGTCGGGCGTCAGGCGGAACTCGCGGGACGTCGCGGACACGCGCGAGGGCTCCGGCCCCGTTCAGGCCCCCCGGTCCGTGAGCGCCGCCGGGGGCTCGTCGTCCATTTCGAAGGCCATCGGGAAGGGAGCGTGGCCGGCCAGGCGGAACCAGCGGACCTTGCGGTGTTCGCGGAGGCGGCGGGCGGCGCCCACGGCGTCGTTGTGGAAGCGGCGGGCCATCGGCACGCGGCGCACCGCCTCGGTCAGTTCCCGGGCGGCCTCCTCTCCCCCGGGCGCCTCCCGGACCACCTCGACCTGGGCCTGCTCGGCGAAGACCGCGCGCAGGGCCTGGCTCAGCTCGCTCTCGGCGACCTCCCGCTGTTCCTCCTCGGCCTGCCGGGCGGCGTGCGCGGCCTCGTACAGGACGATCGAGGCGGCCGGGTCCAGCACACCGGAGGTGGCCAGTTCCTGGGTCACGGAGGCCCTGCGGAGCAACTGCGCGTCGAGGGCGGCGCGGGTGGCGTCGATGCGGGCGTGCAGGCGGTCCAGCCGCCCGGCCGTCCAGCTCAGGTAGACACCGATCGCGACGAGCGCGACGAGGATCCAGATCAGGGTTGCGGTCACGGGCGGCAAGGTTACCGACCCGTGGACCGCTCAGAACCGCTCAGTCCCTGGCCAGCCCCAGCCGTGCCCGCAGCCCCGGCCGCTCGTCGTCGGCCGCCGCCACCGCCGCGGCTCCCGCCGTGACCGTCTCGTACACCGACAGGATGTCCGCGCCGACCGTCGACCAGTCGAAGCGGCGGACGTGGACGCTGCCCCGCTCGCGCAGTTCCGCGCGCCGCCGGGGGTCCTCCAGGAGCCGTACGGCCGCCTCGGCGAGGGCGTCGGCGTCCTCGTTGGCGAAGAGTTCACCGGCCGCGCCCTGGTCGAGGACCTGGGCGAAGGCGTCGAGGTCGGCGGCGAGCACCGGCGCCCCGGCGGACATCGCCTCGACCAGGATGATCCCGAAGCTCTCCCCGCCGGTGTTGGGGGCGACGTACAGGTCGACGCTGCGCAGCAGGCGGGCCTTGTCCTCGTCGCTGACCATGCCGAGGAACTCCACCCGCGAGCGCAGCTCCTCGGGCAGGCCCTCCACGGCCTCCTCCGCGTCGCCGCGCCCGGCGACCAGCAGCCGGGTCTGCGGCCGGGCCGCGAGGATCCTCGGCAGCGCCTTCATCAGCACCGGCAGGCCCTTGCGGGGCTCGTCGATCCGGCCGATGAAGCCGATGGTGTCGCCCTGCCACTCCGCCTTGGGCTCGGCCTTGGCGAAGAAGTCGACGTCGACCCCGTTGGGGATCACCACCGCGTCCCCGCCCAGGTGCTCCACCAGCGTGCGCCGGGCGTACTCGCTCACCGCGATCCGCGCGCTGATCTTCTCCAGCGCCGCCTGGAGGATCGAGTAGGCGGCGATCATCGCCTTGGAGCGCGGGTTGGAGGTGTGGAAGGTCGCCACAAGCGGCCCCTGCGCCGCCCAGCAGGTCAGCAGGCCCAGCGACGGCGAGGACGGCTCGTGGATGTGCACCACGTCGAACTTGCCGTCGTGCAGCCAGCGCCGTACCCGCGCGGCCGACAGGAACCCGAAGTTCAGCCGGGCCACCGAGCCGTTGTACGGCACCGGCACCGCGCGCCCGGCCGAGACGACGTACGGCGGCAGCGGGGTGTCGTCGTCGGCCGGTGCCAGCACGGACACCTCGTGGCCCAGGCGGATGAAGTACTCGGCCAGGTCGCGGATGTGGAACTGGACGCCGCCCGGCACGTCCCAGGAGTACGGGCAGACGATGCCGATCCTCACAGCGTGCCCCTTCCGGGCTCCAGGTCGGCCACCCACAAACGCTGCAGCATGTGCCAGTCCTCCGGATGCTCGGCGATCCCCGTGGCGAAGGCGTCGGCCAGCGCCTGTGTCATGACAGACGTCTTCTCGGCCCGGGTACCTGTCTCGGGCACCTCGACCGGCGGGTGCACGCGTCCCTGCATCACCGGCGAGTCGTCGTACCAGAGCGTCACCGGCAGCAGCAGCGCGCCCGTCTGCTGGGCGAGCAGCGCCGGTCCGGCCGGCATCCGGGCGGTCTCGCCGAAGAACTTCACCTCGACGCCCGAGGCGGACAGATCGCGGTCGGCGACCAGGCAGACCAGCCCGCCGTCGCGCAGCCGCCGGGCCAGCGTGCCGAAGGCGGAGCCGCCGCTGTGCGGCAGCACCTCCATGCCGAGCCCCTCGCGGTAGGCGACGAACCGGTCGTAGAGGCTCTCCGGCTTCAGCCGCTCGGCGACCGTCGTGAACGGCGTCTCCAGCTTGGTGGTCACCCAGGCGCCCGCCAGGTCCCAGTTGCCCAGGTGCGGCAGGGCGAGGATGACGCCCTTGCCCGACGCGAGGCCCTCGGTGAGGTAGTGCACGTCCTTGGGCGCGAAACCACCCTTCACGCGCTCGGCGCTCCACGCGGGCAGCCGGAAGGACTCCATCCAGTAGCGCAGGTAGGAGCGCATCCCCGCGCGGGACAGCTCCGCCAGCCGCTCGGGGCCCGCGTCGGGCACCACGCGCGCGTAGTTGCTCTCCAGCCGCTGCACGCCCTTGCCGCGCCGCTTCCATACGGTGTCCGCGATGGTCCGGCCGAGCCGTACCGCGACCGGCTCGGGGAGCTTCTTGACCGTGCTCCAGCCCAGGCCGTACAGCGCGTCCGTCAGCCGCTCCTGGGCGCTCATTTCGCGGCCTCGCTCCCCTGCGGGGAGTTCTCCGGGGTCTCCGCGTTCTCCACGGCCGTGGCCGCGTCCGCCTCGGCGGCCTCCCGGCGCACCGTGACGACCCGCTGGATCAGCGTGACCAGGCTGCCCACGGCCACGATCCACAGCGCGACCGGCAGCAGGTACTGGATACCGGGCACCCCGAACTTGTGCAGACCCGCGAAACCGGCCGCCACCAGGGAGATCACCAGCCGCTCGGCCCGCTCCACCAGGCCGTTCACGGCGACCGGCAGACCGATCGACTCGCCCCGCGCCTTGGTGTACGACACCACCTGGCCGCTCGCCAGGCAGAAGATGGAGACCGCGCACAGCACGAGGTCGTCGCCGCCCCCGGCGTACCAGAGGGCGAAGCCGCCGAAGATCGCGCCGTCGGCGACCCGGTCGAGCGTGGAGTCCAGGAAGGCGCCCCAACGGCTGGAGCGGCCCAGCTGGCGGGCCATGTTGCCGTCGACGAGGTCGGAGAACACGAACAGCGTGATCACGACCGTGCCCCAGAAGAACTCGCCCTGCGGATAGAACACCAGTGCGCCCGCCACCACACCGGCGGTGCCGATCAGCGTCACCGTGTCGGGGCTGACCCCCCGCCGGATCAGAAACGCGGCGAACGGTGTGAGGACACGCGTGAAGAATGCACGCGCGTACTTGTTCAGCATGGCCTTCCCGAGGTTCGGTGTGGCCGCGCGGCCCCTGCTGGCCACCGGCTGGCCCATCGTAGCCACGCCCGCGCGCGGGCGGCGTACGGGCGCCGGATCACGCCATCCGCGCGGGCGGCGGGCGCGATCACGTCCGTCGTATGGACGCGCCCCGACCGGAGTGGAAAGCTCGAAGAACCGCGGGCGTCACCGGAGCCGCCACCGCACGCGGGTCCGCATGTCCGCGCCCACAGTGACCTCACCGTGCACGGGAGGCAGGACCATGGGCGACAAGGCGAACGCACACCCCGGAGCCGCCGGCAGGGCTACGGCGGCCGACCACCCCGCGTCCGTACGGAATGTGGTGCTGGTCGGCCACTCCGGATCGGGCAAGACGACATTGGTGGAGGCTCTCGCCCTCACCGCACAGGCGGTGAACCGGGCGGGACGCGTGGAGGACGGCACCACCGTCTCCGACTACGACGACATCGAACACCGGCAGCAACGCTCGGTACAGCTCTCCCTGGTGCCCGTCGAATGGGACGGCATCAAGATCAACCTTCTGGACACCCCCGGATACGCCGACTTCGTCGGGGAACTCAGGGCCGGTCTGCGAGCGGCGGACGCGGCCCTTTTCGTTGTCTCCGCCTCCGACGGCGTGGACGGCTCGACCCGCATGGTGTGGGAGGAGTGCGCGGCCGTCGGCATGCCGCGCGCCATCGTGGTCACCCACCTGGAGTCCGCCCGCGCGGACTACGAGGAGATGACCCGGATCTGCGCCGAGGCCTTCGGCGCCGACGACCCCGACGCCGTGCTCCCGCTCTACCTGCCCCTGCACGGCCCGCAGGCACCGGACGGGCACGCGCCCGTGACCGGACTGATCGGCCTGCTGACGCAGAAGCTGTTCGACTACTCCTCCGGCGAGCGCAAGGAGTCCGAACCGGGCGAGGACCAGCTGCCGCAGATCGAGGAGGCCCGCAACCGGCTCATCGAGGGGATCATCTCCGAGAGCGAGGACGAGACCCTCATGGACCGCTACCTCGGCGGCGAGAAGATCGACATCAAGACCCTGATCGAGGACCTGGAACGCGCCGTCGCACGCGGCGTCTTCTACCCCGTCATCGCCGCCGCCCCCGCGGCCGAGGGCGCCCGCCAGGGCCTCGGCACCGTCGAACTCCTGGAGCTCATCACCGGCGGCTTCCCGACCCCCCTGGAGCGCGAGGCGCCCCGCGTCACCACGATCGACGGCAAACCCCGCGAACTGAAGGCCTGCGACCCCGACGGCCCCCTGGTCGCCGAGGTCGTGAAAACCGCCTCCGACCCCTACGTCGGCCGGATCTCGCTGGTACGCGTCTTCTCCGGCACCCTGCGCCCCGACGAGACCGTCCACGTCTCCGGACACGGCCTCGCCGACCGCGGCCACGAGGACCACGACGTCGACGAACGCATCGGCGCGCTGTCCAGGCCCTTCGGCAAGCAGCAGCGCACCCTGAGCCACTGCATCGCCGGGGACATGGCCTGCGTGGCCAAGCTCGGCCGCGCCGAGACCGGCGACACGCTCTCCGCCAAGGACAACCCACTGCTGATGGAACCGTGGGAGATGCCCGACCCGCTGCTGCCGCTGGCCATCCAGGCGCACAGCAAGGCCGACGAGGACAAGCTCTCCCAGGGCCTGTCCCGGCTGGTCGCCGAGGACCCCACCATGCGCCTGGAACAGAACCAGGACACCCACCAGGTCGTCCTGTGGTGCCTGGGCGAGGCCCACGCCGACGTCGCCCTGGAACGGCTGCGCAGCCGCTACGGCGTCCAGGTCGACGTCGTACCGCACCGGGTCGCCCTGCGCGAGACCTTCGCCGACAAGTCCGCCGGGCGCGGACGCCATGTGAAGCAGTCCGGCGGGCACGGGCAGTACGCCATCTGCGAGATCGAGGTCGAGCCGCTGCCCGGAGGCTCGGGCATCGAGTTCGTGGACAAGGTGGTCGGCGGCGCGGTGCCCCGCCAGTTCATCCCCTCGGTGGAGAAGGGCGTACGCGCCCAGGCGGCCAAGGGAGTCGCCGCCGGACACCCGCTCATCGACGTCCGGGTCACCCTCCTCGACGGCAAGGCACACTCGGTGGACTCCTCCGACGCCGCCTTCCAGACCGCGGGCGCCCTGGCCCTGCGGGAGGCCGCCGCCGACGCCAGGATCCACCTGCTGGAGCCGGTGGCCGAGGTGACCGTACTGGTCGGCGACGAGTACGTGGGCGCCGTCATGAGCGACCTGTCCGGACGCCGGGGCCGCGTGCTCGGCACCGAACAGACCCCCGGCGGACGCACGTTGATCCGCGCCGAGGTACCGGAGATCGAGATCGGCCGGTACGCGGTCGACCTGCGCTCCCTGTCGCACGGCACCGCACGGTTCAGCCGCACCTACGCGCGGCACGAGCCGATGCCGCAGCAGGTCGCCGACCGGATCCGTGAAGAGACGCGGGATTCCGCGTAGTTGGCGCCGGGCACACCCTGGGTGGGGCCGAACGCGCCCCACCCGAAAGGCCTTTGTGGAACGCTCCCCTCCGCGTCGGCGGGCGGCTTCGGCCGTCCGCCGACGAACGTCGGTGGCTGCGGATACGCTGATGACCTGATCAACAGGTGTGCCGGGCAAGGAAGTCGGGAAGGCCGCAGAACGACAGTGAGCGGCGAGGGGGGCGGGAATGACCGTTGACAGCGGTTACGGGGACATCTTCGGTCCCCAGGTGCCGCGCACCGGGGACGAAGGACACACCGCGACGTTCGCACTGGCGTCGGCGGCCTACCGGGACAGCGACGTCGAGAAGATCCTCGACGCCAACAGCGAATGGCACCAGTCGAAGGTCAACGAGGGCAAACTCAAACTCTTCAAACCGAACCTGGGCGAGGCGTTCTCCCGCGCGATCATCAACCGCATGATCGGCCCCGGCCGCGCCGCCCTCATCCAGTCCTTCGGCGCCGAACCCTCCGTCGTCGTCGAGCACTGCCTCGCGGCCAACAACATCCGCCGGGAACGCGACAACCGCCTGACCCTCGTCATGGTCCTGTGCGGCGTCATCTTCCTGCCCGGCCTGCTCGCCTGGCTGCTCGTCTTCCAACTGCGCAGCACCATGGCCAAGCGCGACGACAAACGCGCCGGCACCCTCGCCACCGCCCTCCTCGTCGCGGTCGGCGCCCTCGCCGTGATCTTCGTGATCCGCATGCCGTTCACCGGCTTCTGGGGCTGGTACGCGCGCGCCGCCGTCGTCATGCCCGTCGTCGGCTGGTACCTCGCCAAGCAGATCTGCGAACGCACCGCCAAGGACCTGCGCGCCCGCTGGGACAGCCTGCTGTCCGGCAGCAGCGTCGGCGCCAAGGTCCCCGAGGCCGTGCCGTCCAGCCCCAACGAGACCGCCGCCGAGCAGCTGCGCCAGTCCCTCGCCAAACTCAGCGCCGAACAGCAGTCCAACTCCGTCTTCTACGCCGGACCCAAGGGCATCCTCGGCATGGGCACCCGCTGGGGCGCCTGGCAGCTCGCCGAGGACCTCGTCCCGGCCGACCCGAGCCGCGAGATCCACCCCTTCCGCAGCTGGGACGTCATCAGGTCCATTCACGACCAGCTCAAGATGCTCACCCGCGGCCCGCTCAACACCGGAGGCTTCCCCACCCCGTCGATACGGCACTGGATCGTCACCCCGATCGGCGAGAACGCCGGCTCGGTCTCCCGGCCGGGCGGCACCGACGTGGAGGCCTACCAGGTCAAACCGCACGCCATACAGGAGATCTGCAACAAGCAGCAGTTCGGCGCCGGAGACCGCCACTACCTGGGCGTCCAGTGGACCCTGTGGGACGGCCAGCTCGTCATCACCATGCTGATCACCGTCACCGTGCTCCACGAGACCCTGCGCATCGAGGTCACCGGACACGCGCTCGGCCCGGTGCACTCCCTGTTCACCACCAAGTCCGAGGCCCCCACCAAGTCCGTCCAGAAGTCCCTCAAGCCCTGGGAGACCCGCACGATCAAGCTGCCGCTGGTCACCGCCGACGAAGTCGTCCGGCTCGCCGCCCGCGCGCCCATCAGCTGGTACCCGCCACTGCTCACCTGGCTCGGCGGCTCCCTCACCCTCCCCGAGCCCTTCGGACTCCGCCACGCCTGGGCCGACAAGCCCTGGCGGCACCGCTTCATGGCCGACGACGCCCTGCGCGCCGCCACCCCCGTCCTGCGCGTGGTGCACGCCGCCGCGATCAAGGTGCTGGAGGAGAACGGCGTGGACACCGAGAAGTTCGGCGCCCGCTCCGCCTTCCTCAGCGGAGCCGTCCAGGACCCGTCACCCAAGAAGGCCGACGTGTACGACGCCTGACCCCCGACAACACAACCGCGGCCGTACCCCCGGAAACCCCAGGAGTACGGCCGCGGCGTACGTCTCAGGCCGTCGGCCAGACCTCCGCCAGCATCTTACGGGTGTCCGCCAGCAACTGCGGCAGCACCCGCGTGTGCCCCACCACCGGCATGAAGTTCGTGTCGCCGCCCCACCGCGGCACGATGTGCTGGTGCAGATGGGCCGCGATACCCGCACCGGCCACCGTGCCCTGGTTCATCCCGATGTTGAACCCGTGCGCCCCCGACGCCGCGCGCAGCGCCGTCATCGCCTGCTTCGTCAGCGCCGCCAGTTCGACCGTCTCCGGCTCGGTCAGATCCGTGTAGTCGGCGACATGACGGTAGGGCACCACCATGAGGTGGCCACCGTTGTACGGGTACAGGTTCAGCACCGCGTACACCTGTTCGCCGCGCTTGACGACCAGCCCGTCCTCGTCGGACTTGGCCGGGATCGAGCAGAAGGGACAGCCGTCGTCGGCTCCGGGACCGGTCGGCTTGTTCTCACCCTGGATGTACGCCATCCGATGGGGCGTCCACAGGCGCTGGAACGCGTCCTGGATCCCCACTCCCCACTGCTGCTCCGGCTCACTCGTCATGCGTGCAGCATATGGCGTCGTCCCTCCACGGGGTGCCGCCGGGGCGCGGCTCGGGCCGCCCCGGGACAAGCTGGGCAAGTGGAGGACGACAGCCGCAAGGCCCGCTGGGAACGCCAGTCCGAGGTACCCCTCGCCCTGGCCTCCGCCGCCTACCTCTGTGCCTACGCGGTCCGCGTCCTCGTCCACGGCCTGAGCGACGGGTGGCGCGCGTTCTGCCTCGTCCTGACCCTCATGGCCTGGTCGGTGTTCGCCGCCGACTACGCGGTCCGCTGGCGACTGAGCGGCAAAAGGCTCCTGCGCTTCGTCCGCACCCACCTGCTCGACACCGTCGTCCTGCTGCTCCCGCTCCTGCGGCCGTTGCGCGTCGTCAACATCTACGAGACCAGACGGCGCCACCACGGGGAGCCCCGGCTCCCCATCTACGGACGGGTCATCGTCTACGCCGGTCTCTCCACCACCCTGCTCGGCTTCACCGGCGCCCTCGCCGTCTACTCCTTCGAGTACGACGCCCCCGGTGCGACCATGCGGACATTCGGCGACGCCGTGTGGTGGACCTGCGCCACGCTCGCCACCGTCGGATACGGCGACATCACGCCCGTCACGGCGATGGGCCGCACCATCGCGGTCGGCGTCATGGCCTGCGGCCTGGCCCTCCTCGGCGCGGTGACCGGCTCCTTCTCGTCCTGGCTGATCCAGGTCTTCTCCCGCGAGGACGACGAGAGGCCCCCGGGGAGGTGAACTCCCCGGGGGCCTCTCACAGCCGGGTCAGACCTGCGTCCGCTCCTCGACGACCTGCGCGATCTTCGCGATGGCCTCGTCGAAGGGGATGCCGTTCTCCTGCGAGCCGTCGCGGTAGCGGAAGGAGACGGCGTTGTTCGCCATGTCCTCGTCGCCCGCGATGATCATGAACGGGACCTTCTGCTTCTGGGCGTTCCGGATCTTCTTCTGCATGCGGTCGGAGGACGAGTCCACCTCGATGCGCAGACCCTTCTTCCGGCCCGCGGCGGCGAACTTCTGCAGGTAGTCCACGTGTGCGTCACCGATCGGGATGCCGATCGCCTGCACCGGCGCCAGCCACGCCGGGAAGGCGCCCGCGTAGTGCTCCAGCAGGACGGCGAAGAACCGCTCGATGGAGCCGAACAGCGCGCGGTGGATCATGACCGGACGCTGCTTGGAGCCGTCCGCGGCCGTGTACTCCAGGTCGAAGCGCTCCGGCAGGTTGAAGTCGAGCTGGATGGTCGACATCTGCCAGGTGCGGCCGATGGCGTCACGGGCCTGCACGGAGATCTTCGGACCGTAGAAGGCCGCGCCGCCCGGGTCCGGGACCAGGGGCAGGCCCTGCTTCTCGGCGACCTGACGCAGGGTTTCGGTCGCCTCCTCCCAGACCTCGTCGGAGCCGACGAACTTCTCCGGGTCCTTGGTGGACAGCTCCAGGTAGAAGTCCTCCAGGCCGTAGTCCCGCAGCAGCCCCAGCACGAAGGTGAGCGTCTTGTCGAGCTCGTCCGACATCTGCTCACGGGTGCAGTAGATGTGCGCGTCGTCCTGCGTGAAGCCCCGCGCACGGGTCAGGCCGTGCACCACGCCCGACTTCTCGTACCGGTACACCGTCCCGAACTCGAACAGGCGCAGCGGAAGCTCACGGTAGGACCGCCCGCGCGCGTCGAAGATCAGGTTGTGCATCGGGCAGTTCATGGGCTTGAGGTAGTAGTCCACGCCCTCGTCGAGCTGCATGGGCGGGTACATGCCCTCGGCGTACCAGTCGAGGTGCCCGGAGGTCTCGAACAGCTTCCCCTTGGTCGCGTGCGGGGTGTAGACGAACTCGTAGCCCTCCTCCTCGTGGCGGTGGCGCGAGTAGTCCTCCATCACGCGGCGGACGATGCCGCCCTTGGGGTGGAAGACCGCGAGGCCGGAGCCGATCTGCTCCGGGATGGAGAACAGGTCCAGCTCGTTGCCCAGCTTGCGGTGGTCGCGCTTCTCGGCCTCGGCGAGGAAGTCCAGGTACGCCTTCAGCTCGTCCTTGGACGGCCAGGCGGTGCCGTAGATGCGCTGGAGCATCGGGTTCTTCTCGCTGCCGCGCCAGTACGCGGCGGCGTTGCGCATCAGCTTGAACGCCGGGATGAGGCGGGTCGAGGGCAGGTGGGGACCGCGGCAGAGGTCCTTCCAGCACAGCTCGCCGGTCTTGGCGTCCAGGTTGTCGTAGATGGTCAGCTCACCGGCGCCGACCTCGACGTCCGCGCCGTCGTCGCTGGAGGCGGAGCCCTTGAGGCCGATCAGCTCCAGCTTGTACGGCTCGTCGGCCAGCTCCTCGCGGGCGGCCTCGTCGGTGACCACACGGCGGGCGAACTTCTGCCCGCGCTTCTGGATCTCCTGCATCTTCTTCTCGATGGCCTTGAGATCCTCGGGCGTGAACGGCTTCTCGACGTCGAAGTCGTAGTAGAAGCCGTCCTTGACCGGCGGGCCGATGCCCAGCTTGGCCTCGGGGAAGAGCTCCTGCACGGCCTGCGCCATGACGTGCGCGGTGGAGTGGCGCAGGATGTTCAGGCCGTCCTCGGAGGAGATCTCCACGCCCTCGACGGTCTCGCCGTCGGCCGGGGCGTAGGTGAGGTCCTTCAGCTCGCCGTCCACGCGGGCGGCGATGATCGAGCGCTCGCCGGCGAAGAGGTCGGCGGCCGTAGTGCCCGTCGTCACCACGCGCTCTTCCCGCTCGGAATCGCGTTGGATGATCACACGGACGTCTGACACCGGTCTCTCCTGACTGAAGGTGGGGTGCGGCGCCATTCCGACAGCGCACGCATTACGCGATCGTACCGACCCGCACCCACCGAGGGCGAAATCATTCCCCTCCGCAGGCCTCCTCGAAGAAGGCCATCGTCTCGGCGGTCTCCTGGATGGACTTCATCAGACGGTCCCGTTCGGCCTCGTCGACCTGGACGGGGGCGACGCCGGTGACCTCGGTGAGCCTGCGGAATCCGCCCCGGCTCTCCAGCCGTCCGTCCACCCGGACCGGCAGTCCGACCAGGTGGGCGTGGCCCGCGATGCGGTAGGACTCCTCGTCGAGGGTGAGCCGGACGTGCGGGATCTCGGCGCCGGCCAGCACGCGCAGGCGTACCGTGCCCTCCCCGCGCGGGCCGGAGCGGCGCATGCGGACCACGGCGCCGGTGATCCGGACCGGGACGGAGGGTTCCTCGCGCAGATAGCGGGCGCCCGCCTCGCGCAGGGCGGGGAGGTCGCCGGGTGAGAACTCGACGGCCTCGGCGGTGGCGGCGCAGCCCTCGGGGACTCCGGCGGCGGGTGCCCAGGCGACGGCGACGCGGGCGCCCTCGGTGCCGCGGACGAGGGCGATGAGGGCCTCGGTGAGTTCTCGGCTGACGCCTGCCGCGACGGCGCCGTCGAAGGCGTCCATGGCGCCGGTGGCGCGCCGGTAGTCGATGGCCTCGCGGGCGGCGTAGAGGGCCTGGTGGAGTCGGACGGCGAGGGGGCGGCCGGTGCGGACGGGCACGAAGGCGGTGAGCCGTCGGCCGGCGACCGGGGTGCCGACCTGGACGGTGTCCAGCAGGGCGGTGGCGGGGCGGCTGTGGCGGGCGCCGTAGTAGCCGGCGCGGGCGCGGGTGGCGAGTGCGGCGGCGAGGAGGGTCTGGCGGGCGGCGGAGCGCAGGTGCTCGTCGGCGGTCCAGCCGGTGGTTCCGGCGGGGCCGGTGGGTACGTCGCGCCACCAGCGGATCTCGTCGCTGGGAACGGCCAGGCAGATCAGGACCTCCCGGGCGGAGGGGGTGCCGCTGCGGGCGAGGGCGAGGAGGGCCTCGCCGAGCAGGTCGTCGCTGTCGGGGAAGGCGCGGCTCTCGGGTACGAGGAGGCTGGTTCCGCCGCCGCCGGGGCCGGGCGGGGTCCAGCGGCCGTAGCGTCCGGTGGCGCCGCCGCGGCGCTGCCAGCCGTGCCGGTGGAGCAGGGCGCTGAGGACGGCGGGGTCGACCTGGTCGGGCTCGGGGGGCCGGTGCCAGCCGCCGGTGTCGGCGGGGTGCGGGCGGACTGGGCGCAGTGGCTCGCCGACGGGGCGGTGCGTCATGGTCTGCCTCCGGTCCCGACCCGCGTCATGATCTCGCACAGCGCGCGGTCGTCGAAGATGCGTGAGGTGGGGATGCGCACGGTGGTCCGGGTGCGGCCGGTGATGGGGTGTCCGGCGAGATTGACCCAGTAGCAGCAGTGCCTGAGGTCGAGCCGGTCGTGGCTGGCGCGCAGCCAGTCGTCCTGGGAGCGCGGGACGAGCATCACGACGAGGATCTTGTGCACGGAGACCGGGGTGCGGGCGAGTTTGCGCAGGTGGTCGTTGTCGAGGGTGAAGGAGAAGGTCCGGCCCGGTGGGTTGGGCGGGACCTGGTAGGTGGCCTTGAGCTGCACCTTGATGGTGACTTCGTCGTCGACGGTGTGTCCGGGCGCGCTGTGGCTGACGTGCCAGTCGATGCCGTTGTCGGGGAAGGGCTGGGACAGTGAGCAGCCCGCGGCGGCCGCGACGGCATGCAGGTATCCGACTTGCAGCGTCTCCATGCAGGCGGTGGTGGCGAGCGTGCCGCGGTGGGGGCTCGCACGTTCGGGCAGCAGCCCGCCCCGCTCGGGCTGCGCTATCGCCATGGCCAACAGCCTTCCCAGCCGAGTGAATCCCCGTGACGGGTCGCTGAACTGCAGGGACCCGTATTCCTGTTGTGTCCTTCCGGCGTACGGCGCAAACAGCCCGGGTATCACCAAACAGGCAGAAGACGGGGCGTCAGCTGCCTTGGGTGAGCGAGGGGTTGGGCGGATATGGCGTGCTGGTATGAGGGCCCGCTGGCGGCATTCGACACGGAGACGACGGGTGTCGACGTCGAGAACGACCGGATCGTCTCGGCGGCCGTGGTGATTCAGGACGCTCCGGGCACCCGGCCGAGGGTGACCCGGTGGCTGGTGAACCCGGGCGTGCCGGTGCCGGAGGCGGCGACGGCGGTGCACGGACTGACGGATGAGCATCTGCAGCGCAATGGCCGCTGGCCTGCGCCGGTGATGCACGAGATAGCCGAGGTGCTGTCCGAACAGGCGGTGGCGGGGCGCCCGCTGGTGGTGATGAACGCGCCGTTCGACCTGACGCTGTTCGACCGTGAGCTGCGTCGTCATCGGGCGTCGTCGCTGGACCGCTGGTTCGAGTCAACGCCGTTGCTGGTGCTGGACCCGCGGGTGCTGGACAAGCATCTGGACCGCTACCGCAAGGGCCGTCGCACGTTGACGGACCTGTGCGAGCACTACGGCGTCACGCTGGAGGGCGCGCACGACGCGGGCGCGGACGCGCTGGCGGCGCTGGAGGTCGTACGGGCGGTGGGGCGGCGGTTCGCGGCGCGGCTGGAGCGGCTGTCCCCGGCCGAGCTGCACACGTTGCAGGCGGTCTGGCACGCGGCGCAGGCGCGGGGTCTGCAGGCGTGGTTCGCGCGCAGCGGTACGGAGGAGGCGGTGGACCCGGCGTGGCCGCTGCGGCCGGATCTTCCGGCGGGGCCGGAGGTCGCGGCGTAGGGCGCGGACAGCAAAAAGGCCGGTCCGCGTGGTGCGGACCGGCCTTTCCCGGTGGGCGATACTGGGTTCGAACCAGTGACCTCTTCGGTGTGAACGAAGCGCTCTCCCACTGAGCTAATCGCCCGGGAACGCACTGAACAATACAGGTCTTCGCGGCGTTCCTTCAAACCGCTTCGAGGTGTGCGCGCAGTCCGCGTCGTCCGGCGCGCATCATCAGCCAGTGGTTGGCGCGGAAGAGGGGGCGTCCGGGGACGGCGAGGCGGCGCATGAGGGGGTTGCGGACGTCGACGACCTGGTCGTAGCGGGCGAGGGTGCCGGCTCCGGCCGGGGCGAGGGTCCAGCGGGCCCAGCCCTCCAGGTCACCGGTCATGGCGATCTCCAGGATCCCGGCGTCCGGGTCGCGCCGCACCTCGCGTGCGGTGAAGACCAGGTCGTACGGGAGGGCGGAGCGGATGCGGATGCGTCCGCTGGTGTCGTCGAGGCGGTCGACCTCGCGCACCTGGGGCCACCAGCGGGGGTAGTCCTCGGCGCGTTCCAGTGCGGCGTAGACGGCGGCGGGCGGTGCGGGCAGGGCCCACAGGCTGCGGAAGCGGTAATGGGACCAGTCCATGATCCGAGTGTGGCAGTGGATCTGAGTACGTACTGAGTACGCGCACTCATGTCGTGCGCCGTGACCCGGACCACACTGCATGGCATGACGCACATCCCCTCTCCTGCCGAGGAGTTGCGGCTCATCGACACGGAGCTGCGGCAACTCGACGCCCGGCGGTCGCAGTTGCTCGCCCGCCGTGGGTGGCTGCTCGCCACAATGGATGCCGCCCGCTCGAAGGCGCAGGCGCCGGTACCGCCGCCGTCCGGCCCCGAGGCCACGCCGCCCCGGGTGCAGAACGTGCTGCTGATCCTGGGCGGCACCCTGCTGACCGTCGCCGCGCTGGCGTTCACCCTGGTCGGCTGGGGCCACCTGGGCATTGTCGGCCGGTCCGCGGTGCTGGGCCTGATCACGGTGGCCGCGCTGGCGGTGCCGCTGGTGCTGACGGCGCGCGGGCTGCGCTCGACGGCGGAGGCGGTGGCGGGGATCGGTCTGGTGCTGACGGTGCTGGACGCGTACGCGCTGCACGAGGTGGCGCTGAGCGGCGTGGACGGTCTCGGCTTCTCGGCAGCCGGGGCGGCGGTGCTGGCGGTCGTGTGGACGGCGTACGGGTTGCTGCCGGGCACTGCCGAGTTGCGGCTGCCGCTGCCGTCCGCGCTGGCCGCGGCGCAACTTCCGCTTCCGTTGTGGGCGTTGGCGGCCGATGCGGACGCGTTCGGGTTCGCCGCCGCGCTGCTGGCCACGGCCGGGTTCACCACGGCTGTGGCGCTTCGGGCCGCCCGTCGCCCTGTGCTGCTGACCGCTGTGGTCGGTGCGTGCGGCATGGGTGCCGGGGGCGTGCTGACGGCCGGTGCGCTGTCCGTGGCGGCCACCGGTCCGAGCGCCGCCGCCCGTGCGGCGGCGCTCCTTGTCCTGGCCTCGGCGATCGCGCTGGCGGCGGCCCGGCGTGCCTCGGCCGTGACGGTTCCCGTCGCGGGTCTACTGCTGGTGGCGGCGCTGGGCAGTGTGCCGCGGGTGCTGCTGCCGACGGTGTGGACGGTGCCGGTCTATCTGGTCTGCGGGCTGGCGCTGCTCGCGGTGTGGCGGGTGCCGGGTGTGCCGGAGGGCGTGCGCAAGGGCTTCGCGGTGGCCTCGGGTGTGGTGCAGGCGGTGGCCGTGGTGTGGGCGGCGCAGCTGCTCGCGGTCGTGCTGCCGGGTGCGCTGGCCCAGGTCGCCTCGCCGTGGTCGGGGGTGCCGTCGGACATGCGGGCCGCGGTGACGGGTGAGCTGCCGTGGGTGACGCACATGGAGACGGCGCCGCTGGTGCTGGCGGCGGTGGCCGCGGTGCTGGCCTTCGCCGGGCACCCCTGGGCGAGGCCGGCGGCGCTGGTCCTGGGCTGGGCGGCGGCGCTGATGGTTCCGCCGGTGCTGGAACTGCCGTACGTGGTGGGTCTGTTGACGGGGCTGGGGGTGACGGTCCTGGCGGTGCTGGGGGCGCTGGTCGTGCCCGGTACGGCTGAGGAGTCCGGGAGCGCTGCGGAGGAGCCGAGCTTCTTCAAGGGAACCGTTCCTGCGGTCCCGACTCCCCTCGTCCTCGCCGCCCTGGCCGCACTGACCTCCGTCCACGTCGCGCTCCTCGCCCTGGCCTCGCGGTCCGCCACGCTCGCCGTGCTCACGGCGCTGACGCTGCTGTTCGCGGCAGCGGCGTGGCGGGCGCCGCACCTCGCCGCACCCGCGGCCCTGGCCTACGCCACCGCGCTGACCTGCGCGATCGGCGCCGCGGCCGGCTGGGAACCGCAGTACACGGCGCTGTTGGTCCTCACGGTGCCGGTGGCCGCCGCCCTGCTCGCGGCGCGCCTGCCGCGGGCGGCGCTGCCGGTCGAGGTGACCGGCGCGGCGGCGGCCCTGCTCGCGATCGGCCTGACGGTGCTGGACCCGCCGATGCTCGCCCTGGTGCTCGCCCTGTGCGGGGTGATCACCGCGGGTACCGCGATCCGGCCGGACCGGCGTGCGGTGGGCTACGCGTCCGCGGTGCTCTTCGTCCTGGCCACCTGGGTGCGCCTGGCGGCCTGGGAGGTCGACATGCCGGAGGCGTACACGCTCCCGGTGTCGATTCCGGCGCTGCTGGTGGGCGCCCTGCGCAGGCGGCGCGTGCCGGAGACCTCGTCCTGGGTCGCGTACGGTCCCGGCCTGGCCACGACCCTGCTGCCGAGCCTGGTCGCGGCCTGGGCCGACCCGCACTGGACACGCCCCCTGCTGCTGGGCCTGGCGGCCCTGTCGATCACCCTGCTGGGCGGCGGGCACCAGCTCCAGGCGCCGCTGCTGCTGGGCGGTGCGGTGCTGGCGCTGGACGCGCTGCACGAACTGGCGCCGTACATCGTCCAGGTGACCGACGCGCTCCCCCGCTGGGCGCTGCCCGCACTCGCCGGCCTGCTGCTGCTCGCGCTGGGGGCGACGTACGAGCAGCGGATCAGGGACGTCCGGCGAGTGCGGGACGCGCTGGGGAGGATGAGCTAGGGCATCCGGTCCCCGAGCAGGGCCAGGTTCTCAATGGCGGCGAGGCCGTACAGAGCGGTGTCGTTGGTGGACACCCAGGCGGCCTCGCTGCCGGGGACCAGGGTGAGCGGGCCGCTCAGTTTCTCGGTCCTCCAGGGCGCGGACTCCTTGTAGCCGTCGGAGTTGTAGAACTTCTCCCAGGCCCGCTTGGCCAGCTTCTCGTCCCCCGTCTTGACGGCCGCGTAGGCGTCGAGGCGGGAGTGGCCCTGGAAGAGGAGCAGGGTGCCGAAGTTGGAGCCGTAGCGGGCGGCCTGTTCGGTCTTGGAGGCGTTGAAGTAGCGGCAGTAGTCGAAGTAGGCCTCGTTGAAGGCGGGCATGTCGACGAGGTCGATGAGTTCGGCGCACAGTTCGTTGAGGCCGAAGACGGCGGAGAGGTGGGAGACACCGACCACGGGTTCGTCGGCGACGGCGAACCTGCCGGTGTCGAGGTCGTAGAGGCCGCTGCCCTGGACGAAGCCGTTGGGCTGGGCGGCGATGGTCTCCATGGTGGACAGTACGCGCGCCTTGGCCTTCTCCCACTTGGGGCCCTTGCGTTCCCACTCGGTGAGCCAGGCGGAGACCAGGCCGGACCAGTCGGTGCCGAAGCCGATGGACAGGGCGTGCCGGTCGGGGGTGTAGGGCTCGGTGCGGATCTTGCGGATGGGGTCGAGGACGAGGAAGGTCTCGTCGGAGTCGACGTTGGCGTGCATGAGGTCGCCGACCCGTTCGTCGGCGGTGAGGAAGTAGTAGTAGCGGCGGTAGGTGGTGTTGGCGATGCGCTGCTGTTTGGCGCTGTCGGCGTAGTGCTGGACGCCGTGCCGGGTGCCGAGGCCGGCCCACTTGCCGAGGTGGTAGACGTCGACCTCGCCGGTGTGCCGGGTCATGGCCTCGGCGAAGCGGAAGATGTCGGCGCGGCCGGAGCGCAGGTAGGCGTACCAGAGCCAGAGGTCGGGCGAGAGTTCGGAGTTGTCCCAGGCGTAGCCGCCTACGTCGTAGCGCCACTGGTGCCGGACGGTGTCGTAGGTGTGCATGATGTCGCCGTAGTCCCAGAAGCCGTACCAACGGCGCATCTCCACCTGGTCCTTGTAGTAGGTGAAGAGGAAGTCGAGGTGGTCCTCGATCTTGGCCTTGGCGGGGGTGGAGCGGTCGGGCTCGGAGTAGAGGCCGGGGCCGAAGACGCCGGCCTTGATGAGCTGCTGGGGCGGGGCGGCGAGCTGCGGCAGGACCCGTACGGCCTCGATCTGCTGGGCAAGTCGGTCGGCCGAGGGGGTGGACTCGTTGGCCCAGAAGAGCAGTTCGGAGGTGCGGGCGATGCCGTAGGGGGTGCCGAATCCGGGTTCGTAGTCCTCGTAGGTGATATTGAGGCCTTCGAGCTGTTCGGGGAAGGTGTCCTGGCCCATGCCGTCGTGGTAGAAGCGCAGGTCCATGGGCTGTGCCTCGGGCGACCAGAGCCAGAGGGTGACCTCGGCGGCGTCGGTGTGGGCGTCGCGGATGTCGAGCTGGGCGGGGTACTTCTCCCAGAAGTCGCGCAGGCCGAAGGAGAGTCCGCCGCTGACGCCGCCGACGTAGCCGAAACCGTTGGCGCGGCGGCCGCCGCCCGCGCCGATCCAGCCATGGCCCTTCTTGGTGCGCTTGCGCAGGGTGAAGCCGTCGGCGGAGAGCTGGGAGAGGGTGTAGTCGCCCCATTCGGGGATGTACTGCAGGCGGGTGGTGACGCGCTGGTCCCAGGTGGCCGGGTCGGGGAGCTTCTCGCCCGCGAACTGGGCTTCCTGCACGGCGATTCCGGGGTCGCGGCGCAGTCCGGTGATGCCCTTGACGGCCTCGCGGAGCATGCCGGTGCCCTCGCCGCCGATGCGGATGTGCCGGTCGTAGGACTCGTCGCGCATGGGAACGGTGAAGCGGACGCCGAGGCCGCGGATGAAGTCGCCGCTCGCCTTGCCGGGTTCCTGGGTGCCGTCGTAGGTGATGGTGTGCACCATGCGGAAGGAGTCGGCGCCGGCGTAGAAGTAGAGGCGGATGGAGAAGGGGAGCCAACTGCGGTTGCCCTTGCGGTGCTTGCCGTCGATGCGGACGACGGCGCGCACCGGGCCCTCCTGCTCGACCTCGACCTTGGAGATGGCTCCGTCGAATCGTTCGGTCTTGACCTGGCCCTGGTCCTCGTCCTCGATCTCGGGCTGGCGGATCAGGACGAGCCGCCCGTTCCTGGCGATCTCGGTGCCGCCGCGGGTGACGGACTTGACGAGGGTGGCCCCGTTCTTGCCGATCCGGGCGGTGATGACGCCGGTGGATACGTCGATGGTGCCGCCGCGTTTGTCGACGGTGACCTTCTTGGCGGGGGCGGCTGCCTCGCCCGGGGCGAGGGTGAGTTTGCCCGTGCCGCCCGAACCCACCGCGTGCGCGGTCCACTTGAGGGAGCCGTCCGGCCAGTAGGCGATCGGCCAGGTCTGGACGGGCACGGACTTTCCGTCCGCGTCCGTGAGCGCGAACGTCTGGTCCTCCTGGAAGGCGCCCTTGGGCCAGGGCACGCCGAGGGTGGAGCCAGGCGCGGCGCCGAGGCCGCCGTCCTCCAGCCAGTCCAGGGTCACCGGGTCGCGGTCACCCGCGGCGGCTCTCGGCGCGGCCTGCGCGTCCTTGGCGCCCAGGGCCCAACTGAACTGCGCGGCGACTCCGGCGACGGCGGCCGCCTTGAGCAGGGACCTGCGGGGGATGGGGGACATGACCATTCCTTCCGTGCGGTGACATGGACAGGGGCATGACAGATGAAGGCGCGGCGCCCGGGGCGCCGGCCCGGTGCGGGGCACCGCCGCGGTCAGCGGTGCCGGTACCGCTCCTCCACGGCGACGGCCGCCGCCGCGACGGCTCCCAGCACGGGAACCGCCAGCGGCGCGACGAAGGAGGCGGACAGGGCCACGACGGCCAGCCCGGCGACGATCAGGAAGGACCCGGCGGGATCGCGCAGGGTCCGGCGTACGGCGGCGGCGAGCAGCGCCCGCCAGGAGGCCCCGGGCGCCCACACGGCCGCGGCCCGCAGCAGGGCCACGGCGAGCGCGATGAGCGCGCACAGTCCGACGGCCCCGGCGAAGGGCCCGCCGGGCAGCCCGGACCGGGCGGCCTGGACGTCCACCCAGACGGCGAGCGCCGTGGCCCACCCCGCGAGCCCGACCACCCATCCGCCGCCGCGCAGCGCCGCCCGGAAGTCGGCCGTGAACTCCCGCCGGCCGCCGCCCTCGTGAGCGGTACGACGGCGCAGGTGCCGGGCCCCGGCCGCGAAGGCGGCCGGGTAGGTGACGACCCCGAGCGAGGCCAGGGCGATCCACACCCCGGTGAGCAGGCACTCGGCGAAGACCTCGAACCGCTCGCCGAACAGGGACTCCTTGCGGGCCTTGGTGCGGGCCTCGGCCATGGTCATCCCTTCAGTCCGGAGGTCGCCATGCCGTCGATGAGATAGCGCTGGAAGGCCATGAAGAAGGCGATGACCGGGACCAGCGCCACCAGCGACATCGCGATCATGCTGCCGTAGTTGGAGACGCCCTCCTGGTCGCGGAACATCATCAGGCCGAGCGAGACGGTGTACTTCTCGGGGGTGTTGAGGTAGATCAGCGGCCCCATGAAGTCGTTCCAGGCGTTGATGAAGGTGAAGATCGCGCTGGTGATGATCGCGGGCCGGCTCAGCGGCAGCACGATCGACCAGTAGGTGCGCAGGTGTCCGCAGCCGTCGAGCTTGGCGGCCTCGTCCAGCTCGCGCGGCAGCCCGCGCATGAACTGCACCATCAGGAAGACGAAGAACGCCTCCGTGGCCAGGAACTTGCCCGCGACCAGCGGCACCAGGGTGTCGGTGAGCTCCAGGTTCCGGAAGAGGACGTACTGCGGGATGAGCAGCACGTGGTACGGCAGCAGCAGGGTGCCGATCATCAGGGTGAACAGCAGGTTCCGCCCGGCGAATCCGATCTTGGCGAAGGCGTACGCGGTGAGCGAACTGGAGACGACGACGCCGACGACGGCCAGCACCGCGTACATCAGCGAGTTCCAGAAGAAGCTGCCGATGGAGATGCCGGAGATACCGTCGGCGAGTCCGGAGAAGTTGGACCAGACCGGCTCGGTGGGCAGCAGGTCGAGGCTGGCGATGATGTCCTTGCTGGGCTTGAAGGAGGCGCCGATCACCCAGACCACGGGGTACAGCACGACCGCGAGGACGGCGAGGGCGCCCGCGTGCCAGGCGAGGGAGCCCAGGCGCCTGCGTTCCTTGGCGGTGCGCACGGCAGGGGTGGTTGCGCTGGTCACTTGGCGGCCTCCTCGTAGTGCACCCACTTCTTCTGCGACCAGAACAGCACCGCCGTGACCAGGCCCACCGCGACCACCAGCGTCCAGGCCATCGCGGAGGCGAAGCCCATCTGGGCCTCCTTGAAGCCCTTCTGGTAGAGGTAGCAGGTGTAGACGAGGGTGGCGTCGGCCGGACCGCACCGGGTGTCGGAGACGACGTAGGCGGAGCCGAACACCTGGAACGCGTGGATGGACTCCAGCAGCACGTTGAAGAACAGCACCGGGGAAATCATCGGCAGGGTGATGTTCCAGAACCGCCGGAAGGGTCCGGCGCCGTCGACCTCGGCGGCCTCGTACAGCTCGCGCGGGACCTGCTTGAGCCCGGCGAGGAAGATCACCATCGGCGCGCCGAACTGCCAGATGCTCAGGGCGACCAGCGCGTAGAGGATGTAGTCCGGGTTGCCGATCCAGCCGCCCACGTCGATGCCGAAGACCTTCTGGCCACGGTCCACGATCGCGTCGTCGGAGAACAGCGCCCGCCAGACGAAGCCCACCGAGACGCTGGCGCCGATGAGCGAGGGCATGTAGAACGCGGCCCGGTACAGGCCCTGTCCGCGCCTGCTCTGCGCCAGCAGCAGCGCGACGCCGAGGGCGAGCAGCAGCTTCAGCGGTGTGGCCACGACGACGTACTTCAGGGTGACCTCGACCGACTTCTGCCAGCGCGGGTCCTGGAACATCGTGGTGAAGTTGTCCAGGCCCACCCACTTCGGCGGCGTGAACAGGTTGTAGCTGGTGAACGCGTAGTACAGCGACGCGATCATCGGCCCCGCCGTGAGCAGCAGGAACCCCGCGATCCACGGCGACATGAAGAGATAGCCGGCGAGGTTCTCGCGGCGCCGCCCGCGCCGCCCGGCGGCGGGAGCGGCGGGCCGCTTCCGGGCCGGGCGCGCGGGCGCTTCCTTGACGAGCGTCATGGTGGTACGTCCCCTCAGCCCGCGAACGCGGCCTTGGCCTCGCTGAACAGCGCCTTGGCGGCGTCGGCGGGCTTGGTCTTGCCCTGGGCGACCTCACCGCCGAGCCGCAGGAAGGCCGACTCGACGACATCGGCGCCGGACGGGTGCGGGGTGATCTTGCCCAGCACGCCGGCCTCGGCGACCTCCTCCTCGTACGCCTTCACGCCCTTGTTGTTGTCGTCGGTGGGGGTGAAGGCGTCGTACTGCTCACTGGTGGCGAGGATGCCGCGGTCGTAGCCCATGATCTTGCCGACCTCGGGGTCGTGGACCATGAAGTCGATGAACTGCGCGACCTCCTTGGGGTGCTTGGTGCCGGAGAAGGCGCTGAGCATCAGGGAGCCGAGATACTGGCCGGTGGCCTTGCCGTCGGTGGTGGGAATCGGCGCGAGGCCGTAGTCGGACTCGCCCTCGCCCTCGTAGCGGATGGAGAAGTTGTCCCAGGTGAACTCGGAGGCGGCGAGGCCCGCGGAGAGCGCGGACTTGGGCTTGACCTGCTCGACCTTCTTCGGGTCGGCGACCAGTCCGGAGCGCACCCGCTTGTAGCCGTCCTCCCACCACTGCGTCAGATCGTCCTCGGTGAAGCCGAGATCGGAGTCGGTGAAGAACGCCTTGCCGTTCTGACGCAGGTACAGGTCGTAGAGGTACATGATGGCGAAGTAGCCGGTGTCACCGGCGATCTTCAGCTTGTCCTGGATGGTCTGCAGCGCCTCGAAGTACTCGTCCCAGGTCCAGCCGAACTCCGGTTCCACTCCTGCCTTCTTGAAGGCCTTGAGGTCGATGACGAGGGCCATGGTGTTGGCGCCGACGGGTATCGCGATCTGCTTGCCGTCGACCTGACCGTTCGCCAGAACGCCGTTGCGGAAGTTCTCCAGGCTCAGATTCCCGGCGTCCGCCTGGGGCTTGAGGTCCATCAGAACACCGCGCTTGTCGTACTTGCGCAGGAAGCCGACGGCATTCTGGAAAACGTCCGGCGGATTTCCGCCGGAGGCCTGGGTCTGGAACTTCTCCCAGAACGCCTCGTAGTCCGTGAATTCCGGCTTGATCTTGATCTTCGGGTACTTCTTCTCGAAGAGATCGATCGTCTTCTTGATGGCGATGGTCCGCGGCTCGCCACCCCACCAGGCGTAACGGAGCGTGACCGTACCGTCGCCCGATCCGCTGTCACCGCCGCACGCGGTGGTCGCCCCCAGCCCGAGCGTGGCCGCCGAAGCGCCGGCCACCTTCAGGATCGTTCGCCTCTCAACATTCCTGCTGGTTCCCATGGTTGGGCCACCTCCCCGCAGCGTCATCGCCGCCTGCATGAATCGTTTCAAGTAAGCGCTTGCTGGCACAAGTTACGGAGGGGCTTCGGGTGCGTCAATGATTCGGACAGGATTTTCTTGCGAGGTACGCGGACGCGGCGGCCGGGCTCGGCGGCTCACGTCGGCTCACCGCGGCGCGTTCTCGCAGGTGGGGTACGGCCGGGTCGACCGGTCGGACAGGATGCGCGGCCCGGAACGCGACAGGCCCCGGCCGAAAGTCGTCCCGGGCCGCGAGACGACGGCGGCAACACAAAACGACCGCGGCCCGTCTGCTGCGAGGCAGACGGGCCGCGGTTCCGGGTGGGCGATACTGGGTTCGAACCAGTGACCTCTTCGGTGTGAACGAAGCGCTCTCCCACTGAGCTAATCGCCCGGGCGCAGGAAGAACATTACCCCATGTCAGGGGGTGCTTGTGACCAGCGCGAACACCGTCCGCCCGACACCCGCACCCCCTTGACGGATCACTGGTCCTTGATCTTCCAGGGCATGACGAGCCCGAACTTCCACAGGTAGATGCCGGCCAGCACGCCGATGATCACGAGTCCGATCGAGGTCAGGATGATGTTGCGGCGGCGCACCTTGGGGTCGAGGGCGCGTTGCGCGGCCTCCGTGACCTTGCGCTTGGTCCAGCGCAGTACCAGCTGTGCCCAGACGAACTCGGTGGCCCAGATCGCCATACCGCCGAAGATCACCACCCAGCCGGGTCCCGGCAGCGGCAGCATGATGATGCCGACCACCACGACCGCCAGGCCGATGATGAAGACCCCGACCTGCCAGCTCAGGTGGAGCAGACGGCGCGCCTTGATGAACTCCGGAGCTCTGGAGCCGAGCGCCCGCTCTTCCTTCGCCTCACCCACGTCGGTCCTGTCGGAAGCCATGGCCACCTCGCCAGGCTCGCTACTCCCCGTATTCATACGGCCAAACCCTACCGGAGCGAAACCGGTCACCGAAATGGTCGTACCTCGCGAACGGTTCATCGACCGGAAGAGTTACGTAAAGACACGCAAAACACTCAGAGGGGTTTACAACGGCACCGTAGGTGGCATGTCGATTTCGCCGACGTGCGAATCCCCGAGCGCACACTGAGCGAAAGGCCCTGGCGCTTATGAACACCACGGTCAGCTGCGAGCTGCACCTGCGCCTCGTTGTGTCGAGCGAGTCCTCCCTGCCCGTCCCCGCGGGCCTGCGGTACGACACGGCCGACCCCTACGCCGTGCACGCCACCTTCCACACCGGAGCCGAGGAGTCCGTCGAGTGGGTGTTCGCCCGCGACCTCCTGGCAGAGGGCCTGCACCGGCCCACCGGTACCGGCGACGTCCGAGTCTGGCCGTCGCGCAGTCACGGCCAGGGCGTCGTGTGCATCGCCCTGAGCTCCCCGGAGGGCGAGGCCCTTCTTGAGGCCCCCGCCCGCGCCCTGGAGTCCTTCCTGAAGCGAACGGACGCCGCCGTGCCGCCCGGCACGGAGCACCGGCACTTCGATCTCGATCAGGAGCTGTCGCACATCCTGGCGGAGAGCTGAGGAGGGCCGCCACGAAGCAGCCCGGCGCCGTCGACTCGGGGTGACGGCTCGGGCCAGGACAAACAATCGCATACGGTATGCGCTGACGCCGTCACCGTGAGTCACTCGCGGGGACGGCGTCGGTGTGCGTGCACCCCGCCCTGTTTCAGTTGCCCTCGGCCACCGGCGCCCTGGTGCATCCGTCCCGGCGTCGGCGAAGCTATTACCATCGGCCAGCATCGGCGGGCGCGGTGCGCCCGACCCTCAGGCCAGGGAGCGAGATGTGCTGATCACCCACGACACCCGGTGTGCCCTCGACGCCGTCGTGGATCTGGTGAACACCGCGCCGGAGGACGATCCGGCGCAGGACGCCCTGTCGGACGTCGCGGCGCTCGCCGATTTCGTGCGCAAGCACGAGATCAGCGATGTCGGTGTGCTCTCGGAGCTGGATCTGTCCGCGGTGCGCAAGATCCGGGAGAAGTTCACGCATGTCTTCGAGGCACCGGACGCCCGGAACGCCGCGGGCCTGATCAACGAACTGGTCGCCGCCGCCGGCACCACCCCCCGGCTCACCGACCACGACGGCTACGACTGGCACGTGCACTACTTCGCGCCCGGCGCCTCGGTCGCCGACCACCTGGCGGCCGACTGCGGCATGGCGCTGGCGTTCTTCGTGGTCGCCGGGGAGCAGGAGCGGCTGCGCCGCTGCGAGGCCCCCGACTGCCGACGCGCCTTCGTCGACCTCTCCCGCAACCGCTCCCGCCGCTACTGCGACAGCCGCACCTGCGGCAACCGCCTGCACGTGGCGGCGTACCGGGCACGGCGCAAGGAGGCGGCTGGGTAGGGCCCCTGCCCGGGCCGGCCCGGCGCGGTGCGCGGCCCGTGACTCGCCTCCTGCCCGAACTGCGCGTGGCATCCCCGGCCCCGCTGTCGACGCCGAGGCGCGGTCGAGCGCGGGCGGGCCGATCCGGGCGAAGGATCCAGAAGCGCACCGACGCGACCTGTGTCAGTGGCTCTTCGGTCAGTGGTGTGCGGGACTGTCTCCCGACGGGTCGAGGCCCGAGTCGCCTCGCCCGCGTACGCGCGAGGCCCGGCGTGCCAGGGCCGACTCCGGTCGTCGGCGTGTGCGTCCGGCCCGGCAGTCCGGGGCCTCCGGTCATCGCCGTGCGCGCGGGCCCCGGCGGGTGGCGCCGGGGAGCCGCGGGTACGGCTCAGAGCAGCAGCAGGTCGTGCAGCGCAGCCATGAGCAGCAGACACCCGATCACCGCTAGGAAGATCATCAGCGGTGGCTGGGAAAGGGCGAAGAGGCATCCGCGCGGCTCGTCCTGAGGTGGCGCGGTCTCGCTCTGTGTCGTGTCCAGCATCTCGCGGGCGATGATGACGCAGTCGGACCACCCGGCGCGATCAACACGCCCGGAACAAGCGGGAGTTCGCCATATTCCGCAATGTCCGTTCCGGGTCTTGATCGCTTAGGGACGGACGGCGATCCCCTGTGTCGTTTCAACCCTCATGCGGTCGTCATATGCCGTGCTTCCTCATGTGCCGCGCGGCTTCATATGCCGTGCTTCTTCAGGATCGCCTCGATGTCGCTGAAGTCGTCCTGAGCAGCCGCGGCGGGCTTGGCCGACGGCTGCCGGGCGCCGCTGCCGAGGGAGGGTGCCGAGGCGGCCGGGGCGACCGCTCCGCGCTGGGCGGCCCTCGCCTCCTTGCGCTCCTTGCGGGTGCCGAGGCCCCTGCGGCGCTCCACGGCCCGGGTGCTGGCGAACAACAGCCAGGCCGCGCCGAGCACACCGAAGCCCGCCCACGCCACCGGGCTGAACGCGGTGTCCGCCAGCCACTCCACGACGCCGGTCATCACCAGCCCGAGCGGGACCAGGGCGTAGGCGGCGATCCGGGCGGCGGAGAGGAATCGCTTGCGGTACGCCGTGACCGCGGCGATGCCCAGGCCGGCCGCGGCTACGGCGGAACAGACGGTCTCGGCAATCATCCGGTCCTCCAGAGCAGGATTCGGTCCGGGCGCGGGCCCACGGGTGGTTCGTCCCTTCCATCCTGCACCTGCGACACCCCGCCGGGCCATGGTCCCGGCGGACATCAGGGACATCTCCGGGTCGACTCGTCCCGAGGTGCCGGTCCGGACTCCCCCTCTACGGCGATCACGCCAGGCGATCACGACGACCGGATTGGGTCCGGCGGGCGGTCGGCTGGAAGACTGTGCGCATGAGCGACTCCTCCCCCGCCCGTCCCGCCACCCCCGTCCTGGACGTCTGGTGCGAACTCCAGTGCCCGGACTGCCGTACCGCCCTCGACGACCTGCGCGCCCTGCGGGCCCGCTACGGCGACCGGCTGGAACTGCGGCTGCGGCACTTCCCGCTGGAGAAGCACAAGCACGCCTTCGCCGCCGCGCAGGCCGCCGAGGAGGCGCTGGAGCAGGGGCAGGGCTGGGCGTACGCGGAGGCCGTGCTGGGCCGGGTCGAGGAACTGGACCGCAAGGGGGAACCCTTCCTGGTCGAGGTGGCCAAGGAACTCGGCCTGGACGCCGAGGAGTTCGACACCGCGCTGATCGACGGCCGGCACATCCTGATCGTCGACGCCGACCACGCCGAGGGCAAGGCGATCGGCGTCACCGGCACCCCGACGTATGTGATCGGCGGCGAGCGCCTGGACGGCGGCAAGAGCCAGGAAGGGCTGCGGGAGCGGATCGAGGAGATCGCGGACCGGCTGCTGGCGGCGGCCGGGCAGGGCTGACCCGGCGCCCCTTCGCCGCTCAGATCAGGTTCTTGTACATCGACCAGCCCACCGGCACATAGCCCAGCGACTCGTACAGCCGCTCGGCCGCCTCGTTGCCGGCGAACACGTTGAGGCCGATGACCCGCTTCCCGGCGGCCAGCGCCTGGATCTCGGCCAGCAGCATCAGACTGCGGCCGTGGCCCCGGCCGCGGAACCCCTCGTGGGTCTCGACGTCGAAGACGAACGCGGCCTCCTTCGCCACCGAGAGCCACAGGGTGCCGACGGAGGTGCCCTCGTGCTCCAGGACGCTGACCAGGGTGTCCTCGGTGGCGAGGCCCTGCGGGAGCAGGGTGGCCATGTCGGTGCGGGCCTTGGTCCGCGCCTGTTCCCCGGGGACGCCGCGGTCGATCCAGCTCTGCGCGTAGTGCGCGGTGCCGGCCTCCAGCCAGGGCCCGTACTCCTCCTCCGTCATGGGCCTGCCGTGACTGCCGGCGGGCAGGGCGGGCGCGAGGACGGGGAGCTTCTTCTCCAGGCCGCGGTTGCGGTGGACGTAGCCCAGCGCGGTGGCCAGGCGCAGGGCCGGTCCGGCGGCGCCGGGCACCCGGATCTCGATCCGGCGGCAGCCCCAGCCGCGGGCCACTTCCTCCGCGGCGAGGGCGGCCACGGTGCCGCGCCCGCGTCCGCGGTCGGGTTCCTCGATGCGCAGATCGCTGATGCGCGCGACCTCGGGTCCGAAGACCGGGTCCGTGGACACGCGTATCGCGCCGACGGGACGGCTGTTGACGCACACCTGGAAGTGGCGGGACAGCGTCCCGTCGGCGACTCGCTGGAGCGGCTCGGTCGGCCGCAGGGTCGTGGTCATCAGGGGTGTTCTACCCGCGATGGCGCCCGGGGTCAGCCTCTTTTCCGACAGCTCACGGATCTTGGTCCTGGCCGGAGCGCTCGTCGAAGACGCGCATGGCCTTGGCGGTGACCGGGCCGGGGGCGCCGGGCAGTTCGCGCTCGTCGACGCGGTGCACGGCCTGGACGTCCCGCAGCGTGGACGTCAGGAAGATCTCGTCGGCCCGCTGGAGCACGTCCAGCGGCAGGTCGGTCTCCTGTGCGCCGGTCCACTCCACGACCAGCTCGCGGGTGATGCCCGCCAGGCAGCCGGAGGCGAGCGGCGGGGTGTGGATCTCGCCGTCCAGGACGACGAAGACGTTGGAGCCGGTGCCCTCGCAGAGCTGCCCGACGGTGTTGGCGAACAGCGCCTCGGAGCCGCCGTGTTGGTGGGCGCGGGCCAGGGCGACGACGTTCTCCGCGTAGGAGGTGGTCTTCAGGCCGGTGAGGGCGCCGCGTTCGTTGCGGGTCCACGGGACCGTGATCACGGCGGTGGAGTCCGGGCGGCGGGCGGTCTCGCCGAGGGCGACGACGAGCGTCGGGCCGTGCTCGCCGCGGTCGGAGCCGAGGGGGCCGTGGCCGCCGGTGTAGGTGATGCGCAGGCGGCCCAGCGGCATGGGGTTGGCCTCGATCACGGCGGCGCAGGCGCGGCGGACCTCGTCGAGGTCGGGATCGGGCAGGCCGAGGCCTTGGGCCGAGCGCGTCAGGCGGGCCAGGTGGCGGGTGAGCGCGAAGGCACGGCCGTCCGTGACCTTCACCGTCTCGAAGATGCCGTCGCCCACGGTCAAGCCGTGGTCGAAGACGGAGACGCGGGCGGACTCGATGTCCTGCAGCCCGCCGTCGAGCCAGATCTTCACTTCCTAGAGCCCCTCTCCACTGACCTCGTACTCGCCCGACGCTACCGCGAGCAGCCGGGACGCCTTCAGCTCGGTCTCCCGCCACTCTCCCTCGGGGTCCGAGCCCCAGGTGATGCCGGCGCCGGTGCCGAAGCGCAGGACACCGTCGGCGCGGTCGATCCAGAAGGTGCGGATGCCGACCGCCAGCTCTCCGGTGCCCCGGTCGGCATCGACCCAGCCGACGCCGCCGCAGTACGGGCCGCGGGGCGCCGTCTCCAGCGCGTCGATGATCCGCAGCGCACTGGACTTGGGGGCGCCGGTGACCGAGCCGGGCGGGAAGGTGGCGTCCAGCAGCTCGGGCCAGCCGGCGTCGGGGCGCAGCTCGCCGCGGACGGTGGAGACGAGGTGGACGAGGCCGGGGTGCTTCTCCACGGCGCACAGGTCGGGGACGCTCACCGTCCCGGTGGCGCAGACGCGGCCGATGTCGTTGCGGACCAGGTCCACGATCATGACGTTCTCGGCGTAGTCCTTCTCCAGCAGGTCCGCCTCGGTGCGCCCGGTGCCCTTGATCGGCCCGGACTCCACGACGCGGCCGTCGCGGCGCAGGAACAGCTCCGGCGAGGCGGTGGCGATCTCCACGCCGTGCTCCGGCAGGCGGATCGTTCCTGCGTACGGCGCCGGGTTGCCGCGGGCCAGCAGCGCGGTGAGGGCGTCCACATCGGCGTCGGGGGCGACGGGAGCGGAGAGCACCCGGCAGAGGTTGGCCTGGTAGACCTCGCCGGCCGCGATGTGCTCCCGGATCCGGCGCACACCCGCGGTGTACGCGGCGTGGTCGAGGGACGAGGTCCAGCCGCTCGCGGCGGGGCCGTGCCAGGCTCCGGGCACCGGGTCGGGCACGGGCGATTCCCGTACGTCCTGGAAGCGGGCGCAGGTCAGACGGCCCTCGAAGTCCGCGGCGACGGCCCAGAAGCCGGTGGAGTCGAGGGCCTCGGGGTCGTGGGTGACGTCGAGCAGGCCGGTGGCAAGGCGGTTGCCGAAGCGGGCCAGGGGAGGGAGGTCGAGCACGCTGTCGAGTCTATGACCGGTGCCGTCCGGGTGACCCGGGCCCGTCTCCCTCAGGGCCCTGACCACGTGCGGAGGCGGGCCGGGCCGGGGCGCGGGGCAGCACGCTGCACAAACGCGTTTTTGTACTGGCCCAGGAATCCGCTAGAGTTCAACACGTCGCCGGGACGCGCAAGCGGACCGGAAAGACAGGCGAACGTAGCTCAGTTGGTAGAGCGCAACCTTGCCAAGGTTGAGGTCGCGAGTTCGAACCTCGTCGTTCGCTCGAAAGAGCAAGGGGGATCATCCCGAACCCCGCACTCCTGGTGGAGTGGCCGAGAGGCGAGGCAACGGCCTGCAAAGCCGTCTACACGGGTTCAAATCCCGTCTCCACCTCCAAGGACGATTAGCTCAGCGGGAGAGCGCTTCCCTGACACGGAAGAGGTCACTGGTTCAATCCCAGTATCGTCCACTGGATCTTCGGATCCTGGGTCTTCCTCGAAGATCCGAACCCCGCGCGATTAGCTCAGCGGGAGAGCGCTTCCCTGACACGGAAGAGGTCACTGGTTCAATCCCAGTATCGCGCACGCAAGATCCACGACCTTCGGGTCGTGATCCCGAGGACGATTAGCTCAGCGGGAGAGCGCTTCCCTGACACGGAAGAGGTCACTGGTTCAATCCCAGTATCGTCCACACACCGAGAGCCCCGGTCGCTGCTAGCGGCCGGGGCTTCGTCGTGTGCCGGTTCTGCTGGTTCTACCAGTTCCGCCGGTTCCGCCGGATCAGCTGGAGAAGAGCATGTGACCGAAGCTCTTGTGGCGCTTGTGGCCGTAGTGGCCGCCGTGGTGCGGGGCGCCCCAGGCGGGGGCCGCGGGGGCGGGAGCCGCCGGGTAGGCCTGCGGGGCGGGCGGAGCCGGCGGGGCCGGCTGGGACCACTGGGACTCCAGGCGGGTCAGGGCCTCCAGCTCGCCGTAGTCGAGGAATATCCCGCGGCAGCCGCTGCACTGCTCGATCTGGACGCCGTTGCGGTTGTAGGTGTGCATCTGTGCACGGCACTTCGGACACTGCATGTCGGCTCAACTCCTGCCGGTCGGTACTGCTTCGGCTGTCGCCTGGACAGACTCTGTCCGGGCCACGGTCGGTTGCACCCTACGTGGCGGATTCGCACGTCAACTCGGGCGGGGTCGCGGCCATGCGCGCGCAGGCGTCGATCAAGGACTGCTCGACCTCGTCGAGAGGGCGTGCGGCGCGCGCCGCCTTGGTGAGCGCGGTGGCGGCGGTCTGGACGGTGAGGGCGCGGGCGGGGATGTCCAGGGCGGGCCAGGGATCGCCGTGCGGGGGTACGGCGGGGCCGCCCGCCTCCCGGTACGCGGTGAGGAAACGGGTCCAGTCCTCCGGGGGGAGGAGTCCGCAGGCGTACCAGGCTGCCGGGCGGGCGAGGTCCCAGGTGGGGGTGCCGGTGCCGAGGTCGTCCACGTCGATGAGCCGCCAGTCGTCGTGAGGGGCGGGGTTTCGTACGAGTTGGCCGAGGTGGAAGTCGCCGTGGCAGAGGGTGCCGTCCTCTGGGGGTGCGGCCTCTCCCCTGGCCCAGGCGGGGAGTGCTTGCCAGGCCTGGAGGACGGGGGTGGTGGCGGTGCTGCCGGGTTCCGTGGCGCGGAGTCGTTCGACGGCTCGTGCGGCCTTGGCGGGGCCGCGCATGGGGGGTGTGCGCGGAAGGGGTGGGTGGAGGTGGAGGCGGGCGAGGAGGGTGGCCGCGGCTGCCCAGGGGGCGGTGTCGGGGGTGCGCGGGTCCACGGGGTCGCCGTACGGCCAGAAGGTGACCAGGCGGTCGTGCAGTTCGGCGGGCGTTGCCTTGAGCGGGGGCAGGAGTACGTCGGGGAGGGTGCTGGCGGTGGCCAGGCGGAGGGTGAGTTCGGTGTGGTCGGTGCCTGGGGGGTGGGCCTTGGCGACGGTCTCGGCATGCCGTACGACGGTGGCGTCCGGGCGGTCGGCGAGTGTTCCGGTGTCGTGGCAGGGGCAGGCGGGGCGGTGGGCGTGGGCGGCTTCTTCGGCGGTGCGGGTCAGCTGCGCGGCGAGGGTGGGGGTCACGGGGCTCCGCTTCCTGCGGGGGTTTGTCTGGGGGTGAGGGTACGCAGGGGGTGGGGCGTTGGGGTGCGGTGGCCCTGGCCGGGGTTGCTGGGGTGCTCCTGGCGGGGGTGGTGCGGTGGCCCTGGCCGGGGTTGCTGGGGTGCTCCTGGCGGGGGTGCTGCGGTGGCCTTGGCTGGGGTTCGTTGGTGCGGTGCCCGCGGCCGTGGTTGCCGTGGGGGTGGGATCGCTGGGCCCGCGCTGGCGGGGTGCCGCCCGCGCCCACCCGTGCCGCCCTTGGCGGCACGAATGCCCGCGGCTTTGGCGGGCGGGGCTGTGCGGCAGCCCGCGGCTTGGCCGCTGGGTGGGGGGCAGGGTTGTGCGGCGGCCCGCGGATTTGGCTCAGGGCGGCGGACGGGGTTGGGCGGCAGCCCGTGCTGTGCGTACCGGACGGGTGGGGTCCGGTCTGGGCCTGCTCGGGGAAAGGTAATGCCGGCGCAGCTCCCCAGCTGCGCCGGCATTGTTGCCGTCCGCCGCACCCCCGTCCCCACGGGGTTTCATGGGTGGATGTCCCCGCCCGGACCGCTCTTCCGGGCCTGGGGTCGCCGCTCAGCGCCCCAGCATCACGCCCACGGACGACGCCTGTGTGGCCACCGTCTCCCAGCCGTCGAAGACGACGAGGAGCAGGGCCGCCAGGGGAAGGGCCATCAGCGTCGCCACCAGTGGGTGGCGACGGCCCTGGCGGCGCGTCTGTGTGCGGAGCACCGTCCGCGGGGCCGTCTGGGCCATGGTCCCTCTCCTGACCGTCTGTGTGTGGTTCCTGGCAGCGGCGGGTGCCTGACCTCGGGGGACGAGTGCTGCACCCGCCGCTTGACCACAAATCTACGGGCGTGGCCCTCTTCGCACGTCATGCCCTCGTACCGATTGCCTGGCCTCCGAGAGGATGAGCCGCACCCCGGGGAGTACTCCCCTGGGTGGAGACGGAGTCCTAGGTCTCGGGGTCTTCCCTGAGGGGGCGCCCGCTGTGTCCCGGTTTCGCGGCGCCCCTCTCCGCCCGGGGCGCCTCTGGGGTGACTTCGATCACTTCCGTCGCGGGGTTGGTGGGGGTCGTGATCGTTCCGGGGGTCCAGGGGTTCGTTGGGGGGTGGGTGGTTGGGGGTGGTTGTCAGTCGTGTGTGGTCGTCGCGATCAACCCGCCTTGCGCGGAAGGTGGTTGGGATCACGGGTGGGAGCAAGTCGGTTGGTTTTTCAGGGGGCTGACCTACCCTCAACTTCTCCGTCCGGCGTCCGCACAATCCGCCGCCCCGAGAGGGCGCGGCCTCTGCGCGCGGGCGGCCCGGGAAACGTAAGCTGTGGCACGTCACAGGGACCGGGCAGCGGGGATGAACATGGCGATGATGCGCCTGAGGCGCGAGGACCCGCGCGTCGTCGGCTCGTTCAGGCTTCACAGGCGGCTGGGCGCGGGCGGAATGGGCGTGGTCTACCTGGGCTCCGACAAGAAGGGGCAGCGGGTCGCGCTGAAGGTCATCCGGCCGGATCTGGCCGAGGACCAGGAGTTCCGTTCCCGGTTCGCGCGCGAGGTGTCCGCCGCGCGCCGCATCCGCGGGGGCTGCACCGCGCGGCTCGTCGCCGCCGATCTCGACGCCGACCGGCCGTGGTTCGCCACCCAGTACGTACCCGGCCCCTCCCTGCACGACAAGGTCGTCGACGAGGGGGCCCTCGGCGCGGCCGAGGTCGCCGCGATCGGGGCCGCGCTGTCGGAGGGGCTGGTCGCGGTCCACGAGGCCGGGGTCGTGCACCGGGACCTGAAGCCGTCCAACATCCTGCTGTCCCCGAAGGGACCGCGGATCATCGACTTCGGCATCGCCTGGGCCACCGGCGCCTCCACGCTCACCCACGTCGGCACGGCGGTGGGCTCCCCCGGCTTCCTCGCCCCGGAGCAGGTGCGCGGCGCCGCGGTCACCCCGGCGACGGACGTGTTCTCGCTCGGCGCGACCCTGGCGTACGCGTCGATGGGTGACTCGCCCTTCGGGCACGGCAGTTCCGAGGTGATGCTGTACCGCGTGGTGCACGAGGAGCCGCAGTTGCACGGTGTGCCCGACGCGTTGGCGCCGCTGGTGCGGGCCTGTCTCGCCAAGGACCCCGAGGAACGGCCGACCACGCTCCAGTTGTCGATGCGGCTCAAGGAGATCGCCGCGCGTGAGGCCCAGGGCCTGGCCGAGCTGCGTCCGCCCGCGCCGCGTACCGGGGAGGCGGACCGGCCGACCGGTCGGCTCGCCGACACCTATCCCGAGCGGCAGCGCCGTCCGCAGGGCGGCACGCAGGGGACGCCGTCGCGCGGTGGCGGACCGTCCCGGCCCGTGCCGTCGCGGG
>NZ_FLSP01000008.1 GCF_900091315.1 Streptomyces sp. DI166
CCGCGGGCTTCTCGGCAGCGGGCGGCCTGGGAGCCGCCGGGCGCGGGGCAGCCGGACGGGCGGCCTGCGCGGGAGAGGGGGCTGCCGGCTTCGCCGGGGCAGCCTTGCGGGCGGGGCGGGCTTGCCGCCACCATTGCCCTGCTGGAGGGCGTCCGTCAGTTTGCGGACTACAGGCGCTTCGATGGTCGAAGACGCCGAACGGACGAATTCACCGAGTTCCTGGAGCTTGGCCATGACGACCTTGCTCTCCACACCGAACTCCTTGGCGAGTTCGTATACCCGGACCTTAGCCACTTCGCTCCTTTTAGGTCCGGGTTGCGGCCGGACCGTCGCTACTTCATGGGCGTACTCATCGCGTACTCATCGAGTGCTCATCGCAATCTCGACCTACTTCCGACTCGCGAGGTACCAGGGCCGCGCGGGGTTCCGCGCGACGCTTCTTACGGTGTTGCCTGCTCGACGTAGTGGCGCAACGCCGTGGTGTCGAGCGGTCCCGGGGCGCGCAACGCCCGTGGGAACGCCCGACGGCGTACCGCCAGGTCGAGACAGACCAGGGCGGGGTGCACATATGCACCCCGGCCGGGCAGCGTACCGCGATGATCCGGGACGCACTCGTCCTTGATCGCCACGATCCGCAGCAAGTCCTTCTTGGCCGCTCGCTCCCGGCACCCCACGCAGGTGCGCTCGGGGCAGGCTGGGGCTCGCGTCCGGCCAGACACTGCTAAGTCTACCTCCCTGTGCCGACCTCACCCCTTTGGGGCAAGAATCGAACAGTTGCCGCGCGACAACACGGCGTGATCTAAGCGCCTCGCGGCGTGGATCTATTCCCCGGGCTGCTCGGTGTCCGGGCGGATGTCGATCCGCCAGCCGGTGAGCCGGGCCGCAAGTCGGGCATTCTGCCCTTCCTTGCCGATGGCCAGGGACAGCTGGTAGTCGGGCACCGTCACCCGCGCGGAACGGGCCGCGAGGTCCACGATCTCCACCTTGGAGACCCGGGCCGGGGAGAGCGCGTTCGCCACCATCTCGGCCGGGTCGTCCGACCAGTCGACGATGTCGATCTTCTCGCCGTTGAGCTCGCCCATGACATTGCGCACCCGGCCGCCCATCGGGCCGATGCAGGCACCCTTGGCGTTCAGGCCCGAACGGGTGGAACGGACCGCGATCTTCGTACGGTGACCGGCCTCACGTGCGATGGCGGCGATCTCGACGGAGCCGTCGGCGATCTCCGGCACCTCCAGGGCGAAGAGCTTCTTCACCAGATTGGGGTGCGTGCGCGAGAGGGTGACGGAGGGGCCGCGGACGCCCTTGGCCACCCGGACGACGTAACTGCGCAGCCGCATGCCGTGCGGGTAGGTCTCGCCGGGCACCTGCTCCTGCACCGGCAGGATGGCCTCCAGCTTGCCGATGTCCACGAGCACGTTCTTCGGGTCGCGGCCCTGCTGGACCACGCCGGTGACGATGTCGCCCTCGCGCCCGGCGTACTCGCCGAGCGTGGCGTCGTCCTCGGCGTCGCGCAGCCGCTGCAGGATGACCTGCTTGGCGGTGGTGGCGGCGATACGGCCGAATCCCGACGGGGTGTCGTCGAACTCGCGGGGCTCCTGGCCCTCTTCGAGGTCCTCGGGGTCCTCCTTCGCCCACACGGTCACATGCCCGGTCTCCCGGTTGAGCTCCACGCGCGCGTGTCGGCGGCTTCCCTCGGTGCGGTGGTAGGCGATGAGGAGGGCCGATTCGATCGCCTCGACCAGCAGGTCGAAGGAGATCTCCTTCTCCCGAACCAAGCCCCGCAGGGCACTCATGTCGATGTCCACGGCTACGCCTCCTCCTCTTCCTTCATGTCCTTCTTGTCCTTGCGGTTGAACTCGACCTGGACCCGCGCCTTGGCGATGTCGGCGAAGGCGAGTCTGCGGCTGGTGGCCCTGCGGCCCTTCACACCGGGGACTTCGAGGTCCACGCCCTCGTCGTCCACGGTCAGGATCCGGGCCACCAGGTCGCCGCCCTCGGTGAGCTGGAACTTCACCAGGCGGTCGACGGCACGCACGTAGTGCCGGTGCTCCGTGAGCTCGCGCTCGGCGCCGGGGGTGCCCACTTCGAGGTCGTAGGCGGCATCGCCCATCACATTGGTCTCGTCGAGCTTCGCCGAGAGCGCGCGGCTCACATCGGCGATCTGGTCCAGGTCGGCACCGGAATCGGAGTCGACGACGACACGCAGCACTCGCTTGCGTCCGACGGAGTCCACGGCGATCTCTTCGAGATCGAGCCCCTGTGAGGTGACGAGCGGTTCCAGAAGTTCTCGCAGCCTCTCGCTCTGGGTGGTGCTCATCCGGGTGACTCCTCGGCCGCGTGTGCTGTTGTGGGATGGGTCGCGTGTCTGGATCAAAGGGTATCCGGTCCCGGGGTGTGTTGCCGTCCATCAGCAAGGACGCGGGTGCCGGTGGGTGGCCCCGGACGGGTCCACGGGTACGGTGATCACGGGCGCACAGCCCTCCCCCGCCGTTCGAGCACCGAGGACGTCAGCCGTGCCGTTTCCCCCACCGTCGCGCCCGCCCTCGGGGCCGCGCAGAAGGAGCCTGTTCCTCTCGGCCGCCGGCGCGGTCCTGCTCGCGGGCTGCTCGTCCGCCCCGGACACCGGCGGCACGGGCGGCAGTCCGTCGGCCGCCGACCGGGCACGCACGCGTGCGGCCCGGGACAGCGCGGATCTGCTGGTGCGCTACGACGCGGTGATCGCCGCGCATCCCCCGCTGGCCGAGCGGCTGCGCCCGCTGCGCGCGGAGGTGGTCCGGCACGTGGCGGCCTTCGGCGGTACGGGGAGGAAGAGCCCGGCGCCGTCGAAGCCGGCCCCGTCGCGGTCGGCGTCGGCGGCCCCACCGGTCGTGCCCACCGACGAGAAGGCGGCGCTGGCGGAGCTCGCCGCGGCCGAACGGGCCCTCGCCGACGCCCGGACCGAGACGCTGACGGCGGTCCCTGGCGAGCTGGCCCGGCTGCTGGCCTCGGTCGCGGCGGCCGGGGCGGCGCACGTGTACCTGCTGACGGAGGGTGAGGCGTGAGCGAGAGCAAGGCGGGAGAGCTGACGGCCCTCCAGGCGGCGCTGGCCGCCGAGCACGCTGCCGTCTGGGCCTACGGCGTCGTCGGCGGCCGGATCCGCGAGGGCCGCCGGGACGAGGCCCGCAGCGCCTACGACGCCCATCGGGCGCGCCGGGACGCGCTGCTGCGCGAGGTGCTTGACCTGGAAGGGGAGCCGGTGGCGGCGGAGCCCGGGTACTCCCTGCCGTTCGCGGTGCCGGACTCCCCGGCCGCGGTGCGCCTGGCCGCCGAGGTGGAGGACCGGGTGGCCGGGGTCTACTCCGATCTGGTGCGCGCCTCCACCGGGAAGCGGCGGCGTACGGCGGCGGAGGCGCTGCGGGAGGCGGCGGTGCGGGCGGTGCGCTGGCGCGGCGAGAGCGTAGCCTTCCCTGGGCTCGCCGAGCACGCGGGCACCGGCTCGGTGACAGCGACGCCCACGGCGTGACCTGTACTGGAAGGGAAACTCTCGCGTATGGCTTTCGAACCGCCGCGGCGTCTGGTCAGGGCGCTCGGTGAGACGGCACCGGGCGCCGACGGCTGGCTGGAGAAGCTGCCGGAGACGGCCCGGCAGGCCGTGGCACTACGCGAGTTGACGGTCGAGCGGGTCCAGGTGCCGGGCGGGCGCAGCAGCCTGGTGGTGCTGGTGCGGCGCGCCGACGGCACCCCGGCGGTGCTGAAGCTGGCGCCGCCGCGGGCCCGGCCGGAGAGCGAGCGGGCGGCGCTGGCGCACTGGAACGGCCTGGGCGCCGTACAGCTGCTGGAGCCGTTCACCACGGAAGGGGTGCTGCTGCTGGAGCGGCTGCACCCCGATGTCTCGGTGCGGTCCCTGCCGGAGGCGAAGGCGCTGCTGGAGGCCGCGGGCACGCTGCGCAGGCTGTGGGTGGTGCCGCCGGGCGACCACGCGTTCGAGACGGTGGCCGAGCGGACCGGCCGTCAGGCGGAGGCGATGCGGGTGACGGCGGCCTCGGAGCCGCAGGTGGCGGTGCTGGTGGACGCCGCGCTCGCCGCCCGCGAGGAACTGCTGGCGGCGCCCCCGGAGCACCGGCTGCTGCACGGCACGTTCCGGCAGAGCAAGGTGCTGGCCGGGGAGCGGACGCCGTGGCTGGCCGTGGGACCGGACCCGGTGGTCGGCGAGTGCGCGTTCGACCTGGCCCGGCTGGTCCGGGACCGGGTCGAGGACCTGATCGCCTCCCCCTCCGGTTCGGCCACCACCAGACGGCGCATCAAGCGCCTCGCCGAGTCCCTCGACGTGGACCAGGACCGCCTGCGCGGCTGGACGCTCTTCCGGGCCGTGGAGTCCGGCGTACGGGCACTGCGGGTCGGCCGGGAGAAGGACGCCGAACTGCTGCTGGAGTTCGCGGGCTGGCTGTAGGCCGGGGCCGCAAAGTCGCGTCGTCCGCCCGGAGTGCGGGCTCAGCGGCGCGTCCGGTGCGTGCTCTCGGCGTGCCGGGCGGGCGCCCGCGTACTGGTTGTACGCGGGTGGCCGGCCTGCGGTGAGTGGGGCTCCCCCCGGCGCGGAGCACCGGGGGGAGCGTGCCGGGCGGCGGGCGGGACTTACGGACACGGCCTGGGGCGACCCGTGTGCCACGCCCCCCTGCGGGGAGCCTCGCAGGGGGGCGTGGGGGGTCCGGCCGACGTGCCTCCCGAGCCTGCCGACCGGGGCTTTGGGCTGGTCAGTACGGGTGTTGCTGCCGTTCGGCGCAGGTCAGCATGTCCTCGACCGCCAGCAGGCGCGTGTGCTCACGGATGCGTGCCGCGCGGTCGTGCGCTTCTTCCCGTGGTGCGGGCGCCGCGTACGGCACATGCGCGAACAAGGGCAGCTCGGCGGGTGCGAGCGACCAGAACAGCGTGTGCTCCCCGGCACGGAGCGACAGCACCGGCCCCCCGTCCGCGTCCCGCTCGGTGAGAACAGCGCTGGACGGGTGCAGTGCCGCCAGCCAGGCGAGCAGGTGCGCGCGTTCGAGGCGGACACCGGTCAGCTCCTGTTCGTAGGAGTCGGCGTTGTGGCGCCAGCGGTCGCGTTCCTGCCGGCAGGTATCCAGGTCCAGCGCGAGTCGGTCGCGGGCGCGGAGCCGGAGGAACCGGCGCAGTGCGGCGGCCAGACGGGCCGGCGGCGAGGGCATGTCGTACTCCGGTGGCGGTGGACGGCGGGGGTGTTCCGGTCCGGCGGTGGTGCGGGGCCGGGTGCTCCTCGTCGGTCGCGGGTGGAGCCGGTACGGCGGTAGCTGCTCGCGCTCCGGGCGTTGGCGGCGCGGCACGCCTCGTCGACGGGCTCGCCGCGGCGCAGGTGCCGCTGGTAGGCGGCCCGGGTGCCGCAGGGGGCGGCCCGGTCCCGCGGCGGCACGGCCCCATTGCCGTCCGCGGCGGGCGCGCGGGGCGGTAACTGCTGCGCCCGGCGCTCCAGTTCGTGGCGCTGGGCCCCGGTCAGTCCGGCGACGACACCCTGGCGGCGGCAGCGGGGCAGGCCGCGCTCCCGGCGCAGCACGGCGTCCCGGCAGGCGTCGAGCACCGGACAGGCGGCGCAGATCGCCACGGCGGCGGCCCAGTACCGGTCCGTGAACCACAGCTCCGCGTCCCACTCCCGGCACGCCGCGCGCGCCTCCCAGACACGGGACCCCTGCTCCGGCATGACCGGGTTGGCCGGTGTACCGCGGTTCATCCGGCGGGCCCGGCCGGGCTGCACACCGGGGTGGCCGGTGGTTTGGACGGGGCGGGCAGGGCGGGGAGCGGTGTGGGGGCGGGGGCGGGGTCCTCGTGCTGCGGGACCGGCGTCAGCGGGCCCAGGTGGGTCGCCACGTTGGCGAGGGAGCAGCGTTCGGGGCGGCCGTCCACCGACATCAGGGGCATGCCGTCGTGGCTGCGCCAGCCCTGGAAGTACCAGACCTCCCCGTGCGCGTCGCGCTGCGGGACCGCCAGGTCGTAGGTGGTGGTGCCGAGCCGGAAGAGACGCTCGGGCGGGGCGGACCGGGCGAACGGCGGTGCCTCGACCGCCCGCGCCAGGACGGCCACCCGGACACCGCCGCGCTCCCCCTCGCCGACGACGGTGTGGGGGCGGTCGCCGTGCCTGACCTCGGTGATGCCCAAGTAGGCCCGCCAGTCGGCCCATTGGTGCGGGCCGTCGACACGGAGCACGACCCGTACCCGGTCCCCGTCCACGCGGACGCCGGAGGGCCCCGGGTGTTCGGTCAGCCGCTGCTCGATGACGGCGGCGACGGAACGGGCCCGGGCGCAGGCGGCGTCCCAGTCCAGCGCCTGCCGCTCCAGATCGGTGGCCGCGTGCCGGGCCCGGGACCAGCGGCCGTCGGACGTCCGGTGCAGCACCGCGCCGAAGGTGCGCTCGGGGTCGACCAGCAGCCGCGCGGAGTCGAGCGCCTGGGCGACGGCGGTCGCCTGTTCGGGCGGTACGGACTCCAGGACCGTACGGATCACGCCCGCGGCGTGCGGGAGGTTGCTGTTCATGCGGACACCGCCTCCGTCGTCCAGCGCAGTTTCCTGAGGGCCCGGTACGTCAGCGTCTTGACCGCGCCGACGCTGCGGCCCAGGGCGAGGGCCGTCTCCTGGGGGGTGAGTTCGTCGAGGAAGCGCAGTTCCACGCAGTGCCGTTGGAGCGCGTTGAGGCTGTGCAGGGCGCTGCGGACCGTCTCGTGGGCCTCGACGGCCTCCAGTTCGCGCAGGACGAGGGACTCCGTGTCGTGCTGCGTGAGCCGCGGCTCGTCGAACTCGGCGACCGGGGTCTCCAACCGGGTGCGGCCGCAGGCGACTTCGTCGAGGTAGAGGTTCTTGGCGATGGTGGTCAGCCAGGCGGAGAAGGCCCTGCCCTGCCAGGTGTAGTTGTCGATGCGTCGCAGGGCCCGGATGAAGGCCTCCTGGGTGAGGTCCTCCGCGAGATGTCTGTTGCGGGTGCGGACGAGCAGGAAGCCGTACACATGGCGGTAGTGCTCGTAGTAGAGGGCGGCGAACGCCTCCCGGTCACCGCCGCGGGCGCGGGCGATCAGTTCGGGTTCCGGGCCGGCCGGGGCGGTGGTGAGGGTGGGCGGTGGGGACACGATCGGTTCTCCCGTCACATCATCGATCTTCAATATTCATGTAGATGTAGATTCCTGAAGCGCACGCCAGCGGCCCCACGCCAGGAGCCGTGACCCGCGTTCCGAAGCGATCCACAGTCTTCACGTAGATGCATATAGTGTCAAGGCACGTACGCAGGGTGAGAGTTGAGGGTGTTTCACCCGCCCGGGAGGGGCCGGGGCGCGCGCGGTGGCACTCCCGGGCGGCGGTGCCTCCACGCGCTCCCCCGGTACCACCGCGCCAATCTGCGATCTACTTGCGCTTGTAGATATTGATGGCCGATCCTCGGATCGTGACGAACCCGCAGAGCCGCCCAGGAGACCCCGAACCAGGCCACGATCCACAGCGCCGGGTCGAGGACCTGGCAGGGCTGCTCGCCCGCCTGTTGGCCCAGGCCCCCGGCAGGACCCAGAAGGACCTCGCGATCGAGGCCGGCATCTCCTATCCCACGCTCAACGCCTGGATGAACCGCACCCGCGGCACCTCACGCATCGACCCGGAGAAGCTGCGGGCCATGGTCGAGGTGTTCCGGCGCTGGGGCGTGCGCACGACGCCGAAGGAGTTCTTCGAGGCCGCCGGCCGGCCCGTACCGGGGCCGAGCGAGGACGAGCGCGAGGCCCGGCTCCTGAAGCTGTACCGGCAATTGCCGGAGTCACGCCAGCGGGCGCTGCTCAAGGACGCCGAGGCCATGCTCCAGGTCAGTCGTATCGTCTGAGATCAATCGGCGAATATGCCGAAACGCCCCACAGGGCCCAGAGTCATCGGTACCATCAGTCAGCCGCTGACCTCCCGGAGCGGATCACTCATGCTGCAGTGCATCCCTGGGGAGACAGTTGTGTGCATCCACATTGCCCTGACCGAGGGCCTGACGGGGCTTGCCGTCTGGGACCCGGACGAAGTCAGGATCCGCGTCGCTTCGGACGCCCCCGTACGTGATGTTCTCCGGGAGTTGCGGGACATCCTGATCATCGACCTGGGCGCCCCCACCGCGCGCTGTGGGCAGCTGCGCTGCTTCTGCGGCATGCGGGTGGAGCTGCCCGAGGAACTCTTACTCCGCTGCCCCGCGGCCGAGGCCGGCTGAGCCTCCCGCAAACCCGTAGGGCCGCTCCCACCCGAGCGGGAGCGGCCCTACGGCTCGACACGTACTAAGCGGTCAGCTTCGCGATCGCCTCGTCCACCGTCAGCTCCTCGCGCTCACCGGTGCGGCGGTCCTTCAGCTCCACCACGCCCTCACCGGAGCGGCGGCCGGCCACCAGGATGCGCGGGACGCCGATCAGCTCGGAGTCGGTGAACTTCACGCCCGGCGAGACCCCGGCACGGTCGTCGCACAGGACCCGCAGGCCCTTCGCGGCGAGCTTCTCGGAGACCTCCAGGGCGAGTTCGGTCTGCAGTGCCTTGCCCGCGGCGACCACGTGGACGTCGGCCGGGGCGACCTCGTCCGGCCAGCACAGGCCCTTGTCGTCGGCGGTCTGCTCGGCGAGGGCTGCCACCGCGCGGGAGACGCCGATGCCGTAGGAGCCCATGGTGACGCGGACCGGCTTGCCGTTCTGGCCGAGGACGTCGAGCTTGAGGGCGTCGGCGTACTTGCGGCCGAGCTGGAAGATGTGGCCGATCTCGATGGCGCGGTCCAGCTTCAGACCGGTGCCGCAGCTCGGGCAGGGGTCGCCCTCCTGCACGACGACCACGTCGACGTACTCGTCGACCTCGAAGTCGCGGCCCGCGACGACGTTCTTGGCGTGCGTGCCCTCCTTGTTCGCACCGGTGATCCAGGAGGTGCCGGGGGCGACGCGCGGGTCGGCGAGGTACTTCACCTTCTCCAGGCCCTGCGGGCCGACATAGCCGCGGACCAGGTCGGCGCGCTCGGCGAAGTCGGCCTCGGTGACCATCTCCACGACCGCCGGGGCGAAGTGGGCCTCGACCTTGTCCAGGTCGACCTCGCGGTCGCCGGGGACACCGACGGCGACGATCTCGCCGTCGACCTTGACCAGGAGGTTCTTCAGGGTGGCGGAGGCCGGGACGCCGAGGTGGGCGGCGAGGGTCTCGATGGTCGGGGTGTCCGGGGTGGGGATCTCCTCGGCCGCGGGCACATCGGCGGCCTCCACCGGCTTCAGCTCGTAGGTGATCGCCTCGGTGTTCGCCGCGAAGTCGCAGTTCGGGCAGTCGGCGAAGGTGTCCTCGCCGGCCTCGGCGGGGGCGAGGAACTCCTCCGACTTCGAGCCGCCCATGGCGCCGGCGGTGGCGGCGCAGATGCGGTAGTCCAGGCCGAGGCGCTCGAAGATCCGGCGGTAGGCCTCGCGGTGCAGGGCGTAGGACTTCGCCAGGCCCTCGTCCTCGGTGTCGAAGGAGTAGGAGTCCTTCATCAGGAACTCGCGGCCGCGCAGGATGCCGGCCCGCGGACGGGCCTCGTCACGGTACTTGTGCTGGATCTGGTAGAGGATGACCGGCAGGTCCTTGTAGGAGGACGCCTGGTCCTTCACCAGCAGGGTGAAGATCTCCTCGTGGGTGGGGCCGAGCAGGTAGTCGCCGCCCTTGCGGTCCTTCAGGCGGAACAGCTCCTGGCCGTACTCGTCCCAGCGGCCCGTCGCGTCGTACGGCTCGCGCGGCAGCAGCGCGGGCAGGAGCACTTCCTGGGCGCCGATGGCGTCCATCTCCTCGCGCACGATGCGCTCGACGTTGGCCAGGACCCGCTTGCCGAGGGGCAGCCAGGACCAGATCCCGGCCGCGGTGCGGCGTACGTAGCCCGCGCGGACGAGGAGCTTGTGGCTGAGGACCTCGGCGTCCGCCGGGTCGTCGCGCAGCGTCTTCGCCATCAACTGGGACATGCGCTGGACCGGTGCGTTCGCCATGGGTGTCGTACTCCTGCTGCGTGAAGGTGATGGCAGGAGGTTATCCGGGTGGTGCGCGGGGGCGGAAATCGGTTAGCGACGGCGCAGCGGCAGCGGGGCGCCCATGACGGCGTACGGGCGGGGGGCACTGGGGAAGAGGACCTGGCGGGCGAGGTCCTGGTAGCCGAGGGAGTGGTAGAGGCCGCGGGCGGGGCTGTCGGTGTCGATCGCGGAGAGGATGGAGCGGGGTTCGCCGGCGGAGTCGGTGATCGTGGTGATCAGGGTGCGGCCGATACCGCGGTTCTGGTGGTCGGGGTGGACGTGCAGCTCGGTGATGACGAAGGAGTCGTCGAGCCAGAAGTCGGTGCCGCGGGCGCGCAGGTACGGCTCGACGACGGTGGACCACCAGTGGGCGCGGTCGTTGGGCATGCCGTAGACGAACCCGACGAGGCGTCCCCGCACGGTGGCGCCGAGGGCGCGGGCGCCGGGGAAGGTCATGTGGCGCAGGACGATCTGACGGCGTACGGCGACCTCGTCCGCGCCGAGTCCGAAGGCTACGGCTTGGACGGCCAGGGCCTCGTCCACGTGGGCCGACAGATCCAGGGGGCCGATCACGAGGTCCATGCGGGGAGGGTACAGGGAGCTAAAAGAGGACGCTCATGAATGCGCCGACCTCTTCGAAGCCGACGCGGCGGTACGTGCGGCGGGCGGCGGTGTTGAAGTCGTTGACGTACAGGCTCACCACCGGGGCCACGTCCGCGAGGGCGTAGCGCAGGACCGCCGCCATCGCGGGGGCGGCGATGCCGCGGCCGCGGTACTCAGGGGCGACCCAGACGCCCTGGATCTGGCAGGCGCGGTCGGTGGCGGCGCCGATCTCCGCCTTGAAGACGACCTTGCCGCGGTCGTCGAGGCGGGCGAAGGAGCGGCCGGACCCGACGAGTTCGGCGACGCGGGCCTGGTAGAGCAGTCCGCCGTCGCCTGCCAGCGGGGAGACGCCGACCTCCTCGGTGAACATCGCCACGCAGGCCGGCATGATCGTGTCCATCTCGTCCTTGCGGATCCGGCGGACGTACGGGTCGGGGGTGACCGTCTCGGGCATGCGGTCGGTGACCATCAGCGGCTGGTGGGCGCGGACGTCACGGGCGGGGCCCCAGTTGGGTTCGAGCAGCCGCCACAGCTGGGCGGTGGGTTCGGCGGGGCCGACGATCGAGGAGCAGCGGCGGCCGGCGCGACGGGCGCGGTCGGCGAAGGCGCGGACGGCGCGGGGGGTGGCGCAGATCGGGACGAGGTTGGCGCCCGCGTAGCAGAGGGCGGTCAGCATGCCGTCCTCGTACCAGCCCCACATCTCGCCGCCGAGACGCCAGGGGTCCAGGCCCGCGACCTGGACGCGGGAGGCGACGAAGGCGTTCGCGACGGGTTCGCGGTCCAGGACGGCGAGCGCCGCGTCCAGGTCGCTCGGTTCGAGGACCCGGGTTGTGGTCTGCGTCAACACGGGCGGGCCTCACGGGTCAGGGGGCTGATCTCCGCACTGTACCTGCGGAAGCTGAGACGTGCCTCGCGGTGTGCCAGTGCTTTCGGCATGCGGCACGTCCATGCTGCCCTGGGTGCCTGGGGCTCCGCCCTTAGACCCCCGCATCGGCCCTGAACGGGCCTCGTCCTCAAACGCCGGACGGGCTGGAAGTGGCCGGCCCGTGCAGTCACCTGCGGGTCTCCTCCGGGGGCTACGCCCCGGACCCCCGTCGGCCCCGAAAGGGCCTCGTCCTCAAACGCCGGACGGGCTGGGAGTGGCCGATCTGCGCGGCCACTCGCCCCGGGAATTCGGCCCCGTCAGCCCGCCACCGACACCGTCGGCTCGCCCGACGGGGTGCCCTCGTCCGTCATCTGTTCGGCCAGCTTCATGGCCTCCTCGATGAGGGTCTCGACGATCTTGGACTCCGGGACCGTCTTGATGACCTCGCCCTTGACGAAGATCTGGCCCTTGCCGTTGCCGGAGGCGACGCCGAGGTCGGCCTCGCGGGCCTCGCCGGGGCCATTGACCACGCAGCCCATGACGGCGACGCGGAGGGGGACCTCCATGCCGGTCAGGCCCGCGGTGACCTCCTCGGCCAGCTTGTAGACGTCGACCTGGGCGCGGCCGCAGGAGGGGCAGGAGACGATCTCCAGGCCGCGCTGCTTGAGGTTCAGGGACTCCAGGATCTGGATGCCGACCTTGACCTCCTCGGCGGGCGGGGCCGAGAGGGAGACGCGGATCGTGTCGCCGATGCCCTGGGAGAGCAGGGCGCCGAAGGCGACCGCCGACTTGATGGTGCCCTGGAACGCCGGGCCCGCCTCCGTCACACCGAGGTGCAGCGGGTAGTCGCACTGGGCGGCGAGCTGCTTGTACGCCTCGATCATGACGACCGGGTCGTTGTGCTTCACCGAGATCTTGATGTCCCGGAAGTCGTGCTCCTCGAAGAGGGACGCCTCCCACAGCGCCGACTCCACCAGGGCCTCCGGCGTGGCCTTGCCGTACTTCTGGAGCAGGCGCCTGTCCAGCGAACCGGCGTTGACGCCGATGCGGATCGGGGTGCCGTGGTCCTTCGCGGCCCGCGCGATCTCCTTGACCTTGTCGTCGAACTGCTTGATGTTGCCGGGGTTCACCCGGACCGCCGCGCAGCCCGCCTCGATCGCGGCGAAGACGTACTTCGGCTGGAAGTGGATGTCGGCGATGACCGGGATCTGGGACTTCTTGGCGATGGTCGCGAGGGCGTCGGCGTCGTCCTGGGTGGGGCAGGCCACGCGGACGATCTGGCAGCCGGACGCGGTCAGCTCGGCGATCTGCTGGAGGGTCGCGCCGATGTCGGACGTACGGGTCGTGGTCATCGACTGCACGGAGACCGGGGCGTCGCCGCCCACCGCGACCGTGCCCACCTGGATCTGCCGGCTCTTCCGACGCTCGGCAACCCTGGTCGGAACGGACGGCATGCCGAGAGAAATCGCAGTCATCTGCTGTGCAACCCCAAGTCGTGGATCAAGGTCCGGTCCCGTCAGCGGCGGGCTCCAGGGTTCGAGATTACGGTACGGGCCTGGCCTGGAGCACATCCCGGCGGCAAACCCACTCAATGGTGGACGGCCGGGAACCGCGGCGTTCCCGGCCGTTCATCGCTACGAGATGCGTACCGGGTTCACCACGTCGGCGATCAGTACCAGCAGCGTGAAGCAGACGAAGATCCCGGCCACCACGTACGCCACCGGCATCAGCTTCGCCACGTCGAACGGACCCGGGTCCGGCCGGCGCAGCACCTTCGCGGTGTTGCGGCGCAGCGACTCCCACAGCGCGCCCGCGATGTGGCCGCCGTCCAGCGGCAGCAGCGGGAGCATGTTGAACAGGAACAGGGAGAGGTTGAAGCCCGCGACCAGCATGACGGCCATGGCGAGCTGCTGGCTGGCCGGGATGTCCAGGGTGAAGATCTCGCCGCCCACCCGGGCCGCGCCGACCACGCCCATCGGGGAGTCGGCCTCGCGCTCGCCGTCGCCGAAGGTCGCGTCCCACAGGGCGGGGATCTTGCCGGGCAGCGCGGCGAGGGAGTCGACGGCGTCGCCGACCCGGTCGCCCATCCACGTCACGGACTCGCCGAAGTCCTGCTTGACGATGCCGGTGGCGGCGCTGAAGCCGAGGAAGCCCGCCTCGACGTACTCGCCCTCGACGATCTGGCCGCTGGAGTCCTTCTTGGCGACCTGGTTGGTGGCGATCGTCGCGGTGAGCGGGACCTCCTTGCCGTCCCGCGCGACGATGATGTCGACCTTCTCGCCGGGGTTGGCGCGGATCAGGTCGGAGAGCTGGTTCCAGTCGTCGGTGCGCACGCCGTCGAAGGCGACGATCCGGTCGCCGGCCTTCAGGCCCGCGGCGGCGGCCGGGGAGGCCGCGTCGGACTTCTTGCACGTGTCGCGGTTCTCGCTCTGGGCGATGACGCACTTGGAGACCGAGCTGACGGTGGTGGTCTGCTGGGAGATGCCGAAGCCCATCAGCACCGTGAGGAACAGGCCGATGGCCAGCACCAGGTTCATGAACGGGCCCGCGAACATCACGATGACCCGCTTCCACGGCTTGCGCGTGTAGAACAGGCGGGTCTCGTCACCCGGCTTGAGTTCCTCGAACGCGGCCTCGCGGGCGTCCTCGATCATGCCGCGCCACGGCGAGGTGGAGCGGGCCTCCAGGCGTCCGTCGGGGCCGGGCGGGAACATGCCGATCATCCGGATGTAGCCACCGAACGGGACGGCCTTGATGCCGTACTCCGTCTCGCCCTTCTTGCGCGACCACAGGGTCGGGCCGAAGCCGACCATGTACTGCGGCACGCGGATGCCGAAGAGCTTGGCGGTGGACAGGTGCCCCAGCTCGTGCCACGCGATCGAGAACAGCAGTCCGACGGCGAAGACCACTATGCCGAGGATGAACATCAGGGTCGTCATGCACGGGCCTCCGCCGTCTGTGCCGCCAGTTCCCGGGCCCGGGTCCGCGCCCAGGTCTCCGCTTCGAGGACGTCCGCGACGGTGAGAGAGGTTCCCGTGGCCGGGGTTCCGTGTTCCTGGACCACCCGTGTGACGGTATCCATGATCCCGTTGAACGGCAGCGCGCCGGACCGGAAGGCCTCCACGCACTCCTCGTTGGCGGCATTGAACACCGCCGGGGCCGTACCCGCGAGCTCACCGACGTGGCGGGCGAGGTTCACCGACGGGAACGCCTCGTTGTCGAGCGGGAAGAACTCCCACGTCGAGGCCGTGCTCCAGTCGAACGCGGGCGCCGCGTCCGGGACGCGCTCGGGCCAGCCGAGGCCGATGGCGATGGGCCCCCGCATGTCGGGGGGCGTCGCCTGCGCGATCGTCGATCCGTCCGTGAACTCCACCATCGAGTGAACATACGACTGGGGGTGCACGACGACCTCAATGCGGTCGAAGGGAATGTCGTAGAGCAGGTGCGCCTCGATGACCTCCAGCCCCTTGTTGACGAGGGTCGCGGAGTTGATCGTGATCACCGGGCCCATGGCCCAGGTGGGGTGGGCGAGGGCGTCCTCGACGGTGACGTGCGCCAGCTCTTCCTTGGTACGGCCGCGGAAGGGGCCGCCGGAGGCGGTGACGACGAGCTTGCGGACGTCCGCGCGGTTGCCGGAGGCCAGGGCCTGGAAGAGGGCGGCGTGCTCGGAGTCGACCGGGATGATCTGACCGGGCTTGGCGAGCGCCTTGACCAGCGGGCCGCCGACGATGAGCGACTCCTTGTTGGCGAGCGCGAGGGTGCGGCCCGCCTCCAGAGCGGCGAGGGTGGGGGCGAGGCCGATGGAGCCGGTGATGCCGTTGAGGACGGTGTGGCAGTCGGAGGCGGCGACCTGCGTGGCCGCCTCGGGCCCGGCGAGGATCTCGGGGAGCGGCTCGCCCGGGCCGTAGTGCTCGCGCAGCGCTTCGCGCAGCTCCGGTACGACGTCCTCGCGGGCGACCGCGACCGTGTTCACCCGCAGGCGGTGGGCCTGCTCGGCGAGGAGGGCGACGCGCCCGCCGTGGGCGGAGAGCGCGGTGACCCGGAACCGGTCGGGGTTGCGCAGCACGAGGTCGATGGCCTGCGTGCCGATCGACCCGGTGGAGCCGAGGATCACCACGTCCTTGGGACCGTCGCCCGCGAGGGGGTCGTAGACCAGGTGCGGGTCGGCGAGGGCGCGGGCCGGAAGCCCCGTCGTCCGCCCGGAGGGCGGGCCCTGCGGCGTCAGGCGCGTGCTCTCGGCGTGCCGGGCGTTGACCCTCGTACTGGATGTACTTGGGTCAGCGCCCGGTGCGTCGAGAGTGCGTGCATGGCGTCGCGGGGCAGACGGGGCTTCCGGCCCGCGCCCTCGTGGGGCTGGAGAGTCGCTCATTCCCCCATTGTGGCCGGAACCGGGGGTGGGAAGGACAGAGCGGTCCCCCTCACGGGGGGGGCGGAAGCCACCGGTGCCCGGCTCGCGCGGCGCGCAGGGCACTCCCCCTGGCCGGGGGCGGTTGGCGCGGACACCCCGCTCGCACGACGGGCCCCGCCCGAGGCCGACAGCCGCCGACGCCCCGCTCGTACGGCAGGCCCGCAGGACGGCCTCCCTCACAGAAGGAGGTCATGCGGGCTCCCAGAGGCGGGGAACTCCGGGCAGCCCCCTCATCGGGGCCGTGTGCGCGGACATCCTGCTCGCCGGGCAGGCGCTCCCCCCTCACGGGGGGCCGAGGGGGGAGCGCCCGGTCCGTCACGCCGTCAGCGGATCTCGCGGTGGACGTTCTCCCGTTCGCTGGGGCCGGGGGTCGCGTCCGCGATCCACGGGCCGTCGGTGGAGGGGTCGACGATGCCGTCCTCCAGCCACTCGTACGTGCCCGACATCACGCCCTTGACCACCGTGCGGTCCAGGTCGTCGGTGTTGTGCCACAGGCGGCCGAAGAGTTCCTCGATCCGCAGCCGGGACTGGCGGCAGAAGGCGTCGGCGAGCTGGTACGCCTCCCGGCCGTGCTCGCCCTGGGCGCGCAGGTGCTCGGCGCGGACGCAGACGGCGCTCATGGCGAACAGTTCGGCGCCGATGTCGACGATCCGGCCCAGGAAGCCCTGCTTGGTCTCCATCCGGCCCTGCCAGCGGGACATGGCGTAGAAGGTGGAGCGGGCCAGCTTGCGGGAGGTGCGTTCGACGTAGCGCAGGTGGGTGGCCAGGTCGACCTCGTGCTTGAAGTCGCCGTACGCGTAGGGCAGCTGGCCCTGGCCCGCGACCAGCTTCGGCAGCCACTTGGCGTAGAAGACGCCCGCGCCCGCGCCCGCCTTCGCCTTCTGCTGGAGGGACTTGTCGGGGTCGATGAGGTCCCCGGCGACGGAGAGGTGGGCGTCGACGGCCTCGCGCGCGATGAGCAGGTGCATGATCTCCGTGGAGCCCTCGAAGATCCGGTTGATGCGCAGGTCGCGCAGCATCTGCTCGGCGGGGACGCCGCGCTCGCCGCGGGCCCGGAGCGAGTCGGCGGTCTCGAAGCCGCGTCCGCCGCGGATCTGGACCAGCTCGTCGGCCATCAGCCAGCCCATCTCGGAGGCGTAGAGCTTGGCGAGGGCGCCTTCGATCCGGATGTCGTTGCGGTCCTCGTCGGCCATCTGGGAGGCGAGGTCGGTGACGGCCTCCAGGGCGAAGGTGGTGGCCGCGATGAAGGAGATCTTGGCGCCGACCGCCTCGTGGTGGGCGACGGGCTTGCCCCACTGCTCACGGGCCGCCGACCACTCGCGGGCGATCTTCAGGCACCACTTGCCGGCCGCGACGCAGGACGCGGGCAGGGACAGCCGCCCGGTGTTCAGGGTGGTGAGGGCAATCTTCAGGCCGGCGCCCTCGGGGCCGATGCGGTTGGCGGCGGGGACCCGGACCTGGTGGAAGCGGGTGACGCCGTTCTCGATGCCGCGCAGGCCCATGAAGGCGTTGCGGTTCTCGACGGTGATGCCCGGCGAGTTGGTCTCGACGACGAAGGCGGTGATGCCGCCCTTGTGGCCCTCGGACTTCGGCACCCGGGCCATGACGACGAGGAGGTCGGCGACCACGCCGTTGGTGGTCCACAGCTTCACCCCGTCGAGGATGTAGTCGTCCCCGTCGGGCACGGCGGAGGCGGCGAGCCGGGCCGGGTCGGAGCCGACGTCCGGCTCGGTGAGCAGGAAGGCGGAGATGTCGGTCCGGGCGCAGCGCGGCAGGAACCGTTCCTTCTGCTCGGGGGTGCCGAACAGCTTCAGCGGCTGGGGCACGCCGATCGACTGGTGGGCGGAGAGCAGCACGCCGATGGCGGGCGAGGCGGAGCCGGCCAGGGCGAGGGCCTTGTTGTAGTACACCTGGCCGAGGCCGAGGCCGCCGTACTTGGTGTCGATCTTCATGCCGAGGGCGCCGATCTCCTTGAGGCCGGTGATGACCTCGTCGGGGATGCGGGCCTCGCGTTCGATCAGGGCGCCGTCGACCTTGGTCTCCAGGAAGTCGCGCAGTTTGGCGAGGAACTCCTCGCCGCGCTGGGTGGCCTCGTCGGTCGGCATGGGGTGCGGGTGGATGAGGTCGAGCCGGAAGCGCCCGAGGAACAGTTCCTTGGCGAAGCTCGGCTTGCGCCAGTCCTGCTCACGGGCCGCCTCGGCCACTTGGCGCGCTTCACGCTCAGTCACTGTGGGCTTGGTCGTTGGTGCGGACATGAGGCTCACCTCGCCGCGAATAGGGATCTCTGACAGATCGTGAGACCGGTCGTGCGGACATAGAGTTACCGACCGGTGCTACTCGATCGTATGTACCCGATTCGCGGCGAGGTGACCACCCCGCGTGCGGCCGTTCGGCCGATGTCGGCCTTGATTTGGTTGTCGAAGCGCTTCGACAGCCTATGGACACCCACCCTCCGTGCGGCTACTGTCGAACCACCCTCACCCGCCCCTATTCATCGTGCGCACTGTCGAAGCGCTTCACACAACTGGGAGAAGCCGGATGGTCACCCTCGCCGAGGTCGCCCAGCACGCCGGAGTCTCGGCGAGCACGGTGAGCTATGTCCTCAGCGGCAAGCGGTCCATCTCCGCGACCACCCGGCAGCGGGTCGAACAGTCCATCCGCGAGCTGGGCTACCACCCGAACGCGGGCGCGCGGGCGCTGGCCAGCAGCCGCTCCAACATCATCGCGCTGATGGTCCCGCTGCGCACCGACATGTACGTGCCGGTGATGATGGAGATCGCCATCGCGGTGGCCACCACCGCGCGCACCCACGGCTACGACGTCCTGCTGCTCACCGGCGAGGAGGGCCCGGACGCGGTGCGCCGGGTCACCGGCAGCGGGCTCGCGGACGCCATGATCCTGATGGACGTCGAACTCGACGACGAACGCCTGCCGCTGCTCAGGGAGGCCGCCCAGCCCTCCGTACTGATCGGGCTGCCCGCCGACACCACCGGGCTGACCTGCGTCGACCTCGACTTCCGGGCAACCGGCGCGCTGTGCGTGGAGCACCTGGCGGGGCTCGGCCACCGGGATGTCGCGGTCATCGGCGAGGCGCCCGCGGTCTACGAACGGCACACCGGTTTCGCCGAGCGGACGCTCGACGGGCTGCGCTCACGTGCCCGGGAGACGGACGTACGGCTGCTGCACCGGCCCTGCGAGGGCGGCTACGACGCCATGGCCGTGACCCTCGCGCGGGTCTTCGACGAGCGCCCCGGCACCACCGGGTTCGTGGTGCAGAACGAGTCGGCCGTGGAGCCGCTGCTCGCCCTGCTGCGCCAGCAGGGCCGCGCGGTGCCGGAGGACGTCTCCGTGGTCGCGATCTGCCCCGACCAGGTCGCCGTCCAGGCGTCCGTACGGCTGACCTCCGTCTCCATCCCGGCCCAGGAGATGGGCCGGCGCGCCGTGGAGCACCTCGTCGCCAAGCTGGACGGGCGGGGCGCGGACGAGGTCGTGCTCCTCGCTCCCGAACTGACGGTCCGGGCGAGCTCGGGACCGGCCGCTTCCTGACCCGCACCTGCCCCTGACGCCCCTTGCCCCCTGGGGGCGGCTTCCCCCTGCCATCGTTCAGGAGTACGCCTCGTGAATCTGCCTGCCGAAACCCCTGTGAAGGTCAGCCTGGCGCAGTCCTCCCCCACCGTCGGCACGTTCCGCGAGCGCGACGGCGCGCTGGAGTGGAGCGGCCGCCAGGAGACGGTGCGCGTGGAACCGTGGGGCCCGGACGCGGTGCGGGTACGGACCCGGCTCGGCGGGCCGGTGCTGGAGGACCTGCCGGGCGCGCTGCTCGACGAGGCCCCGGCGACCTCGTCGACCGTCAAGATCGAGGACGGCCGGGGGCAGCTCACCGTCGGCGCGCTCACCGTCCACATCGACGCCGAGGGCATGATCCGCTTCGTGCGCACCGGAGACGGCGGGGAACTGCTCGCCGAGGAGCGCGCCCACTTCTGGTGGCCGGGACCCCGGCTGTACACGGCGGTGGGCAACGGCTACCACCGCCTGGAGCAGCGCTTCGCCGCCTACGACGACGAGAAGCTGTACGGCCTCGGCCAGCACCAGCACGGACGCCTGGACCAGAAGGGCCTGGTCCTGGACCTCGTCCAGCGCAACGCCGAGGTCTGCGTCCCGGTGCTGGTCTCCAGCCGCGGCTACACCCTGCTGTGGAACAACCCGGCGATCGGCCGGGTGGAGCTGGCCCACAACGGCACGCGCTGGGTGGCCGACTCGGCCCGGCAGATCGACTACTGGATCTGCGCGGGCGACCCGGCCGACGGTCAGCGCCGCTACAGCGCGGTGACCGGCCGCACGCCGATGCTGCCGGAGTGGGCGGCCGGGTTCTGGCAGTGCAAGCTGCGCTACCGCACCCAGGACGAACTCCTCTCCGTGGCCCGGGAGTACAAGCGCCGGGGCCTGCCCCTGTCCGCGATCGTCTGCGACTTCTTCCACTGGACGCACCTGGGCGACTGGACGTTCGACCCGAAGGAGTGGCCGGACCCGGCGGCGATGGTCCGGGAACTGGACGAGATGGGCGTGAAGCTGGTCGTCAGTGTCTGGCCGTCGGTCTCCCCGCTCTCCGAGAACCACCCGGTGCTGGAGCAGCGCGGCTGGTTCATCGGCACCCAGTACGGTCCGACCGCGCACGCCGACTGGCCGGACAAGGAGGTCGCCTCCACCGTCCAGGTCGCCTTCTACGACGCCACCAACCCCGGGGCCCGCGACTTCGTGTGGTCCAGGATCAGGGCGAACTACCTGGAGCCGTACGGCATCACGGCCTTCTGGCTGGACGCCTGCGAGCCGGAGCTGAAGCCCGGCTTCCAGGAGAACCTGCGCTACTGGGCGGGCCCCGGTCTGGAGGTCGGCAACCTCTATCCCGCGGAGAACTCCCGCGCCTTCCACGAGGGGCTGACGGCGGCCGGGGAAACCGAGATCGTCACCCTGAACCGGTCGGCGTGGGCGGGCAGCCAGCGCTACGGCGCCGCCCTGTGGTCCGGCGACATCGGCACCGACTTCCCGACCCTGCGCCGCCAGATCGCGGCGGGCCTGAACACCGCGCTGTCCGGCATCCCCTGGTGGAACACCGACATCGGCGGCTTCCACGGCGGCGACCCGGAGGACCCCGCGTACCGCGAAGTCATGGTCCGCTGGTTCCAGTTCGGCGCCTTCTCGCCGCTGATGCGCCTGCACGGCTTCCGCGACCCCGGTATGCCGCTCGGCCCGGACATGACGGGCGGCCCCAACGAGGTCTGGTCGTATGGGGAGGAGGCGGGGGCGATCCTGGAGCGGTACCTGCGTCTGCGCGAGCGGCTGCGGCCGTACGTCATGGAGGTCATGCGGGCGGCGCACGAGGAGGGGCTGCCGGTGATGCGGCCGCTGTTCCTGGAGTTCCCCGCCGACCAGGCGTGCTGGGGGGTCGACGACGCCTACCTCTTCGGCCCCGACCTGCTGGTGGCGCCGGTGCTGACGGCGGGCGCCACGGCCCGCACCACGTACCTCCCGGCGGGCGCCCGCTGGACCGACGCGTGGACGGGACGGACGTACGAGGGCGGCCGGGCCGTGACGGTGGACGCGCCGCTGGACCGCATCCCGCTGTTCCTGCGCGACGGCGCCGAGCTGCCGATCGCGGAATGACGTGTGCGGCCGGTCCCGTAGGGGAGGATCGGCCGCACACTTTCACCCGGTCAACTGCTGCTGACCGTCAGGTTGTTGGTGCGGAAGTCCAGGCCGCCGGCGGACGAGGTGATCTCGTAGCCGAACTGGACGTCACCGATGGTCTCGTTGCCCATCCAGCCCTTGGTGTCCTTGATCCACTTCAGGATCGGCAGGAGGTTGACGGTCCCGGAGCTGGAGTCCGAGGTGCGCAGGAACGAGAACACCTCGTTGGCGCCGTTGTTGCCCTTGTACACGTTCCAGGTGTGCCCGCCGAGCGTGACCGAGCCCTGAGGGGTGCCGAGCGGACCGACGGCACCGTTGTGGTTGACCCACAGCATGATCTCGTAGTCGTAGTCCGTGTCCCAGATGTCGTACGAGGTGTTGTACGCGCCGGACGACGGGACGGTGACGTTGTAGGTGCTGGTCAGCGAGGTGAGGGAGGTGATCGGCTTGTTGACCACCTTCTTGGCGTTCGGGTACGACTTGATGCCGCCGGTGTTGGGGTGGTCGGCCCAGACGCCCCAGTTGGTGCCTGAGTTGGCCCAGACGCACTGCGCGCCCGCGCCGGAGCCCCAGATGTTGTTGTAGAGGGTGTAGCCGTTCAGGCTGGTGTTGCCCCACTGGTCGCAGGAGCTCCAGATCGCGGCGTGCGCCGGGGCGGAGGCGAGGCCGACGGTGGCGCCGAGCGCGAGCGCCGGGGCGAGCAGGGCCTTGGTGAGGCGGCCGAGTGTGCGGGTCGCTGCCATGGGTGTCCTTCCATGGGTGGGGGGACATGGGGGGGGTGTCACCGCGTCCTCTCGGTGAGGACGTGGTCTTCTCCGGCGACGAGATCGAGTGCGCTCGTTCCGGAGGAAGTCCTGAGTTCGACGCGGACGGTGCGCGTGGGGCGGATCAGGGCGGTCACCGTGTCGGGGGTCCAGGTGAGGTCGAGCCCGGCGCCGAAGCGGGTGCGGATACCGCGCAGGCTGCCCCTCCGGTACGCCCGTGGAAGGGCGGGGAGCAGGACCAGGCGCCCCGGCGTGGACTGCACGAGCGACTCGATCAGCAACGCGGGCAGGGCGTGGGCGGCGTCGGCGTTGTAGACGTGCCGGTTCGGGTAGTGGGCGCTCATCAGGGAGGCGTGGAAGTAGTCGCCGTCCAGGACCTGGCCGAGGGCGTGGGCGACGCGGTCGGCGTCGCGCAGGCGGGCGGCGACGAGGGCGTGGTGGAGGTGGCCGTGCGCGGAGTCGTTCTCGGCGCCGCGCAGTTCGAGGGCGCGGAGGGCGGCTCGGGCGAGGTCGGGGGTGTCGTAGGGGTTGATCTCGGTCAGGGGCCAGACGCCGTACAGGTGGCTGAGATGGCGGTGGTCGTAGGTGTCGCGGAGACCGGGGCTCGCCCATTCGGCGAGCGCGCCCTCGTCGTTGATCCGGTGCGGGGGGAGCCGGTCGGCGAGGGCGCGCCAACGGTCCGCGTGCTCGGGGTGGTAGTCGGCGGCGGTGGTCAGGGCGTGCCGGGCCGCCGAGAGGTCCATGGCCGCGTTGATGGTCGCCCAACTCGCGTTGGCGGGGCGGTTCTCCGGTGAGTAGGAGGGGACGACGACGAGGTTGCCGTCGGCGTCGGTGCGGGTGAGGAAGTCCTCGTAGAACCGGGCGGCTTCGGCGAGCAGGGCGGCGGTGCGCGGGTCGCGGGTGCCGTGGGTCTCGTCGTGCTCGACGAGCGGGGCGAGCAGCCAGTCGGCGCCCGCGGTCCACAGGTGCAGCGGGTACTCACGGCTGAAGTGGTACAGATGCCCGGACTCGCCGTCGGTGTGCGCGGGAGCCAGCACGCCACGGGTGCCGAAGATCGCGCGGGCGTTGTCGCGCCAGTGCTCCACCTGGCCGTGGAGCAGGGCGGCGTGGGCCTCGGTGACCTCGGGGAGGGCCGCCGCGGTGGCCGAGGCGATCTGGAGGTTGAGGTTGGCGTCGGTGGTGAAGGCGCCGGACCAGGCGGTGTCCCAGTCGCCGGTCCACAGGCCGGTGAGGCGGGGCGGGAGCATGCCGCTGCTGGACAGCAGGTGGTAGCGCCCGGCCGCGAAGAGCCGTTCCAGCAGGGCCGCGCTGCGCGTCCGCTTCAGCAACTCCGCGCCCGGCAGGGCGCGTTCCGCCGGGTCGGCGTCGAGGTCGAGGGTGACGCGCTCGTAGGCGGCGCGGTGCGGGGGGAGGTGGCGGGCGAGGAGGGTGTCGTACGGCTGCTCGGTGCCGGGGAGGAGTGCGCGCAGTGCGCGCCCCTCGGCGAGCACGTCGGCCTCGCCGGTGTGGCGGCGGACGCGGGTGAGCAGCAGGACCGTGGCGGCGCCCTCGACGCGCAGGCCGGGCGGGACGAGGGAGCGGGCGCCGCCGGTGACGACGGCGAGGGTGACCCCGGTGTACGCGCGGTCGCTGCCTGGGTAGCGGGCGCGCAGGCTGAGCAGGGCGCCGTCGCCGGTGAGGACGGCGCTCTCCCCGATGCCGAGTCCGTCGGGGGCGCCGGGGAGGCGGTGGTCGAGGGCGATGTCGAGGCGGCGGCCGGGTGTGGTGACGTACTGGACGATCACGTCGTCGGCTCGGGAGACGAAGACCCGGCTGGACCGGCCCTCGCAGACGGCGGTGGCCTCCCCGGTGGTGAAGTCGACGGAGCGCCGGTAGCCGTGCTCGGCGCCGGGCGTCTCGCTGCGGAGCCTGACCTGGAAGGCGGGATGGAAGGGCTGCACCCACTGCAGCGGGCGGCCGTCGGTGAAGTCGTCGGCGGCCGTGGTGTCGCCGGCGAGGAGCCGGTCCTGGAGTTTTGGGAGGCGGGCGGCGAGTTCGGGCGGGCGGGCGTCCTCGCTGCCGTTCGGGCGGACGAGGGCGTGATGGGTGACGATGACCCGGTCATCGTTCGGATCACCGAACACAAGGACACCGTGACGGCCGTTGCCGCTGAGGAAGGCGTCCTCCCAGCGGGCGGCCGGTGCGGGTTCCCAGGTGCCGTGGACGGGGGTGCCGGTCATGGCTTCAGCACCGCCGCTCCGTAGCGGTCGAGGGTGACCTCGTCGGTGACCTTCGCGCCGGTCAGCAGGTCGTGGTGGGTGCCGGGGACGGGAACGGTGACCGGTTCGCGGGCGTGGTTGAGCAGGAAGAGGGCCTCGCCCCGGCGTACGGCCTCGACCTGCGGGGGCAGTCCGTCCAGCGGGGGCCGCACGCCCGCCTGCGCGGCGATGCGCGCGAGCAGCTCGCGCAGGTGGGACGGCTCGGGGAGGGTCGAGAGGTACCAGGCGCGCCCGTTGCGGAGCACAGCGGGAAGCCCATCGAGTTCGCCGCCCTCGTAGGCGGCCACGACCTCGGCGCCCTCCACGCTCTCGATCTCCTCCGACCACAGCGTCCCGCCGAACCCGCCGCACCGGATGCTCTCCCCCGCCTCCAGTGGCCACCACTCGTGCAGGGTGCCGATCCCGAACAGTTCGCGCAGCCGGGCGTCCATGCCTCCGGGGCGCACCCGGTCGTCCTGGTCGGCGATGCCGGTGAGGAAGCCGGAGACGAGAGTGCCGCCCCGGCGGACGTAGGCGACGAGACTGTCGATCGCGGTGTCGGTGAGCGCGTACAACTGCGGGACGACGACCATGCGGTACCGGGTCAGGTCGTGCTCGGGGTGGGCGAAGTCGGCGGTGAGGTGGGACTCCCACAGGGCCCGGTGCCAGGCCGTGAGGACCTGTGCGTAGTCGACCTCGGCGGACAGCCGCCCTTCGTGGGCGCCGGCCCACCAGGAGTGCCAGTCGTGCAGGATCGCGAGGTCGTTGACGGTGTGGGTGCCGGTCACCTCGGGTGCGATACGGGCAAGTTCGGCGCCGATCCGCCGCACCTCCCGGTACGTACGGCCCCGCTCCCCCGCGTGGCCGACCATCCCGGAGTGGAACTTCTCGGCGCCCTGCCGGGACTGGCGCCACTGGAAGTAGCAGACCGCGTCGGCGCCACGGGCCACGGCCTGCAGCGACCAGAGCCGGTTGAGGCCGCGGGGCTTGGGGTGGTTGACGCCCCGCCAGTTGACCGGGCCCGCCGCCTGCTCCATCAGCATCCAGGGGCCGCGGGCCTGGGAGCGGGTGAGGTCCTGGACGAGGGCGCCGTGCTGGGCGCCGAGCGGGTCGCGGGGGTCGGGGTACAGGTCGACGGAGACCACGTCCTCCTCGTCCGCCCACCGCCAGGCGTCCACGCCCTCCCACAGCGGCATGAAGTTGGTGGTCACGGGGATGTGGGGGCTGTAGCGGCGGACGATGTCGCGCTCGGCGCGGTAGCACTCCAGCAGCATGTCGGAGGTGAACCGCTTGAAGTCGAGCACCTGGGACGGGTTGCGCAGGTAGTGGGCGCGGCGCGGGGTGTGGATCTCCGCCCAGTCGCCGTAGCCCTGGCTCCAGAAGGCGGTGCCCCAGGCGGTGTTGAGGGCGTCGAGGGTGCCGTACCGCTGCTTGAGCCAGTCCCGGAAGCGGGCGGCGGCGCGGTCGCTGTGGTCGTAGGTGCAGTACTCGTTGTTGATGTGCCACATCGTGAGGGCCGGGTGGCTGCCGTAGCGGGCGGCGAGGTCCTCGGTGATGGCGGCGGCGTGGTGGCGGTAGGTGTCGCTGGAGTGCGAGAAGTGCTGGCGGCCGCCCCACCACTCGGTGCGGCCGTCCTCGTCGACGGGGAGGGTGTCGGGGTGGAGGCGGCCGAGCCAGGGCGGGGGTGAGGCGGTGGGCGTGGCGAGGACCACGCCGATGCCGCTCTCGTGCAGCAGCTCCAGCAGGCGGTCCAGCCAGCCGAACTCCCGCTCACCCGGCCGGGGTTCCAGCTTCGCCCAGGAGAAGACGCCGACGGTGACGGAGTTGACCCCGGCTTCCCGCATCAGCCGGATGTCGTCGGGCCAGGTCTCCTCGGGCCACTGCTCGGGGTTGTAGTCGCCGCCGAACAGGATGCGGCCCCGGGTGGCGTCGGCGAGGGCCGGCCTCACGCGGGGAGGCAATGGAGGCAGGGGCATGAAACACACCTCGCTGAGTGGGAAGGGGGGTTGCTCGTCCGAGGTCCGAGGTCCGAGGGGCGTGGTCAGCCCTTCACCGCGCCGGTCAGCATCCCCTTCTTGAAGTGCCGCTGGACGAAGGGCGAGAGAACGGCCACCGGGAGCAGCGCCATCACCATCACGGCCATCTGCACCGCGAGCCCGGACAGTTGGCCCGTCTTGATCGCCTGTCCCAGACCCACCGGCGCCTCCTGCTTCTGCACCAGCTGGATCATCACGTTCTGCAGCGGCATCATGTCCTGGTCGTTGAGGTACAGCGAGGCGTTGAACCAGGCGCTCCAGTACCCGACCGCGTAGAACAGGGTGATCACCGCGACGACCGCCCGGGACAGCGGCAGGACGATCTGCCACAGGATGCGGAAGTCCCCGGCGCCGTCGATGCGGGCGCTGTCGGTCAGCTCCGGGGAGATCCCCATGAAGAAGCCGCGCAGCACGAGGATGTTGAAGACGCTGAGCGCGCTCGGCAGGATCAGCGCGAGATAGCTGTCGGTCAGTCCGAGCGTCTGCACCAGCAGATAGGTCGGGATCAGTCCGGCGCTGAAGAACATCGTGGCCAGCAGGGTCATCAGGATCCACCGGTGGCCGAGCGAGCCGGTGCGCGAGAGGCCGTAGGCGCACAGCACGGACACCGTCATCGAGAAGGCGGTGCCGACCAGGGTGACCAGCACGCTGACGATCGTCGCGCGGGTCACCTGGCCGCCGCTGAGCAGCTCCTGGTAGGCGACGAAGGTGATGTCCTTCGGCACCATCACCAGACCGCCTGCCTCGTCGATGGTCTGCCGGGTGGACAGGCTGGTGACGACGACGATCCACAGCGGGAACAGGATGGCCAGGCAGGCCAGACCCAGGACCAGGGCTTTGCTCGCCAGGCCCGCCCTGCTCGGGGGTCCCTCCCAGACCGGCCGGGGCGGGGCGGCGAAGCGGCGCCGTACCGGCTTGTCGACGGCCGTGGTCATTTCTTGTACACCCCCTGCTCGCCCATCAGATGGGCCACCTTGTTCGCGGCCAGGACGAGTCCGATGCTGATGACGCCCTTGACGAGGCCGGCGGCGGCCGCGTAGCCGAAGTCCTGGTTGCGGACGCCGTTCCACCACACGAAGGTGTCCAGCACTTCCGCCGCGCCCGGTCCCACCGCGTCGCGTTGCAGCAGGATCTGCTCGAAGCCCACGGTCAGGGCGTCACCGACGCGCAGGACCAGCAGCAGCGCGATCACCGGGCGCAGCGCGGGCAGCGTGACGTGCCACATCCGGCGCCAGCGCCCCGCGCCGTCCATCGCGGCGGCCTCGTACAGGTCGGGGCTGACCGCGGCCAGCGCGGCGAGGAAGACGATGATCCCCCAGCCCGCGTCCTTCCACACGGCCTGCGCGGTGACCAGGAACTTGAAGGTGCCCGGGTCGGTCATGATGTCCAGGCCGTCGTACCCGTGGTCCCGCAGGAGCTGCGACAACAGTCCCGCGCCGCCCAGCAGTTGCTGGAAGACCGAGATCACCAGCACCCACGAGAAGAAGTGCGGCAGATACAGCACGGCCTGCGCCACCGCCCGCACCCGGGGCCGGATCACGCTGTTGATGAGCAACGCGAGGGCGACCGGGATCGGGAAGAACAGCAGGAGCTGGAGGAAGAAGAGGACCAGCGTGTTGCGGACGGCCTGCCAGAAGGCGGAGTCCTCGAAGATCCGCTGGAAGTTCTCCAGGCCCACCCAGGGGCTGTGCCAGATGGAGACGACGCCGTTGTCGCTGATGTAGGGGTCGTACTCCTGGAAGGCGACCACGTTGCCGAGGATCGGCACGTAGTTGAAGAGCAGGACCAGCAGGACGGCGGGCAGGGTCATCAGGAGCAGGACGCGGTCGCGCCTGAACCTGTGCCGCAGGCCGAGCTTCCCCTTCGGGGGTGTGCCACCCGGCCCGACGGCGTCGTCGGACGCCGTCGGGGACTTCGCCGTCGTTTCGGCCTCGGCCCTGCTCCGAGGCACCGTGCTGTGCGACACGGCTCTTCTCCTTGCCTCGGTGCCCGGTCAGTTGGCGGCGGAGCCGTTCTCGTCGAGGATCTGCTGGTACCAGTCGCGCAGCTTGTCGCCGCCCTTGTTCTTCCAGTCGGACACGGCCTGCTGCATGTCGCTGATCTTCTTGCGGCCGCGGACGATGTCGTCCTCCAGCTGCTCGAAGTCGTTGGAGAGGTTGGTCCAGCGGCTCGGCTCGGTGATCTGCATGCCGTAGAAGGCGGACTTATTGGTGAAGGCGCCCATTCGCTGCTGCCACTCGACCTGTCCCTTGGCGACCTCGGGGAAGTCGGGGTGGGCGATGGTCGGGGCGGGGCTCGCCACCATGACGTAGGCGTTGCTGACCTCCAGGTTGCCCTGGTCGGTCTTGGTGGGGACGCCGTCCTTGACGGTGTAGTGGGTGCCCTCCACACCGTAGTTGGTCATCATGTATTCCTTGGTGCCGTACGGCGCCGCGGTGGTGTTGGCGACGGCGAGGACCTCGCGGATCACCGACTCGGAGGCCTTCTTGTTGACGAAGGCGAAGATGCCGGCGGGCTGGTCGGCCCACAGGGTCGGGTCGCCTCCGTCGTGGCCCCAGATGTCCATGCCCCAGATCCTGAACTCCGGGTTGGCCGCGGCCTGTTCGGCGGTGCGGCCCCACCACTGGGAGATGTTGTTGGGGTAGATCAGGAACTCGCCCTTGGCGAACTTGGGCCCTGCGTCGGGGGCGTTCTTGCCCATCTTGGAGTCGGGGTGGACGACGCCCGCCTCGAAGAGCTTGCGGGACCACTCCAGGGCTTCGAGGTACTCCTCCGTCTCCACCCGGTTGACCAGCTTGCCGTCGACCAGGTTCCAGCCGAGCGGCTTCTCACTGCCGGAGAGGACCCCGAAGGCCTGGAAGGCGGTCCACTTCATGTCCAGGCAGGCCCAGCGCTTGGCCCTCGCGTTGGTGATGTCCTTGGCCAGCGCCATGAACTCGTCGCAGGACGTGGGGACTTCGTAGCCCTCCTTCTCGAAGATGTCCCGCCGGTACAGCGGCACCATGCTGGGCGCCCAGGGCGCGGGCATGGGCAGTCCGCGCAGCTTGCCGCCGAAGATGGAGCGCCGCCAGGCGTCGGTGGGGATCGCGGCGAGGTTGGGGTACTCCTTGACCCTGTCGCCGGAGAGGTAGGGGCTGAGGTCGGCGAACTTGCTGATGATGGCGCTGGGTATCTTGCCGTTCATGTTCCAGCCGGGGACGACCACCACGTCCGGGACGTCGCTGGAGGCGAGGACCGCGCCGAGCTTCTGCTCGTAGGTGTTGCCGTCCTGGTTCTGCCACTGGACGTCGACGCCGATCAGCTCGTTCATCGCCGTGTAGTAGTCGTTGTCGCCCTTGGGCGGGGAGCCCCAGAACGGCGACATGATGGTGACCTTGCCGCCCTTGCCGAGCTTCTTGGGCACCGAGGTCTTCAGGCCGGCCAGGTCCAGCTTGCTGGTGAAGCCGATCGCGGAGCCGTTCCTCGCGGGGATGTCCGGCTTGACGACGTTGCTGGCGACGAACGCCGGGAGGATCTTCTTCGCGTCCTTCGCCGACGTGGTCCCCTCGCGCGAGCTGGTGTCCGAGTCCCCGCACGCGGCGAGCAGCGGCATCCCTCCGGCCACCGCCGCGGCGGCGACCGCCGAGGAGGCGAGGAAGCTTCTCCGGCTGGGCGCGGACGGGGCGGAGGAGGCGTTCGGCGTCATTGCGTCAACCCTTCATGGCGCACCTGGACACCCGGCGGTGGGCCGTCGGCTGCGGTGTCTTGAGAACTGGCCGATCTTGAGTAACTGGCCGATCTTGAGTAACTGGCCGATCTTGAGTACTGGCCGAGCTGGAAGCAGTGCTCCGACCTGTGGGGCGCGGATCGCAGTCGAAGCGCTTCGATGTTGCTGCGAGGTTAAGTGAACACCCAGGGGCGCACAAGGGTCGTTCGCAAGATTCCTCGCGCCGGGTGGACTCGACCTTTTCTATGTGCTGCTTGAACTGACCGGGTACGTCTCTTGACACTCCACCCCACCTCGAATGAGCATCGAAGCGCTTCGAAAGCGCCGAGTCGATCCATCGCAAGGGGATCCCCACGTGACCGCACACCCGCCGCCCGTTCCGCCGTTCCGCGATCCGCGGCTGCCGTTCGCGAAGCGCGTCGACGACCTTCTCGCGCGACTGACCCTCACCGAGAAGATCGGCTGGCTGCACCAGTTCGCCCCCGCCGTGGAGCGGCTCGGCGTCGCGGCGTTCCGCACCGGCCAGGAGGCCCTGCACGGCGTGGCCTGGATGGGCCCGGCGACCGTCTTCCCGCAGGCCGTGGGCCTCGGCGCCACCTGGAACCCCGACCTGCTGCGCCGGATCGGCGAGGCCGTCTCCCGGGAGGCCCGGGCGATGCGCGCCAAGGACGACCGGGTGGGCCTGAACGTCTGGTCCCCCACGGTCAACCTGCTGCGCCACCCCCTGTGGGGCCGCAACGAGGAGGGCTACTCGGAGGACCCGGGGCTGACCTCCGCCCTCGCCGCCGCCTACACCCGGGGCCTGCGCGGCGACCACCCGGTGTACTGGCGCACCGCGCCGGTCCTGAAGCACTGGCTGGCCCACAACAACGAGACCAACCGCGACACCACGTCCTCCTCGGTCCGCCCCCGCGTCCTGCACGAGTACGACCTGCGCGCCTTCCGCGGCGCGGTCGAGGCGGGCGCCGTGGCCGGGGTCATGCCGGCGTACAACCTGGTCAACGGCCGCCCCAACCACGTCTCCCCGTATCTGCGCGAGCAGTTGCGCACCTGGACCGACCAGGAGCTGCTGGTCTGCTCGGACGCGGGCGCGCCCTCCAACCTGGTCGACTCCGAGCACTACTTCGACACCCACGAGGAGGCGACGGCGGCGGCGCTGCGGGCGGGCGTGGACAGCTTCACGGACCACGGCACGGACAGCTCGAAGATCGTGGAGCGCGTGCGGAAGGCCTATGAGCGGGGCCTGTTGACCGAGGCCGACATCGACGCCGCGGTCCGCCGCCAGCTCTGGGTCCGGTTCCGGCTCGGCGAGTTCGACGACCACGACGACCCGGGCGTTTTCGACACCCCCGAACACCGGGCGCTGGCCCGGGAGGCGGCCGAGCAGGCGGTGGTCCTGCTGCGCAACGACGGCGTACTGCCGCTGGCACCCGGTACCCGGGTCGCCGTCGTCGGCCTGCTCGCCGACGAGTGCAAGCTCGACTGGTACAGCGGCGGCCTCCTGCACCGTTCCACCCCGCTGGAGGGCCTGTACGAGCGGTTCGGCGCCAAGCGGGTCACCTTCGCGGAGGGCGTGGACCGGGTACGGCTGCGCACCTCCACCGGGGCCTTCCTGTACGTCCCCGACGGCGGCGCCGACGACGAGGCGCCCGGCGCCGAGGGCACCCTGGACCCGGCGCTGCTGGCGGGCCGCACGGATCTGCCGCCGCTCACCACGGACCCGGTGGGCACCGAACTGGCGCTGGTGGACTGGGGCGAGGGCGTGCTGACGCTGCGGGCGCCGGACGGCCGGTATCTGTCGGTCGCCGAGGACGGGTACGTACGCGCCTCCGCCGACCAGCCGGGCGGCTGGGTCGTGCGGGAGACGTTCCGGCTGGAACCGCACGGCGCGGGACACCTCCTCAGGCACATCGGCACGGGTCACCACGTCTGTGTCGCCGCCGACGGCCTGCGGGTTGCCGAGGAGGACGGGGAAGTCTTCGAGGTGGTGCTCGTCGAGCGCGGCACGGACGCGGTGGCCCGCGCGGCGGCGGGCGCCGACGTGGTGCTGGTGGTCGCCGGGAACGACCCGCACATCAACGGCCGGGAGACCGAGGACCGTACGACGCTGCGGCTGCCCGCGCACCAGGAGCGGCTGCTGCACGCCGCCCGCGCCGCCAACCCCCGCACAATCCTGGCCCTGGTCTCCGCCTACCCCTACGCCATCGAACCGGGAGCCCTGTCCGCCGTGCTCTGGACGGCGCACGGCGGACAGGCGGCCGGTACCGCGCTGGCCCGCGTCCTGGCCGGTGACGTCTCCCCCGCCGGACGCCTCCCGCAGACCTGGTACGCGAGCGACGCCGACCTTCCCGACCTGCTGGACTACGACGTGATCGGCGGCCGCCAGACCTACCTGTACTTCGAGGGCACCCCGCTCTACCCCTTCGGCCACGGCCTGTCGTACGCGTCCTTCGCCTACGACGACCTGACCGCCCAGGTGTCCGGCGACACGGTCCGGGTGACCTTCTCGGTGACCAACGCCGGGCGGATGACCGCCGACGAGGTCGCCCAGCTCTACGCCCGCGCGGTGGACCCCTCGGTGCCGCGTCCGCGCCGCGAGCTGCTGGATCACCGCCGGGTCACCCTCGCCCCGGGCGAGCGGGCCGAGCTGGTCTTCGAGGTGCCGCTGTCGGCCTTCGCGTTCTGGGACGTGGCGCACGGCCGGTGGCACCGGGAGCCGGGGCCGTACGACCTGATGGCGGGAGGTTCCAGCGAGGACGTGCGGCTGCGGACGACGGTCCTGCTCGACGGTGCGCCCGTGCCGCCGCGCGCGGTGCGCGAACGCGGCCTGGACGCGGCCGACTTCGACGAGCAGAGCGGTACCGCGCTCGTGGACCGCACCCGGACGGCGGGCGACGCGGTGTCCCCGGCCGGGGACCGGGCGGGCGAACTCCTCTACCGGGCCTGCGACTTCGGACCGGGGGTCACGGAGGTGTCGGTGACGGTGGCCGGGGCGGGAACGGTGGAGGTCTCGCTCGACGGCGGCCCCGTGCTCGCCACCCTGGCGACCGACGCACCGTCAGGCACGTACGAATACACCGAACTCACCACCGACTTCACCGCCACCGGCGTCCACGACGTCCGGATCGGGCTGCGCGGCCCGCTGCGGCTCGCGCACGTCGGCTTCTCCGGTTGAGGGTCCGGAGCGAGCCGGCGCACAGGAAGGGGCCCGGCACCGGAAGGCAACGGTGCCGGGCCCCTTCGCCCCTGCGGGAGACGTACTCCCCCCATGGATGACGGCCGGAGCCCCCGCACAGTGGGCTCCGGCCGTCGAGCCGGGTCAGGTCGGCTCAGAGGGCGAGGCCGGTCAGGACCAGCACCCGCTCGTACGTGTAGTCCTCCATCGCGAACTTCACGCCCTCGCGGCCGACACCGGACCGCTTGGCGCCGCCGTACGGCATCTGGTCGGCCCGGTAGGACGGCACGTCGCCGACGACCACACCGCCGACCTCCAGCGCGCGGTGGGCGCGGAAGGCGGTCTGCAGGTCGTGGGTGAACACGCCCGCTTGGAGGCCGTACTTGGAGTCGTTGACGGCGGCGAAGGCCGCGGCCTCGCCGTCCACCTTCTGCACCGACAGCACCGGGCCGAATACCTCTTCGCAGGCCAGCGTGGTGCCGGCGGGCAGGTCGGTCACGACGGTCGGCGCGTAGGAGGCGCCGTCGCGCTTGCCGCCGGTGAGCAGGGTGGCGCCCGCCTCGACGGCCTCGTCGACCCACGCCTCGACGCGCTTGGCGGCGTCCTCGCTGACCAGCGGGCCGACGTCGGTCCTGTCGTCGGAGGGGTCACCGGTGACCTGGGCCTCGACGGCGGAGACGATGCGCGGCAGCAGCCGGTCGTAGACCGAGGCGTCCACGATCACGCGCTGCACGGAGATGCAGGACTGGCCGCCCTGGTAGTTGGAGAAGGTCGCGATGCGGTTCGCGGCCCAGTCCAGGTCCTCGTCGCTGGCCCAGTCGGCGAGCACGACGGCCGCGCCGTTGCCGCCCAGCTCCAGGGTGCAGTGCTTGCTCGGCACCGACTCCATGATCGCGTAGCCGACCTTCTCGGAGCCGGTGAAGGAGATCACCGGCAGCCGCTCGTCCTGGACGAGGGCGGGCATACGGTCGTTGGCGACCGGCAGGATCGACCAGGAACCGGCGGGCAGCTCGGTCTCGGCGAGCAGCTCACCGATGATCAGGCCGGAGAGCGGGGTGGCCGGGGCCGGCTTGAGGATGATCGGCGCGCCGGCGGCGATCGCGGGGGCGATCTTATGGGCGCACAGGTTCAGCGGGAAGTTGAACGGCGCGATGCCGAGCACGACGCCCTTCGGGAAGCGCCGGGTCAGCGCGAGGCGCCCCTGGCCGCCGAGGTCGGTGTCCAGGCGCTGGGCCTCGCCGCCGTTGAAGCGGCGGGCCTCCTCGGCGGCGAAGCGGAACACGGAGACGGCGCGGCCGACCTCGCCGCGGGCCCACTTGATCGGCTTGCCGTTCTCGGCGGAGATCAGCTGGGCGATCTCCTCGGTGCGCTCCACGAGCCGGCGGCTGACGTGGTCCAAAGCGGCGGCCCGTACGTGCGCCGGGGTGGCGGCGAACTCGTCCCGCACGGCGTACGCGGCGGCCACGGCCTCCTCGACCTGGGCGTCGGTCGGCACGCTCACCTTGCCGACGACCCGGCCGTCCCAGGGGGAGGTGACGTCGAAGGTGTCCTCGCCGGAGACCTGGCGGCCGGCGAGCCAGAAGGCGTGGGTGGAAGTCATAGTGGAGTCCCGGCCCTTCCGCGTTGGGGGTGGAGTTCTTGGTTCGACGTCCACGGTAGGGGCGCGGGGGCGCGGTGGCGTTTGTCCGAGTCGTAGTAGTGGCCACGGGGCCCACTACGGATTGGCGCGGTGGGCTATTCGGCGGAGGTCGCCTTCAGCGCCAGCCACAGCTCCATCCGTACGTCCGGGTCGTCCAGGGAGCGGCCGAGGATCTCCTCCACGCGCCGCATCCGGTAGCGCAGGGTGTGCCGGTGGACGCCGAGGTCGGCGGCGGCCGCGTCCCACTGGCCGTGCCGGGACAGCCAGGCCCGCAGGGAGGCGACCAGGTCACCGCGGCCGGTGGCGTCGTGCTCGTACAGGGGCCGCAGCAGCCCGTCCGCGAACGCCCGTACGGCGTCGTCCGCGAGCAGCGGCAGCACCGAGCCGGAGGCCAGCCGCTCGTGCTCGACGAAGACCCTGCCGCGCCGCCGGGCCACCGACAGCGCCTGTTCGGCCTGCTTGTAGGCGGCGGCTGCGGCGATCGGACCGGCCGGGGCGGAGAGCCCGACGACGAGTTCGCCCTCCTCACCGGGTGCCTTCTCGCGTGCGGTGCCGCCCGCGCGGGCCGCCTCCAGCGCGGTGGCGTAGTCGGCGCAGGCGGTGACGGCTGCGCCGCCGTCCGCGGCCAGCACCACCAGGCGCTCGCCGTCCGGGACGACCAGCACGGCCTCCCCGGCACGCGCGGCGGCGGACTCGACGATCTCGGCGAGCGCGCCGAGCGGGTCGCCGTCGGGATCGGAGGCGGCGGCGAGGACGGCGGCCGAGGGCTTGGCCGCCGGTGCCGACTTGGGCGGGTTCTCCACGGCGGCGAGGGCGGCGGTGGCCGAGCCGGACACGGCGACCGTCTCCGCGACGATCATCCGGAAGGGCGCGTCGAGCAGTCCCCCGTACAGGTCCCCGGCGACCGCGCGGGCGTGGTCCGGCTCCCCGGCGAGCAGCATGCGCAGGACGGCGGTGCCGACGCGCTGCTCGGCGGCGTGCAGGGAGCGGGAGCGCTCGGTGGTCAGGGTGAGCAGGGCGATCGCGGAGTGCACGGCGTAGCGCTCGGCGGTGCCGAGGGCGGCGGCGGTGCCGACGGCGAGCGCGGCGCGGGGCCTGCGGCCGGTGCCGAGGGTGTGCAGTTCGACGCGGTCCTCGTTCTCCGGGCCGCCGACCACGGAGGAGGCGGGCGCCGGGCGTTCGCGCAGCCGCTCCACGTCCGGGGTGAGCCGGGCGGCCCTGCGGCCCGCCCACTCGGGGGCGGTGGCGACGACGGCGCCGGAGGCGTCGTAGAGCGCGGCCCAGCCGTCGACCTGCGCGGCGAGTGCGGCGAGGAGTCCCTCGGGGCCGTCAGTGAGGGCCTGCCTGGTCAGTTCGCGCTGGGCGGCGAACCCCGCCGTGACCGCCCGGTACTGGTCGGCCGCGATGGCCGCCGAGACGGCCTTGCTGATGGCGAGGAAGGGGGTGCGGCGTGGCACCTCCAGCAGCGGCAGCCCCTCCTTGCGGGCGGCGTCGACCAGGGCCTGCGGGATGTCCTCGTAGTTCACGCCCACCGCGAAGCCGAGCCCGACCACTCCGGCGCCGACCAGCCGCCGTACGTAGCGGCGCATCGCCTCGGGGTCCTCGGCGTCCAGCTTCAGGGCGGTGATCAGCAGCAGCTCGCCGCCCTCCATATAGGGGACGGGGTCGGCCAGCTCGCTGACGTGGGCCCAGCGGACGGGCACGTCGAGCCGGTCCTCGCCCGCGCGCACGGTCAGTTTGAGCGCGGAGTGGTGGACGAGCGAGGCGAGCGTGGGAGGCATGGGGCCTTCAGGTCGGTGACGTCGGTGCGATCGTGCTGATCTTTTGGCCGCGGCGTATGAACGGCCTGTGCCGATTCTGCCTCACCGTACGGTAGCGGGATCACTCCCGCAGATCGACCAGCAGCGGCGGCGCGTGCTCGCCGCGCACGCTGGTGAGCGACAGCACCGCGTGCCCCGGCGGCAGCGCGTGCGCCAGCTCGGAGGCGGACCAGCGCTCCCGCTCGACCTGGCGGACGGTGACGGCGCGCGCGGTCGGCGCCTTGCCGGTGATCACCCGGCGCACCGCGTGCAGGGCCTTCCCGGCCGGGGTCTCCGCGATGATCTGCCGGTCGGTGACGTCCCGGGCCTCGGTCCACTCCTTGCCCCACACCTCGGCGAAGTCCTGCCCGTCCCACGGGGTGAGCCCGGACAGTGCCATCCGGCACCCGGTGGCGCCGAGCAGCGGTCCGCGCAGCGGCCTGGGCACGTCGTCCAGGGTGCGCAGGGTGAGGACGGCGCCGGCGTTGCCGGAGCGCAGGCGCTGGATGCCGCGGACGGCCTCCGGGGTGATGACGCCGGTCGCGTCGTCGAGGACCAGGCAGGCGAACAGGGACCGGTCCTCGCGGACGGCGACGCTCGCCGTGAACTGGGCGAGCACCAGCCGGGCCAGGATCCGGGAGGCGTCCGCGTGCCCGCGCGCGGGCAGGTCGATACGGACCCGCACCGGGTGGTCGAGGGCCTTGAGGGAGAACGGCCGGGACTGCCCGGAGGTGTCGAAGAACCCGGCGAAGGCGGGGCGGTCCAGCAGCGCCACCCGGTCGGCGAGCACTCCGGCCACGTCACCGGGGTGGGCCAGCTGCCGCTCCCGCGCGTCCAGTTCGCGCAGCAGCGACTCCTGTCCGGAGCCTTCCAGGGCGGTGCGCAGGGCGGCCAGCGGGGCGGGGGCGCCGTCGAGGAGCTGGCGCAGCTCCGGGACGGACGGGAAGCGGTCGTGGACCGCCCGGAACGGGCCGAGCAGCTGGGCCAGCACGGTGGTGGAGCGGCGGCTGTCGTTGCCGGGGTGCGGGTCGGCGAGGTCCCCGACCAGTGCCTCGGCGAGCACGGCGGCGGCCTCGTCGGGGTCGGTGGTGCCGCCGTACAGGTCGAGGTCGTACACGGATTCCGGGTTGCCGATGCGGACGACGACGTCGTAGGCGTCCGCCGGGCCGATCCCGGCGCCCGCGGCGCCGACCACCACGACGGCGGCGCGTCCGGCGAGCGCGTGCAGGCACAGCGACTCCGCGAGCGGCCGTACGACGGTCCCGGTCTTCCCGGACCCGGCCGGGCCGACGGCCAGCAGCGAGGTGCCCAGCAGTTCGGGGCCGAGGGCGAGGCCGGTGCCGCGGTAGGTGTAGGGGTTGCGGGGGTCGTCGGCGGTGGTGCCGATCCGTACCTGCCCGGTGAGCAGGTCGTGCCGCGCCAGCCGGGTGGGCAGGTCCCGCTCCCCGGAAGGGTGCAGACAGGCGGCGGCCCCGTCCTGGAGTACGGCCCCCGTGAAGGTCGCCAGACTGTGCCGCCCGCTCCGCACGCCCTGCCAGGCCCGGCTGATCCGAGCGTGATCGACGTCCCGCATCAGCCCGGCCCCGGCCTCGGCGGCCAGCCGCTCGGCGGCGTCCACGGCACCGGCGGCGCGGAGCTGGGGCCACTGGGCGGGGTCCTCCTGCGGGGGCGGGGGTGCCTCGCCGGGCTGCGGAGTGGTGAGGCGGCGCAGGCCGGGGGCCAGGTAGCGGCGCCAGATCTCGGACCAGCGGCCCAGGCGGCCGACGCTGACCATGATGGTCAGCGCGACGATGACGTACCAGGCGTAGCTGAGGACGACCCGGCTCATCGAGTGGGGGTCGGTCCAGGAGTCCGTCATGGCGGTGAGCGGCAGCACCCACCAGCCGCCCAGGTAGCCGTTCCACAGCAGCGACCAGACCAGCCACCCGACCAGGAACGCGATCAGCGCCCCGCTGAAGAGCTGACGTGCGGGAATGACCTCCGGCTCCTGCTCGGGCCGGGGCACATGGCCGAACCGCCAGACCCCGGGCGCGGCCTCCGGACGGGGGGTGCGCAGCCAGGACAGGAAGGCCGAGCCGTCCGGTTTGGGCGGGGTGCTGGGCATCGGTGGCACAGCAGCGGAGCGTGATCGCGGTACCGGGTTCGCATGAGTACCCCGAGCCTCCTGCGTCCCGTCGCTGTCCATCTGCCCTTTCCCCCTGACCAGCCGTTCCGTACGTACGTCAGCGAGTCAATCTAACGCCCCGGCAAAGGGAGTTCACCGTTTGCCGCCCCGGCGCGCTGGAAGGGGCCGGAACCCCGCTATGTCCACCGCGGACAACCCACTCCTCCGACAACGCCCACATGGAGCATGCCCACCCCCCGCTCGCCGTCCTAGCCTGCGAGAAAAGAGAAGACAAGCGTCCGCAAAACACCCAGGAGCCCCTCATGACCGACCTTCCGCAGGAGCGCCGCGTCGTCACCGCCATTCCCGGACCGAAGTCGCAGGAGCTGCAGGCCCGCCGCGTCGCCGCGGTGGCGCAGGGTGTGGGCTCCGTGCTGCCGGTGTTCACCGCGCGTGCGGGCGGCGGCATCATCGAGGACGTCGACGGCAACCGTCTGATCGACTTCGGCTCCGGTATCGCCGTGACCTCTGTCGGCGCCTCCGCCGAGGCCGTCGTACGGCGTGCCTCCGCCCAGCTCGCCGACTTCACCCACACCTGTTTCATGGTCACGCCCTACGAGGGCTACGTCGAGGTCGCCGAGGCGCTCGCCGAGCTGACCCCCGGTGACCACGCCAAGAAGTCCGCCCTGTTCAACTCGGGCGCCGAGGCCGTCGAGAACGCCGTCAAGATCGCCCGTGCGTACACCAAGCGCCAGGCCGTCGTGGTCTTCGACCACGGCTACCACGGCCGTACGAACCTCACGATGGCGCTGACCGCGAAGAACATGCCGTACAAGCACGGCTTCGGCCCCTTCGCGCCCGAGGTCTACCGCGTGCCGGTCGCCTACGGCTACCGCTGGCCGACCGGCCCGGAGAACGCCGGCCCCGAGGCCGCCGCCCAGGCCATCGACCAGATCACCAAGCAGATCGGCCCGGAGAACGTCGCCGCGATCATCATCGAGCCGGTGCTCGGCGAGGGCGGCTTCATCGAGCCCGCCAAGGGCTTCCTGCCGGCGATCGTGAAGTTCGCCAACGACAACGGCATCGTCTTCGTCGCCGACGAGATCCAGTCCGGCTTCTGCCGTACCGGCCAGTGGTTCGCCTGCGAGGACGAGGGCATCGTCCCGGACCTGATCACCACCGCCAAGGGCATCGCGGGCGGTCTGCCGCTCGCCGCCGTCACCGGCCGCGCGGAGATCATGGACGCCGCCCACGCCGGCGGCCTCGGCGGCACCTACGGCGGCAACCCGGTCGCCTGCGCGGGCGCGCTCGGCGCGATCGAGACGATGAAGGAGCTGGACCTCAACGCCAGGGCGAAGAACATCGAGGCGGTCATGAAGGCCCGTCTCACCGCCATGGCCGAGAAGTTCGACATCATCGGCGACGTCCGCGGCCGCGGCGCCATGATCGCCATCGAGCTGGTCAAGGACCGCGCCACCAAGGAGCCCAACCCGGAGGCCACCGGCGCGCTCGCCAAGGCCTGCCACGCGGAGGGCCTGCTGGTCCTGACCTGTGGCACCTACGGCAACGTGCTGCGCTTCCTGCCCCCGCTGGTGATCGGCGAGGACCTGCTCAACGAGGGCCTCGACATCATCGAGCAGGCCTTCTCCCGCATCTGACCGCCTCCGAGCGCTACCGCTCGGTGGCAGAGGGTGTGAAGAACGTGTGCGGGGTGTCTGTCAGGTCTCGATTCCGGCTGTCACGGGCACACCCCCTGTCGTAGGTTCTACCCAGATGAGAGATACACCCCGCCCACAGGGGACTGTGGGCGACTTCAGGGCGGGGCCTCCCCAGCTTCGGCCTGGTCGTGCCCTCGCGCACACAAACGGGGCCTCCGGTCCCGGATCTCCTCACCGATCGGACAGTCGCCCGCCCCAAACCCCCCGGGGCGCGCGACCACCCGGTCCGGACGGCCGCCTCGGAACTACCCCCCCTGTTCCGGGGCGGCCGACCTCCCTCCTCGGACTTCTCGCAGTCCCTCTCCTTCTCTTCGCGGTGATCACCTGGCAGGTCGTGGCCGACGGCCCGCTGGTGCGGCTGGACGAGCGCCTGAGCAGGGCACTCGTCCACCCCGACCGCCTCTCCGAACTCCTCTCCGACCTGGGCAACGTCCCGGTCGCCGTGCCGGTCCTGGCCCTCGCCGCGCTCCTCACCGCCCTGCGCGCCCGGCGCACCGGTACAGACCGCTGGTGGTGGCCGCCCACGGCCGCCCTGCTGCTGATGGCCCTGGTCCCGGCGCTGGTCGTCCCGCTCAAGGTGCTGACCGACCGCCCCGGCACCCCGGCCGTGCCACCTGCCACCGGCTACTTCCCTTCCGGCCACACCGCGACCGCCGTCATCGCCTACGGCGCCACGGCCCTGCTCCTCCTCCCCCGGCTCCGGTCGACGGCGGCCCGCCGCGCCCTGGTCACCGGCTGCGCGGCCCTCGTGCTCGGCGTCTCCTACGGTCTGGTCCGGCGCGGCTACCACTGGCCACTGGACGTGGTGGCCAGTTGGTGCCTCGGTGCGGTGCTGCTGATGTCGTACGTCCTGCTGATCAGCCGAAGTAGCCGTCGAACGTCCGCTGGAACTCCCAGTTCGAGTACCGGTCCCAGTTGATCGACCACGTCATCAGGCCCCGCAGGTCGGGCCAGGTGCCGTGGGTGGCGTACGAGCCGCAGTTCGCCTTCTTCGTCAGGCAGTCGAGGGACTTGACCACCTCGGCGGGCGGCACGTAACCGTTGCCCGCGTTCGTCGACGCCGGCATGCCGATCGCCACCTGGTCCGCCCTGAGCGGCGGGAAGACGTTGCCCGCGTCGCCCGCGACCGGGAAGCCGGTGAGCAGCATGTCGGTCATGGCGATGTGGAAGTCGGCGCCGCCCATCGAGTGGTACTGGTTGTCCAGGCCCATGATCGGCCCGGAGTTGTAGTCCTGGACGTGCAGCAGGGTCAGGTCGTCGCGCAGGGCGTGGATGACCGGGAGGTAGGCCCCGGCCCTCGGGTCCTGGCCGCCCCACTTGCCGGTGCCGTAGTACTGGTAGCCGAGCTGCACGAAGAACGTCTCCGGGGCCATGGTGAGGACGAAGTCGTCGCCGTAGCGGGCCTTCAGGGTCTTCAGCGCCGAGATCAGGTTGACGATCACCGGTGTCTTCGGGTTCTTGAAGTCGGTGTCGTCGGCGTTCAGGGACAGCGAGTGGCCCTCGAAGTCGATGTCGAGGCCGTCCAGTCCGTACTCGTCGATGATCCGCGAGACGGAGGAGACGAAGGTGTCGCGGGCCTGGGCCGTGGTCAGCTGGACCTGGCCGTTCTGGCCGCCGATGGAGATCAGCACCTTCTTGCCCGCGGCCTGATTGTCCCGGATCGCGGCCTTGAACTCGGTGTCGCTCTCGACGCCGGGGCACTCGGTGGCCGGGCAGCGGTTGAAGCGGATGTCGCCCGAGGTGACCGAGGTGGGCTCGCCGAAGGCCAGGTCGATGACGTCCCAGCTGTCGGGGACGTCGGCGAGCCGGGTGTAGCCGGAGCCGTTGGCGAAACTGGCGTGCAGATAGCCCACGAGGGCGTGCGGCGGGAGGTCGGTGTTGCCGCCTCCGCCCGCTGTGGTGGTCGCGGTGACGGCGGCCGACTTCGCGGACTCACCGGCGTCGTTGACGGCGGTGACCTGGAAGGCGTACGCGGTCTGCGGGGTGAGGCCGGTCACCGTGGCCGAAGTGCCGCTGACGGTACGGACCTTGGCGCCGTCGCGGTACACGGCGTAGGAGGTGGCGCCGGGGACGGCCGACCAGGACAGGGCCACGCTGGTGGAGGTGACGGTGCCGGTCTTCAGGCCGGTCGGCGGGGCCGGGGGCTGGCCGGGGTCGACGGACGGGCCGACCAGGGAGATGTCGTCGGCGTGGTAGGCGCCGGTGCCGTACCAGCCGTGGGTGTAGATCGTCACCTTGGTGGTGGACGGGCCGGTGCGGAACGTCGTGGTGAGCTGCTGCCAGTTGGGCGCCGACTGGGTCCAGGTGGAGACGTCGGTGGTGCCGGTGCCGGTCGCGCCGAGGTAGACGTAGGAGCCCCGGACATGGCCGGTGAGCGTGTACTGGGAGTCCGGTTTCACCGTCACCGTCTGCGCGCACCGGGCGTTGTCGCTCCCGGCCGGGGTCGCCTGGAGCGCCGAACTGCCGCTGCGCACGGGCGAGTTGACGGTCGTGCCCGCCGTACAGCTCCAGTTGTCGAGGCCGGACTCGAAGCCGCCGTTGCGGACGAGGTCGGCGTCGGCCGCACGGGCGGCCGACGACAGCGCGGTGACGCCGGTTCCGGCCAGCAGGGTGGCCGTGAGCGCGGCGACGACGGATCGGGGGACGAATGGTCTGGTGCGGTCCACAAGTGCCTCCGGGCATGGGGGAATTGGAGGGTGGATCGCGCTCAACTTGGTCCAGACCAATCAGCTTGTCAAGATGTCCCGCCGGGTTCGGCAGCTCCGCCTGGGGGCGCGGGGAACTGCGCGATCAGCCACAACGCAGTAGCAGCCGACCGACAACCCAAGGCGGCACCCTCCCTAGTCGTCAGCGGCCAACCCGGCGGCAGCCTCGTGCATGGCCAGTTCGAGCAGCGCCGGATCGGTCAGCGTCCCGGAGCCGTCCGGCGCGACCAGCCAGCGCACCCCGCCGGTCGCGCGCCCCGGGTAGGGCACCACGATCCAGGTGCCCGCGCCCGCCGTGCGGATCCCGGTGCCGAGCCAGCGGGCCGCGGTGCCCGGCGGCACGAAGAACCCCATGCGCGAGTCGCCGAAGTCGACCAGCACCGGGCCCGGTTGGTCGAGGATGCGGGTCAGTACGTCGAGCGTCGGATAGCCCAGCTCGGCGGGCAGGATCAGCACGTCCCAGGCCCGGCCCGCGGGCAGCAGGGCGACCCCCTGCGCATTGCGCTCCCACTCCCAGCGGCACGCCTCGGGGTCCGGTGCCACGGACGCGAGCCATTCGACGGCCGTCTTCGCCCCTGTCATGACGGGGACCTCCCTTTCCTACGTGGACGCCTTGTGCGTCACGAGGGAGAGAGAGGTCCCCGTCCGGCATTACGCGACTTCTCCTCACCCGTAGGGGTGAAGTGAGTCACAGCCACATGGAGGGAAGGCTCAGCTGTCGAAGCCCAGGCCCAGCCGGTCCATCGTCTTCAGCCACAGATTGCGCCGCCCGCCGTGCGCGTCGGCACGGGCCAGCGACCACTTGGTGAGCGCGATCCCGGTCCAGGCGAACGGCTCCGGCGGGAACGGCAGCGGCTTCTTGCGGACCATCTCCAGTTCGGTGCGCTCGGTGCGCTCCCCGGCCAGCAGGTCCAGCATCACGTCCGCGCCGAAGCGGGTGGCGCCGACGCCGAGCCCGGTGAAGCCCGCCGCGTAGGCGACCCGGCCCTGGTGGGCGGTGCCGAAGAACGCCGAGAACCGCGAGCAGGTGTCGATCGCGCCGCCCCAGGCGTGGGTGAAGCGCAGCCCCTCCAACTGCGGGAAGCAGGTGAAGAAGTGCCCGGCCAGCTTGGCGTAGGTCTCCGGCCGGTCGTCGTACTCGGCGCGCACCCGGCCGCCGTAGGGGTAGACGGCGTCGTAGCCGCCCCACAGGATCCGGTTGTCGGCGGAGAGCCGGAAGTAGTGGAACTGGTTGGCGCTGTCGCCGAGGCCCTGCCGGTTCCGCCAGCCGATCTCCTTGAGCTGGTCGTCGGTGAGCGGCTCGGTCATCAGGGCGTAGTCGTAGACCGGCACCGTGTAGGGGCGCACCCGCTTGACCAGGTTCGGGAAGATGTTGGTGCCGAGGGCGACCTGGCGGGCCCGGACCTGCCCGTACGGGGTGCGGACGGCCATGCCGGCGCCGTACTGCTTCAGGGTGAGGGCGGGGGTGTGCTCGTAGACGCGGACGCCGAGCCGGACGCAGGCCGCCTTCAGGCCCCAGACCAGCTTGGCGGGGTTGAGCATGGCGACGCCGCGCCGGTCGTACAGGCCGGCCTGGAAGGTCGGTGAGTCGACCTGCTCGCGCACGGCGTCGGCGTCCAGGAACTCGATGCCCTCGGCGAGGCCCCGGCGCTGGATCTCCTCGTGCCAGTCACGCAGTTCCCACGCCTGGTAGGGCTCGGTGGCGACGTCGATCTCGCCGGTGCGCTCGAAGTCGCAGTCGATGGAGTGCCGGGCGACCGCCGCCTCGATCTCGTCGAGGTTGCGGGCGCCCAGCTCCTCCAGCTTGTGGATCTCGTCGGGCCAGCGGGTCAGCCCGTTGGGCAGCCCGTGGGTGAGGGAGGCGGCGCAGAAGCCGCCGTTGCGGCCCGAGGCGGCCCAGCCCACCTCGCGGCCCTCCAGCAGGACGACGTCCCGTGCGGGGTCGCGCTCCTTGGCCAGGAGCGCGGTCCACAGTCCGCTGTACCCGCCGCCGACGACCAGCAGGTCGCAGCTCTCGGCGCCGGTCAGGGCGGGCTCGGGGCGGGGCCTGCCGGGGTCGTCCAGCCAGTACGGAACCGGCTGTGCTTCGGAAAGTGCCTTTGTCCAACGGCTCATGGCGCTTGGGGCCATGATTTCAACTCCCTACGGGAATGGGCGGAAGGGCTTTATGCCTTCTGCTTGTTGCGGCGGTTGCTGATCAGCATGGAGACCAGCACGAGCAGTACGGCGATGACGAACATCGCGGTACCGATGACATTGATCTGGACGGGCGTGCCGCGCTGTGCCGAGCCCCAGACGAACATGGGGAAGGTGACGGTGGAGCCCGCGTTGAAGTTGGTGATGATGAAATCGTCGAAGGAGAGCGCGAAGGCGAGCAGCGCGCCCGCGGCGATTCCGGGTGCCGCGATCGGCAGGGTGACCCTCAGGAAGGTCTGCACGGGACCGGCGTAGAGGTCCTGCGCGGCCTGTTCCAGCCTCGGGTCCATCGACATCACGCGCGCCTTGACGGCGATCACGACGAAGCTGAGGCAGAACATGATGTGGGCGATGAGGATCGTCCAGAAGCCCAGCTGGATGCCCATGTTGAGGAACAGGGTGAGCAGTGAGGCCGCCATGACGACCTCGGGCATCGCCATCGGCAGGAAGATCAGCGAGTTGACCGCGCCGCGCGCCCGGAACCGGTAGCGGACCAGGGCGAAGGCGATCATCGCGCCGAGCAGAGTGGCGGCCAGCGTCGCCCACAGGGCGATCTGGAGGCTGAGGGTGAGCGAGTCGCAGAGCCCGGAGACGCCGCACGGGTCGGTCCAGGCGTCGGTGGAGAATTTCTGCCACTCGTAGTTGAAGCGGCCCTTGGGGTCGTTGAACGAGAAGATCGTCACGATCACATTGGGCAGCAGCAGGTATCCGAGCGTGAACAGGCCCGCGATGACGACGAAATGACGCTTGAGCCAGTTGACGAAGGCCATTTAAACCAGATCCTCCGTCCCCGACTTGCGGATGTAGAGCGTGACCATGATGAGGATCGCGAACATCAGGATGAAGGAAAGGGCGGCGGCTGTCGGGTAGTCGAGAATCCTCAGGAACTGCGACTGGATGACATTGCCGATCATCCGGGTGTCGGTGGAGCCGAGCAGATCGGCGTTGACGTAGTCACCGGCGGCCGGGATGAAGGTGAGGAGCGTGCCGGAGACCACGCCGGGCATCGACAGCGGGAAGGTGACCTTGCGGAAGGTCGTGCTGGGCTTGGCGTACAGATCGTTCGCGGCCTCGTGCAGCCGGGGGTCGATCCGCTCCAGCGAGGTGTACAGCGGCAGGATCATGAATGGCAGGAAGTTGTACGTCAGACCGCACACCACCGCCAGCGGCGTGGCCAGCACCCGGTCGCCGACCGTCATGCCGAGCCAGCTGGTGACGTCCAGGACGTGCAGCGTGTTGAGCGCCTCCACGACCGGGCCGTTGTCGGCGAGGATCGTCTTCCAGGCCAGGGTGCGGATCAGGAAGCTGGTGAAGAACGGCGCGATCACCAGGATCATGATCAGGTTGCGCCAGCGTCCCGCGCGGAAGGCGATCAGATAGGCCAGCGGGTAGCCCAGCAGCAGACACAGGACGGTCGCGGACCCGGCGTAGAGCACCGAACGCAGGAACTGCGGGTAGTACTCGGTGAGCGCGTCCCAGTAGGTGGAGAAGTGCCAGGTGACCTCGTAGCCCTGCTCCAGGGAGCCGGTCTGGATCGAGGTGGAGGCCTGGTAGACCATCGGCAGCGCGAAGAACACGAACAGCCAGGCCAGACCGGGCAGCAGCAACAGGTACGGCGTCCAGCGGCCCCGCTTGCGCGGGGGCTTCTTCTCGGGGGCCGGCGCCAGCGGCGGCGCCTCGGTGACCGTCGCCATCAGACCGCCTCTTCCTGGATGCCCGCGTCGATGTCCTGGGCGGCGTCCAGGCCGAAGGTGTGGGCCGGGGCCCAGTGCAGGACGACCTCGGCGCCGGGGACGAGCCGGGCGTCGCGGTCGACGTTCTGGGCGTAGACCGCCAGCTCGGGGCAGACCGGGCTGTCGATGACGTACTGCGTGGAGACGCCGATGAACGAGGCGTCGGCGATGGTGCCGGTGATGCGGTTGCGGCCCTCGGGGATCTCGCCGGCGTCGTCGGCGTGGGCGAGGGAGATCTTCTCCGGGCGCACCCCGACCAGCACCTTGCCGCCGGTCGTGGTGGGCGCGGTGCAGCGCGCCTGGGGCAGCACGAGCTTGCCGCCGCCCGCCTTGAGGACGATGTCGTCGCCGCTCTTGGTGTCGACCTCGGCCTCGATGAGGTTGGAGGTGCCGAGGAAGTTGGCGACGAAGGTGGTCTTCGGGTTCTCGTACAGGTCGGCGGGGGCGCCGAGCTGCTCGACGCGGCCCGCGTTCATCACGGCGACCGTGTCGGCCATGGTCATGGCCTCCTCCTGGTCGTGCGTGACGTGCACGAAGGTGATGCCGACCTCGGTCTGGATCCGCTTGAGCTCCAGCTGCATCTGGCGGCGCAGCTTGAGGTCGAGGGCGCCGAGCGGCTCGTCGAGCAGGAGCACCTTGGGGTGGTTGATCAGCGCGCGGGCGACGGCGACACGCTGCTGCTGGCCGCCGGAGAGCTGGTGCGGCTTCTTGCGCGCCTGCTCGCCGAGCTGGACCAGCTCCAGCATGTCCTCGACCTGCTTCTTCACGCTCTTGATGCCGCGGCGGCGCAGGCCGAAGGCGACGTTCTCGAAGATGTCGAGGTGCGGGAAGAGGGCGTAGGACTGGAAGACGGTGTTCACCGGCCGCTTGTAGGGAGGCAGCCGGGTGACGTCCTGGTCGCCGAGGTGGACGGTGCCGGAGGTCGGCTCCTCCAGGCCCGCGATCATGCGCAGGGTGGTGGTCTTGCCGCAGCCGGAGGCGCCGAGCAGGGCGAAGAAGGAGCCCTGGGGCACGGTCAGGTCCAGCGGGTGCACGGCGGTGAAACCGCCGTACGTCTTGCTGATGCCGCTGAGGCGGACGTCGCCGGTGTTGTCGTTCTTGTTCGTCACGTCGGTCACGCCCCCGTCAGCTTCGCGAACTTCTCTTCAAATGCGGTCTCTTCCTTCGAGCTCAGCGAGCGGAAGGCACGGGACTTGGCGGCCATGGCCTTGTCCGGGATGATCAGCGGGTTGTTCGCCGCGTCCTCGTCGATCTTCGCCAGCTCCGCCTTGGCGCCCTCCACGGGGCAGACGAAGTTGATGTAGGCGGCGAGCTGGGCCGCCGCCTCCGGCTCGTAGTAGTAGTCGATGAGCCGTTCGGCGTTCTTCTTGTGCCGGGCCTTGTTGGGGATCAGCAGGTTGTCGGTCGACGTCATGTAGCCGCTGTCCGGGATGACGAAGTCGATGTCCGGGCTGTCGGCCTTGAGCTGGACGACGTCTCCGGCCCAGGCGATACAGGCGGCGAAGTCGCCGCTGCTCAGGTCGGAGGTGTAGTCGTTGCCGGTGAAGCGGCGGATCTGCCCCTTGTCGACGGCCTTCTGCAGGCGCGCGATGGCCGCGTCGTAGTCGTCGGTGGTGAAGTTGCCGGGGTCCTTGCCCATGTCCAGCAGGGTCATGCCGACGGTGTCGCGCATCTCGGACAGGGCGCCGACCCGGCCCTTGAGCTTGGGGTTGTCCAGCAGGTCGGAGAGGGTCTTGACCTCGACACCGTCGAGCGCCTTCTTGTTGTAGGCGATGACGGTGGAGATGCCCTGCCAGACGTAGGAGTACGCCCGTCCCGGGTCCCAGTCCGGGGAGCGGAACTGGGGGGAGAGGTTGGCGTAGGCGTTCGGCAGGTTGGCCGGGTCCAGTTTCTGGACCCACCCGAGGCGGATCATCCGGGCGGCGAGCCAGTCGGTGACGCAGATCAGGTCACGTCCGGTGTCCTGACCGGCGGCGAGCTGCGGTTTGATCTTCCCGAAGAACTCGACGTTGTCGTTGATGTCCTCGGTGTATTTGACCTTGATACCGGTCCGCTCGGCGAACGTGTCGAGGGTGGGGTGGCGTTTGCCGCTGTCGTCGACGTCCATGTACTCGGTCCAGTTGGAGAAGTTGACGGACTTCTCCTTGTCCGAGCGGTCGTCGGTGGACTCCCCGCCCTCGGTGCGGCCCGCGGCCGGGATGCCGCAGGCGCTCAGCGTCCCCAGACCGCCGACCGCGAGAGCCCCGCCGGCGGAGGCGCGCAGCATCGAACGGCGGCTGAGGGAGGCCCTGCCGTTACGGAGACTGCGCCGCATGGCGGCCACTTGGGCCGGGGACAGGCGGTCGGGCTCGTACTGCTCCATGCGCTTGGTGCCCTTTCGGGTGGGCGGCCGCGGGTCGGGCGGCCTGGCTGCTAACGGTCCCCGAAGATGGTGCGGTGCCAGTCCTTTCTGGCAACCGCGGTGTTATCGAACATAACGTGCTTGATCTGTGTGTACTCCTCGAACGAGTACGCTGACATGTCCTTGCCGAAGCCGGACGCCTTGTACCCGCCGTGCGGCATCTCGCTGATGATCGGGATGTGGTCGTTGACCCACACGCACCCGGCCTTGATCTCCCGCGTGGCCCGGTTGGCCCGGTAGACGTCCCGGCTCCACGCGGAGGCGGCGAGACCGTACGGCGTGTCGTTGGCGAGCGCGATCCCCTCGTCGTCGGTGTCGAAGGGCAGGACGACCAGGACGGGCCCGAAGATCTCGGACTGCACGACCTCGCTGTCCTGGGCGGCGTCGGCGATCAGCGTCGGCAGGTAGTAGGCGCCGTTCTTCAGCTCCCCCTGCGGCGCCTCCCCTCCGGTCACCACGCGCGCGTAGGCGCGCGCCCGGTCGACGAACCCGGCGACCCGGTCCCGCTGCACATGCGAGATCAGCGGGCCGAGGTCGGTCCCTCCGACGAAGGGGTCACCGAGCCGGACGCTCTCCATGAGCGCGGCGGTCCGCTCCACGAACGCCTCGTACAGCGGCCGCTGCACGTACGCGCGCGTGGCGGCCGTGCAGTCCTGCCCGGTGTTGATGAGGGCGCCCGCGACGGCGCCGTTGGCGGCGGCCTCCAGGTCCGCGTCGTCGAAGACCACGAAGGGGGCCTTGCCGCCCAGCTCCAGGTGGATCCGCTTGACGGTGGCGGTGGCGATCTCGGCGACCCGCTTGCCGACGGCGGTGGACCCGGTGAAGGAGGTCATGACGACGTCGGGGTGCCCCACCAGATGCTCCCCGGCCTCCTTGCCGGTCCCCGTGACGATGTTGACGACACCGTCGGGGATACCGGCCTCGGTGCAGGCCTCGGCGAACATCAGCGAGGTGAGCGGGGTCAGCTCGGCGGGCTTGAGCACGATGGTGTTGCCCGCGGCGATCGCCGGAAGGATCTTCCAGGCGGCCATCTGGAGGGGGTAGTTCCAGGGCGCGATGGAGCCGACGACGCCGATGGGTTCACGGCGCACGTACGAGGTGTGGTCGCCGGAGTACTCCCCGGCCGACTGGCCCTGCAGATGCCGGGCGGCACCCGCGAAGAACGACGTGTTGTCCAGGGTCCCCGGCACGTCGAACTCCCGGGTGAGCTTCAGCGGCTTGCCGCACTGCAGGGACTCGGCGCGGGCGAAGTCCTCGGCACGCTCGGCAAGCACGGCGGCGAGCTTGTGCAGCGCGTCGGAGCGCTCACCGGGGGTGGCGCCGGACCAGCCGGGGAAGGCGGCCTTGGCAGCCGCGACAGCGGCATCGACGTCCGCCGCACCGGCCAGCTCGTAGCTGAGGACCTCCTCCCCCGTCGCCGGGTCGACGACCGCGTGGGTGCGGCCGGAGGTGCCCTTGGTGTAGCGGCCCGCGATGTACTGCGCGCCAGCGGCGAAGCGCTCGCGCGCGGGGAATCGTTCCGGGGTGCTGCCCGGCTTGTGCATGTCGCTCTCCTCCGCCTTCGCCCCGCCTGTGACGGGGGCGGGTGGCGTAGCTCCAGCTCGATTTGACTGCCGATCCTGACAGAGCAATGAGACTCCAACAAGTGATTCCGTTGTTGCCTTTTGGTTACGCGACGGAATCTGTCGACCAGGTGTCGAGTGAACGCGAAAAAGCGAGTACGGAGTGTCAGTGGTGCGTGCCACACTCGCGTGCATGGAAAAGATCGACTCTCGGGAGGCCCTGCTCAGGGAGGTCCGTAAAGGTACAGAGGTCAAGTATCTGCACTTTTGGGGCCATCGCCCCAATCCGGACGGCCGCATCACCGCGAGTTGCCTGAGCCAGTGGTGGCCGTCCCCCTTCACGGTGGCCGGGGTGACCTACCCGACGGCGGAACACTGGATGATGGCGGAGAAGGCCCGGCTGTTCGCCGACAAGGAGGCGGAACAGGCCGTCCTGTCGGCATCCCACCCCTCGGAGGCCAAGAACGCGGGCCGCCTGGTCAAGAACTTCACCGAGGAGCTGTGGGCCCGCGAACGCTTCCGCATAGTCGTGGAAGGCAGCGTCCACAAGTTCAGCTCGGACGACTCCCTGCGCAGCTACCTCCTGACCACCGGCACCCGAGTCCTGGTGGAGGCCAGCCCCGTGGACCGCATCTGGGGCATCGGCCTCTCGACCAAGGACCCCGGCGCCTGGAACCCGGAACGCTGGAAGGGCCCGAACCTATTGGGCTTCGCGCTGATGGAGGCACGGGAGAGGCTGAGAACGCAGGCGAGCAATACCGGCCCGTCCGGCGCTTGAGGACGAGGGCCGGCATATCCAGCCCGTCCGGCGCTTGAGAACGAGGGTCGGCATATCCAGCCCGTCCGGCGCCTCAGGACGAGGGTCGGCATATCCAGCCCGTCCGGCGCTTGAGGACGAGGCCGTTCAGGCCGACGGGGGTCCAGGGGGCGGAGCCCCCTGGTGGGGTCGAAGGGGCAAAGCCCCTGGGGACGGGAATGGGAAGGGGCGGCGGGGGCGAAAAAACCGCCCCGCAACCACCTACCGCGTAGCGATCACAAACGCCAACGCCCCGAACCCCAGCACAATCCCCACCGCCCCACAGATCGTCCCCGCCAACGCCTGCCCCCCATTCGTGGCCTCCCCCCGCCGCGCCTTCCCCTGCCCGATCACCCCGAAGATCAGCGCAAGCACCCCAAGCAGGATGGCCACCGGCCACAAACAGAACACGACGGCAGAGATGATCCCGAGCACGAGCGCCGAAGTCCCCACCCCGTTGCCAGGCACGGCCACGGGCGCCATCCCCGGCACCCCGTACCCATAGCCGTACCCATACCCGTTCCCCCCACCGGTACCAGCCCCCACGCCCCCGGGATACCCGTAACCCCCGCCCGGATACCCGTACGGCACCTGCCCGGGCCCATCCGGCGCGACAGGAGGCGGCGGCACAGGCTCCCCCTGCCCATGAACCTGCCCATGCCCCTGTCCATGGGGAGGAGGAAAACAAGGCCCCGTGGACACCGGCGCCGACGGCGGCACAGGCCCCGGCACCCCCAGCCCCTCCATAGAGGTCATCGTCGGCTGATCATGCACGGAAGTCCCGGAAGGCACAGCCGGCACAGACGGCCAAGACGGCGCAGACGAAGAAGACTCCGCAGACGAAGAAGACTCCGCAGGCGAAGAAGACGCCGCAGGCGAAGAAGACGGCACCGCCCACACATCCGACCCGGACAAAGCCGTAGACCCAGGCCCGTCCGTACCCCCCGCAGGCGGCGCCCACGGATCCGAGCCCCCGCCGTTCTCCCCCGCCCCCGGCGTCTGCGCGTCGTCGGACATGCGCGGCCCCCCTCTGTCTGCGTCCCGCCATGCTAAGCCGCCGACGTCCACCCCACCCCCCGGCCTACGATGATCCCGGAGTCACCGATCAGCCGATCACCCGCGCCCCGCCGCGACCACCGACGCGCGGACGGGCCGCCGTTCCCGGGGAGGAACCTTGCCCGACCAGATCACCACCGGTCTCACGGACGCCCACCGTGACCTGCACGCCTTCATCGCCGGACTGCCCAAGGCCGAACTCCACGTCCACCACGTCGGCTCCGCCTCCCCGCGCATCGTCTCGGAACTGGCCGCCCGCCACCCCGACTCCAGGGTGCCCTCCGACCCCGAGGCCCTGGTCGACTACTTCACCTTCACGGACTTCGCGCACTTCATCGAGGTGTACCTCTCCGTCGTGGACCTGATCCGCACCCCGGAGGACGTCCGCCTGCTCACCTACGAGGTGGCCCGCGACCTGGCCCGCCAGCAGGTCCGCTACGCGGAGCTGACGATCACCCCGTTCTCCTCCACCCGCCGCGGCATCGACGAGCGCGGGTTCATGGAGGCCATCGAGGACGCCCGCAAGGCGGCCGAGGCCGAGTTCGGCACGGTGCTGCGCTGGTGCTTCGACATCCCGGGCGAGGCGGGCCTGGAGTCGGCGGAGGAGACGGTACGGCTCGCCACCGACGACCGGCTGCGCCCGGAGGGCCTGGTCTCCTTCGGCCTCGGCGGCCCCGAGATCGGCGTACCGCGCCCGCAGTTCAAGCCGTACTTCGACCGGGCGATCGCCGCGGGCCTGCGCTCCGTGCCGCACGCGGGCGAGACCACCGGCCCGGAGACGGTGTGGGACGCCCTCACCCACCTCGGCGCCGAACGCATCGGGCACGGCACCAGCTCCGCACAGGACCCCAAGCTCCTCGCGCACCTCGCGGAGAACCGCATCCCGCTGGAGGTGTGCCCGACGTCCAACATCGCCACCCGCGCGGTGCGCACCCTGGAGGAGCACCCGATCAAGGAGTTCGTCGAGGCCGGTGTCCTGGTGACGATCAACTCCGACGACCCACCGATGTTCGGCACCGACCTGAACAACGAGTACGCGGTCGCCGCCCGCCTGCTGCGCCTGGACGAGCGGGGCCTCGCTCAGCTCGCCCACAACGCCGTGGACGCCTCCTTCCTCGACGGGCCCGCCAAGGCCCGTATCAAGGAGGAGATCGACACCTACACGACCACTTGGCTGGCCCCGTGACCGACGAGCTCACCGCGGTCGCCCATCGCGGCGACCCCTACCTGCACCGCGAGAACACCCTCGCCTCCCTGCGCTCGGCCCTCACGCGCGGCGCCGACGCCGTGGAGATCGACGTACGGCTCACCAGGGACGGCGTCCCCGTCCTCCTGCACGACGCGACACTGAAGCGCCTGTGGCAGCTGGACCGCCCGCTGCGGGAACTGTCGGCGGACGAGGTGCGCGGGGTCACGGACGGCGGTGTGCCCACCCTGGCCGAGGCGCTGGCCGCGACCGACGGGCACCGCGTGATGCTGGACCTGCCCGGCGCCCCCGACCTGCGCAGCACGCGCCGCATCGTGGACGTCGTACGGGAGTCGGGGGCGGCGGAGCGCGTGTACTACTGCGCCGGCGCCCCCGCCATGCTCTCCGTACGCGCCGCCGACCCGGACGCCGAGATCGCGCTGACCTGGACCACGCTGGCGCCTCCGCGCCCGGCGCTGCTGGCGGCGGTCCGGCCGCGCTGGCTCAACTACCGTTTCGGGCTGGTCGACCGGGCCCTCACCGAGCAGGTCCACCGGGACGGCTTTCTGCTGTCGGTGTGGACCCCGGACACCCGCCGCTCGATGCGCCGTCTGATCGAGTTCGGCGTGGACTCGATCACCACGAACCGCATCGACGTGCTCCGTACGCTCACGCCTGGGCGGCGGGAGCGGGGGTGACCCCGGCGGCCGCTTCCTGCGTCAGCGCCTCAAGCCGCTTGATCCGGCGCCGTACGACGTAGAGCGGGATCACCCCGAAGACCCCGAACGCCATGTCGATCACGCTCCACCAGAAGGGAATGCCGCGGATCGGTCCGCAGATCAGGGCGAGCGGGATGATGCCCGCGCAGGCGATCATCCCGAACTCGATCACCCAGACGTTGCGGACCGGGTCCCGGTAGGGCCCGTAGAAGGCGACGGCGATGACGAGGTGGGCGAAGGCCAGCCAGTCGGTGCCGTAGAGCAGGAACGGGTAGTCGGCGTCGGCGGTGTCGAGACCGAGCCGCACCCGTTCGATCCACTCCATGAGTCCGGGCAGGTACTCCTGCACCGACAGCGACCGCAGCACGCTCTCGGTCCAGCGCAGTTCGTGCACCAGCGGGAAGGCCGTGGCGCCGCTCAGCACCAGGCACACGACGAAGAAGACCAGCCAGCCGCGAATGCCCCTCAACAGGGCGGCTCTGTCGCTCATGGCAGCAGACTACGCCCTTGTTGAACACGTTCAAAAACTGCCCCCGCGTACTCGCCTCCCCCCTACAGACCCACGATCCCGTTCCACTTCTTCGCGAACTCCACCCGCTCGTCCGCCGTGATGTCCCGTGCGATGACGAGCCGCTCGCGCATCGCCGCGTCCGGGAAGATCAGCGGGTCCTCGGCCAGTGCCGCGGTCTCCTCGTCCTTGGCGGAGGCGAGCACGTCCTGGGCGGCCGGGACCGGGCAGACGTAGTTGACCCAGGCGGCCAGCTCCGCCGCGACCTCGGGCTCGTAGTAGTAGTCGATCAGCCGCTCGGCGTTGGTCTTGTGGCGGGCGAGGTTGGGGATCATCAGGGACTCCGACCACAGCTCGGCGCCCTCCTCGGGGACCACGAACTCGATGTCCGGGTTGTCGGCCTGGAGCTGGATGACGTCGCCGGAGTACGCCTGGCAGGCCAGCACGTCGCCGGTGGAGAGGTCCTTGATGTAGTCGTTGCCGGTGAAGCGGCGGATGTGGCCGCTCTTCACCTGCCGCTCGACCTGCTCGCAGACGGTGTGGAAGTCGTCCGCGGTCCAGCGGGTGATGTCGACGCCGTTGCCCTGCATCAACAGCGCGAAGGCCTCGTCGAGGCCGGAGAGCAGCGTGACGCGGCCCTTGAGGTCGTCCGCCCACAGGTCGGAGACCTGGCGGATCTCCCGGCCGAGGCGGCGCTTGTTGTAGGCGATGCCGGTGATCCCGGACTGCCACGGCACCGTGAACCTGCGGCCGGGGTCGAAGGCGGGCTCGCGCAGCAGCGGGTCCAGGTACCGGGTGACATGGGGCTGCCGGGAGCGGTCCATCTCCTGCACCCAGCCCAGCCGGACGAACCGGGCGCACATCCAGTCGCTGATGACGATGAGGTCGCGGTCGGTGCGCTGGTGGTTCATCAGCGCGGGGCTGATCTTCCCGAAGAACTCGTCGTTGTCGTTGATCTCCTCGACGTACTCGACGGAGATCCCGGTGCGCTCCTCGAAGGCGTCCAGCGTGGGCCGCTTCGTCTCGTCCTCGTCGTCGACGTCGATGTAGAGCGGCCAGTTCGCCCAGGTCAGCCGGTGGTCGGAGGAGGACAGGTCGGCTCCGGCGCGGTCGCCCGGGGCGACGTAGGCCGCGGGTACCCCGCATCCGGCGAGCGCGGCGCCGCCGAGGGCGAGCAGCACGGAACGGCGGGCGGGACGGAAGGCGTTCGGGGAGGTCGGCTGCATCTGCGCAGCATGCCGCCCGCCCCGGGGGACGGGCAATGGACGCCTCGTCAAACGAAACCGCGGGCACCCGACAGTGTGTCGGGTGCCCGCGACGGGAAGGCGGGGGCGTCAGCCGTCCGGCAACGCGGGCTGTCAGCCGTCCAGCGACGTCATCACGTGCTTGATGCGGGTGTAGTCCTCGAAGCCGTAACCCGACAGGTCCTTGCCGTAGCCGGACTTCTTGAAGCCGCCGTGCGGCATCTCGGCGACCAGCGGGATGTGGGTGTTGATCCACACGCAGCCGAAGTCCAGCGCCTTGGACATGCGCATCGCGCGGGCGTGGTCCTTGGTCCACACCGAGGAGGCCAGGGCGTACTCGACGCCGTTCGCCCACGCCACCGCCTGCTCCTCGTCCGAGAAGGACTGGACGGTGATGACCGGGCCGAAGACCTCCTTCTGGATGATCTCGTCGTCCTGCTTGAGGCCGGAGACCACGGTCGGCGCGTAGAAGTAGCCCTTGTCGCCGACGCGCTGGCCGCCCGCCTCGACCTTGGCGTGCGCGGGGAGGCGGTCGATGAAGCCGGAGACCTGGCTGAGCTGGTTGGGGTTGTTCAGCGGGCCGAAGAGGACGTCCTCGTCGTCCGGCTGGCCGGTCTTGGTCTCGGCGGCGGCCTTGGCGAGCGCGGCGACGAACTCGTCGTGGATGGACTCCTGGACCAGCACGCGGGTGGCGGCCGTGCAGTCCTGGCCGGCGTTGAAGAAGCCCGCGACGGAGATGTCCTCGACGGCCTTGGCGATGTCGGTGTCCTCGAAGACGACGACCGGCGCCTTGCCGCCCAGCTCCAGGTGGACCCGCTTGAGGTCCTTGGACGCGGACTCGGCGACCTGCATACCGGCGCGCACCGAACCGGTGATGGAGGCCATCGCGGGGACGGAGTGCTCGACCATCATGCGGCCGGTCTCGCGGTCACCGGTGATGACGTTGAAGACACCCTTGGGCAGGATCGAGCCGAGGATCTCGGCGATCAGCACGGTGGAGGCCGGGGTGGTGTCCGACGGCTTGAGGACGACGGTGTTGCCCGCGGCGATGGCCGGGGCGAACTTCCATACGGCCATCATCATCGGGTAGTTCCACGGCGCGACCTGGGCGCAGACGCCGACCGGCTCGCGGCGGACGATGGAGGTCATGCCCTCCATGTACTCACCGGCCGAGCGGCCCTCCAGCATGCGGGCCGCACCGGCGAAGAACCGGATCTGGTCCACCATCGGCGGGATCTCCTCGGAGCGGGTGAGCCCGATCGGCTTGCCGGTGTTCTCCACCTCGGCGGCGATCAGTTCCTCGGCGCGCTCCTCGAACGCGTCCGCGATCTTCAGGAGGGCCTTCTGGCGCTCGGCGGGGGTGGTGTCGCGCCAGGCGGGGAAGGCGCGGGCGGCGGCCTCCATGGCGGCGTCGACGTCCGCCTGCCCGGACAGCGGGGCGGTCGCGTACGCCTCGCCGGTCGCGGGGTTGACCACCTGAGTGGTCCGTCCGTCGGCGGCGTCCCGGAACTCACCGTCGATGTAGTTGCGCAGACGACGCAGCTCGGTGCTCACTGCCGGCCTCCTGTGTCAGGGTCGAACTGTCCAATAGCTGAGACACCCACCCTAATCGTCAGCCCCACGTTTTCAACACCCCCGATCCGGCCGTTGCTGCGAAATCCGCACGTCTCACCGATGTAAACAACGAATTTCATCGCCCGAACCTTGCGAAACTGTCGAGACCTCGTGCACAGTGACGTCGTGGCCAGTCGAAGCGCAGACCCAAAGGACTCCCGGGACAGCCGGGAGTCCTCCCGCGAATCCAGGAACGGCAGCACGCCGCACCTGGACGCCGTCTCCCTCGCCATCATCGAACAGCTCCAGGAGGACGGCCGCCGGCCGTACGCCGCCATCGGCAAGGCCGTGGGCCTGTCCGAGGCGGCCGTGCGCCAGCGCGTCCAGAAGCTGCTCGACCAGGGCGTGATGCAGATCGTCGCCGTGACGGACCCGCTGACCGTGGGCTTCCGGCGCCAGGCGATGGTCGGCATCCATGTGGAGGGCGACGTGGAGTCGGTCGCCGACGCCCTGACCGACATGGCCGAATGCGAGTACGTGGTGATGACCGCCGGCTCCTTCGACCTGATGGTGGAGATCGTCTGCGAGGACGACGACCACCTGCTGGAGGTCATCAACCGCCGCATCCGCGCCATCCCCGGAGTGCGGAGCACCGAGAGCTTCGTTTACCTGAAGCTCAAGAAGCAGACCTACATGTGGGGAACCCGATAGCCGTGAGGACCCGATAACCGTGAGCTCCAAGGACCTCAGCCAGACCGCGTACGACCACCTGTGGATGCACTTCACCCGCATGTCCTCGTACGAGAACTCCCCCGTCCCCACCATCGTCCGGGGTGAGGGCACCTACATCTACGACGACAAGGGCAAGCGCTACCTCGACGGACTCGCGGGCCTGTTCGTGGTCCAGGCGGGCCACGGCCGCACCGAGCTCGCCGAGACCGCCTCCAAGCAGGCGCAGGAGCTGGCCTTCTTCCCGGTCTGGTCCTACGCCCACCCCAAGGCCGTCGAGCTGGCCGAGCGCCTCGCCAACGAGGCCCCGGGCGACCTGAACAAGGTCTTCTTCACCACCGGCGGCGGCGAGGCGGTCGAGACCGCCTGGAAGCTGGCCAAGCAGTACTTCAAGCTGACCGGCAAGCCGACCAAGTACAAGGTCATCTCCCGCGCGGTCGCCTACCACGGCACCCCGCAGGGCGCCCTGTCCATCACCGGCCTGCCGGGCCTGAAGGCCCCCTTCGAGCCGCTGGTCCCCGGCGCGCACAAGGTGCCGAACACCAACATCTACCGCGCGCCGCTGTTCGGCGACGACCCCGAGGCCTTCGGCCGCTGGGCCGCCGACCAGATCGAGCAGCAGATCCTCTTCGAGGGCCCGGACACGGTCGCCGCGGTCTTCCTGGAGCCGGTGCAGAACGCGGGCGGCTGCTTCCCGCCCCCGCCCGGCTACTTCCAGCGGGTCCGCGAGATCTGCGACCAGTACGACGTGCTGCTCGTCTCGGACGAGGTCATCTGCGCCTTCGGCCGTCTGGGCACCACCTTCGCCTGCGACAAGTTCGGCTACGTCCCGGACATGATCACCTGCGCCAAGGGCATGACCTCGGGATACTCCCCGATCGGCGCCTGCATCATCTCCGACCGCCTGGCCGAGCCGTTCTACAAGGGCGACAACACCTTCCTGCACGGCTACACCTTCGGCGGCCACCCGGTCTCCGCGGCGGTCGGCCTCGCCAACCTCGACCTGTTCGAGCGCGAGGGCCTGAACCAGCACGTGCTCGACAACGAGGGCGCCTTCCGCGCCACGCTGGAGAAGCTGCACGACCTGCCGATCGTCGGCGACGTCCGCGGCAACGGCTACTTCTACGGCATCGAGCTGGTGAAGGACAAGAACACCAAGGAGTCCTTCAACGAGGAGGAGACCGAGCGCGTCCTGTACGGCTTCCTCTCCAAGGCCCTGTTCGACAACGGCCTGTACTGCCGGGCCGACGACCGCGGCGACCCGGTCGTCCAGCTGGCGCCGCCGCTGATCTCCAACCAGGAGACGTTCGACGAGATCGAGCAGATCCTGCGCGCGACGCTCACGGAGGCGTGGACCAAGCTGTAACCCCGTGGCAGGACGGCCCCGGCTGCACCCGAACGAGTGGGATGGGTGCGGCCGGGGCCGCGTGCTGTCCGGCGTTCCGGCGCGTAATCCTTAGCGTTCCTGGTAACCGATCGGCCCTGCTTTCGTTCCCCCGCACGGGGGACTGCCAGGGCCGGTCGTTTGGATCAGCCCGGCTGTAACCCACGGTGCTGTGCAACTGCCCTAGGCACTACGGACCAGAACGAGGTGTGACGCGCATGGAGGCCCCGCCCGACAACGATGTGCTCTGGGCCCGTGCCCTGCACTTCACCCACCCCGACGGCTCACCCGCGCTCGGCGGCGTCTCGATCGGCGTCCGCGAGGGCGAGATCCTCGCCGTCAACGGCCCCCGGGGCAGCGGCAAGACCACGTTGCTGCGCTGTCTGTCCGGCCAGTTGCCCGCCCAGCAGGGCGAGGTCTGGTTCAACAGCGTCCCCGTGCACACCATGGGCCCCGTCCACCGCGAACGGCTGCGCCGCGACCGCTTCGGCTGGATCGACCCCGAACCGGTCCTCGTCCCCGAGCTGAACGTCTGGGAGAACGCCGCCCTGCCCCTGATGCTGCGCGGCACCGGCCGCCGCCGCGCCAAGACCGCGGCGCTGGAGTGGCTGGAGCGCCTGGACATCGGCGACTGCGCCCGCAAGCGGCCCCACGAACTGACCCAGGCCCAGCGCCAGCGCGTCTGCATCACCCGCTCCCTCGCCCCGGCGCCCACGGTCCTGTTCGCGGACGAGCCCACGGCCCCGCTGCACCGCGCCGACCGCGCCCACGTCCTGCGCACCCTGACCACCGCGGCCCGCTCGCACGCCATCACGGTCGTCCTCGCCACCCACGACGCGGAGACCGCCGCCCTGGCCGACCGCACGGTGTCCCTGCTGGACGGCCGCCGCGTGAACACCGTCCACCTGCCGCCGATGGCCGAGTCGGAGGAAGGCCGGGCCGCGTGCTCGCTCTCCGCCTGACCCGCCGCGCCCGTCCCGCCGTACAACTGCGCCGCCTGCTGGTCGTGTCGGCCTCGGCGGGTACGGGCTTCCTGCTCCTGTGCGCCCTGGGCCACGCGATGACGCACCCCGACACCCCGGGCGCGTCCGCCCTGCGCCTGACGTGGTGTGCGGCACCGCTGGCGGCGACGGTGCACTTCGCGGTGGCGGTGGCCCGCACGGACCCCGGCACCCGGCCCCGGCCCGGCCTCGCGGCGATCGGCCTGGGCCCGGTGCGCCTGATGGCGGTGGCGGCGACCGTCACGGCCCTGTCGACCACCCTCGGCTCGATGCTGGCCCTGCTCTTCTTCCTCCACCTGCGCGGCGACCTGACAGGCATGCCGTTCGACGGCGCGGCAGCGGACTTCCTGGCCGCGTCCCACCCGTTGCCCCTCCCGGCAGCCCTGACCCTCCTCTCCCTGCTCCCAGCAACGGCGTCCCTGGCAGTCGCCTTCAACCACCGCCCACAGACAGCGCACCCTGCGGGCAGTCGTGCCGCTGGGGCGGCACGGGTGGGCGCTGGGGGTCCCCCCTCCGGGGGAGGCACCCGGCAAGCGTCGGCAAGCGACACCCGGGCACAGTCCCCACGGGACAAGCCACCCACAGCACCCCCCTCCGGCCTCCCCTGGGGCATCGCCATCCTCGCCGCGGGCCTCACCATCGAGGCGTACGCCAGTACGACAAAGGGCACCCCCACCACCCTCCCCACCGGCCTCCCCACCGCCCCCACCGCCGCCCTCCTCGGCTGGGCCCTCACCGCCTTCGGCCTCGCCCTCGCCGGCCCCGGCCTCACCCACCTCTGCGGCCGCGTCCTCCAGTCGGTCCGCCCCGGCGCCCTCCGCCTCCTGGCGGGCCGCATCCTCATGGAGGAGTCCACCCGCATCGGCCGTCCCCTGGGCATCGTCTGCGCCGTGGCCTCCGCCGCGTACGCCATGGCCGTACTCCACGACCCGGCCGCCGACGGCCGCACCCCCGGCCCGCTGACCACGCTCGGCGCGACCGTGGTCGCCACCTGCGCCGTCGCCACCCTGCTCACCGCCGCCGTGGAGGCACGCCAGGCCAGGGCCGACACCACGGCCGCCCTGCTCCGCCTGGGCGCCCCGGCCGCCGTACTGCGCGGCGCCGCCGCCCTGCGAGCGGGCGCGCTGCTCCTCGTATTCGGCCCCCTGACCCTGACGGTCGCCGAACTCGCCGCACTCCCCCTCGCCCGCTGACGCGTCCCCCGCGAAACCCGTTCGAAAAAAGATCTCCGTACCGCGATGAGTTCCGCCCCGCCCGCCGGTCTACCCCATCGAACAGACCGACCCCGTTGGGAGAGACCTCGTATGTACCAGCAGATGATCTTCGTGAACCTGCCCGTCACGGACCTCGACGCCGCCAAGAAGTTCTTCACCGAGCTGGGCTACTCGATCAACCCCCAGTTCAGCGACGAGAACGCGGCGAGCGTCGTCATCAGCGACACCATCGTGGCGATGCTCCTCACCAAGCCGTTCTACGCGACGTTCACCGACAAGGAGATCGCGGACGCCACGAAGACCAGCGAGGTGCTGATCTGTCTGAGCGCCGAGAGCCGCGAGAAGGTCGACGAGCTGGTGGAGAAGGCGATCGCCGCCGGCGGCAAGGCCTCCGACAAGATCCAGGACATGGGCTTCATGTACGGCCGCGCCTTCGACGACCTCGACGGCCACACCTGGGAGGTCGTGTGGATGGACCCCGCCGCGATCGAGGGCTGAGGAACCGCTCTGTCTAGCATGGGCGGGTGCAGACGATGCCCGCCCATGCGGCGAACCACAACGACCGTGAGATCGAGACCCTCCAGGAGTTCGACGCCACCGTCTCCGCGCGCGGCACGCTCTCCGGATACCGGATCCAGGCCGTCGATCTGACGGACCGTACGCGCGAACTGCTCGGCACGGACACCACGGGCGCGATCTTCCTCGGCTGCCGGATGCGGGAGAACGCCGCCGCGAAGGTCCGCGCCGACGGCGCCATGGTCTTCCCGCCGGTCCCGGAACTGCCCTTCGACCCGTACCGGGGTCTTCTCTACACCCCGGACGAGCTGTTCACCGATCTGGCCAAGGGCTACGACCGCACACCGGACGCGCTCACCTACGCCTGGTTCCAGCAGACCAAGTCCGACGGCGACATACTCGCCTCGATGCTCCGCTCGGTCCACGACGACTCCGTCTCCGACGCGCTGGACGAACTGGTGCGCGGCGCACGCGTGGTGGGCGTGATGGGCGGCCACGCGATGGCCCGCGGCTCGGACGCCTACGCGGGCGCCGCCCGGCTCGGCCGCGAACTTTCCCGCGAGGGCTTCACGGTGGCCACCGGCGGCGGCCCCGGCGCGATGGAGGCCGCCAACCTGGGCGCGTACGCCGCCCCTTACGGCGACGAGATGCTCGCCGAGGCCCTCGACATCCTCGCCAAGGAACCGTCGTACACCCCGTCCGTCACCGCCTGGGCGACGGCCGCCTTCGAGGTCCGCACCCGCTGGCCCCGGGGCGGCGGCTCGATCGGCATCCCGACCTGGTTCTACGGCCACGAGCCGCCGAACGCCTTCGCCGCGCACATCGCCAAGTACTTCGCCAACGCCCTGCGCGAGGACGGCCTGCTGGCCCGCTCCACCGCGGGCGTGGTCTTCCTGCCGGGCGCCGCCGGGACCGTACAGGAGATCTTCGACAACGCGACGCCCAACTACTACGAGTCGCGGGGCGAACCCACACCGATGGTGCTGGTCAACAAGGAGCACTGGACGGAACGGCTGCCCGCCTGGCCGTTGCTGCGGTCGCTGGCGCGGGAGCGGTCAATGGAGTCCCGTATCGCCCTGGTTGACCGAATCGACGAGGTACCCGAGGCGTTGAAACGTCTCGGCGGTTAATAAGGTGGCAAAGCCAAGAAGGTTGACGCGCATATGCGTTGACACTACTTACGCGGCACTTATAAACCTGTGAGACTCCTGGGAGTGGAGTTGCCCCGCGACGCCACTCCTCAAACCCCCCTCATCTGCGCAACATGTGAAGGACCAACGTGGCAGTCCTGTCCATATCCCGCCGTACCGTCGCCCGCTCCGCCCGTGTGCTCGGCCTCGCCTCCGCCTCGGCCGCGCTCGTGCTCAGCGCCGGCGGCAGCGCGTTCGCGTGCGACATCAAGGATTTCTCCGCCGAGGCCAAGTGCGACGGCGACAAGGGCGTCATCACCGTCACCGACGTGGACCCGGGCGGTGTCCCGGCCACGGTCACCGTCTACCTCCAGAACAACGGCGCCGACCTGAAGAAGGTCGGCGAGCAGGTGGTGAAGGGCTCCTCCGAGGGCGTCACCATCACCTTCAACGAGGACTGGAAGCCCAACGCCGAGTACCGCATCCACGTCAAGGCCGCGGACCTGGTCGACGAGGACATCAAGCCGAACCTGACGACCCCGTCGACCGCCTGCAAGAAGGAGGACACCCCGCCGTCGGAGAGCGCGACCCCGACGCCGTCGGAGTCCACCCCGGCCGAGGAGGAGTCGTCCCCGGCTCCGGAGCCGTCCGAGGAGACCAGCACCACCCCCGCGGACACCTCCAGCAACGCCCCGTCCCCGGCCGGTGAGTCCAACCTCGCCGAGACCGGTGCCAACTCCAACACCGGCCTGATCGCGGGCATCGCCATCGCCCTCGTCGCGGCCGGCGGCGGCGCGGTCTTCTTCGGCCTGCGCAAGCGCGGCAGCACCCGCTGACGCCGCGGAGCGGGCCATCGCACGGGGTTACCCGAAGGTGGCCCGCTCCAGCCAGAACTCCAGCAGCTCCCGCTCGCCCAAGACCTCCACCTCGGCGCTGTCAAGCGGCAGCCGGCGGTAGAAGGCGAGCAGTACGGCGGTCAGCGGTCCGCGCAGCGCGACATCCGCCTTCTCATGGCCCCGGCGCCACCGCACCCCGTCCTCGGCGAGCTCGATGACCCACTCGGCATTCAGCTCCGGTGTGCCGTCGGTGGCGTGCAAATGAATGGTGCGGCCGTCGCCGCGCAACTCCCGTGCCGAGTCCTCCGGTTGGCTCCGCTGCACGAACTCCACGATTTCCAGCCACTCGTCGATCGCGTCGGCGGCCACTTCCGGTGCGACCTCGTACGGCAGCCCGGCGGCGAGCGTGGCGTCCGCGCGGTGAATCGTGATCTCGTGGGTCATACGACGGGCCCAGAACCCGGCGGTGTGCGTCTCGGCCCAGCTCCAGGCCTTGGCGTCCGGGCCCGCGGCACGCAGGGTGTCGACGAGCATCCGGCCGGTCTCGGCCAGCCAGGCGTCCAGCGCGGCGGCGTCCCCCTTCGTGTCGGGTCCGTCGATGAGCGGCACCTTGTCCTCGGGGATGTCCTCCTCGGCCCGGGTGCGCACCAGCAGCTCCGCCCAGCGGAATGCGCCGCCGTTGTGCCGTACCAGGTCCTCCAGGGACCAGTCCGGGCAGGTCGGGACGGTGCGGGAGAGGTCTGCGCCGGAGGTCACCACGGCTCTCAACTGCTGTACCTGGCGGTCGATTTCATCGCAGTAGCGGTCGTGTGCGAGAAGCGTCATCCGCACACCTTAGGATCACTCCGCGCGATCGAGCACCACGATTTCCGTCGCGTCGAACTCCACCCCGACCTCGTCCCCGACCTCCGGCGCCTCCCTGAGCGCGCACGCGGCCTCCAGCCGGGGCGCGTCCTCGGGCTGGAGGTGTACGGCGACATGGGTGCCCTTGAAGGTCCGGGCGGCCACCGTGCAGCGCAGGCCCTGGTCGGCGGCGACCAGGCGGACCCCGGCGGGCCGGACGAGGAGGGTGCGGGGGCCCTCGGGGGTGCCCTCGGGCACCGGAAGCTTGCCCCAGCGGGTAGCGGCGGCCTCGCCGGCGACCGTGGCGGCGATGACGTTGTCGAAGCCGAGGAAGCGGGCCACGAACTCGTCCGCCGGGCGCTGCCACACCTCAAGCGGCGTCCCGGTCTGGGCGATCCGCCCGTCCCGCATGACCACCACCCGGTCGGCCAGCGCGAACGCCTCGCCCTGGTCGTGCGTCACCGCCAGCACGGTCGTGCCCAACTCGCTGAACAGCTCCCGCAGTTCCACCACCAGCCGCTCCCGCAGCGAGCGGTCGAGCTGGCCGAGCGGCTCGTCCAGCATCAGCAGCCGGGGCCGGGGCGCCAGCGCCCGGGCGAGCGCCACCCGCTGCTGTTCCCCGCCGGACAGTGAGCCCACGGCCCTTCCCGGGGCCCCAGGCAGCCCGACGAGGTCCAGCAACTCCTTCACCCGGGCAGCCTGTTCCGCCTTCGAGGCACCGTGCATCCGCATCCCGAAGGCGACGTTGCCGCCGACGTCCCGCTGCGGGAAGAGCTGGTGGTCCTGGAACATCAGCCCCACGCCGCGCCGGTGCGCGGGGATGCCGCGCTGGTCGTGCCCGTCGAGCGACACCCGCCCGGCGTCCAGCGGCTGAAGCCCGGCGACCGCCCTGAGCAGGGTCGACTTGCCACTGCCGCTCGGCCCGAGGACACAGACCACCTCGTGCTCGGCGACCGACAGGTCCACCGCGTCGAGCACGGCCTGCCCACCGAACCGCACGGTCGCGTTCTCCAGGCTCAGCAGCATCAGAACTCCCCCGTCCGGTCGGTCCGCAGCCGCTCCAGCACCAGCAGCGCCACCGCGCACACCACCATCAGAATCGTCGAAAGGGCCATCGCCTGGCCGTAGTTGAGTTCGCCGGGCCGCCCCAGCAGCCGGGCCACCGCGACCGGCAGCGTCGGATTGTCCGGCCGCGCGATGAACACCGTCGCCCCGAACTCCCCGAGCGACACCGCGAAGGCGAACCCGGCCGCAATCAGCAGGGCCCGCCGCACCAGCGGCAGATCCACCTCCCGCCACACCCGCCACGGCGAGGCCCCCAGCACCGCCGCCGCCTCCCGCAGCCGCTGGTCCACGGCCCGCAGCACGGGCAGCATGGTCCGTACGACGAAGGGCACACCGACCAGCGCCTGGGCCAACGGCACCAGGATCCAGCTGGCCCGCAGATCCAGCGGCGGCTCGTCCAGGGCGATCAGGAACCCGAACCCGACGGTCACCGCGGACACCCCGAGCGGCAGCATCAGCAGCGCGTCGAAGCCGCGTACGAACCGTCCGGCGTCGCGCCGGGTCAGCGCGGCGGCGGCCAGTCCTCCGACGAGGACGGCGATGGCGGTGGCGACGACGGCGTAGGACAGGGAGTTGCCGATCGCGTCGATCGGCGGGACCAGGAAGATTCCGCTTTCGTCGCTGGTCAGCTCGCGGTAGTAGGCGAAGTCGGCGGCGCCGAAGGAGCGCTGCACCAGCACCGCGAGCGGCAGGACGAGCAGCACGGCGATGGTGACGAGGACCCCGGCCAGCAGGGTCCACTGTCCGGCGCCGCGCGGGCGGCGGGCGGTCTGCGCGGCGTCCACCAGCCGCAGCGCGCTCTCCCGGCGCCGTACCGTCCAGGCGTGCAGGGCGAGGATGGCGCCGACGGCCGCGAACTGGATGAGGGTGAGGACCGCGGCGGTGGAGAGGTCGAAGATCTCCGAGGTCTGCCGGTAGATCTCCACTTCCAGCGTGGAGAAGGTGGGCCCGCCGAGGATCTGGACGACGCCGAAGGAGGTGAAGGTGAACAGGAAGACCATCAGCGTGGCGGCGGCCACGGCCGGGCCGAGGGCGGGAAGGGTGACCGTGCGCCAGGCCCTCCAGCGGGACGCCCCGAGCATCCGGGCCGCCTCCTCCTGCCGCGGGTCGAGCTGCGCCCACAGTCCGCCGACGGTGCGGACGACAACGGCGTAGTTGAAGAAGACGTGCGCCAGCAGGATCGCCCACACGGTGGTGTCCAGCCGCAGCCCCCACAGCTCGTCGAGGAGCCCCCGCCGCCCGACCAGCGCCATGAAGGCCGTACCGACCACGACGGTCGGCAGCACGAACGGCACCGTCACGACGGCCCGCAGGACCTGCTTGCCGGGGAAGTCGTAGCGGGCGAAGACATACGCGCCGGGCAGGGCGACCAGCAGGGTGAGGGCGGTGGAGGCGAGGGCCTGCCAGGTGGTGAACCACAGCACGTGCCGGATGTCGCTCTGCCCGAGCACGTCGGCGATCCGGCCGAACTGCCAGACCCCGTCCACCTTGAGGCCGCGCGCGAGGATCGCGGCGACCGGGTAGGCGAAGAAGACGCCGAAGAACGCGACGGGCAGGGCCATCAAGCCCAGCCGCGCCGCGTGCCTCCGCGTGGGGCGGCCTACTTCAGTACGAGCGAGGTCCACGACTTGACCCAGTCGTCGCGGTTGTCGGCGATCTTCTCCGGGGCCATGGTCTGCGGGTCCTTCGCCTGGGGCCCGTACTTCACGAACTCCTCCGGCACCTGGGCGCCCTCGGTCACCGGGTAGACGAACATGTTCAGCGGCATGTCCTCCTGGAAGGTCTTGCCGACCAGGAAGTCCAGCAGCGCCTTGCCGCCCTCGGGGTTCTTGGCGTTGCTCAGCAGTCCGGCGTACTCGACCTGCCGGAAGCAGGTGCCCTCGGCGACCCCGGTGGGCGCGGTCTTCGGCTTCGGGTCCCCGAAGATCACCTCGGCCGGCGGCGAGGAGGCGTACGAGACGACGAGCGGACGCTCCGCCTTGGCGGCCTTGCCACCGGCCGAGCCGGAGAACTCCTCGTTGTAGGCCTGGTCCCAGCCGTCGACCACCTTCACGCCGTTGGCCTTGAGCTTCTCCCAGTAGCCCTGCCAGCCGTCGTCCCCGTACTGCGCGGCGGTACCGAGCAGGAAGCCGAGCCCGGGCGAGGAGGTGGAGGCGTTCTCGGTGACGAGAAGGTCCTTGTACGCGGGCTTGATCAGGTCGTCGAAGGTCGCGGGCGGGGTGAGCTTGTGCTCCTCGAAGTACTTCTTGTCGTAGTTGACGCAGATGTCCCCGGTGTCGACGGGCGTGACGCGATGCTTGCCCTCGTCCACCCGGTACTCGGGCAGAATCCGGTCCGCCCCCTTGACCTCGTACGACTGGAAGAGCCCGTTGTCGAGGGCACGGGAGAGCAGGGTGTTGTCGACGCCGAAGAAGACGTCGCCCTGCGGGTTGTCCTTGGTGAGGATGGCCTTGTTGACGGCCTGCCCGGCGTCGCCGTCCTCCAGGACCTTGACCTTGTACCCGGACTGCTTCTCGAACGCGGCGATGACGTCCTCGGACGCGGCCCAGGAGCCGTGGCTGACGAGGGTGACGTTCTTGGACGTACCCGAGGACCCGCTGTCGTCCTCCGACCCGCAGGCGGACAACGCGGGCAGGGCGACGAGCCCCAGCCCCACGGCCAAGGCGATGCTCTTGTTCTTGATGTGCACTGACTTCCTCCTGGAGTGACCAGGAAGAGACGCGGCCCTGCCCCGGACCGAGTGGTTCCGGAGCAGGGCGCAACAGCTTGAGTGACGACCGATCTCCCTACCCAGAATGACCTGGGCGAGGTTCAGAGGGTCTGCGGACTCTCCCGCACTCTCAGCGCTGTGGCGCTCCCCTGTCGGAATATGAAGATGTACGTACGGATGTACGGGCTCAGACTACCGCTCGGTGGCCGCGAGCTGACCACACGCCCCGTCGATCTCCTGACCACGGGTGTCCCGGATCGTCACCGGCACACCATGGGCGGCGATGGCCTCCACGAACGCCTTCTCGTCCTCGGGCCGCGAGGCCGTCCACTTCGAACCCGGAGTCGGGTTGAGCGGGATCAGATTGACATGCACAGGCTTGCCCTTGAGCAGCCGCCCGAGCCGGTCACCGCGCCAGGCCTGGTCATTGATGTCCCGGATCAGCGCATACTCGATCGACAGCCGCCGCCCCGACTTCTCGACGTACTCGAACCCGGCGTCCAGCACCTCGCGCACCTTCCACCGCGTGTTGACGGGCACGAGGGTGTCGCGCAGCTCGTCGTCGGGGGCGTGCAGCGAGATGGCTAGCCGGCACTTGAACCCTTCATCGGCGAACCGATGAATAGCAGGCACGAGCCCGACGGTCGACACGGTGATGCCGCGCTGCGACAGCCCGAGCCCGTCCGGCTCGGGATCGGTGAGCCGCCGAATGGCCCCGACGACGCGGTTGTAGTTGGCGAGCGGCTCACCCATCCCCATGAAGACGATGTTGGAAAGCCGAGCAGGCCCCCCGGGCACGTCCCCGTCCCTCAGGGCCCGCATCCCGTCCACGATCTGATGCACGATCTCAGCGGTGGAGAGATTCCGGTCGAGCCCCGCCTGCCCGGTGGCACAGAAGGGACAGTTCATCCCACACCCGGCCTGGGAGCTGATGCACATGGTCACCCGGTCCGGGTACCGCATCAGCACGGACTCCACGAGGGTCCCGTCGAACAGCCGCCACAGCGTCTTCCGCGTGGTCCCCTGGTCGGTCGACAGATGCCGCACGACCGTCATCAGCTCGGGAAACAACTCCTCCCGCAACTTCTCACGCGCCCCGGCAGGGATGTCCGTCCACTGCTCGGGGTCGTGCGTGTACCGCGCGAAGTAGTGCTGCGACAGCTGCTTGGCACGAAACGGCTTCTCCCCGACCGCCGCGACAGCGTCCTTGCGCTCAGCAGGCGACAGATCAGCAAGATGCCGCGGCGGCTTCTTCGCTCCGCGCGGCGCTACGAATGTGAGTTCTCCGGGTGCAGGCATAACCCTTCCAGTGTGGCAGATCAACTCTGGATGCCCAGGCCGGAGCAGGGTGGGGGCGGTCACCCACGGGTGCCGTCTGTCATCGTCGGCCAACCTCGCACGGCCCAGGGACGGCCCAGACCCGAGTCAGCCGGCATCACAGCCGCCCAGGTGGCGACGCCACGGCCAGTCATTCCATCCGCACCGGAGCGACCGGGAGCTGCTCCCTGTACGGCCATGTAAAGGTGCGGTCGGGTTCGAGATGGGCGTCGCCCCAGTGAATGGCATGGATGCCGTTCTCGGCGTCGGCCGTGAAGAACACGCAGACGAGCCGGGTGGAAGCTCCCAGCTCCTCGAACGCTTCGTGCAGCCCCAGGTACTCCTCGGTCACCAGGTTCTCGTCGACGTCGAAGAGGGTGTCGGGAGGCTGCGGCCCATGCGCCCGAAACAGCCGCTGCCGCGTAGGAGACGCATTGGCCGGCAACCGGGCCCGATCCAGCGGCCTGGGCCTGTCCGCGTACCGGAAGGGAAAGAGTGCGTGATCGTTGATCACCGCGTACTCGTACCCACGCACGTCCCGTACGGCCTCCCCCAGCTCACGAGCCGTCTCCGCCAGGTGCTCGCGCACGAGACCCGCCAGGGCCACCCCGTACGGACTCCGCTTCTTGAGCCCCGCGGCAAGGTGCGCGGCATGAGCCTTCGCGTGCGCCTTGGCCAGCTGCACCGGAACGGCAGCAGCAAGCGCGCCGGCATGCCGCCCGAACCGCTCGACGGCCCAGGTCGACGGTCCCCCCGGATAGCGACCCAACACCGACATACTGTGCCCCCTCCCCCTGGTCCCCGCCTCTGAACTGTGTGACACATACATGAAGGGCAACAAGGGGGCGTTCTAGCCTCGCGCTTTCACGAGGTGGAGTGTCCGAGGCTTGATCAAATAAGCGGAGAGTGCTCCTGACCTGCAACGATGGGACTTGTCTAGGGTCCTGTTGGCTGCAGGGAAAGAAGCACTCTCCAGGTGAAGAAGCGTATCGGGTCGTACCCGCGTGTCCGCATCGAGGGCGGCGGCCGGGCGGTGGTCTCGCACGCCGGGGGCGTGCTGCTGGTCGAGACCGTCCGCAAGACCGGCCTGGACACCGCGATATCAGCGGCGCTGACGCCGTGGCGGAAGCCTCGGGCGGTGCACGATCCGGGCAAGATCCTGCTGGACGTGGCCCTGGCGGTCGCGCTGGGCGGCGACTGCCTCGCGGATGTCGCCATGCTGCGGGCCGAACCGGCCGTGTTCGGGCCGGTGACCTCCGACCCCACGGTCTCCCGCCTCATCGGCACCCTCGCCGCCTCCGGGGAGAAGACCCTGCGGGCCATCCGTGCCGCGCGGGCTGAAGCCCGCCGCCGTGTCTGGCAGTTGGCCGACCGCAAAGCGCCGGATGCGGGCGGGACGGTGACCGTCGACCTCGACGGGGTGCTGGTGATCGCACACTCGGACAAGGAGGACGCCGCACCGACGTGGAAGCGAACCTACGGCCACCACCCGCTGATGGCGTTCGTCGACCACGGGCCGGGCGGCACCGGTGAACCGGTGGCGGCCCTGCTCAGGCCGGGAAACGCAGGCTCGAACACGGCAGCCGACCACATCACCGCCACCCAACTGGCCCTGGCACAACTGCCGAAGAAGTACCGGCGCGGACGTCAGACCCTGATCCGCACTGACTCCGCGGGCGGCACCCACGACTTCGTCGCCTGGCTCACTCAGCGCGGACGCTGGCTGTCCTACTCGGTCGGCATGGTGATCACGGACACCATCCACCAGCACGTGCTGAAGATTCCGGCGTCAGCCTGGACGGCGGCCATCGAGGCCGACGGTGAGATACGCGACGGCGCCTGGGTCGCCGAACTCACCGGCGACGTCCTGGACGGCTGGCCGAAGGGCATGCGGCTGATCGTCAGGAAGGAACGACCGCATCCCGGGGCTCAGTTGAGACTCACGGACGCGGACGGCATGCGGCTGACCTGTTTCGCCACCAACACCTCAAGCCGGCCGATCGCCGAGCTCGAGCTCCGTCACCGGCTGCGGGCCCGGGCCGAGGACCGCATCCGCGCCGCCCGGGCCACCGGCCTGCGCAACCTGCCCCTGCACCGCACCGCCCAGAACCGGATCTGGCTGGAGATCGTGCAGATCGCTCTCGACCTGCTGGCCTGGATGCCGATGCTCGCACTGACCGGCAAGGCCAGGTGCTGGGAGCCCCGCCGACTACGGCTCCGCCTGTTCACCGCGGCCGGACAGCTCGTGACCACAGGCCGGCGACGAGTCCTCCGCCTGGCCCGCCACTGGCCCTGGACCAGCCACATCACCACAGCTCTCGAACGGCTCACCCAACTGCCCGACCCTGGCTGACCAGCAGATTCCCCGTCCCTTCGACAGCACCCCAACCCCCGGAACCGTGGAATCCGCGCCATCCCGAGGCGACACTCGGCCCTTCGGCCTGCACAGCCTCAGCCCACGGCACGAAAACGGTCCACCGACGCCGTCGGCGGACCGTCACGAAACTTCGAGGCTAGCCAGGGCTGGGACAGGCCCCCTCTCGATCCGACTGGCACACGCAGTTCGACACTTACCTCAGCGTCACATGCAAGGGACCAAGCGGACCGCAGGCAAGTTGTTGAACGCTTTTCCGGTTCAGGCCCGGAGCAGGCGAACACCCAGTATCGTTACCTCGACCATGAGCCAGGGGGAAATGGGTCGCACATGGATACCCAAGTTGGTACGGCTTTCTCTCATTTCTATGGATCAATCACACCTCCTGACTCCTACTTACAGCTCGCAATGAGGCGCGTGCGTAAACTTGCCACAGACATAACCCGAGCTTCCAGCATGGACGGGCCGTGGTACGCATTCCTGGGTTACCGACTGATGGGCTCATATGCCAGAAGGACGGCAATCCGACAAAGTAGCGACGTAGACGTAATGTTCGAGTTCGCAGCAGGAGATTCGCCACACGCTCATGATTCGCTGTCGCTTTTGACCTACCTAGAAGAGTGCCTCAGCGAGTTGCTCGGAGGTGCTGCAGACTTGTCGAGGATGCGAGAGGTAGTAAGCGTCTCCTTTCCGGGGGAAGTGACGATCGACATCCTTCCCTGCATCAAGAGCAGCCGTGGCGGCTATCTTTTCCCTGGGGGGTTTGGGCGCTGGGCGGTGACTGACCCCGATACGCAGAATGCTTACTTCAAAGAGCGCTGCGATGCATCGAGAATAGACCTCTCGAAATTTACGCGAGGAATCAAACAATGGAATGTCGAAAATGGAGGGATACTTCGCTCATATCATCTTGAAGCAATGGTGGCTAACGTAGCAGATAAGCTAGGTGACAACTATTCAATTGCCACCCTCAGATTCTACGAAACGTACGCGGAAGGATTGAGCGTACAGGATCCGGCTGGCCAGCAGGGTGACCTATCCTCTTACCTCACACCTTGCCAGAGGAAAGCTGTCTCGGTTCTGATCGAGAATTACAGGAATAAGGCACACCTCGCGGTTTCCGCGCAGGATGATCGCCGGTATACGCAAGCCGTAGAGGCTTGGGCTAGGGTGTACGGACCCTGTTTCCCAAGCCCGGATGAGCAGTAGGGGGATGCGATGGGAATCAATGAGCGACAGAAGGACGACCGCGGCCTACTGTTACACACTGCTGTCATCGCCGCACATCGCGCCGCACAGAGGATCGAGTGGCTCCGTTACACGCCGTCTCTGCTCATAGCCGTCGTGGGCGCGGTGTTCGCATGTCTGCAGCGAACAAATACCGTACTAATCATTATCAGCTTCGTGTGGGCGGTTCTCTCGACACTTCTCCTGGCTCCACTCGTCAAGCAAAGATCTGCAGAAGCAGCTAGGTTGCAGGAACACTTCGACACTTATGTCTTCGAAATGGAATGGAGCGAGAGGGGGGATAAGGTTGACCCTGAAAGGATCAGGGAATTCTCGACTCGCTTCAAAGAAGACATTAACAAGCTCAGCGACTATTACGCCGACGTGTCGGATTTCCCGTCTCCGGTTGCAGTATTACTATGCCAGCGATCGAATGTGACATGGGATATGCGTCTGAGGCAACGCTGGAAGAATGCGGTCACCAGCAGCCTGATTATCTGGCTATGCCTCGGCATACTGTACGGGCTGCTTGCTAATGTAAGTACGTTGAATTTGATGCTACGCTGGTATGTCCCGTCGTTGGCGATCATTTCGCTGGCTTGGGAGATTATCCACTCACAGAGACAGACTATTGCCGACAGATCTGCAGTTAAGGCTCGCATCTCCAGCGAGCTCGAGTGGGCAGGCCGTCAACTGTCTGCGCCTCAACAGAAGTCACTGGTTAAGGCTTGCCGAAAAATTCAGGACGAAATCTTCGCAGTGCGATGTAAAGCTACGAGGGTGCCAAAATTTCTATACGAACGATATCGCGACTCGGACGATAATCGAATGAAGGCTGCCATCGCTGATATAAAGCAGGATCTCGGAGTTCTAGAGCGTCCGTAGCACAGAAACCGAAGGCCGGCGGAACGGCTTTGGGCTGGAGCTGCTTTGGGGCGAGTGATCATGGCCCCTTAAGCTTCCGGCGAGTCGGGCAGTCTGTGGACCTGCCCGTTAAAGCACGACGTTGGGGCCATGATCTTAGAGGCTCGCCCCAAAGTGGCTGCCTAAAGCCGTGGAGCCGACCGCCCCAGCCACAGAGGGTGTCTCCCCACTTCATGCCCGCAGCCGCCGAGCGCGCCGCCGGGCGCGGCCAGCCGGGGCGAAGACAGGAGGCAGGCCGCGCCGCAGAGGCGGCGCGCGCCCGCGCCGTGCGCGGGCCTTGATGAACGTAGGGAAAGTCTTACCGCGCTCATGATCGGCAACCGCCCCGATCGTGGCCTGTCGGCTCTCCGCTCGCCTCGGCTACCGTTCAATCCATGCCTTCTGCATTGGACACGCCCCAGGGAGCGGCCGAGCTCGCCGAGTCCCTGCTCCCTCCACTCGGGAACCGCTGGCTGCACACTCAAGCCGTGGCTGCTCGGGCCCGTGAGGCTTGCGCGGCAGTGTCCGAGGCTGACCGGGATCTCTTGGTCGCCGCCGCCTGGCTGCATGACATCGGCTACGCGCCCGAGCTGCGCGATACCGGGTTCCACCCCCTCGACGGTGCCCGGCACCTCGAATCCCTCGGTGCGCCGGCGCGCCTGGTGCGGTTGGTCGCCCACCACTCCGGAGCCGTGTACGAAGCGGAACAGCGCGGGCTCTCGGCAGAACTGGCCGTCTACGAGCGGGAAGACTCCCCGGTCCTGGATGCCCTGATCTTCGCCGACATGACGACCGGCCCCGCCGGGCAGTCCTTCGACTTCGACACCCGGATCGACGAGATCCTCGTCCGGTACGAGCCGGGCAGTGAGGTGCACAACGCGATCAGCAAGGCCCGGCCGTACCTCGGTGCAGCCGTCGACCGGACCCGCGAGCGCATGGCTCGTCAGCCGAGATAAGGCTGCGCCCGTTCGGCCAGGCCGTGCTCGATCCGCATGCGCATGGACGGGTGAATGTTCAGCTCGTCCAGCCTGCTCGGGTCCACGAACGCCACTTCCTTGCTCTCGCTGCTCGTCCGCAGCTCGCCGCCGACAATGCGGGCGTGGAAGCAGATGGAGAACTGCTGGCGGACCTCGCCGTCGTCGTACGCCATGACGTGACCGGGGTTGGTGTAGATGCCGACCAGGCCGGTCACTTCCACGTCGAACCCGGTCTCTTCCTTCGTCTCGCGTACAGCTGCGTCCGGAGCCGACTCGCCGAGGTCGACGCCGCCTCCGGGCAGTGCCCAGAGGTCGTTGTCGGTCTTGTGGATCAGCAGGACTTCCCCTGCCTCGTTGCGGGCGATGGCAGTCACGGAAGGGACGAGGCTGTTCGCCTTCGGGGCGTTGGGATCGTTGAAGTAGTCGACACGGGCCATGCATTCACCCTCGCACGCCCAGGGCCTGCTACGCCTCCCGGCCCCGCTCCCACGCGTAGTCAAAGCTCCGCATGTAGTGCCGGAAGGTCCGCGCTCCAGGCAGGTACCGGAAGTGCATCACCGGATTCTGACCGGCGGGAGCTCCAAGGACGTGCGGATTCACGAGAACGTCCTCGTCAAACCGGTAGATCGAGTTGTAGAGGATCGTGTCGTGCAGCCGGACTTCCACGCCGGGCGTCGACATGGCAGGGGTGAGGTAGCGGCGCGTGATCCGCGCCCGCGCGGCCAAGTCGCCGCCGATTCCCTCCTCTTCACCACGCTGGCGAACCGCCTCGGACTCGGGGTCGCCGAGCAGGATCCGGACCTGGGCGCCGGCACTCGCTTTCTCGGCGAGCAGATCGGGCAGATCCGGGTGGCTGTCGAAGAGGAACAGCCCGGCGTACACCAAGATGTCTATCTGGTCCTTCGCCCCCTCGATCAAAGATGACCAGAGCGGAACGGGGACCGCGCCACGGTGCGGGTAGTACGTGATCAGCTCGGACGTGCTGGCCTTCTCCGCCTGCTTCTCCACCGACGGCCACAGGTAGACCTCGTCAACTCCCAGGAAGCTGGCCGCCTTCCAGCGGTGCCCGCGGTGGGGTGTGCGGTTGGTGGTGATCCACCGCTCAACGCTCTTGGGATCCACGCCGACGTGCTCGGCTACGGACTGGATCGTCTCGCCCTTCGCTGAAATCGCCGCGCGCAGACGCTCGTTCGCCATGTCGTGCCCTTCGCCGGGACCACTAGGGACGTTTTGACGGTAGCTCAGACGTCCCTAAACGTCCATACGGACCGTGTTGCGTCCACCCCTCCTCGCGGTCTCCTGATCTCGCCGACGGGATGTCGGTCAACACCCCGCCCTTACAGGAGACAAGACGATGCGTCAGATTCCCGTGGACACCTCCAACGCCACCGTGATGGTCGCCAAGCCCCCGCAGCCCAAGGTGAAGGACCGCCGTACCGGTGAGATCGCCACCGACAAGGACGGCGTCACGCTGATGGTCGTGGAGGTCATGTTCTCCACGCCCGACGAGGTCGAGATCCTCAAGCTCACCGTTCCGCAGCCCGGCGTCTCCGAGGACCTGATCATGGGCACTCCGGTCGCGCTGACCGGCCTGGTCGCCTCGGCGTGGGAGAACGAGTTCAACGGCCAGAAGCGGCACGGGATCGCCTTCCGTGCGGTCGCCGTGACCTCCCTGGCCGCTGCGGGCTCGGCGTCGAAGGCGGCCTGAGCCGTGACGTGGCTACTCGTCTCGCTGATGCTGGTCGTCGCTGCTGCGGGTCTCCTGCGGTGGCGGCGCCCCGCCTGGTACTGGCTGAGCTTCGGGATCACGTTCGCCGTCCTGCGGGTCCTGGTCCGGTACGGGTCCGTCATGGACGCCTGCGGTCTGACGGTCCCGGCTCCTCGCTGGCGTCTGGCCCTGGCCCGGCTGACGCACCAGCGCGTTCCCGGTCCTCGCGCACCGCGCATTCAGCGAGTACGAATCACCCGGACCGGCCTGGTACTGCGGCTGAAGCTCCGCCCTGGTCAGGACGCCTTCGACGTGGCCGCGTCGTGTGACCGGCTGCGGCACTCGTTCGCCATGTACGGGGTCACCTCCCGTGAGCTGCGCTCCGGTGTGGTCGAACTGCGGATGACCGGCTACGACGTGCTCAAGCGGGTGCAGATGCCGACCAAGGTCGACATCCGTCCGATGCGGGTCCCGGTTGCCCTCCGGGAAGACGGAGCGGTCCACTACCGCGACTACCGGGCCGTCCCGCACGCTCTGACGCTCGGCGCGACGGAGTCCGGCAAGTCCGTCTACCAGCGCAACCTCGTCGCCGCGCTCGCGCCACAACGCGTTGCCCTGGTCGGGATCGACTGCAAGCAGGGAGTCGAACTGTTCCCGCTGGCCCGCCGGTTCTCCGCCCTCGCCGACAATCCCGACACCGCCGCCGAACTCCTGGACGCCCTGGTGTCCCACATGCAGGACGTGTACCAGCTCATCCGGGCCGAGCAACGGATCACCTCCGCCGTACCCGACGCAGAGATCGCCGCCGACATCTGGGATCTACCCCCTGACCTGCGGCCGGTGCCCGTCGTGGTCCTGGTCGACGAGGTGGCCGAACTCGCCCTCTTCGCCAGCAAGGAGGAGGAGAAGCGCCGAGACCGGATCATCACCGCGCTGGCCCGGCTCGCCCAGCTTGGCCGCGCCGCCGGCATCTACCTGGAGATCTGCGGCCAGCGCTTCGGCTCCGAACTCGGCAAGGGCATCACCATGCTCCGCGCCCAGCTCACCGGCCGTACGGCCCACCGCGTCAACGACGAATCCAGCGCGAACATGGCCTTCGGCGACATCGCCCCGGACGCCGTACTCGCCACGATTCAGATCCCCACGGACACACCCGGCGTCGCCGTCGCCGGTGACTCGTCTGGTGGTTGGGCTCGCATCCGTGCCCCGCACACCTCGCTGCGACAGGCCGTGAACATCTGCAACCGGTACGCCTTCCTGGCACCGGACCTGCCCGCCCTGGCCCCGTTCCGGCCCGTGCTCGGAAGCCCTGCGCGGGTTCAGACCCCGGCCGCCGAGTCCACCCCGGCCATCGCCTGACCAGGAAGGAGAAGCAACCATGCCTCGCTCAGCGCTTCGCGTGGATGCCGTCCTGGTCCAAGCCGTCATCGCCGGGGCACTGTCGTTCGCCCACCTGCACGACTTGGCGGCCGCTGCCGGGCAGGACGGTTGGAAAGCCTGGGCCTATCCGGTGTCGGTGGACCTGCTGCTGGTCGCCGCCTGGCGTCGGCTGCGCACGGACGGCCCGTCCCGGCTGGCCTGGTGCTGGTTCCTGATCGCCCTGGTCGCCTCCCTCGGGGCCAACGTCGCCACCGCCGGACTCCTCGACCTCGGTGACGTTCCGGCCTGGCTGCGTATCCTCGTCGCCGCCTGGCCCGCCCTGGCCTTCATGGGCGGCACTCTCCTGGCCCACTCGCCCGTGGGCCACACCTCGGCCCCGGCCCCCGCGCCCGAAGTGGAGCCCGAACCGGCCGCCACCGCTGAACCGGACCCGCTACCGGTGGCGGTCGCCGACGACACCCCCACCCTCCCGGCCGCCGACCCAGACTCGGCACCGTCGGCCGTTCCGGTCCCGGCCGCGCTGGTCGACCACGCCCGCAAGGTCGCCGCCGACCACCAGCAGCGCACCGGAGTCCGGATCGACACCGACACCCTCCGCGCCCGCCTCGGCGTCCCGCCGCATCTGGCCGACGCCATTGCCGCTCAGCTCGCCTGACACCGAAAGGAGACACCTCATGTTCGTCGACCCGGCCGACCTGACCGCCGCCGACTACCTCGACGCCGCCCGCGAAATGGCCGCCACCAACCGGCCCTTCCTCGCCCACCTGCTCGCCGAGGAAGCTGCCCGCCGCACCGCCGCACCGGCAACCGCCGCCGGGATCCGCGCCGCCTTCCCCGACCCGACCCTGACCCGCAAGGAGACCGACTGACATGCCCGCCCGCGACTTCTTCCACTCCGTGCTGCGGATCGGCCCCGTGCAGATCGGCAGCCACCGCGACCGCAACGGCCAGACCAAGCACGCCGCCGTGTGCACCTCGGACGGCTGCGGCTGGTCCGCCGAGTACTCCAGCCAGTCGGCTGCCCAGCTCGCCGCCCGCACCCACCGCTGCAAGGCCCGCTAGGAGGCGACCGTGGACGTCCCGCTCTGGTTCGCCCTGCTCTGTGTCGGAGTCCTCGGCATCAAGCTCGTCCGCCCGCCGCTCTGGCTGGTCCTGGTCCTGATGCTCGGCGGCTACCTCCTCGCCGACAGCCTTCTGTCCCCCGTGATCGACACCTTCATCGACTGAGGAGAACCGACGATGCTCCGTCCCAAGCTCCCGACCATGCCCCAGCCCACCGGAACGCCCGCCCGGCCCACCGTGGTGCAGCCGACCACCGTTACGCCAGGCACCCCCGCCTCTCCGCTGGCCCCTGCTGCCCCGGCTCGGGCCGCATCGACCCGGCCCACGGTGCAGCTCACGCCTGGCACCGCGCTCGCCCTGGTCGGCGGCGGCACCGCCGTGGTCCTGGTCGTCGGCGCGGTCCTGATCTCCATGCTGCTCGCGGTCGCCATCACGGCCGCCTCGGTGGCCGTCTGCGCCCTGGTCCTGCGCTCGCTCCTGGCTTCCAGCGCCAAGCGCCACTGACCGTTCCGGGAGCGACGCACAAGCCGCCAAGCACGCCGCCGCCTCCCGAGACCCACCCCCGCCAACCGCCATCACCGAAGGGAACGTTCATGGATCCGCACATAGCCGCCGCCTTAGCCCCGTTACTGGGCTGGGCCGTACACGGCGGCATCCTCACCCACCGACTCGCCTCGGCTCGCCGTGACCCGCTCACCGGCCTGCACACCCGCGCCGGTTGGACCGCCCGCGCCGAACACGTCATCCGCCGGCACCCGACCGCCGCCGTGCTCCTGGTCGACCTCGACCACTTCAAGACCCTCAACGACACCCACGGCCACGCCGCAGGAGACGCCGCCCTCATCGCCGCCGCTGACCGGCTGCGCACCTGGTGCGGACGCAACGGCACCGCCGGTCGCCTCGGCGGGGATGAATTCGTGGCCGTCGTCCAGGACCTCGCCGCCGCCGACCTCGGCGCGCTGATCGCTGCGCTGCACCGACCGCTGAACCACGCCGGGGTGTTGCTTCCCCTGGCCGCCTCGGTCGGCGTCTGCCGCCTGGCTGAGCTGCCGGTCCCTCTGCTGACCGATGCGCTCGCCACCGCCGACGCGGCGATGTACGCGGCCAAGGGCCGCAGCCGCCGGGGCTCGCACCCCTCTCGCTGACCGGCCGCCGGGTGGCGCACAAGCCGCCAAGCACGCCGCCACCCGGGGCCGTTCCTTCCAACCGCAATCGAAAGGAACCCCCATCATGGCCCAGCACACCCCGCCCGCGCCGAGGATCTGCCCGGCCTGCGACGGCTTCGCCTCCGCCGCCGTCACCATCGGCGGCCGTGACCACCGTGGCCACCTGCGCACCATCACCGCCCACTGCCCAATCTGCCAGGGCACCGGCACCACCGACGCCCGGCGTTCCCCGGAGGGCGCCCGTGCCTGAATCGCTGCTCGACCCGACCACCCTCGGCGACCTGCTGAGGGTGGCCTCGGCCCCCGACTACCACCGCTGGGAAGACCAGATCCGCCGCACGGGCGGCTGCGCCGACCCCGTCCACCTCACCGGCTGGACCCTCCACAAGGACAAGACCACCGGCGAGACCCTGCACCACTACACCACCGAACACGAACCCGGCGGACGCCTCCGCATCGCCTGCGGCAACCGCCGCGCCTCCCGCTGCCCCGCCTGCGCCTGGACCTACGCGGGCGACACCTACCACCTCATCCGCGCGGGCCTGGCCGGTGACGACCGCCGCGACATCCCCGCCGCCGTCCGCGACCACCCCCGCGTCTTCGCCACCTTCACCGCACCGTCGTTCGGCCGCGTGCACAACCGGCCCGACCACGGCGTCTGCCGCTGCGGCATCCGCCATGCCCCCGACGCCCCGGAACTCGGCACCGCCCTGGACCCGAACACGTACGACTACGCGGGCGCGGTGCTGTTCAACAACCACGCCGGACAACTCTGGCAGCGCTTCGCCAACCGGCTCCGCCGCGAGATCGCCGCCCGCGCCGGACTCACCCAGCGTGGACTCAAAGAGGTCTGCCGTGTCTCGTACGGCAAGGTCGCCGAGTTCCAGAAGCGCGGTGCCCTGCACTTCCACGCCGTGATCCGTCTCGACGGATCCGACGGCCCGGACGCCCCGCCGCCGTCCTGGGCGACCACCGGCCTACTCACCGACGCGATCCGAGCCGCCGTCAGACACGCCTACACCTCGGTCTCGGTCCGGGCCGCCGCCGATCAACCGGCCCGCACCTTCCGTTGGGGCACCCAGCTCGACATCCGGCCGGTCAAGGCGTTCGGTGACGGCTCGGAGATCACCGAACAAGCCGTCGCCTCCTACGTGGCCAAGTACGCCACCAAAGCCGCCGAGAACACAGGCACCCTTGACCGCCGCATCGGCGAGCTTGCCGAGCTCGACCGCCACCAGGTCCCCGACCACACCCGCCGCCTGATCGAAGCCTGCAAGACCCTCGACCCGCTCTACCCCGACCGGCGGCTCTGGGCCTGGGCCCACATGCTCGGCTTCCGCGGCCACTTCTCCACCAAGTCCCGCCGCTACTCCACCACCCTCGGCGAACTCCGCCAAGCACGCGCCGACTACCGCGCCGCCCAGGAACGCGCCGCCCTAGGCCTCGACGACCAGGACCGCGAACCGGACACCGTCCTCGTCCTCGCCGACTGGCAGTACGCCGGACACGGCCACACCCCCTGCGAATCCGTCCTCGCCGCAACCATCGCCCGCGACCTCCAGCTCAACCGCGAAACCGCCCGCGAAGCCCTGCGCGACCTACTCACCGACGAAGGGGGGTGCTGACCATGGCCTCGGAACTGCCGAACCGGTTCCTGACGCCCGAGGACCTGGTCGAGATGTTCGAGCTTCCCAGCGTCGAGACGGTCTACCAGTGGCGCCGCAAGCGCACCGGTCCCCGTGGCTTCCGCGTCGGCCGGCATCTGCGCTTCGACCCCACCGACGTACGCGCCTGGGTCGACTCCCAGCTCGGGGAGGCTGCCTGATGGCCGGACACGTCCAAGACCGCTGGTACCGCACCGAGACTGGTCCGGACGGCAAGCCCCGCAAGGTCAAGACCGACCGCTATGGGACCGGAATGCGCTACCGGGCGCGCTACGTCGGCCCCGACGGCACCGAGAAGTCCAAGAGCTTCCCGGATCGACAGAAGCGGCTCGCCGAGCAGTGGCTGACCGATATCGCCTCGGACATGTCTCGGGGCCGGTACATCGATCCGCGCGCAGCACGGATCACCTTCAAGAGCTACGCCGAGAAGTGGCTCAAGACGCACGGCATCGACCCCGCCAGTCAGGTTGTGGTCGAGCAGCGGTTGCGCCTGCACGCGTTCCGGCTGATCGGCTCTCGGCCTCTGGACTCGTTCCGCCCGGAGCACATCCGGGGCCTGGTGAGCGCGCTGGAGAACGACCCCGCCGTCAGTGGCGGCTACGCCCGGAACATCTACGGCGACGTGCGGGCCGTCCTGAGCGCGGCCGTCGACGACGGGCTGTTGCCCCGGAATCCGTGCTCCGCGAAGTCCGTCCGCCCGCCCACGGCCGAACAGCGGCGCGTCGTGCCGTGGCTGCCTGCTCAGGTTCTGGCGGTCCGTGGGGCACTCCCCCGGCGCTACCGGGCGATGGTGGACGTCGGCGCGGGGTGCGGGCTCCGTCAGGGCGAGATCGTGGGGCTTGCGGAGGATGCCCTCGACTTCGACGGCGGCATGATTCGCGTGCTCCGACAGGTGAAGCTGATCCGGGGCAAGGCCGTCTTCGCTCCACCGAAGTGCAACAAGGAGCGCGACGTACCGTTACCGCCGTCAGTGGCCGAGGCGCTGCGAGCCCACATGGACTCCTTCAAGCCTGTGGAGATCACCTTGCCCTGGCGCAAGCCGGACGGCCCGAAAGTCTCGGCCCGCCTGCTGTTCACGAACACCGCGAACGGTCTCGTCTGGCGCAGCAACTTCAACGCGCAGGAGTGGAAGCCCGCCCTCGCGTCGGCCGGTCTGATCGCCGAGGCCGGGGAGGACGGCAAGTACGAGTCCGCTCGCGAACACGGGATGCACGCGCTGAGGCACTTCTACGCCTCGGTACTGCTGGACGCGGGCGAAAGCATCAAAGCCGTGAGCGAATACCTGGGCCACTCCGACCCCGGCCTGACGCTGCGGGTGTACGCGCACCTGATGCCGTCGAGCCAGGAGCGTACGAGGAAAGCCATAGATCGGGTGTTCTTCGCGGCCCCGGTACACCCTGACGGCCCAGAGACGGCCCAGTGAGCTGAATCAGGCCCCCTGTCCGCGCCAAACGCGCTGGTAGGGGGCTTCTTGCTGCCCGGCTACTGCCAGTTCTCCGGGCTTCGGCATAACCCATCCAGTGTCGCAGATCGATTCGGGTGGCCGGAGCCGCCGGATTTCCCACCCGGCACGCAACGGAACAGGCCCCCGCCAAAGCGGGGGCCTGTTCCAGGATCGAAGGATCGTCAGCCCGACCCCACGAACGCCACCAGCAGCAGCCACACCACCGGTGCCGTCGGCAGGAGGGAGTCCAGGCGGTCCATGATGCCGCCGTGGCCGGGGAGGAGGGTGCCCATGTCCTTGATGCCCAGGTCGCGTTTGATCATGGACTCGCCGAGGTCGCCCAGCGTGGCGCTGGCCGCGACCGCGAGGCCCAGGAGCAGGCCCTGCCACCAGGAGCCGTCGTCGATCAGGAACTGCATGCACAGGGCGCCCGCGACCATGGCGAAGGAGACCGCTCCCAGCAGGCCCTCGCGGGTCTTGCCGGGGCTGATGCGCGGGGCGAGCTTGTGCTTGCCGAAGCGCCAGCCGACGGCGTAGGCGCCGGTGTCGCTGACCACCGTCAGTACCAGGAACGTCAGGACCCGCCAGGCGCCGTCGTCCGCCGCCAGCATCATCACGACGAACGTCGCCAGGAACGGGACGTAGAACGCCGCGAAGACACCCGCCGTGACGTCCTTGAGGTAGCCCTCGGGTGGCTCGGCCATGCGCCAGACCAGGACGGCCAGCGCGGTGAGCGCCATCGCCACCCAGGCGCCCTCCGCGTCCCGGACGTACCCGGCGATCACCATGGCGGCGCCGCCGAGAGCCAGGGGCACCAGCGGCGCCTTGATCTCCTTGCGCTCCTGAAGCCGCGAGGTCAGTTCCCACAGACCCACGACCACGGCGACCACGACAACCCCGACGAACACGGCCTTCACCACGAACAGCGAGGCCACGATCACCGCGCCGAGACCGACGCCGACCCCTATGGCCGCGCCCAGGTCGCGTCCCGCGCTCTTCTTCTGCGGGCGCGGCGCCGGCTGCGGGGCGTCGGGCATGGGCTCCGGATTCTGCGGCGCGGTCCGGGGGGCCTGCGCCTGCGGCGTCTCGTCGCGGAACAAGGGGCCGCTCAGCCGAGCAGCCCCCCGGTCGTCATCCTGGTCTCCGCCATACGCGGGTACGTCGGGCACGATGGGCATGGGGCGAGTGTGCTGCGCCTCAGGCGCATCGTACGCGGGACCCGCCGGGGCAGCCCCCTGGACAGGCCCCTGGTCGGACGGTCCCCAGTACCCGGGATGTGGCCCGGAGTGTGGCGGAGCGCCCCAGGAAGAGTCATTCATCAGACCTCAAGCAGCTCCGCTTCCTTGTGCTTCAGGAGCTCGTCCACCTGCGCGACGTACTTCGCGGTGGTGTCGTCGAGCTCCTTCTCCGCACGGCGGCCCTCGTCCTCGCCGACCTCGCCGTCCTTGATCAGCTTGTCGATGGCGTCCTTGGCCTTGCGGCGGACCGAGCGGATGGACACCTTGGCGTCCTCGCCCTTGCCCTTGGCGACCTTGATGTACTCGCGGCGGCGCTCCTCGGTCAGCTCGGGGAACACCACACGGATGATGTTGCCGTCGTTACTGGGGTTGACGCCCAGGTCGGAGTCGCGGATCGCCTGCTCGATGTTGCGCAGCGCGCTCTTGTCGAACGGGGTCACGACCGCCATGCGCGGCTCCGGCACGGAGAACGAGGCCAACTGGTTGATCGGCGTCGGCGCGCCGTAGTAGTCGGCCACGATCTTGTTGAACATCGCCGGGTGCGCACGGCCGGTGCGGATCGCGGCGAAGTCCTCCTTGGCGACCACGACGGCCTTCTCCATCTTCTCCTCGGCTTCGAGGAGGGTCTCTTCGATCACCACTTGCTCCTGCGTGTCTTGAGTAGGCCCGGCTGCGGTTCCTTGCGAGGGGGCGGCGGCCGGCTGCGTCGCGTCTTCTTCCTGCACGGTTCCCGACCGGTGGACCATTGTCCATCCCCCGGTCAGGGTCCGTGGGTGTTGCCTGTCAGTCCCTGCTGCCCTGGTCACCCACAAGCGTGCCGATCTTCTCACCCTTGACGGCGCGGGCGATATTGCCCTCCGCCAGAAGCTCGAACACCAGGATCGGGAGCTTGTTGTCGCGGCACAGCGTGATGGCGGTGGCGTCGGCGACCTTGAGGTCCCGGGTGATGACCTCGCCGTAGCCGAGGGAGTCGAACTTGACCGCGTCCGGGTTGGCCTTGGGGTCGGAGTCGTAGACCCCGTCCACGCCGTTCTTGCCCATCAGCAGCGCCTCGGCGTCGATCTCCAGGGCGCGCTGGGCGGCGGTCGTGTCGGTGGAGAAGTACGGCATGCCCATACCGGCGCCGAAGATGACCACGCGGCCCTTCTCCAGGTGGCGCACGGCGCGCAGCGGGATGTACGGCTCGGCGACCTGGCCCATGGTGATGGCGGTCTGGACCCGGCTGTCGATGCCCTCCTTCTCCAGGAAGTCCTGGAGGGCGAGGCAGTTCATCACGGTGCCGAGCATGCCCATGTAGTCGGAGCGGGCGCGGTCCATGCCGCGCTGCTGGAGTTCGGCGCCGCGGAAGAAGTTGCCGCCGCCGATGACGACCGCGATCTGCGCGCCGTCCCGGACGACGGCCGCGATCTCGCGGGCGATCTTGTGCACCACGTCAGGGTCCACGCCCAGGCCCCCACCGCCGGAGAAGGCCTCTCCGGACAGCTTCAGCAGAAACCGGCCGTGTACTTTGCCGTCGTCGCTCTTCTGGGCCTTGGTGGTCATGGAGATCCCGCCTCTTTCACGTGTTGCACATACGAAGAAGGCCATTGCCGGTGGGGTGTTGGCATCCCATGCGCGGCAATGGCCTCCTCGTCAGATCTGCTGTCGTCCGTCACGCCGGTGACGGCGTACCGGGACGACTGCTGTCGACCCTATCGGGGTCGCGCGTCGATCGCGGTACGGACTCAGATGCCGACCTTGATGCGCGTGAAGCGCTTCAGGGTGACACCGGCCTCCTGCAGGACCTTCTCGACCGACTTCTTGTTGTCGAGGGCGTAGGGCTGGCCCAGCAGGGTGGCGTCCTTGAAGAAGCCGTTGAGGCGACCCTCGACGATCTTCGGCAGGGCGGCCTCGGGCTTGCCCTCGGCGCGGGTGGTCTCCTCGGCGACGCGGCGCTCGGACTCGACGACCTCGGCCGGGACGTCGTCCTTGGAGAGGTACTTCGGCGCGAACGCGGCGATGTGCTGCGCAACGCCCTTGGCCAGGTCGGCGTCGGCCTTGTCCAGCTCGACCAGGACACCGATCTGCGGGGGCAGGTCGGGCATGGTGCGGTGCATGTAGGCGTAGACGAAACCGTCGGCGAACTGCGCGAAGCGGTCCAGGACGATCTTCTCGCCGAGGTTGGCGTTGGCCTCGTCCACGTACGCCTGGACGGTCTTGCCGGCCTCGATCTCGGAGGCGAGCAGGGCGTCGATGTCGGCCGGGGAGGTCTTGGCGACGTGCTCGGCGATGGCGGCGGCGACGGCCTGGAACTTCTCGCCCTTGGCGACGAAGTCCGTCTCGCACTTCAGCTCGACCAGGACACCGGAGGTGTTGTCGTCGGCGATGAGGGAGACCACGGCGCCGTTCTCGGCGGAGCGGCCCTCGCGCTTGGCGACGCCCTTCTGGCCCTTGATACGCAGCGCCTCGACGGCCTTGTCAACGTTGCCGTCGGCCTCGTCCAGCGCCTTCTTGCAGTCCATCATGCCGGCGCCGGTGAGCTCACGGAGCTTCTTGACGTCGGCGGCGGTGTAGTTCGCCATGAGTCGTTGAGTCTTTCTCGAAGTCGGGAGATCTACCCGGTCCGAGCCCCACACGTAGATGCGGTTCTCGGACCTACGGGTGAACGGCGGGGGCGTTCAGGATGTCGCCGCCCCCGCCGTCAACGCTGACTGATCAGGCGTCGGTGGCCGGAGCCTCGGCCGCGGGGGCCTCGGCGGCGGGCGCCTCGGCGGCCGGGGCCTGCTCGGCGGCGGGGGCCTCGTCGGCCTTCTTCTCGCCCTCAAGCAGGTCGCGCTCCCACTCGGCGAGCGGCTCGCCCGCGGCCTTCTCGCCCTTCTCGCCGGTGGCGACGCCGGAGCGGGCGATGAGGCCCTCGGCGACGGCGTCGGCGATCACACGGGTGAGCAGGGTGACGGAGCGGATCGCGTCGTCGTTGCCCGGGATCTTGTAGTCGACCTCGTCGGGGTCGCAGTTGGTGTCGAGGATCGCGACGACCGGGATGTTCAGCTTCCGGGCCTCACCAACGGCGATGTGCTCCTTCTTGGTGTCCACGATCCAGACGGCGCTGGGCACCTTCTGCATCTCGCGGATACCGCCGAGGGTCTTCTCCAGCTTGGCCTTCTCGCGGGAGAGGACCAGGAGCTCCTTCTTGGTCAGACCGGAGGCCGCGACGTCCTCGAAGTCGATCTGCTCAAGCTCCTTCAGGCGCTGCAGACGCTTGTAGACGGTCGAGAAGTTGGTGAGCATGCCGCCCAGCCAGCGCTGGTTGACGTAGGGCATGCCGACGCGGGTGGCCTGCTCGGCGATGGCCTCCTGCGCCTGCTTCTTCGTACCGACGAACATGACCGTGCCGCCGTGGGCCACGGTCTCCTTGACGAACTCGTAGGCGCGGTCGATGTACGACAGCGACTGGAGCAGGTCGATGATGTAGATGCCGTTGCGCTCGGTGAAGATGAAGCGCTTCATCTTCGGGTTCCAACGACGGGTCTGGTGACCGAAGTGGACGCCGCTCTCCAGCAGCTCCCGCATCGTGACGACGGCCATGGCCGTATCTCCTTGAATTTCTCGGTTGTGCCGCGGGTGCCGGACGGCTCCCGCGCCTGACGCCCCGAATGCGCCGTGCCACGAAGGACCGAGGAGCGCGGACTCAGGTCGTTTTGTCGACCCGAGTCGGGGCGTGCGAAGTCGACCCGGTGACCCGGATCGCCATGAGAAGTGTACGGGACCGGGGAGGCCCCGGGTGACGCCGCTGTCCACAAGCCGCCGGTCGTCCACAGATCGCGCCATGATCGGCGGGGCGCGGGGAGCCTGGGCGGATGCGAGCGAAACGATGCGCGGTCCTGCTGTTACTGATCCTGGCGGCCTTGTTCGGCACGGGCGCCGAGGTGCCCCTGTCCCCCACGGCGGCGGTGTCCGCCGCCCCCTGGCCGGTCCCCGGCCCCACGGTGCTGCGCGGCTTCGAACCCCCGCCGACGCCGTACGCCCGGGGCCACCGGGGTGTGGATCTCGCGGCCCCGGCCGGCACGCCCGTACGGGCGACGCGGGCGGGCCGGGTCTTCTTCGCGGGGCGGGTGGCGGGGAGGGGCGTGGTCTCCGTGGAGCACCCGGGGACGGGCACTCCGCCGCTGCGAACGACCTACGCGCCGGTCGATCCGCAGGTGGAGAAGGGGGCGGAGGTCGGGGCCGGCGAGGTGATCGGCACGGTCGGCGCCGGGCCGCCGCACTGCGCGGTGTCCTGCCTGCACTGGGGGCTGCGGCGCGGGAAGACCTACCTGGACCCGCTGACCCTGCTGAACCCAGGCCCGTCGAGACTGCTGCCGGTGCTGGGGGTGCCCCTGCCGTAGGAGCTCGGGCCGAGCTGGACTCAGCCCCGCACTCCCCGCAGTGCCATGGCCACCGCCGCCTCCGTGATGGCCTCCGGCTCCTCCGCCGCACCCAGCTCGATCCGGCGCACCGCCGCGTCCACCACGCCCTGGAGCAGCATCGCCGCCAGCCGGGGCTCGGCGTGGCCCATCTCCCGCAGGGCCTCGGCGATCATCGTGACGAGCCCGCCGTGCGCGGCGCGGATCTTCTCCCGGGCGCCGGCGTCCAGCTCGCTCGCGGAGATCGCGACCACGGCCCGGTGCCGCCGGTCCCCGACCAGCGCGAGCTGGGTGCGCACATACGCCTCGATCTTGGCCTCGGCACCGTCCGCCGCGGCCATCGCCGCCTCGACCTCGGCCGCCCAGACCGGGAAGTCGACCGCGCACAGCTCCTCGACCACGGCGGCCCGTGACCGGAAGTACTCGTACACGGACGACCGCGCGAGGCCCGTCCGCTCGGCCAGCGCCGGGAACGTCAGCGCCTCCGTACCGCCCTCGGAAAGCAGGGAACGAGCCGCGTCCAGCAGGGCGGCTCGCTGCATCGACCTGTGCTCGGCCACGGAGGCCGCTCGAATCCTTGGCACGTCGTCCACTTTACGGACGCACCGCCCGGTACGGGAGTAGCTCCCGAAGGTCCGCCGCCCGGTCAACGGCCGAAACTGGCCAGCTTCGCCCGTAGCTGCAGGACCGACTTGGTGTGGATCTGGCTGACCCGGCTCTCGGTTACGCCCAGCACATTGCCGATCTCGGCGAGGGTGAGCCCTTCGTAGTAGTAGAGCGTGACGACGGTCTTCTCGCGCTCGGGGAGGGTGTTGATCGCCCGGGCGAGGAAGCGGCGCAGCTCCCGGTCCTCGGCCACCTCGACGGGGTTGTCCGCGGCGGTGTCCTCCAGCGTGTCCATGACGCTGAGCCCGTCGCCGCTCTCGCCGCCCACATGGAGCAGCTCCTCCAGCGCCACCACGTTGGCCAGCGACAACTGACTGAAGACCGAGTGGAGTTCGTCCACCGCGATCCCCATCTCGGCGGCGACCTCCACTTCGGTCGGGGTGCGCCTGAGGCGTGCCTCCAGCGTCGCGTACGCCCGCTCCACGTTCCGGGCCTTGGTCCGCACCGAGCGCGGGATCCAGTCCAGGGCGCGCAGTTCGTCGATCATCGCGCCGCGGATCCGGGTGATCGCGTACGTCTCGAACTTGATCTCCCGGTCGATGTCGAACTTCTCGATGGCGTCGATCAGCCCGAAGACTCCCGAGGAGACGAAGTCGGCCTGCTCCACATTGGGCGGCAGGCCGACGCTCACCCGTCCCGCCACGTATTTCACGAGCGGCGAGTAGTGCAGGATCAGCTGCTCGCGCAGTCGCTCGTCCCCCGTCGCCTTGTACGACCGCCACAACTCGTCGAGCGTCGAGGGAGCGGGCGGCCGCACGCTGCCACCGTCGCGGGCGGCTGGGGGGATCGCCGCCCGGTCGGACCCGGAGGTGTGCTGGGGCATTCGTCGCCTTGTGCCGTTCTGCCGTGAAGTGCGGGTGCCTGGGTGAGCTGTCGGTCTGGTACGGGTCTGGTGCCGTGGTGCCGGTCTGCACCGGAATCCCCGTGAGCGTAGCGTGACTGGAGTGTCGCGGTGTGCGAAGGACGGGGCGCGGAGCATGCGCAGATACGTTCCGCTGGGCGTCCCCCCGAGGCAGCCCGATCGCTCTGCGTGATCGGCCCGGGGTATCAACTCCGGGAATTCCCAAGGGCATCGCGGTTCCCCCGGACGGCCGAACACGCTCGGTCAGCATCGGCCGCGATCGTCACGGAGTGGCATCACCGCCTGGCGTGTCAACTTCCAGCCGTCGCCGTGTCGTTCGACGTAACCAAGTGCTCGGAGTTCGTACAGCCGGGCGACGGCGTCGTCATGGGTGGTCTGCGCCCCGCGGGCGATCTCGTCGGGCGGGGCCGCACCCCGTGCGGGCAGTGCGTTCAGCACCCGGCGGGTGCCCGCCGCCAACAGGTCCCGGGGCAGGACGGGTCCGCGCCGGTCGGGCGCCAGCTCCCCCATGTCCCCGACGAGTTCGACGACCTCGGCGGCGTCCGTGACCAGCACGGCGTCCCCGCGCAGCAGCTCGTGCACCCCGGCGGACAGCCCGCTGGTCACCGGTCCGGGGACGCCTATCGTGTGCCGCCCCAGCCGCTGCGCCGCCCGTGCCGTGGCCAGCGAGCCGCTGCGGTGCGCGGCCTCGACCACGACGGTCCCCCTGGTCAGGGCGGCGATCACCCGGTTGCGGACGATGAATCTGCTCGGGGTGGGGTGGTCACCGGGCGGCAACTCCCCGATGACCAGCCCCTGTTCCGCGATCCGGGTGATCAGCTGGGTGTGCCCGCGCGGGTACGGCCGGTCGACCCCGCAGGCCAGCACGGCGACGGTGGCCCCGCCGGCGGCGAGGGCGCCCCGGTGGGCGGCGCCGTCGATGCCGTAGGCGCCCCCGGAGACCACCACCCAGCCCCGCTCGGCGAGCCCCGCCGCGACCGTGGCCGCCGTGTGCGCCCCGTACTCCGTGCAGGCCCGCGCTCCCACGACCCCGACGGACCTGAGGGCCCACATCCGCAGGTTCGGGCTTCCGCGCACCCACAGCCCCAGCGGCCGGGCGTCCCCGAGGTCGTCGAGCTGCCGGGGCCACTCCCCGTCCCCCGGGCACACATACCGCACCCCCGTCTCGCGGGCGACCGCCAGGTCCCGCTCCGGATCGGCCCGCTCCGCCCGGGCCAGCAGCCCGGCCCAGCGCCGCTCGCTGATGCCCTCGAACCGGCGCCCCTTCCCGCGCAGCCGCCCGGCGACCTCCCGCACCCCGGCCTCCCGCAGCCAGCGCCCGGCCGCCTCGTCCCCGGGTTCGAGGACACGCGCGAGGAAGACCCGGTCGTACAGCTCGGCGCCGGGGCTCACGTCGACGCTCCCATCGCTGTGGACGCGCCCCGGAGCACCCCGGAATACCGGCACGTCAACGCCCCGATCGCCATGGGCACCCCGCGGGGGACCCCGGTCCGCAGTTGCAGCGCCAGGGCGACGTCCGTCGCGTCGGGGCGGTCGTGGCCGAGGAGGTCGGCGACGGTCCAGGCGACCCGCAGCACCCGGTCCAGGCCCCGGGCGGTCAGCACACCCCGCTCCAGATGGCGCTCGGCCTCGTCCATCGCACCCGGCGCGGCGTACCAGCGGCTGCGCAGCTCCCGGCCGGGAATCTCGCTGTTGGTCCGCCACGGGGTGTCGGCCAGGCGGGCGGCTGCGCGTTCCCTGGCCTGCAGCACCCGGGCGGCCACGGTCGCCGTGGACTCGCCGCGGGCGCCGCGTTCGGTGAGTTCGGCGCGGGTGACCCGGTCGACCTCGACGCGCAGGTCGACCCGGTCGAGGAGCGGTCCGGACAGACGGGCCTGGTAGCGGCGGATCGCGGCGGGCGGGCACTCGCACAGGTCGTCGGTACGGGAGAAGCGGCCGCAGGGGCAGGGGTTGGCCGCGAGCTTATCGGGGTGCTTCACTCCTGTCCGTTGTCCGCTCCGAGACCTCAACCCAACCCCCGCGCAGGAAGCCCCGTACCACCTCTTGCACGGCGCTCTCTCGTTCTTGATCTCTTCGAATGTCACCCTGTGTGACTTCTCCAGGGATTGACTCAACCCCTCTAGGCTGGCACCCGAGCCTCGACCCTCCCGTCGTCGCACGTGTAACAGATGCCTCCGTCCTCATCTCAGCGACCGAGGGCCTTGATGATCTTGTGAGCGAAGCCGTAGGCGAAGATGCTTCCAAAGCCTGGGCGGCAGATGTGGGGTCGTACGTGGCGATCTCAAGGCTCTACCGGTCGACGAAGTCGGTGAGCGCCTGGCAGATCGCGGTCTCCACTAGGTAAGCGGGCCGCAGCCCATACAACCCGTCGTTACTACGGACCGTCGGATCGTCACCGAGCGATCACAGCAGGGACGAATACACCCGAGAGGACAGGCTTCCGATAATCCGATAGGATTCCGCTCCTCTCGGCGGTGCCATGCCAGTGGCCCTCCCAACCGCCGGTGATCTACAGGGAGACGAATCTTGGGCCTGCCAATACCTCAAGGTCATCAGCGCGACGTCGTCTACTTGGCCGCGCACGGCCATCAGGTCGTCCTAGGAACCGCTGGCACCGGCAAGACTGTGATGGCCATCCATCGTGCAGCACATCTAGCCGACGCTCGTACTCGAAACAACGGGCCCACGCTGCTGCTCACGTACAACAAGTCACTGGTCACATACCTGCGGCATCTCGCTAACAAGTTGCCGAGGGTCACGATCGAGACTTACGGCACCTTTGCCCGCGGATACCTGGCCGCACAGGGTCGGATGGGCTACAACCAGATCGCCGGCCCGGACCAGCGCAAGGTTTTCGTAGAGCAGGCCGTCAAGGAGACCGCGGCGTCCTACAAGCCGAACTCGTTCTTCGACCGAGCAACGGACTTCTTCTTGGACGAGCTCGAATGGATCGACGGTAACGGGCTCGGCACGGTCGAGGCCTACCTCGCGGTCGACCGGGTCGGTCGGATGGCCGCGCTGCAGCCAGGTCAACGACGAGCGGTCTGGGATATTCGTAAGAACTACCTAGCCGCCCGCACAGCGGGCGGCTACCCGTACGACTGGGCCTCGCTGCCAGCCTCGGTGCGCACCTCGTTGGCCGCTGACACGGTTGCCCGCCGGTACAAGCACATTGTGGTCGATGAGGCACAAGACCTCTCCCCGGAGTCGATCCGCTCACTGGCAGAAGCCATCCCTGCAGACGGCAGTCTGACGCTCTTCGCGGATTACGCCCAACAGATCTACGGACAGCGGGTGTCGTGGCGTTCCTGTGGCCTGAAGGTTGCCAAAACCGAGGTGTTCCTCGACAACTATCGCAACAGCCCTGAGATTGCTCGCCTTGCGATCGCCATGGCTCAGATGCCCCACTTCCGCGACTCTGCTGACCTGGTAGAACCCCGGGCACCACAACGCGCGGCCGGCGCAAAGCCCACTCTTGTCAGCTACCCGTCAACCGAGGCCGAGGCAGCCGCAGTCGCGACCAGCGTCGCGGCCTTCGCGAAAGTCGCACGCGTAGGCGTGCTCGCTCGCACCCGTGCAGAAGCACGACTGGCCGTCCAGGGCGTGGCGGGCGTCCGGATGCTGCATGATCAGCTGCAGCGGTGGGAAATCGAAGCCGGCGTGTACGCGGGTACGTACCACTCCGCCAAGGGACTCGAATTTGATGTCGTGTTCCTGCCCTTCTGCGGAGCTGCTCGTTCCCCTGACAGCGACACGGTGACCGCTTTCGGGTACGACGAAGCCGCCAGCCGTGAGAGTCGCCTGCTCTACGTCGGCGTGACTCGTGCTCGCGATGAGCTCATCATCACCCACACCGGCGACCCGACCCCGTTGCTACCAGCTCCAGACTCCGGTCTCTACCAGGTGACAACATGACTGGCCAAGTCAACGTCGAGGTCGCCGCCGCACTGGCCTCTATGCCGCTGACCCGGCTGACGCACTTTACCCCTTCGTTGAATCTGCCCAGCATTTTCGCCGACGGCCAGCTACGCAGCGTCAAGGACCTGTCCGAGGATGTGCGCGCTTGCTACCGGGTAACTGATCTCCAGCGTCTGGATGGTTACCCGGACAGAGTTTGCTGCAGTTTGCAGTATCCGAACGGCTTTTACTTCGACATCGCCCGACGCAAAGCCCATGTCGTCAACTATCCGGACTGGGTGTGCCTCCTGCTGGACAAGGCCGTCGCCGCGACGGAGGGAGCACTGTTCTGCCCGCGGAACGCTGCCGCAGGAAGTGGCCTCGCCGCCCCCGGTGTGGCCGGTTTCAGGGCTTGCTATGCTCCGTCGGTTCAGGGCCAAGGGGGACAGACCCGCACCCGTGGGCCGCGCCACGACCCTGGCAGCCCTACCGACATCCAAGCCGAGGTACTGGTGACCGCCCCGGTGCCGGTGTCAGCGATCCATGCGATCGTGTTCCCTACCGAAGCCGCAGCGTCGGAGGAGTATGGGCGGCTGGACCGATTCGGCACACTCCCACCCAATGGCGTCCGATGGGTGATTTCGCCGGGTATGTTCGATAAGTGGACCATCACAGCCGCCGTCCAGAACAGCCGCTACTTCCCTGAGGCCACCTGGTCAATGGTGGCCTCACCAAGGGCAACATCATGACCAGTACCAGCAACACCATGGCGAAGACCGCGCGAGGTATTTTCCTGGGCGCGGCAGTCGGGGACGCGCTGGGATGGCCGCAAGAGGTCCGCGGCGGTCTTGTTGGCGGGCAGAAAGAACGCGACCGCGCTACCCCACGGCCCGAGTTTCAGAACTGGACTCGATACGCCGGCCACTACTCCAAGCGCTATCGCGACCCTGTCCACGCTGGCGAATACAGCGATGACACCCAACTGTTGCTTGCCGTGGCCAGGTCATGCCTGGCCGGTGAGCGTTGGTGGGAGCGGCTCACTGAGGTAGAGCTCCCTACCTGGCCGTCGTATCAGCGGGGCGGCGGTGGAGCAGTCCTAGCCGCAGCCGCGTCCTGGGCCGACGGACGTCCGCCATGGCGCAACGATGGGCCATCACGGGCGCAGGCCGTCGAGAAGCGCTACCGCAATGCTGGCGCCAATGGCGTCGCGATGCGTATCGCCCCCCACGTGTTGTGGGCCGAGACTTCCGACGACCTGATCCGACGCATCGTACTCGACGGCATCACAACCCATGGCCATCCCCGCGCATTGGTCGGCGCACTGGTCTACGCTTTCGCACTCCGCGACGCCGCCTCCTCGCAAACGACACACGGCTTCGGCGACAGCGTCGAGGCTGCCGCTGCCGGCCTCGTTGACGTCGAGCGAGTCCTCCGGGTATTGCCCACCGGCTGGGGCACCGCCCACGACCTCGAACGGTTCGCGGTCACCTGGCAGGACACTAATAAGGAGACATCGCAACTCCTGGAGCTCATTGCGGACTCGTTGCATCGCGGCGCCATGAGCAACCCTGAGATCACGCTGGAACGGCTCGGATGCACCGATCCGAAGATCAACGGTGCTGGAACTGTGAGCGCGGCTGCAGCCATCTACCTCGCGAGCCGATTTGCCGCCCGCCCACAAGGAGGTCTGCTCACCGCAGCATTCCTGCGTAAGGGCGACACCGACACTTTGGCCTCACTCACCGCTGCGATACTCGGTGCACTGCACGACACAAATTGGCTGGGGAACCTAGCTGCCGAGGTGCAAGATGCCAACTACATCGCGAGGTTGGCCGATCGCAGCGCCGCCCACGCCGCCGACCCGCCAAAGTGGCCAACCCGTCGTCCGATGGCGCTACGCAGGGCGCTAAACGACGCGCTGCTTCCCCGCCGTGCTTTCCACAGCGAGTTCCCCGATGGGCGCCAGTGCCACGTCGACGACTTTGCCGTTCTTCATGACGGTCGCGTACTGCGCGCACGGCTTTTCCTTGACGATGGCCAAACCGCGTTTATTGACCTGCCCACAGACCCGACAACCAGGTCCGGCGAGACAAGCCGTGAGCACTCATCCCGACAGCGACAGCCCACGTCCGGACAGTCCAACGGCGCGAGTGAACCAGTCGGAACGAGCAGCCGCAGCGCAACACACACACCAATGGCGCCCCACTCGGTGGCAAGGCACTCCACCCAGCCCGAAACCGACGCTGTCCTCGCCACCTTGAGCCTCGCCCGCTCCGCAGCCTTCTACGCTCAACTCACCGGCCGCGATATTCCGGTGCGTGCTGGCACCGTCGAGATCAGCCCTGGGCTGCTTCTTCGTCAATCTGCAACGGGCACGTTGATCGATGCAGCGTCCGTCATCGTGCACATCACCGTCGATGACCTTGCCGAGGCCACACGCCGCCTTGGCATCGAGAGCACCGTGACGAGCGGTGTATCCGCAACGTTTGAGGTGCGGGATCCAGACGGGCGCACTGTGCGTGTCGGCCAGCGCCCTGCGAAATAATGAGGACGGCCGCCGGACATCGCTCCTCTGGACCCCGACCAGGCCAGGACCTTCCATGCCTGGTCACCTTCAATTGCAAGCCCCTAGCCTGACCGTCATGACGATCAACGACGTGTCTCTGACGCATCACGACGGTGAGCAAGCCGCCGCGCTGTTGGAGGAGTTGTGTGACGTGTATGCGGACGCGTACGGGGTGGAGCCGAGTGACGAGAAGACGGCCGCGTTTCGCCGCAGGGCGGAGAAGCAATTCACACGGCCTGGTTTCGCACGGGTGACGGCGCGGGACGAAGGCCGACTGGTCGGGTTTGTCTTCGGCTACACGCTCCCGGCCGGGGATACGCACTGGTGGGGCGGGGTGCAGCCGGAGCCCACGGCGGAGTTCCTGGAGGAGACCGGGTCGCGGACGTGGGTGCTGTCGGAGATCGAGGTGCGGCGGGCCTGGCAGGGCAGAGGGGTGGGCCGGGCGCTGCATGACGCGGCGCTGGGCGCGCGGGGTGAGGAGCGGGCGACGCTGGCGACGGGCCCGGACGCTGCGGCGCAGCCGGTGTACGAGTCTTGGGGGTGGCGGCGGGTGGGCCGGATTCCCGGGGACGAGGGCGACTACTACTCGGCCTACGACTTGTTCGTGCTGGAGCTGCCGGTCAGCCGGTAGTGGGTCAGCAGGTCGTCGAGTGTGCGGACGGCCCCGCTGCGCTGCCAGGGGGTGAGGGCGGTGCGGAGGTCGGCGATGCGCTGGGTGATGCGCGGGGAGCGGTTGACGCCGGAGATGCGGGCGATGTCGCCGACGATGGTGCTGGCCTCGGCGATGTCGCCCTGCTGGAGGTGGGCCTGGCTCTGCAGGGCGAGGGTGTGGGCGTAGTTGTGCACGTTGGTGGGGTCGATCATGGGCAGTGAGGTGCGGGCGGCTGCCAGGGCCTTCTCGGGGGTGCCCAGGACGAGGGCGCATTCGGCGCTGGTGCCCCAGTAGAAGGACTCGTCGTAGAAGTACCACCAGGAGGCGTGTGGGGTGCCGGCAGCCATGTCGCGCACGGCGGCGTGTTCCTGTTCGAGGGCGCGGTGGGCATTGTCGGGCTGCTGGGCGGCGGCGAAGGCGCGAGCGGCGACGTCGGCGGCGTAGCCGAGGGCGGCCGGGCTTTCGGTCTGGGCGGCCCAGGCCTGGGCGGCGATGGCGTGGTCGATGCCGACGCGGGGTTTGTTCTGCCAGGTGGCGAGCTGGCTCATGGTGCACAGGACGTAGGTGACGAGTTCGGTGTTCTCGGCGTCGTGGGCGGCGGTGCGGGCGTCGTCGTAGTAGTACTGGGCGGCCCGGTAGTCGCCGAGGTTGTACAGCTGCCAGCCGACCATCTGGCTGAGCTCGGCGTACACGGTCAGCACCCGGGGGCGGAGGTCTTCAGGGGCGCTGGCCACGAGGTCCGCGACGACTTGGCGTTGGGCGAGGGCGGTCTGCAGGGCGATCTGCGGGCCGAGGACGTCGCCCTGGCGGCGGTAGTGCTGCAGGACGCGTTCGGCGTGGGTAATGGTGGCCAGGTCCAGGCGGCTGGGGTCGTCGAGAACGGCGGCGACGCGGTCGCGTTCGTCGGCGTCGGCGATGTCCAGCAGCGGGGCCGCGGCAGCCACGGTGAGCGCGGTGCTGATCTTCAGGAGCAGTTCGCGGCGGTTGAGCCCGGGATTGGCCTGCTGTGCCCACATGATCAGTGCCTGTGCCAGTTCCTCGAAGCGTACGTCGTGCAGCCGGTGGACCAGGATGCCGGCCAGCTGCGGGGTGAGTAAGAGCGGTTCGGCGGCCAGGCCGTCCAAGAGGTCGGCGCCAGCTGCGGGGCCGGGGCTTGCTGGGGTCGGTGGCGGGTGTGGCGGCGGGTGGCCGTGGTTGGGGAGGTCGGCGAGCAGGTCGGCCACGGAGCATTCGTAGAGCTGGGCGAGCCGGTCCAGGGTGTCGAGCGAGGGGGCGTGCCCGGTGCTGGCGGGCCAGAGTTCCCAGGTGGAGATGTTCTTGAAGGTCTTGGGGTCGTCCGGCCACCGCTGGTTCCACAACTCGGCGACCTGGCGCTGGCTCAGGCCGCGGGCCAGCCGGGGCGCCACGCGGGCGTTGACCCGGTAGCGGTGCCGGACTGCGGCAGCCGCCTCGGGCCAGGTCTTGCCGGCCGCCCGCAGCTCGGTGGCGAACTGCACCTGTTCCTGCCTGCGGCTCCGGGGTCTTGCTGCCACCCAGCCCCCTCTCGGCCGTGTGTGGATCGCACCTTGTTCAGCACGGTAGCGCGGCGCGGGGCGCGTCAACACGCGTGCGTTCTTTCCCGGTTGAACCGGGAGATCCCGGCCTCATGTTGGCGGCTGGACGGGATGGCCCTGCGTGCTGCGACGGCGCAACAGTTGAGGCTCTGCTTCACTAGCGAACTTGGTTCGCGGTGTCGCCCGTTCCCGCCGACGTGCCTCGAGGTGATGCAGCGTCATGCGTCTGACTACCCATACCGATCCGGGCCTGACTCAGGCCGGTTCCTCCTCCGCCACGGTCCGGGCCCTGGAGATAAGCATCGCTACGGACAGGGCGGTGGTCGCCGAGGTACGGCACTCGGTGCGGGCGACGCTGACGTCCTGGGGTGCAGGCGCCATCGCCGACGACATGGCGGTCGTGGCGTCCGAGCTGGCCTCCAACGCGCTCAAGCACGCTGGCAGTGAGGCCACCGTGCGGTTGCAGCTGGTGGAGGGCCAGGCGCTGCTGGAGGTCGATGACAGCTCCATGCAGCGGCCGGTACCGCGCCGGGTCGGCGCGGAGGTCGAGGAGGGCCGCGGCCTGTTCCTGGTGCAGGCCCTGGCCGCCGCGTGGGGCTGGAGATATCGCGAGGGCGGCGGCAAGACAGTGTGGGCGTCGCTTCCCGCACCCGCAGGGTGTGTGGCATGACAGCGTCTGCCAGCGGCAGCGGGCCGCTGACCACCGCCGGCGCGCGGCCGGGGTTCTGGTGCGAGTGCCTGCTGACCTCGGCGGAATCGGACAGCACAGTGCTGGTCGGTTCCTTCGACGCCTATGCCGCCCGCGATGCGGTGCGCTGGATCCGCATCGCCGTGCGCATGTTGGTCTCCGTGGTCGACGCGGCCGAGGCCGAGCCGGTCCACGAGTGGCTGCTGTTCGGTTCGAATCCCACCGCCGCCGCGCTGGAGCGCGGCGAGCCGTTCGCCATCGCGCTGCGGCACGAGCAGCTGCGGCTGGTCTGGAGTGCGCGGCCCGTCGGCTTCCTGCCGCTGGCCCACCGCACCGGCCGCGCGCTGCCGCCGTGCGCGCTGGAGTGGTCCCAGCCCGCCGCACTGCGGGCGGCCCTGACGGCTTCGCAGAACACCATCTGCCCGCAGGCCGCTGACGCGGCCTGCCGAGTGCGAAGGAGTCATTCGTGAGCACAGCCGCAGCACGTACCTCCCCAGGGCCGGTGCCGGACGTGGCCGAGGTCTTCGCCTTCGCCCAGGACGAGATCCGCTCGGCCGCCGCCGAACTGTGGCCCGGCGCCCGCGTGGAGCTGTCCTCCCACATCCCGAGCGTCACCGGCTACGTGCACCGCATCCGGGTGGGCGGCCGGGAGCTGTACGCCAAGCACTCCTTCCTGGGGATGTCGCTGGTGTCGATCCTGCATGGCGTTGCCGGTGACTGGGCCGAGGTGCAGCGCGCCCAGGCCGTGTATGTCCAGCGGCCGGATGCGCTGCTGGTGCGGGAGGCCGCGCAGCTGCGGCTGCTGGCCGACCTGGGCAGGCCCCGGGTGTGCGAGGTCGCCGGCCTTGCACGCGGGGTGCTGTTCACCGCGCCGGTGCCCGGGCCGACGCTGGCCGCCCTGCTGTTACGGGATCCGACGAGCACGGCCGGGTTGTTCGAGGCCGTCTTCACCGACCTGCACCGGCTGCACCGCTCGCGGACCGCCCAGCGGCTGGCCCCGGCCGGGACGATCTCCGAGCGGAGTGTGGCGGCGACGTTCCAGCGGAAGTTCAACGGCATCAGCGGCCAGACCTACCTCACCCGCCTGGGCGCCGAGCAGTGCACCGAGGCCGAGCAGGCCGAGGTGGCCGCGCTGCTACGAGCGGTGGTCGCCCGGCTGCACCGGATGAGGCCGACCGCGCTCGCGCCGGGCCAGGCCGTGCTGACATACGGCGATCTCAAGCCCGAGCACCTGGTGTTTCCCGACGGGCCCGGCGGGCGGCCGGTCCTCATCGATCCCAGCCTGTTGAGGGCGAGGGCCTCGGTGGACGCCGCCAAGCTGACCAGCCGCACCGTACTCCTGCTCGCCTCCGCCCGCCCCGGCGCCACGGCAGCCGAGCAGATCGCGGACGGGCTCGGGGCGTTCGCCGAGCAGCGGATGCGGGCGATGGCGCCCAAGGCGGCCCGCTCGTGGCTGCGCGAGCTGCTGATCGTGTGGCTGATGGACACCGTCAACATCCTCACCACCTTCCTGTCGGCCCCGGCCACGCTGCCACTGCCACCGCGCGGGCGCCCCCTGGTGGAGCGGGCGGTGGCGGTGTGCACCATGACCGACCGCATCAGCACCGCTCTGGGCAGCGGGTTGGACGCGCACCGCGTGTGGGACACCGCACTGGGCGAGACCAAGGCGGTGGCCGGATGACCCGCACACCCACCGTGGACGTGGTCGGCATCGTCGGAGCGGGCGCGATCGGCCAAGCCGTGGCCACCACGCTGTGCACGACCGGCTTCTGCCACCGCCTGCTGATCGCCAGCCGCTCCCCGGAGCAGGCCGCCGCCCTGGCCGCGGACATCGACGACATGCGGCAGGCCACCGCCTCACCTGTGCACCCCCACGCCGGCCGCGTGGCCGACCTGGCCGACTGCCAGGCAGTGGTCATCGCCGTGCGTGCCTCATTCACCAACCCCCGAAGGGCCGACGTCCGCATGGGAGGCGCGGTCGCCAACGCACCCGCCATCGGCCAGCTGGCCGCCGCGCTGCACGGCTATCCGGGCACGGTGCTGGTGGTGACCAACCCGGTCGACGTGATGAGCAGGCTGTTCGCCGAACTCTCCGGCTGCGACCGGGTATTCGGCATCGGCTCGAACCTGGACAGCGCCCGCTACCGGGCCGCCCTCGCCCGCCATCTGCACGTCCCAGCCGCCGCGGTGGCAGGGCACGTGATCGGCGAGCACGGGGACGCCGCCGTGGTGTGCGCCTCGGCCACCACCGTCAACGACCAGCGGGTCCCGCTGCCACTGCAGCAGCTCCGGGACGAGCTCGCCACCAGGGCCGGACGGATCAGTGCGGGCATCGGCCGCACCCGTTCCGGGCCCGCCGGCGCCGTGCTCTCCGCCCTGCGCAAGTCGCTCGCGGTGGACGACGGGATCGAGGAGCTGTCCGCCCCGCATGGGGGCGGCTGGCTGGGAATTCCGTTGCGCTTCACCCAGGGCCAGCCCGTAGCGTGCCTGCCCTCCCTCGACGCGGCCGAGCAGCGGCAGTTCACCGCAGCCGACACCAAGCTCCGCACCGCCTACCAGGCCGTGCGGTCCCTGCCCGAACTTCAATCTCCCGACAGCGAAAGGGCTTCATGAACACCGTCACCGCGACGCGGCTGCATGCCGCGGACGTCAACATCACGATGGTCAGCAACACCCCCGCGGTCACCGACTACGCGCGCCGCTACTTCGGCCCGTGGTGGAACGCCTTCGAGGTGCTGCCCGCCAGCGTGTGCGCCACCCCGGTGGTCTTCGCCGACGTCGACGCCGACCAGTACGCCACACTCCAGGCCCTGGTGGAGACGTGCCCGCACGAGGAGACCACCTACGCCAAGGCCGCCACACTCGTGGCCCGCGACACCGAGGGCACGATCACCGCGGTCAGCTCCACACAGCAGCTCGCCTACCGGCACGAGCCAGCCAACGGCCGCCTGTCCGTGATCGGCACCGAGAGCGAGCCCGTGGCGCTGGCCGCCGCACGAATCGCCCGGGACGCCATGCGCGGCCTGCTGCTGCGGGACGGCTGGACACTGCTGCACGCCTCCGCCGTCACCGACAACAACTGCCGCACCGTGCTGACCTTCGGCGAAAAGGGTGCGGGCAAGACCACCACCGCACTCGCCCTGGCGAACCTTGGCTGGCAGCTGCTGGCCAACGACCGGATCTTCGTCCGACCGGACGAGGGCGGGCAACTGCACGTACTGCCCTGGCCGTCGGCCGCCGCGATCGGCCTCGGTCTGCTGGACGCGCTGGGCTGGCACGACGTCGCCCGCAAGCGCCTTGAGGCCGGCGAGGCCCTCCACCCCACCCAGCACCCGGACGTCACCGACGCTGTTCTGGCCGGGCGGCGCGAACCGCTGTGGGAACCCGGCGGCAAGCGCGAACGCAAGGTGCAGGTCTACCCCGACCAGTTCGCCGACTGGTTCGGCCTCAAGCTGGCCACCGGCGGCCTCGCCCAGGCCGTGCTCTTCCCGCGGATCCGGCGGGACGCCCCCCCAGCCGTCGAAGGCTGCCGCCGCACGCTCAGCGACGCCGACTTCATGCACGGCGCGACCGAGGACCGCTACGCCGACATCCTCGGCCTCGCCCCGGCCGGCGGCAGCGGCAGCAGCGACGCCCGACAAAGCGTGGCCTACCACCTGGAGAAGCTGCCCCAGCACACCGTGGTCCTCGGCCATGACCTGGCGGCCAACGCCGCCTTCCTCCACCAGCTGCTCAGCGAGTAGCCCGAGGCCCCCGCCGGGCGCTGCCCTCCCCGCGCCCGGCGGGACGCACTCCGCCGACCCCCGGTCTTGACGTAGAAGGGCAGCGGGAAGCGGCGGAGCCACAAGGGGCGGGCGGCGGAGCAACCCCGCCCCCCGCCCGCCCCGCTCATGCACACAGACACAACCGCCGCATCGAACAACCGCCCGTCAGGGCCGTCCCGGCGGGGCCGGCCGCCCGTACACCTGAAGGCGCTCAAGCAGCGCAGCCACGCTCTCGCCCTGCCGACGGTAGAACGGCCGCTCCAAGGACCCGGCCATCGTGTGGTCGACCATCATGGTGGCGAAGAACGCAGACACCCTCGCTGGCGGTGGGAGCAGCCCCGCCCCCATCCACTGCCTGCCCTCGCCCGGCCGGTTGGGGTCGTACTGGGTGTGGACGCGCCAGCCCGAGACCGAATTCCACCAAAGGCAGAGTTCCTCCAGGCCCGGACCGTAGTGCCGGGTGGTGAACTCGAAGGGGATCTCGATATGCCCGTCCGCCTCGCCATCGAAGTCGTCGGGCGATGGGTCCGGAGGGATGCTGTAGCCGGTGGCCGGGATCCCTTCCTTCACCAACTGGGCGACGACCGCGGCCCTGTAGTGCCTGTTTCTGAACCTCACGTGGGGATCGCACGCCGCGGTAGCGAACCACTGTGACTTCCAGTTGGCAGACGGCAAACGGCGTCGAAGACGTCGGGCCCGCAGCCCGACGATAAGTCCTAATCGCCCTGCGCGGGAACCGTTGCATCTCGTAGTGTGTCTACTATCGGTGAGTGCGTAGGCACCGGGGGTGAAGCGGGTGAATCCGGTTTCGGTGGGACTGCTGGCTGCTTTGGCGGGTGGCGCTGGTGGTGAAGTCGGGCGGCAGGCATGGGCAGGGCTGAGCGCACTGGTGAGGCGTCCATTTCAGCGCGGCCAGGACGCCGCGGTTGGCCGAGCGGTGAGTTCGGGGGAGGCTGAGCTGGCCAGACTGGAGCATGCACCGGCGGATCCGGCACGCGCTCAGGCACTGAGCACCGCCCTGGCGGTGCGGGCTGCCCTCGACCCGGACTTCCAGACAGGGCTGCAGCGATGGCTTGAGCAGGCGAGGCTGGTGCGCACTGGTGACGGCGAGGTGCACAACGAGATCAAGGGCGGCACCTTTCACGGACCGGCTGTGCTTGGCCGGGACTTCTCCGGAGTCTCCTTCACCACTCCGCCTCCAACCACCCCCAGCTCGCCGCCGACGGATGACTGACCGGGATGGCTGAGGCCGACGCCGCCGGTGAAGATAGCGCGAGCCGGGACACGTCGAACCAGATCCACGATGGCGTGTACTTCGGCTGGGTGATCCAGGGGCGGAACGTCAGTCTGCAGTTGCCTGCTCCGGTCACTCCGGCACTGTCCGGCCTGCCTCCAGCCTCGACCACCTTCATTGGTCGCGACAGCCACCTGGAAGCGCTCTTGCAGGGGCTGGCTCCCGGCCCACAGCGGCAGGAAGCGGTGCTCGTTGCGTCAGTAGCGGGCCTGGCCGGCGTCGGCAAGACCGAACTTGTCGTGCAGACCGCCGCCCGGGCGTTGGAAAAGCCCGGTTGGTTCCCCGGAGGGGGGTTGTTCGTCGACATGTTCGGCTACGACAGCAAACGTCGACTGTCCCCCGCGCAGGCCCTGCGCGGCCTCCTGCACGCTCTGGGCATACCCGACGAGCACATCCCCGAGGAACAGCAGGATCGCTCGCGCCTCTACCGCAGCGTGTTGGCGGAATTCGCCAGGCAGAAACGTCGCATTCTGGTCGTCATCGACAACGCCTCAAGCAGCGAGCAGGTCGATCCGCTGCTGCCCACCGACGGCACCACCGCGGTCCTGCTCACCTCCCGCCACACCCTTGATTTGGGCGCCCGCCTCCACGACCTCGACATCCTCGACGAGCACGCTTCCGTTGAGCTGCTGCGCAAGGCCCTCTTCGAGGCGCGCGATGCCGCCGACACCCGCGTATCTGACGCCCCCGAGGATGCTGCGATGATCGCCCGGTTGTGCGCGGGCCTGCCCCTGGCCCTACGCATCGCCGCCGCCCTCCTCGCCGATACCCCTAGACGTCCCCTTGCCGACTTGAGCCAGGCCCTGTCTGACGTTCACCACCGGCTGGACCAGCTCGCGCGCGAGAGCCGCGCCGTGCGAGCTGCATTGGATCTGTCGTACGAGCAACTGAGCGAAGCCCAGGCCAGGATGTTCCGGCTGGTCGCTCTCAATCCCGGCCCCGATCTGTCCACTGCGGCAGCCGCGCACGGTGCCGCCGCGGACCAGTTGCACACCAAGCAACTCCTGCTGGAGCTCACCCGTGCCCATTTGGTCGAACCTGGAGCTGTCTGGGGGCGCTGGGGGCTCCATGACCTGGTCCGGGTGTACGCCAGCGAGCGGGCAGCCAAGGAGCCTACGACGACAGATGATGTCAGGCGGCTTCTCCGTTACTACCTCGAACGCGCAACGCGGGCTGACGACTATGTGGTCAATCTGATGGAACCGACGCCCCACGGTTTCCCCGACCGATCCCAGGCGGTCGCATGGCTGGACGCAGAACGGGAGAATCTGTTCGCAGCGGCGGCTCTTGCAGAGGCTATGGGGCACCACGACATCGCCCGGGATCTGCCTTTGGCCTTGGAGAACTACTTCAGCATGCACGGTTATGTGGAGGAGTGGCGTGCCAATGCCGCGCTCGCCATTCGGGCCGCGCAGGCCTTGGATGATGAGCGTGGTGCGGCCCGTGCAGGCGTGTCACTCAGCGACGCGCTGCGTGCGCTGAATGCCTACGCCGAAGCCATCTCTGAGTCACGCAAGGCGGCGGAGATTTTCCGCTGCCTGGGTGACCAATCCGGCGAAGGCATGGCACTACGTGCCCTCGCCTCGGCCCTAAGCTACTCCGGCCACTATGAGGAATCTCTCCGGATGTCCGAACAGGCCATCCCTCTGCTGAAACGAGGCTCCAACCGGCACTTTGCTGCGGTAGCGCTCATGGACTACGGCGCTCACCTGACGCTCCTCAAAAGATACAACGAGGCAATTGGTGCGCTGCAGGAGAGCCTGGCAGTGTTGTCTCAGACCAGCAAAAGCGTAAAGACCCTTGCCTTGCTGAATCTTGCCCACGCACTGGACGGTGTTGGTCGGCGCGCCGAAGCCACCCACTCCTTCCAAGAATGCATTGCGTGCGCTCTTGAAGCGGGTGGCCCCTGGGAGACCGACATCGCAGCAAAAGCCTCGGTCTTCTTGGGTAATCTCTTTTCGGAGGATGAACAACCCGTTCAGGCAAGCCTCTACTTCCGGCAAGGCGCCGCCCTTTTCAAGCAGACAGGCGACGACACTTCCGCAGCTGAAGCTTTCAGAGCCCTTGGGGCAACCCTGATCGCCCTGGGAGAGAACTCCGGCGAGGGCAGCGACTCCAGGCTAACCGCAACCGCCCACGAGGGGAACTACGAGCAGGCTGCGGACGCGCTCTCCGAAGCAATCACGCTTACACGCCGCGCAGTCGAGAACAGACCTGACGAAGTTGCACCAGAATTGGCCGACATCCTGAGGAATTACAGCACTCCACTCGTGCACCTGGGCCGCTGTGATGAGGCCCAGGTTGCTGCACAAGAGGCCCTGACTATCGTCCGCCAACTGGCTGAGCAGGATCCGCACGCTCACCAAACGAACCTTGCCCTAGCGTTGGACAATCTCGCCTGGGTTCTCTCCCAGGACAGCGCCCAACTGCCCGCAGCGTTAAAGGCTTCCACGGAGGCGGTCGACATTGCTACCGGCTTGGCCCGAAACGACCCTGCCGAACATTCCGAACTCCTCCGATATACCGCGGAACTCAAAGCTGGACTGCTCGGTGAGCTTGCCCAAGCGTCCGTATGCAAGATCGCCCACGCAACGATGACGCGTGCGAAAGAGGAGCTCAACCCGACAACGCTAGAGCAGGAGACCGGGCTATTGCCGTCACAAATCGCGGCAGGGACGGCGTGGCTGGACGCGTATCACCGCTCACAGGAGTTACCGCCGGGCGAGTCGGCTGAGTCAGACGACGGATCATCAAAGTGACGACGAACACGCGTGATTCTCCCTCCCGGCCGCCCGGCACGAGCGGCTCGCCAACCTTGATCATCTAGTAAGGCACCAGCCGCCGACTCGCGGTAGAGCGCCTCTTGGCCGCCTACGGCCCGCTTCTAAGTCCGAGGCGCCCGCAGCTTCGTTCGTAGGCGCCGCCGCCACGGCAGGCCCGGCGGGCAGTGTCCGGCTCATGTGGCAGCCGTCGCACAGGGCGCGGATCCAGGTGCCGTCCTGGTCGCCGTGGAAGCGGGGGCGGCCCGCACCCGCGTAGGCCTCGCAGGTTCGCTCGGCTTCGGCCTCGGCTGCTTCGACGAGAGCGCCGGCCATGTCGGCCCAGGCGCCGTCGAACTCTCCGTCGTCGTCGAAGCGGTCGGCGACGTAGATGCGCAGGCCGCCGAGTTTCGGCTGAACTCCTCCAGGCGGTAGTCCGCCATCAGGGCGAGGAGCTGTTCATGCAGCCGTCTCAGCAAGGGGTGCCAGCCCGGCCCCACTTGCGTCAGCCGGGCCGGGATCTGATCGCCCCGTCCGGTGCCGCCGGTCACATGCGTACTCATGCCGCCCAGCCTGCCGCACCCCACTGACAACGCCCTCCCGGCTGCCCGTGCCGTCGGCAGATGCCGGCCGTCAGCGCCCGCGGACGTCCTGGGCGGCCTCGTGTGCGCGGCGGAGCTGGTCGGTGAGGTTCGTGGCAGTGGTGGCGGCCTCCCCGATCATGCGGGCCACGCTCATGGCGTCGTCCCGGTCGCGGGCCATCCGGTCGACCGCGGCAGAGGTCTGCAGCAGGATCTGAGGCAGGTACTCGGCGAGTTCGTGGAGGTCGCGCAGGACACGGGCCGCGCTGCGCGGGCTGCCGTACTCGGCCTTGCCGCCCTCAAGGTCCCGGGCGATCTCCCGCAGAGTCTTCGCTGCGTCCCGTGACAGGGGGCTGGGATCGTACGGCACCGGCTGATTCCTCCCGCTCACGGTGGCAGAGATCTCAGTCTGCCGCCGCTGACCTGCCCGTACAGCCGGATCGGCGAAGTTCCCGGGGCGGAGGTGGGCTCGGTGCCCGGCGCAACCCTCCCGCATGAGTTCACTAATGTACTCATCAAGGGGGCCCGGGCCCGCCGCCGATCACGATGCGGCGGCCGGATACGCCGTGCGCCGGAAGCAGGATCGATCAGGGAGTGGCGGCCGTGGCAGACGCCGAAGGACGGCAGCGCGTGATCACCGCCCAGGAGTGGCGGGATGCGGAGCTGATCTGGGACTACCACCAGATGCACCACGAACTGCGGCCGTGCTCGGCGGGAATCGGCCTGGGCAGCCACGATCTGGGGGTCGCCTCACACACCGTGCACCTCTACCGGCAGGGCCTGTTCCCGGTGATGGTGTTCACCGGCGGCAACAGCCCGACGACGAAGGCGCGCTTCCCGCGGGGCGAGGCGGTGCACTACCGCGAGCATGCCCTGGAGCTCGGCGTGCCCGAGGAGGCGGTGCTGGTGGACCCGAAGGCGGCGAACACCGGCCAGAACGCCGTCTTCTCCCGCCAGGTGCTGGCGGAGGCCGGGATCGTGCCGGAGTCGGTGCTGGTGGTGTGCAAGCCGTACGAGGAGCGCCGCTCGTACGCGACGTTCAAGAAGGTGTGGCCCGGGGTGGACGTAATCTGCTCCTCGGAGCCGGTGGGGCTGGCCGCGTACGCCGAAGGGATCGGGGATACGAAGCTGGTCATCGACATGCTGGTGGGCGCGCTGCAGCGGGTGATGGTGTACCCCAAGCAGGGCTTCATCATCCCCCAGGAGGTCCCGGAGGACGTGGCCGCGGCCTTCAAGCGGCTGGCCGACGCCGGTTTCGACAGCCGTCTCCTGCCGCGCTGACCGGCCCAGACGCGCCCGGTGCCCCGCGAGGACGTTCCTTGTCTCGCGGGGCACCGGCGCGTGCGGATTGCCGTCAGCCGGCCAGGCTGAGGGCCTCCGTGCGGTCGGGCCCTTCGAGGCGCTCGGCCCAGGCGGTATAGGCGGCTCGGGCCTGCTCAGCGGTGAGCCCGGCCGCCGTGGCGATCTCGTCCCAGGTTCGGCCGTGCTTAAGGGCCTGGCGCATCAGGGACGGCTGCTCGTCGCCGATCTGCACCGTGATCGCGGTGCCCAGGACAAGCGCGGCGATGGCGTCGGAGCCGTCGGCCGTGACGGTCTCCTGCGGAGGCAGACCGCGGACGGTGCCCGCGATGCGGTCCTGGTGGCGCTGGCGGCGGTGGGCCATCTCCACCACGCCCGCCTCCGGGACGTCGCCCGGAGCGGTCAGCTCGGCCACATCGAGCGCGCGCGGCTTTCCTTCACTGGTCATGATTCCTGCCTTTCGGCTTGGTCGCGGGCGGAGTCGGGCAACTGAAAGCTGTAGCTCCAGCTGAAGCGGCTGGAGGCGTGGACGCCGAGGGCGTACTCGATGACGGTCTCGTCGGCGGTGTAGGTGGTGCGTTTGAGGACCACGACCGGTTCGCCGGGGGGAAGCTCCAGCTGCTCTATCTCGGCCGGAGTGGGCATGCGGGCCCGCAGTTCCTCGGTCATGTGGTCGGGTTCCAGGCCGAGCTCGTAGAACACGCGGAAGCCGCCCCCGGCGCCGGCGGGCCCGGGGGTGGGGTCGACCAGCCGGGTGCCTTCCACGTGGCTGGGCCGGTAGTAGCTGGTCAGCGTGTGGGTGGGCTGGCCTTTCTCCTTCACCAAGCGGGCGCGCTCGTAGACCTCCGACCCTTCTGGGATGCCCAGGGCGGAGGCGATTTCGCGAGTGGACGGCACCTTGCGAACGGTCTGGGTCTGGTCGGTACGGCTGTACTCGCGGCCCGAGGCGACCCGGTCGGCGATGAAGGCCACCTCGTCGCTGTCGCGCCATTTCGCCTTGTCATAGCGCTGGATCCCGAGCCGCTTGAGGGGCGGGCGGTCACGGGCGTAGACGCCGCCGCCCTGCCGGCTGGTGACCAGCCCGGCGTTCTTCAGCCGGATGATCGCCTGGCGCACGGTCTCGCCCGTCACCTGGTACTTCGCCACAAGCTCACGCGTGGTCGGGAGCCTTTCTCCCGGCTCGATGGCGCCGGATTCGATCTCCGCCCGGAGATCGTCGGCGATCCGTTGCGCTCCGCGCGGCCTCGGGTCCTTTGCCGTCATGGGCTCAGAGTAGAGCACCTTCACTAGTCAGGTCACGCGCACTTCACTAGTGAACTCTTGACGAGGTTGCGGATCTCTGTCTACGGTCGATCTCACCAACTTCACTAGTGAAGTCGGCGGGATGTTGGGGCTGTTTTGCCCTGCGCCCGTACAGCACTGCCTTGTCCAAAACGTGCAGAGGACCCCCGATCTCCTTCCACCGATCTCAGGGGTCCTCGGCGCGGAAAGCCCACCAGAGCTTTGGGAGTGACTTCCGCATGCCCAAGCGTATGAGCGCGCCAGCCGCCGTGGCACGGCGTTCGCCCGGTTCGTTACTGCAACTGCCGTTCGGTGCCCCGCCCGTGGATTCCGACGGCCGGCCGCAGGCCGCCTGCACCGGCCTGGACACGAAGATCTTCTTCGCCCGCCCCTCCGAGCTTGACCAGCCGCCCAACAGGGGTGAGCGGTCGGCGCTGGCGGTGTGCGCGGTGTGCCCGGCCGCTGTCCGTGCGGTGTGCCTGGAGCGGGACCTGGCCCAGTCGGAGATCACGCGTATCAACGGGGTCTTCGGCGGGGTGCGCCAGGAGGAGCGGCGGGAGATGTACCAGGCCCGCCAGCAGGCGCGGAGCGGGGGTGCGGCATGAACGCGCACCAGCCCGAACTGCCGCGGCGCAACCGCGCGTTGCCGGAGCCGGTGTTTCCGGAGCTGGCCGAGTACATGCGGATGGCGTGGAACGGTCTGTCCGCCGCGTCCCCGGCCGCGCGCCGGGTCGAGGCCGCCGAAAGCGCCCGCGACCTGCTATCGGAGGCCATCGCGCTGCCGCTGAAGGAGATGGACTCCGACGCGCTGGTGATGGCGATCCTGCAGCTGCGGGCGGGCCTGGCCCGGCTGCTGGCCGCGACCATCCCAGCCGCCGTCCCGCCCGCCCCGTCCACGGGGGACGTGCTGGACGACACCGACCTGGTCGCGCACCTGCTCGACCTGTTCAGCGACGCGGCCCCGCTGGATGCCGATGTCGCCGTCCATGTCGGCCGTCCGCTGCCCGCGCCGCTCATCGACACCCTCGCCCAGGCCATCCATGCCCCCGGGCTGCGGCCCAGCGGCGAGTACCTGGAGGCCCGCGGCATCTGTGGCAACTCCACCATCCACCTCACCGCCATGATCAGTGGGGGTGCGTGATGGCGTTCTTCGGGCTCATCGGCAACGACCGGCAGATGGCCGCCACCACCTACGCGGGCAAGGAGTCGGCCAGCCAGCGCAGGCAGCGCAAGGAGGCCGAGCGGTCCGCGCGGCGGCGCCAGCGCCACCATCGCGCCGCGATCGAGGCCGACCGCGACGGCTGGAGGTGGGCCGACGCCGAGCGTGAGCGGCAGGAAGGCCGCGGCGGGCGCCGGGGGTGGTTCTCGTGACCTGCGTGCGCTCTTGGCAGGCGGCCATCGGCCGGGCCGAGCAGGCCCGCGCCGCCGCCAGTGCCGCCGAGCAGACCACCGCCCGCATGAAAGCGGCCCTGAGCAGGACGGACGCCGCGCGCGCCGCCGACCGTCTGGCCGCCACCTGGACACAGCAGGAAGAAGACCCCCGGTGACCGAGCACCACCGCGTACCGAACGTTCCGGGCGCCCACCGCGCCCACCTCATCGACACCCCGGCCCCGGAGCCCACGGCCGCCGACATCCTGGAGGCGGCCCACGCCGAGGCGGCCGACCTGCTGGCCGGCGCACGCCGCGAGGCCCAGACGCTCAGGCGGGAGGCGACCTCCGCCGCCGCTCGGGCCGAGGCCGACGCCGAGGGCGCCCAGCAGCGCAAACTCGTCGCGGACCTGCACGTCCAGCAGGCCCATCAGGCGGCCGAGAAGCAGATCGCCGCCGCCCACGTTGCCCTGGCCCAGGCCCGAGAGGCCGCCGAGGAGATCCTGGCCGACGCCCGCACCACGGCCTCCCGGATGCGGGAGGCCGCCCAGGAGGAGCTCCAGCGCATCGAGCAGCGGACGGAGACGCTGCGGGAGCAGGCCGACGCCCGGGCCCGCCGCTGTGAGCAGACTGCCGAATCCTTCCGGCAGGCCACCGAGGCGGAGGCGGCCCGGCTGCTTGCCGAGGCACAGCGCCGCGCCGAGGCCCTGGTGGCCGACGCCCAGCAGCAGGCCGACGACACCAGCCGGAAGGCCGAGGCGGCTCTGGCCCGCGCCCGTCAGGAGAAGAACGAGGCGGACGCGCTGCTGGAGCAGGCCCGCACCGAGGTCGAGCAGCGCCAGGAGCGCGGCGAGAGGCTGACGAAGAAGCTGCCAACGTTCGCACTGTTCGCCGCGATCGGACTGACGGCGTCGGGCGAGTGGCAGCTGGCCATGCTGGTCGGTTTCCCGGTGTGGGTGGCGCCACTGCTGCCGATCGCCATCGACGTCTACGTGGTCGCCGCCTTCCGGCGCCACCGCGACGCCTTCACTGCCATCAGCCTCATGGTGATCGCCAACGTACTGGTGCACCTCGCCGAGGCCGGGCTGTTCGGCGTCACCGGCACCGGTGAGGACATCAAGCCCACCTGGTGGCTGGTCGCCCTCGTCGTCTCCATCGGTCCGTTCGTCCTGTGGCGGGTCCACGCACTGCGCGACCAGCCCGCCACCGCTGCTGTACCGGCCGCGCCCCCGGAGGCGGAGGTGGCAGTCCAACCGGCTGCGCCCGCCGCCGTACCGCCTGCTCTGCCGCCCGGTACGGGAACCGGTAATCCCGGCGGTGAAGGCCCCGCTACCACCACCGGTGAAAGCACGGTTACCGACACCGGTAGTCCGAGCGGTGAAAGCCCCGTCACCGGTGGCGGTAACCCGAGCGGTGAAAGCGCGGCTACCGGCGGCGGTAACGCCGCTGCGTCCACCGGCAGCGCGAGCGGTAACGGCTCCGGTGACGAAGCCGGGTCCGCAAACGGCGGGCCCGCCCCTGTCACCGCTGGCGGCCCGTCCGGCGAGCCCCGTGCGGCAGCTGGCAGCCGCAGGCGCCGCACCGAGCGCCGGGCCTCACGAAACTCCGGTAACCGCGCGGCGCGTGGTGCCGGGCGCGAGGAACTGCGCGATGCGGTCCGGGCACGGATCACTGCTCTGCTCACCGACGGCCAGACGCCGTCGCCCACCGAGCTCGGCCGCGAGTTCGACGCGGATGCGGAGTGGGTCCGCAACCAGATCCGCGCGGTGAAGAAGACCCTCCCGGCCCAGTCGGCCACCGTCCCCGCCCGCCCCGCCACGGACGAGGAGGTCTGATGTTCTTCCGCCGTATCCGCCCCGCCCGCCGCCCCGCCGTCCGGCTGGTGCTGCCCCGACCGTCCCGTCCGCTGCCCGAGGTGCCGCCACTGCCGGAGGGCTGGCAGAGCGAGCCGGGGAACGGTGCCGAGCCGGACGCAGACGAGATCAAGGTGCGTGAGCGGCTGCTGGCCCTGCTCGGGGAGGTCGCGCGATGGCCTCGCTGAACAACACCACCGGGGCCGACGAGCCGTGGTGGGCCAGCGGGCAGACGGCCGAGCCGAGCCCGGTGGGCTGCTGGTCCCCCTGCCCGGTGGCCGCCGGCTGCCCGCTGCGTGCCGAAAGCGCGGTGCGCTGCGCGGTCACCGGCGACCAGCCGCCCCCGGCCCCGCCCGGCATGGCCCCGGACCTGGCCGAAGCCGTCAGCCACGACGTGGCGGTGGCCGTCACCGAGGCGGTCAGCCTGGCTGAGGTCGCAGCGGCCGTCGCCGACCGCGCCCCCAGCCGCGACGACGGCAACGACGTGGACTGGGGGCGGCTGCAGCCCGTCCGCAACCTGCTGTCCATCGCGGTGGCCACCCTCGTGCCCGTCAACCACACCACCGCCGCGCTCTGGGTCGCCGACAGCATCAGCCGCGGCGGGATCACCGCCCCCGTCTTCGCCCCGCTCGGTGCCGTGCTCGCCGGCACCGGCGCCGTCCTCCTCGGCCGCCTCGCCCCGGGCGTGATCGGCCTCGTGTGCGACCTGGCCTGGAAGGCGCTGGCCTGCACCGGCCGGGGCCTGGTGCGCCTGGTGCGCTCGCCCCGCGGCTGGATCATCACCCGCCCCGCGCTGTGGGCCGCCGGCATCGGCGTCCTGATCGTCTCCTGGCGCGCTGCCAACCACTTCCTGACTGGAGCTTGACCGTGTTCGACAACTCCCCCGCCAACGCCGGTTTCGGCGCCCTGGTCTTCGGCGCCATCGCCACCGTCGCGATCATCGCCGGGTTCAAGTACAAGCTGCTGCGCAACAAGAAGACGCTGATCCTGGTGGGCTTCTTCATGCTGCTGATCACCGTCAACTCCGGCGGATTCCTCGGCGAGATCGCAGGCGCCCTGCGCCACGGCATGAACGTCGCCGGGCAGGAAGCCGTGGACAAGACCGCCGGGGCCGCGACGGCCGCCAACCCGCCCCGCACCGCCGTCACCCCTGTCTCTGCCGGCGGCGCGGCCATCGGCATGACAGGCATCACCTGGTACGTCATCAAGCTCATCGCCGCTCGCGGCAAGCCCAAGGACTGGAAGGAAATGGTCGGCGGCACCCTCGTGGCCATCTGCTACGGCACCAGCCTGGGCTTCATGGGCTGGATCGTCAGCGCCACCACCCTGACCGGCAACAACATCGGCCTGTACGTCTTCGGCGGCTGAGCCGCCGCTCTCTCGCAGCGCCTCCGCCGCCGGAACCCGCGCCCCTTTTCCTCGTTTTTCTTCCTGCCCCGCGCATTTCTGGAGCACCCCAGCCATGACCAGCCACGACCACGGCCCCCTCCTGCCCGAAGTCATCGTGTATGACGGCGAGTTCGTCGACGATGACGCGGAGCCGCAGCCGGGCGCCGGCCCGGCACCGGCCGCAGCGCGCCGACAGACGGCCCGGCGCATCGCCCACGCGGCGGCCACCGCCGCCCGCTTCATCACCGGCCGCACCCTGCCCGGCCTGCGAAACGCCTGGGCCCTTACCGTGCATTGGGCCGCGCTGCGCTACATGACCGGCGACGAGATCCGCCGCCGCATCGTCAAGAAGCAGCTCGACCACTACACCGAGCGCCGCGACGACGCCCGCACCGCCCGGGACACCACGCTCAAGCAGATGTCCAAGCTGGTGGACAAGGCGGCCGACGACGGCCTGAGCGGCCCGGAGAAAAACCGTTTGCGCGATCTGGGGGCCGAGGCCGATCGCCGCCGCAACGGGCTGGCCGTCCTGAACGCCCTGCCGTTCACGCCGACCCAGCCCACCGCCGAGCAGATCACCCGGTGGCGCGGGAGTCGTGGCGCCGTCCGCTTCACCTGCCTGGTGGTACCCGCCCTGGGCGCCCTGGCCACCGTCACCGCCGCCGCCCCCCTGTCCGCGCTGATCACCGGCCCGGCCCTGCTCGGCGGCGGCTGGTGGCTCACCCGCCACCCGATCCCGCTCACCACTCGGCCCATCCCCGCCGAGCTGCTCATCCCCGAACTCGACGCGCCCGCCGACTACCAGCTCGACGAACCCCGCACCGCACCGCAGCCTGAGGCCAACCAGGCCGAGCCCGCCGAACCGTCGGCCGTCCAGGGAGAGGAGGAGCAGGAGCCCGGCTCGCTCGCCGAGGCCCGCACGGGCGAGCAGGCCGCCGCCGTGCTCGCCATCGCGATCCGGGCCGAGGGCCGGGACCTCGCCGAGGTAGCCAAAGCGGTCGAGGAGCCGTGGGGCTGGTCGTTCTACGTGCGGTTCTCCACCGGCAGCCCGGACGAGCTGAACAAGGACGACGTCTACAAGGGCCTGATCACCCGCCTGAGGCTGCGCCGCAACGGGCTGCTCGTCGAGGGCGACCCCGAGGCCGGGGACAGCGCGTTCGTCCGCGCCCTGCTGCGCGATCCCTTCTCGCCGGAGGTCGTCGGCCCGCTGCCGTACCGGCCGCCGCTGTCGATGTCCATTTTGGACGCGGCCGACTTCGGCGTGGCCATGGACGGCACCCCGCTGGTGTTCTCCTTGGCCGGGCTGATGATGCTGATGGTCGCCGATTCCGGCGGCGGCAAGTCCGGCGTCATGCTCGCGCTCGCCGAAGCCGCCACCGCCTGCCGCGACGCCGTGGTGTTCAACATCGACCCGGCCGGCACCGGCGTCGGCGCCCTGGGCGAGGCGATCACGCTGTCGGCGTGCATGGACGACGAGCTGATCCAGGCTGTGCTGGACTTCCTGCTTCAGTGGTGTGCGGCCCGCGCTCGCCAGCGCGCCCGCTACGGCTGGGGCAACAAGTGGCGGGTCAGCGAAGAGCACCCGGCCGTCGTGGTGTACGTCGACGAGTGGCCGCAGCTGAGCGACGAGGCCAAGGTGAAGCTGGTGCGCGCGATGCTGCTCGGCCGCAAGGAAGCCCTGTGGTTCGAGGCCGACAGCCAGTTCGGCACCCGTGAGCACCTCGGCCAGGCCATCGGACCCAAGCTGTCCACCCGCCTGCTGGGCGCCTGCCGCCGCGTGGACGTCACCGAACTCCTCGGCGGCGGCGCCATCGCCGAGGGCTACCGCGCGGACCTGTTGCAGGCCGCCACCCACACCCAGGTCAACGACGCCGGCCAGATCTACGCCCAGGGCCTGCCCGGCCTGCCCAACCGGCCCATCCGCTACAAGGTCCGCGAGGTCAGCGACGCCCAGGCCGCCCGGCTCGGCGCCGAACGCGCCGCCGCCGGACTGCCCGACCTGACCCACACCCTTACCGAGGCCGGGCTGTGGCAGACCTACCAGGATCTGCTCGCCCGCTGCCGCGCCGACACCACGCCGCCGCCCGCGCCGGCCATCCTGCTCACCGTGCGCGAAGCCTTCCGCGCCGAGCACGATCCCGATGCCCTGACCGTCGCCCAGCTCGCCGAGCACCTGCGCGCCGACGACGCCGACCGGTGGGGCCGGTGGGACAACCGCGCCGACCGGCTCGCCATGATCGGCCGCCACCTGCGCAAGGCGCTCACCGACGCCGGGGTGGAACTGGCCTCCACCCGGCTGCGGCACCTGTCCGGCGAGCCCACCGGCTACCTCCTGTCCGACGTCAGGACCGCGCTCACGGCGTTTTCGTGACCTGCCCGCGGCCTGCCGCCGCATTGCCGGTCCGGCAGGCCGGCGGCAGGCCGTCGTACAGGTTCTGACCTGCGGCGACAGGTTCCGCAGGCCAATCGTGCCCACCCCCGCTTCCGGCCGGTTTCGCCGCTCCCGGACCTGCCTGTCCGGGCGCGCCGTGACCGCCCGGCTGCCTGGCCGAGCCCCTACCGCTTGTTGCGAGGAGACCGTGACCAACCCCGACACCCACACCGCGTACGAGCGGTGGAAGGCGCTGCAGCCGATCACCCGCCCCGGCGACGTGCCGATTACGACGCCGATCGCGTGGATGGAAAACCGCCGCGGCGACCATTCGCTGGCGCTGATGCTCAGCCGCAGTGATCCCACCCGACACGGCGCCACCGACGCGCTGGCCTGCCTCGCCCTGGGCGAGGCCATCCGCACCGAGCTGGGCCACTACCGCGGCTCGCTCGTCCACGACGCCCGCCGCCGCGGCGCCACCTGGCAGCAGATCGCCGACGCGCTCGACACCGACGTGGACACCGCTCAGCAGCTGCTGAGCGACTGGGCCGACGGCCAGCACCGCCTCTACCAGTCCACCCCCGCCGGCGGCCACCGCATCGGCCTGAGCACTGCCGACCACCAGGCCGTCCTGGACCTCATCCCTGACCACTGATCTTCAAGGAGAGAGCACCGTGACCTCCCGCACCCCGGCCGTCTTCGCCACCACCGGCGGCGCCCAGCCCGTCAATGTCCGGCTGATGGGCGCCGACCGCGCCATCCGCACGCTGGTCGCCGCCCTCCGGCAGGCCACCGCCTGCGGCCCGGCCAGCTACCGGCCCATGCGCGACGGCAACGGCACCCGCGCCTACCTGTCGGTCATCGTCCCCGCCGAGACGGCACCGGGCCTGTGACCCACCGCCCGCTGACCGGCGCCGCCCATCCCGCCCGGCGACCTTGACCGGGCCTGTCACCTACCCGATCTGCGGCACTCCGCCGCCCTGCTGAAAGGCTTCCCATGCCTGAGAACACCCCCGGCCCCGTCGTCCGCTTCCGCCCGGCGGTCGGCCGTGAACGCACCTACGACTTCGCCCAGCTGCCCTGCCCGCCGCTGCACGCACCGCTGGCCGCCGCCCTGGAGGCCCGCCTGGCCCCGGCCGGCGGGATGCTCACCCTCGCCAGCGCGGACACCTACTTCGGGACCATCCGCCGCTTCCTGTCCTTCCTGAGCATGCAGGACAAGCCGCTTGCGTGCCTGGCCGATGTGGAGCCCGACCACCTGTACACCTACCGCGAACTCGAGGGGGCCACCCGCACGGCGGCGGGCATCGGGCGTGAACTCGCCCAACTGTGCCGCCTGCTGCAGGACGCCCCGTACGGGTCCCTGCACCCCAAGGTGTGGGACCTGGTCAAGGCCCCCCGGAAGATCACCGGGCCGATGCCGCCCCGGACCCCGGTGCCGCTCTACTCCCAGCGCGAGTACACCGCGCTGCTCCAGACGGCCCGCACCGACGCGGCCCGGATCACCGCCCGCCTCACCGCGTCCGAACAGCTCCTGGCCGCGTTCCGCGCCGCCCCGGACACGCTCGGCAAGGAGGAGCTGGACACGGCCCGCCTGCTGGAGGCGATGGACCGCACCGGCCGCATCCCCCACGTCGAAGGCCGGCGCAAGCAGGACACGGCGCGGCTGCTCTTCCTCACCTTGGCCGACGCGGCCCCACTGTTCGTGCTGTCCCTGGCCCTGGGCCGACTGCGGGTCACCGAGGCGGTCGACCTGCCTGCCCAGCACATGGTGGCCAACGGCCACGTCGACGTCCGTATCACCCAGCGCAAGGTGGGCCCCGTGCAGTGCACGTGGGAGATCCGGGGCGAGGGCCACGACCCGCTGGCCCGCGCGGGCGACTTCTACCTCCTGCTGCACCGGCTCACCGCGCGCAGCCGCCGATTCTCCGGCACACCGCAGCTGTGGAACCTGTGGACCGGCCGCAGCGCCAACCTCAGCGGCCACGCCCCGCTTTCGCGCAACTCCGTCTCGCCGCTGCTGCACACCTGGGCCCACCGGCGCCACCTGACCGCCGACGACGGCCAGCCCCTCACCGTGCAGATGCCCCGGCTGCGGGCCACCGCCAAGGCCCTCGCCCGGGGCTGATCCGGCCATTCCCCCCGGGCGGGCTGCCCGGCTCCTTCTCCACAGCAACACGACGACTGGAACCATGACCGAACTTCTCTGGCGGGTGTTCTACACCCGCCGCGACCTGCCCCGGCCGCAAACAGCGGACCCGCTGATCGACACCCTGTGGGATCTCGACGAGTGGCTGCACGACCACAAGGTCCTCGACGGCACCCCCTACCTGATCAGCCCCGACGGCCGCTACGACACCCAGCTGAACGAGTACTTCACCACGGAGCTGGCCGGCTCCCCGGAGGACACCCAGCGCGCCCACGCCTCCGACCTGAAGCTGTGGCTGAACTTCCTTTGGCGCAGCCGGAACCGCACGGACTGGCGTCATGCCACGCCCCAGGACCGCGCCGCGTACAAGCAGTGGCGTACGGCGGACCCGCGCGGCCCGCACGTCGACTGGACCACCTGGGACCGGGAGGTGGCCTCGGTCAACTCCTTCTACAAGTGGGCCGTCCACCCGCGCCGGAAGTACGCGGCGGAGAACCCGATCGTGCAGCGCGAGAGCCGCGCCCGCGACGCCCATGGCCGCCGCGGCGGCGGCCAGACCCCGGCGGAGGCTTCCCACACTGGGCCGCGCAAGGAGGTCGTCTGGCTCACCCCGCACATGTACCGCACGTGGCGGGACTTGGGCCTGCGCGGTCTGACCTGCGAGGGGCTGGCCGACCGCTCGTTCCGCGGCCGGTTCGCCGCCCGCAACGGCACCTATTGCGATCTGATGATCCGTACCGGTCTGCGGTTGTGCGAGCAGACCTCGCTGTCCGTCTTCGAGCTGCCGCACCCGGTGCCGGGCCAGCAGAACGTGCGGACCTGGCTGCCGTGGCGGATCGCGAAATGGGGCTCCGCGAGGTGGGTGTACCTGCCCGCCTCCTCGCTCAAGGCGGTGTGGGACTACGTCGAGATGGAGCGGGCCGAGGCGATCGAGGACGCCCGCGACGCCGGCGTGTACGACCGCATCCGGGACCCGCTCATCATCACCGACCGCGCCAAGCCGTTCGTCATGGTCGACGGTGAGCGGCTGACCGTGGACCAGCTCGGGCATGCCGAGCGGCGACGGCTGCTGATCGACACCCCGGACGGGCTGGAGCCCGCCGCACTGTGGATCAACGAGAACGGCCTGCCCAGCAAGGGCTCGTGCTGGCAGGAAGTGTTCAAGACGGCCAACAAGCGCACCCGGCGGCTCCGCCTGGCGGTGCGGGCCCATCCGCATGCCCTGCGCCACTCCTACGCCGTCATCACCCTCGAACAGCTGTGGCGGGGCCACATCCAGGACCTGGCCGAGATGAATCCCGCCCAGCGGCGCACCCACCAGATGATCTTCGGCGATCCGCTCAACTGGGTTCGCCTTCGGCTCGGACACCGCAGCGTCACCACCACGCTCCGGTACCTGCACGCGCTGCAGGAGCTGGAGCTGGAGACCCGCCTCGCCCTGATTCCGAACGACTGGGAGCCCACCGGCGTCGACTCCGACGAGTCGGAGCCCGGGGCCGACCACGACCTGGAGGTTTTCTCCCGATGACCGACACCATGGCCACCGCCGAGGCCTCCGACAACTCGCTCAGCCGCCGCGTCGCCGTGGCCGACGGTGCGGCCGTGTCCTTCGCGGAAGAGCGGTCCGGGGTGATCCGCACCTACGACCTCGCCGCGCTGCCGATGCCGCCCTGGCACGACGTCCTGGCCCGTGCGTTCACCGATGTGCTCAACCTCGGCGCGATCCGGACGTTCAAGAGCGCCGATGCCGCGTTCTGGCCCATCGGCCGCTTCCTGTCGTATCTGGAGTCCCTGGAGCAGATCCCTCGCACCCTGTCCGACCTGACGCCCGGGCACCTGGACGGCTACTACCTGCACGAGCTGGGCCCGACCACGCAGAAGGCGGCACGCGCGCAGATGTGGCAGATCGGGCGGCTGCTGCGGCACGTCGAGCCCGCCACGATGCTGTCCATCGACATGCGGGCCTACCTCGCCAAGGCCCGCCAGACACCGACGATCCCCGCGCAGGCGACCCTTCCCGGCAATCCGCTGGTGGTGCAGTTCACCGACCACGACGGCGTCATGTTCGACTTCGACTTCGCCACCCTGCCGTTCCCGGCCTGGCACGCCACGCTCGCGGGCGCGTTCACGGCGATGCTTCAGGCCGCCCAGGGCACCTCGCGCCGGACCGCCCAGCGGCCGTTCGACGCCCTGCGGCGCTTCCTGACCGGGCTGGAAGCTCTCCCTCAGCCGCCGGCCTCGCTCGGCGAGGTGACGGTGGAGCACTTGGAGGACTTCCACCAGCGGGTGCGGGCCGAACTCGCTCCCGGCGCCCAGCCGATCCATTTCACCAGCCTGCGGCGGCTGCTGATGCACATCTCGCCCTACGAGCAGCTGTCCACCGAGCTGCGGCACCGGCTGGAGCAGATCACCTACCAGCCCGAAGGCCCCGCAGAGATGTCCCGGCCGGCGCGTCCGGGCACCGGACGCACCTCCGTCATGCCCGACGGCCCCTACGAGGCGCCCGCACCGCCCGAGGAGGCGGCCCGGACGCTCAAGGTGCACTTCACCGGCGAGGACGGCCGCACCTTCGAGTACGACATCTCCAAGCTGCGCCACCCGCCCTTCCACCCCTACTTCGCTTCCGCGTTCGCCCACCGCACCGGCCCTACCGGCACCTTGCGCACCCGGGCCAGCGCGGATGGCGACTTCACCGCCATGCGGCAGTTCCTCGGCTTCATCGCCGCCCTGCCCAACCCGCCCAAGAGCATCGGCGAGCTGTCGCCCCGCCATCTGGAGCGCTTCCGGTTCGAGAAGCTGAGGACCACCACCGAGGCCGGCGTGCGCACCCAGATGGTGCTCATCCACGCCATCCTGCGGGCGATCACGCCCCGCGACGTGCTGTCGGAGGACCTGCGCGAGTACCTGGGACGCCGCAACCTGGTCAGCAAGCTCAAGACCGCCCCCGTCCCCGGCTACTCCGACCGCGAGTTCAAGGCCATCCTGACCGCCGCCCGCAGCGACGTCGTCGCCATCCGCGACCGCATCCGCACAGGCGAGAAACTCCTGGCCACCTACCGCGCCGCCCCGGACAGCCTCAGCGCGGACGACCAGGTGCTGGGCATGCACCTGGACGAGATGGACCGCACCGGCCGCGTTCCGCTTGCCCGGTCCACCGACCAGCTGTGGCAGAACGTGATGAAGGGCCGCCTCACCATGGCACGGCGCCTGTTCCTCACCGACCCCGACATCACCCCGCTCCTCGTTCTCGGCGCGTGCCTGACCGGCCGCAACGGCGAGACACTCAAGGAACTGCCCCCCACCCACCGGCTGGTGGAAGACCGAGCCGTGGCCATCACCCTGACCAAGCGCCGCCGGGGCAAGAGCGAAACCCGGGAGACCGTCTACTGGGAGACCGGCACCAGCGACAGCCGCCAACTGCACACCCCCGGCGGCTTCTACCTCCTGCTGCACCAGCTCACCGACCGCGGCCGGCGCTTCTCCGGCGGCAGGCGGATCTGGAGCATCTGGGCCGGGCTCTCCGGCGCCCGCGGCTACAACTGGGACTCCAAGGACGTCAACTTCGGCCACGTGGACCCCTTCGCCTCCAGCCTGGCCCGCGTGCTCAACCTCAGCGAGTGGGGCACCCGCCACGGCCTGACCAGCGACGACGGCAAGCCGCTGAAGATCACCATCAACCGGATCAAGACCACGGTCGAGGTGCGCACCACCAAGGCCATGGGCGGCCACCTGCCCTCCGCCTCCCGCACGAACACCCTGGACGTCTCCTTCCAGCACTACCTGCAGGGCGATCCCGTCGTACGGGCCTGGGCCGAGGAGATCATGACCACGGCCCTGGAACAGGCCGAGAGCACCGCCCGCCAGTTCAAGCCCCGCGTCCTGGACACGGCCACCGAGCAGGCCTTGCGCGACGGCAGCCGCACCGCCGACGCCCTCGGCATCACCCCCCAGGTCCTCAGCGAGACCCTGGACGGCAAGCGCGACACCCTCGCCAACGCCTGCCTGGACATCGAGCACGGCCCGTTCGACGAAGGCCGCTGCGGCGTGTCGTTCCTGACCTGCCTGCGCTGCCCGAACGCGCTGATCACCCACCAGCACCTGCCCGCCTTGCTGGCGCTGGTCGAGGAACTGGAGCACGCCCGCCAGCAGATGCCCCTGGACGCGTGGGTCACCGAGCACGGCCGGACCTGGCTCGCGCTCACCCGCCTGATCCTGCCGCAGTTCACCGACGCCGAGCGTGCCCAGGCCGCCAAGTCCAAGCCCGCCGAACTCGTCCTGGACCTCCTCGACGGCCCGAAGGAAAGCTGATGACCACCGCCGTACCCGCCGCCCTCGGCGGCATCCCCGACGACGCCCTGGTGCTGGCCAACCGGCCCCTGGCTCCGCACATCGACCTCGCCGCCACCTCACGTTTCGGCGACGACAAATGGGACCTGTCCCCATGCCAGCACCAGGCACACCAAAACGCGCTGACCATCAACTTCCTCACCCTGCCCACCCAGTTCCGGCAGGCCGCCAAGGAACTGTGCTTCGCGATGCTGCGCAACGACCTCCCCGAAGGGGAAAAGGAGATGCGTGTCAGAACGATCCGCAGCATGGTCTCCGACCTGAAGGAGTTCCTCGACTGGGCCAATGAGCGCGGCATCCGAGCCCTGCGCGAGATCACCGCGGACGACATCGACGCCTACCGCCTGCGCGTAGAGGCCCGGCGTCACACAGCGAACACGGTCGGCCGCAAGCGCCGGGCCGTCTGCAACCTGTGGTACTTCCGCCGCAAGCTGATCTCCGACGCACTCAGCATCGACCCCGTCAGCGCCTGGCCCGAGATCAAGGGCCCTCGCCGCCGCCCCGCAGCCGGACCCGAGAACACCACCGACCGCATCCCCGAACAGGTCCTGGCCCCGCTCCTGCTGTGGGCCCTGCGCTGGGTCGAGGAGTTCGCCGACGACGTCATCCGTGCCCAGGCCGACTGGCTCGCCCTGCGAGAGCGGAAAACCGGCTATATGGGCATCGTCGACGGCACCACCCCGCACGAGCGGGTCACCGCCCTCCTGCAGGAATACAGGGCCACCCGCCGCCCCCTGCCGCGCGGCGGGTACAAGCACCGGCGGCCCCCGGTCAACGTCATCCACCTGTGCCGCCAGGCGAACGTGGACACCACCACGCTCAACCGCGAACCGTTCTGGTCGATGATCACCGAGGCGATCGACGAACTCGGCCTGGACGACTCCACCTACATGACCACCGAGATCCGTGGCCGACTCGACGGCCAGCCCTGGCTGCGCGGTATCCGCTACGACGACGTCACCCGCTTCACCAACCGCCTCCAGATCGCCTGCTACATCGTGATCGCCTACCTGTCCGGCATGCGCGAGGCCGAGATCAAGCACATGAAGCGCGGCTGCCTGTCCGTCATGCGCGACGAGGACGGCCGCCCCGTGCGGTACAAAGTCACCAGCCAGGCATTCAAGGGCGAGGACACCCCGGCTGGCACCGAGGCCACCTGGGTCGTCAGCGCCTCCGTGGCCACCGCCGTCCGCGCTCTGGAGCGGCTGCAGCCGCCCAGCCAGGACATGCTGTTCGCCCATCCTCCTGCCAGTCGCAGCGGCGAAATGGGCTCCAGCCCCAACTCCGTCATGGGCGTCAACGCCACCATCGAGGGCATGGCCAGGCTCGTGAAGTGGATCAACGAATACTGCGCCGAGCACGGACGAGACGATGCCATCCCGCAGGTCAATGGCAAGGACTGGCGCCTGGTCACCAAGCAGTTCCGCCGTACCCTGGCGTGGACGATCGCCCGGCAGCCCGGCGGCACCATCGCCGGAGCCATCCAGTACCGCCACCACTCGGTGCAAATGTTCGAGGGATACGCCGGCACCTCGGCCTCCGGATTCCGGCACGAGGTAGAGGCCGAGCAGGCCATCGCCCGCGGCGAACAGCTGGGCGACATTATCCTCAACCCCGCCCCGCAGCGACTGACCGGCCCCGCCGCCGAAGAGGCCGAAGCCCGTCTCGCCGCACTCGAAAACGAGGTCCAGTTCGCCGGGAAAGTCATCACCGACCGCAAGCGCCTGGCACGGTTCATGCAGCGGCACGACCCCCGCATCTACCCCGGCCAGTTCGTCACCTGCGTCTACAACCCCGACAAGGCCCTGTGCCGTCGACGAGACGGCGCCGACGGCCCGTCCTTGCCGGACTGCCAACCGCTCAAGTGCCGCAACGTCGCCATCACCGCCGACAACGCCCAGACGTTCCTCGCCTGGCTCCAGCGCCTCGAACGCGCGCTCGCCAACGGCTCCGTCGCGCCGTACGTCCGCGACCGCATGGAACAGCGCCGCACCGAACTCACCGAGTTCCTCACAACCAACAACATCCCCACCAGCATGACCAAGGAGACCGTACGGTGACCCGGCCGACCCTCACCGACGACGAAGTCCAGCTCGCCATGGACCTGGTGTTCCGTGAGGCTCAGGAAGCCGGTCGGCACCCGACCATCACGGCCGTGGAGAAACGCCTGGACATCAAGCACGCCACCTTCTACCGGAACTACCCCCATCTGATCGCCACGTTCAAGGAGCGGGCTGACGCCCTGCGCAACGCCCCATGCGAACCAGCCTCGGACTCCGAGCAGAAGAAGACCTCGGAGGACACCATCGCCGGCCTCCGGCGCGAGGTCACTCAGCTCCGCCGCACCGTCGCCATCTACGCCGAGGCCCTTCGCCAGCTCACCCTCGATTACGAGGAAATGCGATGCCAAGTCCAGCAATCTTCACAGGTAACAGACCTCTCGGCCCACCGTAGCCGTCGGCATTAAATGTCGAGTTCAAGACCCACAGCGCGGAGGCGCCGCCCATCCGTTGGGCGACGCCTCCGCGCAGTACAGATCAGTGGATCATCACCCAAGACCTGGCCCAGGCAGCAGAGCCGCGCCCTGCCCGAGCAATGAGTGTCACGACGACTCTCCGGAGGCCTGGGCGGCTTGGTCGATCCATTCCTGAGGGATGAGCTTCTCGCCGTGGCGCCAGTTGTGGACCACGGAGTCCTGGAACCAGTCCTCGGCAAGGTTGGCGTGGTCACAGATGATTACCTGCAGGTCAGGGGCGAGCTCGCGCACCACGTCGTAGATGAGGCGGAACAGTCGGCTCACGGCCTCGCGGTCGCTATCGCTGCGCGGTTCGCCCGAGCGTTGATCGACCTCAGAGCGATACCAGGCCTGTGTAGGTTGGTCGAGCATCAAGATCCTCGGAACGGGCCTGTGCTGGCGGACGAAGTAGCGGTGCAGCGCAAGGTGGGCGACGAGGTGGTAGCCGACCCAGTTCTCGCCGCTTCCGATGCGAAAGAGCGGTGCCGGCCCTTGTTCGGTGTCAGCAACGACAGTAAGGCGGCTCAGGTCCAGGCGCACGCTGCTCCCGCCGTGCTCGAGCTGGAGCCGGTTCGCCCACGCAGTCATGTCCTGGCTGACCGCCACCAGCCGGGAGGTAACCTGCTCGCGTTCCTCCGCAGGGTCGAGTTCGGCCTCCAAAGCGCTGACTCGCCCCTGCGCGAACTCCAGCAGTTGCCTCAGCCGCTGGAGCTCCGTGTCCGAGGCCGCAGGCAGGGACGCGAGGGTGGCGTGGATGCGCCCTCGCATGAAATTGCGCGCTGCGTCTTGGGGCAGTTGGTCGGCGGCGGAAGTCGCTGCGGTGAGCTGGCGCAGGGCCGCCTCGACGCTGCGTAGCTGGCCGCGAAGGTCGTCGGCCCGTTCGTCCAGAGCCGTCAGCGCGGCGCGGCGAGCCGGGCGGGCCGCCTCAATTCCGTTCATCTGATCGCTCAGTCGGCGCAGGTGCTGGTCCAGATCGGCGACCGATGGATCGGGATTGGTCATGGTGCTGCCGCACAGCGCGCAGGTTGTGAGAGGGCTGCTGCTGTCAGGGGTTAGGCCCAGCAGGTGCAGGCTGGCCAGCCTGGCGGTCTGGGTGCGCACAGCGCCCTCGAAGCCGACCTCGGTCGATTCCTGCTGTAGCAGGATCTCCCGCTCGGCTGCGACACCGCGCAGCTGGTTGCGCAGGTTGTCGCGTGTCTGCAGCAACTGATCCCTGCGTGTGGCGGTCTCCCTGTCGGTCGCGGGGGCTGGCCCGGAATCTGCGGGAGCGATTGACGCCTGCAGTTCGGCGACGGCAGCGGCACGCTCGGGCTCTTCGAGGGTTGCCACCATGCCGAGTGCGTACGCTTCCTGCCACAGCGCTGACAGGGTTGCTCCGGCAAGCTGGGCGGTCTCCTGGGCTCTGCGGTAGGCAGCCTCGGCAGTTTTTAGGTCGCGTTTTGCTGCGGAGAGTTGAGCGCGCCGCAGTGCCTGGTCGCGGGGCACAGCGCCAAGGAAGTAGGGGATCGTGTCCTTCAGGGTCTGAGCCATGCCCTGCTCACCCTGCCGGTGGAACAGGAAGTTCGGGTCGGCGATCTCACTCTGCCGTTGCAGGCAGAGCAATGCGGCATGGCCGAGATGAGCTTCTACGTTTTGACGGGCGGACCCGGGCGGAGGTTCGTGGAGGTTCTCCTCAATACCGATCCTGCGCCCAAGCTGCTCGCGGACCGCGTTGGAGTCCACGTCGGCTTCCAGCTCCTCGAACTCCAGCGCCTCCAGGTCGGTGCCGAACCGCAGCATGGCGCGCTGCGTCGAACTCCTACCCGGTAGTGGGGCCGGGCGGGCGACGAATGCCCGGCCGCCGCCCAGGTCGAGCAGCGCCGCGTACCAGGCGACGGTCTGGGTGATCGGCCCGATGGGCATCTGGAGACTGTCGCGTCCGAGGCAGTACTCCAGGATGTCCAGCAGGGCGCTCTTGCCGGTCTTGGACTCGCCGGTGACGACGTTCATCGCACCGGGCTGGAACTCCAGGATCCGCCGGTCACCGGTGTTGCTGTAGAGGATGATCGCGAGCAGCTGCACCGGATCAGGGTGCCACGCCCAGCAGCGCAAGCACAGTTGCCGGACTGTCGGTCTTCGCTAGCCACCGGCCCACGAGGTTGGCCTTGCGCAGGACCTCGTTGAGCTGAGGCGGAGGGCGCACTCCGCGCGGCCGCTTGCGCGGGACGGCGGACAGGCGGTCCCGGTCAAGGCTGAGCACGTCATGTGCCAGTCCGAAGCGAATGCCAGCCCTGACCGGTTCCACGAGACTGACCGCACGCTGTGGGAGCCCTGCGCGCAACACCGGGTTTCGTGACACCCAGGTGGCCAAGTGCGTGGCTGTGGATGCCGGGAGGGCTTCGCGGGTGCCCCGGTGCAGCGCGAGCGGGGCGGCGACGAACGACAGCACCACAGGAACGCCTTGACTCGTCTCCTTGGCGTGTCCCTCGGCGGTACTCGCCAGCAGCGCGGCGATCAGTGCCGGATTGAGCATCGCCGCGACGACGGAGGGTTGCTCACTCCACCCAGTCATCCGCGATTCCCCCTGATCGTTCGCATGCACGACTCAGGCGTGCACGTGCAGCAACTGCTTGATGCGGTCCTCAAATTCAGGATGCCATCCGACCTTGCCGGCGTCAGCCAGTACATGGCGGTGGCCGCGGGCGAAGAATGGGTCGTTGTAGCGGGAGCGGACGGTGATGGCCGTCTGCCCCAACAAGGTACGTAGCAGACTCCGGCCTGCTGCCTGCCTGGCCTTCTCGTCCGCGTCCTCAGCGAGTCCCTCCGTCATCCACTCAAACTCACGCTCCCACTCATCGATCAACTCGGCTTCGAAGCGTTCGAGTTCTGCAATGCCGATGAGGTCCTCGTCCACCCACTGCGCCGCCTGGGTGTAGGCCCGGTAGTAGTCGACGATCGCCTTCTGCAGGTTTCGGGGAGGGTAAGCGACCCACTCCATTTGCTGGACGAACGGACGGGTACGGTGCTGCTCACCGATCTCGTCCTCGTTGACATCCAGCAGGTGCACCAGCGTGGGCAGATTTTCGCTGGTGAACTGATCCCGGATCTCTGCGATCGCGGCCTGGGCAGATCCCACGTCCAAGCTGGTCAGGCGGCCCTGCAGCAGAGCCAGTGCTTGGCTATCCCACCACTTCCATACCATGGCCATGAAGAGTTCCTCGTGGCCGGTAGGCAGCGTCCACTGCAGAGCAGTCCGGGCTGCGTCATGCACCTCCTCGACGTGTGGAGAGCCGTCGGTCACGCGGATGCGGTGAACGAACGTGCGCCGCACCGAAGTGCCGAGCGCAAGGAACTGGCGACGCGTGTCACGCGTTTCACCCGATCCCTCCTCGGCGGCTACTGCTTCCAGAATCTTCAGAGCCGCCGCCTCATCCCGGTCCTGGGTCCGAAGGAAGGCCATAGCACTTCCCGGCGCCGCCGTCTGCGTGGTCACCAGGACCAGAGATGGGCCGCTGACATCTCCAGGCGAAGACTCATCCATCCACACCTGGATGGTCTTCCACACGTCCACCGCCCGGTCGGTCAGCCGCCGGGTCTTCCCCTTGTGGTGTTTGACCTGCAGCAACTCAGTGGGTGTCCCCGACACGTCCCAGGCGATGTCGTCGTACATCTCCAGCGTGAGGGAGGAATCCGGACGCTCGGGTCCAGAACGCAGCAGCTCCACCAGCGCCCACCAGGTCTGATGCTGGTAACCAACCGCGCTGTGAGCGGCGTCGTGTGATCCCTGGGCCATGTCCCTGAGTCTCCAACAGCGCAAAGCGCCAAGTCCAGACGACAAACTGGACATCAACGGAACGTTCGATCTATTCGAAAATGGTAGACGCTCAACAAGCCACTCGGTTCCAAGGCAACAGACAGCCCCGCCCCGAGGACGTCCGGCCGACATCAGTCCGCCGCCTGGCAGCGGGGCAACGCTCCCGCCCCGCATGCGCGCCATGGACGAGCCACCCGTTTGGCCCACTCGCCTGCAGCCCACGCACGAGAGCCCGCGCCGACGGCCGGCGCGGGCTGTTCTCTCTCTTCGTCTGTCACTCTGTGAAACTACGGCATGGTGAGCCTGGGATGCCCTGCCCGCCTCAGAAGCGCGTATGACCCAGTGTGTCGGCGGCCCTTAGGGCCTTGTCGGCGGCCCCTGAGAGGATCTTCGCGTTGTCCGGGAGGTTCACCAGGGCGTCGGCGGCCTTCAGGGCCTTGTCGGCAGCCCGCCAAAGGATCCGCGCATTGTCCCCGAGGTTCACAAGCGAGTCGGCGGCGTCTGCGAGGGTGTCAGCGCCGTCTGTCAGGTTCCTGAGGGCACTGGCCGCGCTGGCCAGGGTGTTCGCGCTGTCCTCCAGGTTCTTAAGGCTGTCAGCAGCGTTGGCCAGGGTGTTCGCGCTGTCTTCCAAATTGGCGAAGGTACGCGCTGACTTGTGCAGCATCTCGATCCCGTCCTGTGAGATGCCGAAGCCGTGGACCCTCGGGTCTGCCAGCTCCTTGGTGACGGCCTTGAGCAGGGCGGCGAGTTCCGGAGCGGTCTTGGCGAATTCGTCCAGGGCGGGTTCAATGCGGTCGACAAGCTCGCTTTGAGCAGTGGCGATCATCTCGCCGAGCTCGGCCC
>NZ_FLSP01000009.1 GCF_900091315.1 Streptomyces sp. DI166
TTGCCCGGCGCAAGATCAACGTTCTCTACGCCATCCTGCGCGACCGTCGCCCCTACGAGGCCCGGCCGCCTCTTCGTCTCGTGGCTTGACAACAGCATTAGGCAGCGGCCTCCGTTCCTTCCGGTACGACCACGACGCGGCCGGTGGTGACGCCGTCGCCGACGCGCTGCACGGCCGCCGCGGCGTCGGCGAGCGGGACCCGTTCGCTGATCAGCGGCTTGACGGCGCCGCGGGCGGCGAGGTCGACGAGCTGTTCGTGGCAGTGCTGGACCAGCTTGGGGTTCTTGGTGTTGTACAGGCCCCAGTGCAGGCCGAGGACCGAGTAGTTCTTCACCAGGGCGTGGTTGAGCGCCGGGGTGGGGATGGTGCCGCTCGCGAAGCCGACGACGACGATCCGGCCCTCGAAGGCGACGACCTTCGTGGACTGCGTGTAGGCGTCCCCGCCCACCGGGTCGAAGACGACGTCGGCGCCCCGGCCGCCGGTCGCCTCCTTCACAGCGGCCACCACGTCCTCGGTGCGCCGGTCGATCACCACGTCGCAGCCCAGTTCCCGGGCGACCGCGGCCTTCTCGGGGCCGCCGACGACACCGATGACGGTGGCGCCGGCGGCCTTGCCGAGCTGCACGGCCGCGCTGCCGACCCCTCCGGCGGCGGCGTGGACGAGCAGCGTCTCCCCCGCTTCGAGCCCGGCCCGGCGGTACAATGCGAACCAACCCGTCTGGTAGCCGATGTGCAGCGCGGCGGCCTCGGGGTCGTCCAGCGAGTCCGGCGCGGGCAGCAGGGCGGCGGCGTCCGCGACCGCGTACTGGGCGAAACCGCCGTACGGGAGGGCGGGGTTGGCGATGACGCGGCGGCCGTCCTCGGTCTCGCCGCAGATCTCCACGCCGGGGGTGAACGGCAGCGGCGGGCGGACCTGGTAGTGGCCGCGGCACATCAGTACATCGGGGAAGTTGATGTTGGCGGCGCGTACCTTCAGCAGGACCTGGCCGTCGCCGGGCGTGGGCTGCTCGACGTCCGCGAGCCGCATCACCTCGCTCGGCTCGCCGTTCTCGTGCACTTGCCAAGCCTGCATGCGGGCCTCCACGGGACTGCGTCGTCTGACCGGGGTCGATCCGCATACTAAGCGGTCGCTTGCCGATCAGGGAACAGTAGCGTGCGTCACGGACGTGCCGGCCCGGCTCGGACCCTCTTCGGCCTCGACCTCCCGGCCCGGACCCTCTTCGGCCTCGACCTCCCGGCTCAGGGCCCTGCGCCCTGCCCGCCCGGCTCAGAGCCCTGCGCCCCGCCCGCCCGGCTCAGGGCCCCTTCGGCCGCGCCCGTACGTGCATCCGCTCGCCCTGCGGCCCGAACAGGCTCAGGAACTCCGCGGGCCCCTCCCCCGTCGAGCCGAACCAGTGCGGGACCCGGGTGTCGAACTCGGCCGCCTCCCCGGCCGTCATCACCACGTCGTGCCCGCCCAGGACCACCCGCAGCTTCCCGGAGAGCACGTACAGCCACTCGTAGCCCTCGTGGGTGCGCGGCTCGGGCTCCTCCGCGGCCTGCGGCACGAGCACCTTGAACGCCTGGAGGCCCCCGGGCTGCCGGGTGAGCGGCCAGAACGTGCGGCCGTGGCGCACCATGGGCGCCGTGCGCACCCGCGGGTCCCCCACCGGGGGTGCCCCGACCAGCTCGTCCAGCGGCACCTGGTGGGCCTGGGCGATCGGCAGCAGCAGCTCCAGGCTGGGTTTGCGCAGGCCGGACTCCAGCCGGGAGAGGGTGCTGACGGATATCCCGGTGGTCTCGGACAGGGCCGTCAGGGTGACCTCGCGCTCCTTGCGGAGCCGCCGCAGCCGGGGGCCCACCTCGGAGAGAACGTGTTCGGTACTCATGCCGACATTGCAGAATCGGCAAAGAAGTTTGTCAATCCCGCACCGGCGAGCGACGGTGGCCGCATGACCGAGACCTATGAAGTGATCGTGATCGGCGGCGGCGCGGCGGGCCTGTCCGCGGCCCTGGTACTGGGCCGCTCCCGGCGCCGCACCCTGGTGGTCGACGCGGGCGAGCCCCGCAACGCGCCCTCGGCCCATATGCAGGGCTATCTGTCCCGGGACGGCATGAGCCCGGCCGAGTTCCTGGCGATCGGGCGGGAGGAGATCGCCCGCTACGGCGTGGAGCTGGTCCGGGACCGGGCGGTGGACGTGACGAAGGACGGGTCCGGCTTCACCGTCGCCCTGGAGAGCGGGCGCGGTGTGCGGGCCCGGCGGCTGGTGATCGCCACCGGGCTCAGGGACGAGCTGCCCGAGGTACCCGGACTCGCCGAGCGGTTCGGCAGGGACGCGCTGCACTGCCCGTACTGCCACGGCTGGGAGGTGCGCGACCGGGCCTTCGGCGTGCTCGCCACCACCCCGCTGAGCGTGCACCAGGCGCTGATGGTGTCCCAGTGGTCCAAGGACGTGACCTTCTTCCTCCACGAGGTCGACGAGAGCGAGCTGTCCGACGACGACCTGCGCCGACTTGCGGCGGCCGAGGTCCGGGTGGTGCCGGGCACGGTGGCGGAGGTGCTGGTCGAGGACGACCGGCTGACCGGCGTACGGCTCGCGGACGGCTCGGAGCACGCCCGCGAGGTGCTGTTCGTGGCACCCCGGGCCGTCCCGCAGACCGACCTCCTCCAGCGACTGGGCGCCGAACTGACCGAGACCCCCTTCGGCGCGTACCCGGTCGTCGACCCGACGGGCCTGACGACCGTGCCGGGCGTCTGGACGGCCGGCAACGCGATGGGCTTCGCCGAGCAGGTGATCAACGCGGCGGCGGGCGGCTACCGGGCCGCGGCGACGATCAACGGGGAGCTGCTGATGACGGACCTGGACGCCGGCGACGCCTCCTGAGAGCACCGCCCCGGTGGGCGTGTGCATCGGCGCCGCCCGTTGCACCATGGGGGCATGCTGCTGACCCGGCTGGCCCAGGTGTCCCAGGAGGTCGCCGCGACCTCGGCCCGGTCCCGGAAGGTCGCCCTGCTGGCGGAGTTGTTCCGGGACGCCGAGGCCGCGGACGTGCCGATCGTCATCCCGTATCTGGCGGGGCGGTTGCCGCAGGGGCGGCTCGGTGTCGGCTGGAAGGTGCTCGGGCGTCCCGTGCCCCCGGCCGCCGAACCCACCCTGACCGTCGCCGGGGTCGACGCCCTGCTGACCGGTCTCGCCCGGGTGTCCGGTGCCGGATCGCAGGCCGAACGGTCCCGCCTGGTGGGCGAGTTGATGAGCGCCGCCACCGACCGGGAGCAGCGGTTCCTGATCGGTCTGATCGCCGGCGAGGTCCGGCAGGGCGCCCTGGACGCGGTGGCCGTGGAGGGGCTGGCCAAGGCGACCGGCGCCGAGGCGGCGGCCGTACGGCGGGCGGTGATGCTGGCCGGCTCGCTCCAGACGGTGGCCGAGGCGCTGCTCGCGGACGGTCCGGCGGCGCTGGAGCGGTTCCGGCTCACCGTGGGGCGGCCGGTGCTGCCGATGCTGGCGCACAGCGCGTCCTCGGTCGCCGAGGCCGTCGGCAAGCTCGGCGCCTGCGCGGTGGAGGAGAAGCTGGACGGCATCCGGGTCCAGCTCCACCGGGTGGGCGACGAGGTGCGCGTCTACACCCGCACGCTCGACGACATCACCGACCGGCTACCCGAACTGACGTCGCTGGCACTGAGGTTGAGGGGCGAGCGGTTCATCCTGGACGGCGAGGTGATCGCCTTCGACGCCTCCGGGCGGCCCCGTTCCTTCCAGGAGACCGCCGGGCGCGTGGGCTCCCGTACGGACGTGGCGACGGCGGCCCGCGAGGTGCCGGTCTCGCCCGTGTTCTTCGACGCCCTGTCCGTCGACGACCGCGACCTGCTCGACCTGCCCTTCACCGAGCGGCACGCGGAACTGTCCCGGCTGGTCCCCGAGCCGATGCGGGTCCGGCGCACCCTGGTCGACGGCCCGCAGGACGTCCGGCAGGCCGAGGAGTTCCTGGCCGCGACCCTGGAGCGCGGCCACGAGGGCGTGGTGGTCAAGGCGCTGGACGCCGCCTACAGCGCGGGGCGGCGCGGCGCGTCCTGGCTGAAGGTCAAGCCCGTGCACACCCTCGACCTGGTGGTCCTGGCCGCCGAGTGGGGCCATGGCAGACGCACCGGCAAGCTCTCCAACCTGCACCTCGGCGCCCGCACCGCGGACGGCTCCTTCGCGATGCTCGGCAAGACCTAAAAGGGTCCACCTGTACGAATGTGTGCTGCATACGACAGCGCCCCCGGCCCGGAGACCGAGGGCGCCGCAGCCCGACCCCACCGCGTGGCAGCTGGTATTGGGGTGGGCCGTCCATGAGTGACGATCTTGTGCTCAGCGGCCGTTCGCTCTACCGCTGCAGCTGCGGGCGGGCCGGGCGCCCGCGGGGCGCGGCCGTGGCCCGGCCCGGGTTCCACAGTCGGGCCAGGGGGCCGATGGGCGTGGCGCGTCCGCAGTTCTCGCACGAGGCGATGACGGTGCCCTGGTAGAGCGTGCCGACGGTCTTGCGGCTCTTGCACTCCATACAGGGGGTGCCGCCGTACCTGCGCTCCACGAAGGTGAACGCCCGGTCGGTCGTGGCGCTGTCCATCAGGCGGCGGAGACCGCGCCCGCCTCGGCGCCCTCCAGGTCGGCGTCCGTGGCCATCAGGTCGTCGAACTCGCCCGCCTTGATCCCCTCGGCGAACTTGGTGAACTCCACCCGGGTGAACGCCAGGACCGGGGCGGCCGGGTCCTTGGAGTCCGTCACCTCGATCATGCGGGTGCCGTCGAGCACCTTCGGGTGCGGGTGCCCCTCGGCGTCCGGCCCGGCGGCGACCAGGACGCAGTCCTCGTCCGGGATCATCGGGCCGAGGTCGGTACGGGAGGCCTTGCGCCACGACCGGCCGAGCGCGTTGGCGTTCTCGAACGGGACGGTGACCTTGCCGTTGCAGATGGAGCCCATCGGGTATCCCTTCTTCGTCTTCCTGCAGGACCCCTCCCGCCACGGCTCGCAGGCCTGCAGCAGCAGGGGAGTTCGGCGGGGCTCAGTGCCCGAGCTGCTCGTAGTGGTCGCACAGGGCGCCGAGGGAGCGGGCCAGGCGCCGCGCGTGCCCGACCGGGCCGTTGAACCGCGGGCTCGGCGTTTCGCGGAGCCTGCCGCGGGCCTCCCCGGCGCAGGCGAGCAGGCAGTAACGCGGGATGCTCCCCCTCGGGAGGCGCTTCGCGGCCTGCTCGACCTCGGGCAGGAGCAGCGCGATGTGGCCGCGGAGCTGGCGGGTGAGCGTCTCCAGGTCGGCGGGTGCCGGCGGGAGCACACCGGGTGCGGCATCCGGGTCGAGGAGCTCGCCGACGACTGCCCGCATCGTCGCGATGTCCGGCGGAATCTGGTCCTGCCCTGACGCCGGCGGCGCGGGGATGGTATCTGTTGCCATGTCGGCGCTCCTCAGCAGCGTTGGCCACTCCCCGGGAGACCACCATCTCCGCGGGGTCTTTGCGTCACTCCTGACGCTAGGGGCGCAGTGTGCAGCACAACCAGCAATGTGCAGATGTTTGCGAGCGCCCTCATTTGCTCGCCATTCTGGCGACTCTGCACCCTTGACCCGGCCCCGCTCGTGCGCGACGGTGACGCAAACAACTGCAACCCGGTGTTGATGGAGGCTGACGTGTCGTTACTGTTCATCGGGATCGACCCCGACACCAAGGACAAGGCGAGTCCCACCGTGTGGGTCGACCCGGAGAGGAAGGAACTCGTCTTCCAGGGCTGGAAGCCGAGCCCCGAACTCGAAGCGGAATGCGCCGCGTTCGAGGTGCCCGGCCACGCAAAGGGCATCCCGGACCACGAGGCAGTGATCCGTATCCCGGCCAGGATGCTGCACATGATCAGGGAGGCGTGCAATGCCCTCGAACGAGCCGACGTTCGATGAGCTGATGGCCAGGTGCACGCGCTCCGCCGTGCACCTGGAAATGCGCGACTCCTACGCTGTGGACAGCGAGCGGGAAGAACTGGAGGCGTGGCGGCAGGGCTTCCGCCACGATCCGGCCGACCGCGCCTCCTGGTGGCGGCCGTGGCTGGACCTGATCCAGACCACCGTCGCACGCGGCGTTGTCGTAAGGCGGGCCCGGATCGTCTCCGAGCCGGTCAGCGAATACATCCGCTTCGAGCACGCGGACACGTTCACCAACATCGCCGCAGGTGAGCAAGTGCGCTGGCTGCCCCGCCGTCAGGCGTCCGCCATCGCGCTGCCAGGCAACGACTTCTGGCTGTTCGACGAGAAGTGGGTGCACTGGAACTACTTCTCGGGCGAGGGCGCCTGGACCGGCGAGGAGATCACCGACGATCCGGCGGCCGCGCAACTTTGCACGGAGGCGTTCGAGGCCGTGTGGGCGCGCGCCGTTCCGCACGAGCAGTACGAGATCCGCTGAGAAAGCACCGGTAGGCCAGTCCATGTCCGTCTCCCCGTCCTCTTCCGCTCAGGCCGCGCGCGAGGCCATCGGCCAGCGATTGCGTGATCTCCGCAAGGAGGCGGGACTCACGGTCAAGGGACTGGCCGCCGCGTGCGGCTGGCACTACTCCAAGACCAGCCGCATCGAGAACGGCCTCACCGGCCCTACCGCGACGGACATCCGTAAGTGGTGCTCTGCGACGCACGCTCAGGACCAGGCGCAGGACCTGATCGTCCAGTCCCTCAACGCCGAGTCGATGTACCGTGAATGGCGCCTGCAAGTCCGAAGCGGCCTCAAGCATCTGCAGAACAGCCTGGTGCAGTTCTACCGGGACACCGAGCTGTTCCGGGTCTACTCCTCCACCCTGGTGCCCGGCCTGCTGCAGACCGAGGGCTACGCGGCCGGTGTCCTGCGCGTCTCCGCCGGCTTTCGGGAACTCCCCGTCGACGACAGCGCCGAGGCCGCCCGGGCCCGGGTCGAGCGTTCCCGCGTGATCCACGAGCAGGGGCACCGATTCGTGATCCTCATCGAGGAGCACGTCCTGTACTGCCGGATTGCCGACGAAGAGGCCATGGCCGCCCAGCTCGGCCACCTGCTCACGGCCGGGGCCCTTCCGGCGGTTTCGCTCGGCATCATTCCGATGGCCACGCGGGAGCGGGAGCATTGGCCGGAAGAGACGTTCAGTGTGTACGACGACGCCCTGGTTTCCGTTGAGCTGGTTTCCGCCGAGGTGAACGTCACCCAGCCCTCGGAGATCGCCCTGTATCTGAAGGCCTTCGAGCAGCTGCGGAGCATGGCCGTCTACGGCGCCGACGCACGCGCCCTGATCCTCAAGGCCATCGAGAACCTGCACTGACACCCGGGCATGACGAGAGCGCCCCCTTGCACGGCCCGTAGCGGGCAGTGCAAGGGGGCGTTCGAGGGTGTCAGGTCCAGGTGCCGGGTGTGCCGGCCTCGGTGCACAGGTGCCAGGCGCCGGCGGAGTCGAGGACGATGTCCCCGGCCTCCCACGTGCCCGCTGCCGGTGCGCCCGAGCTGTTCTTGAATCCGGCCAACTTGAGGGCTGTGAGCCCGTTTTTCCCGCCGAGGGATGCGACCCCGTTGGTCGGGTCGAGGGTGTGCACGGCCGCCCCGTACAGGGCGGCCACGGACTCGAATTTCCCCTGCCACTGGGTGTTCTGCGCGTCGGCGGACAGCCGCGCGTAGGACCGCTGTGTGCCGGTGAAATCCTCGGCGGACCACATCGACAGGATCATGTCGACGCCCGAGCCCTCGAAGTCCAGGGCGTCGCCGGAGCGGCGCAGCCGGTACCGCTTGCCGGTGCCGACGAGGGTCATGTCGCCGAACGCGGCGAAATCGCTGTTGAACTGGCCGCCCGCCAAGGTCGTGTAGCCCTCGACGGTGAGCGCGCCGGTGATGGTGCCGCCCGCGAGCGGGAGCAGCGCCGCGAGCGCTGCGGCGAGCCCTGTGATCTGGTCCTGGGTGAGGGTGATCTCGTCCGATCCGCCGTCGGTGTGGGAGTCGGCGTGCGCGGTGGGCGTGCGCGCGTCGGACAGCCGGGCATCATCCCCGGCCGCGACGGTGCCCGCCGTGGTGCCCACATCGAGGACGGCCGCGCCGCCGAGCCCCAAGTTGGTGCGGGCCGCGGACGCGCTGGGCAGGTCGTCGAGGTTCTCGGCCTTGGCCAGGAACTGGTCGACGGGGGCGAGCGTCGCGTACTCCCCGGCGACGGGGTCGGGGACGAGGATGTCGGCCAGGACCACGCCGGGAGTGGCTTTGGGCAGGCTGATGTAGCGCCTCCAGCCGGGGGCGTTTTTCAGCTCGGCTCGTACCTCATACGTCCAGCCGGTCGGGGACATGCCGGTCGCGTCGGTGGCGACCAGCTCGACACTGAACTCTCCGCCGAGCAGCTGCACGCGCACGCCGCCGCCGAGGACCAGGTCGTCATCCCCGATCGTGACCAGGTCGGGCCCGGTGAAGATGAGGAACCCCTCCAGCAGGGTGCCGTCCGGCGACGTCAGCGGCTCACCGGACGACACCGTGACCGTCTCCACGCCCGCAGGCAGCGGCATGACGCACTCCTCTCAGCGGTTCTCGCGCTCGGCAAGCGCCGCGGCGACTGCGTCCTTGATGCGCTGGGTCAGCGCCCCGTTCGTGTTGTGCTCGATCTGCCCCAACTTGGGGGCGAGGAAAGCGGCGGCGAGGATGGGGCCGACGAGCGCGACGTAGTCCACCGTCGCCTCACCCGCGACCGCCAGGGCTACGAACCCGCCGACAGAGATACCGAAAATCGCGACGACCGACCATGCCGTCTGCTGTCTGCCGCTCACACCGCACCCCCCGTCAGTGCCTCACCCAGCTCGGCGAGTGCCGCCCGCGCACCGGCCGCGGCTGCGGCCTGGATCTGGGCGGCGTCCAGGCCCGCACCCTCGGCGAGCTTGCCGACAGCCGCGGTGAGCGCGGCGACCTGGGCGATGAGCTGGGTGGTGTTGTCGGCGGCGCGGCGGGCGTGTGCGTAGCCGGAGCCGAGCGCCGTGGTCACGCTGATCTTGCCGTCCTGGAGGCCTGCGTCGTCGGGCCACTGCTTCTTCACCCAGTCCCCGACGGGGACCTGATCGCTCAGCTTCATGCCGTCCTCCTCCTCGTCTTCTTGCTGGCCGGGCCAGACGCCCGCCTGGAGGCGCAGGCACGCGGTGAGATCGCTGCGGAAATCCTTCATGTCGAAGCCGCGGGGGTCGGGCTTCCAGTCCGACCACTCCAGGTGCCCGATCGCGGACTTCGCTCCCCAGCCGTGCGCCCGGCACACCGCCGCGGTCGCCTTGACCATCGCGTTGTACTGCACGCGCGGCCACGGATCGCGGCCGTCGCCCTCGTTCTCGCACTCCCAGCCGTAGAAGCGGGAGTTGCCGTCCACCGCGCCCGCGCTGCCGTCGTGCTCGTGCGGGGCCGGCGGCCGGGCCTCATACGACTCGGCGATCACCGCGGCGAGGACGTCCGGGTCGCCGCCGCCGGCGTGGTTGGCGCGCCCGTTGCCGGTCAGGTGCACCACGCCGTCCTTGGTGATGCAGCCCGTCGCGAGCGGGCCGGGCAGGGCGCTGTGCCCGCGGTAGACGAGGCCGACCACGTCCGTGCCCGGCCCGGTCACCGTGTGGTGGACGATCACCCCGTTGACGGGCCCCCACGCCCCCTTGTGGTTGCGGTTGTTGGTGCGCCATCCGGAGACCTCGCGCACGGTCACGCCCTCGGCGCGCAGTGCTGCGACGAGCCGGTCAGCGGTCAGGGGTGTGGCCATGGTTACTCCTTCGGTTTCCACTGGTGGCGCCAGCCGTGGTGGTCGTGACGGCAGCAACCGCAGACCGCACAGCGGCAGTCCTGATGCGGCATAGGGCCTCCAGACATGCAAATGCCCCGGCCGGGTGGCTCGGGGCGGGGGTTGGGCGGGTCAGCCGTTTTCGCTGATCCAGACGGCGGTCATGCGGATGTTGCGGCCGTTCTCGATGGACGAGAACACCGAGCGCAGGCTGACCACACCGGCGCTGCTGATGGTGCATTCGCCGTCCTGGACGCCGTCACCGATGATCGCGTTGATCGTCTCGGGGGGCCTCCACCCGGCGGGCAGCGTGCACATCGTCACGTCGCCGAGGTTGCCGCCCGGGTCGGGGCTGACGTTCAGCCCGGCGCCGGTGTACAGCAGGTAGCAGTGGACGGTGGTGATCCCGCTGACCTTGCGGCCCGAGAACGTGTTCACCGTGAAATCTGTTCCGGGGGTCAGGCCGGAGGCGGTGGAGTCCTCCAGGGTGTGGTCGTTCATGCGGTCGGCGGTGGCCCGCATACCTGCCAGGAACACAGTCACAGTCGCCTCCTACAGAGGGATGTAGACGGGCCGGGCCAGGCTGATGGGCTGGCCCGTGCTGTGGGCTTTGCTGACGCCGTTGATGCCGCGGATGACGTGGAACGTCTGGGAAAGGGAGTCCACGAGCGCGTCATCGATGAGGGCCACGTTGTCGGCGTACAGGACGTATCCCGCGCCGGGGGTGCCGCCCTCGACGATGACAACCTCGGCGTTCACCGCGCCGACGGGCGCGGTGAAGCTGTTGGACACGGCCGTCCACTGGCCTGCCGTCAGGGTGATGGGGCTGCTGCTGGTGGAGATCAGCCCGCCGACGTTGTTGCGCCAGTTGACGTTGACGCCTGCGGTGCTGGGCAGGGCGACGGGGGCCATGAGCTGGCCGACCGCCGTGTAGGTCTGCCCGGCCACGACCGGGCACAGCCCGGAGGCGGCGCGCGGGGTGGACCCGGCGGCGGACGTCAGCTTGGCCACGTGGTTGGATCCGTCGGGCGACAGGCCGGTGGCGGCGTCGATCGTGGCGTTGGTGGCGGTCCACCCGGACACCCCGGACTGGAACGTCGGGTTGGAGTTCAGGATGGGCCCGCACATCAGCACGCGCATGACCTCGCCGCCCGTGCGGACGTCAAAGGGGAAGTCGGCCTGGTAGGCCGCTGAGTCCACCCACCGGTACAGGGCGGTCGTGGTGACGTCCACGGATGTCTCGGTCTCGTCGAGGTCCTCGGCAAGCTCACATCCGGCGGTGTCGATGCGGTCCCGTCCGTCGACGCCGACGGTGAGCGCCGTCCACGGCTCGCCGGGAACACAGTTGAAGGTGATCGTCCACTGGACGTCGTCGGATTCCTCGGTGTAGCCGTTGATGAGGATGTCGATGTCGTCCGGGCCGAGTTCCTTCGGCGGGTGGGTGAGCCGGATCAGGTCGCCGACGTCCGCGCGGAGGATGTCGTCGATCATCTGGTGGACGCGGGGGTTGGCGAGGTCCAGTGTCAGCCGGGTGACCCGGACCCCGTTGTAGGTGCCCAGGTGCAGGCGCATGTAGGCGGTCTGTGCGGCGTCCGCGTCCTCGTAGAGGCTGTAGGTGTAGGCCTTGTCGTAGCGGCCCACCCCGTCCGGGTAGTCCTGTACGGACAGTGCGCCCTCTTCGAGGACCTGCCGGGAGGGCACGGAGCCGTACTCCCGCTTGACGGAGACGTCGTTCTCGGTGAGCCGGTCGTCGTCGCGCCACTTGTAGGTCTTCACCAGCCCGGCAGAGAAGTCGATGACGATGGCCGGATGCTGGTTCCACAAGGTGGAGTGCCCGCGGTGGATGATCTCAGGCCGGTCGCGGGCATCCACCAGGTAGCCGAAGTTGGTGGTGTTCGCCTCGTTCAGCAGCTCCAGCAGCTTGCGCTGCCCCTGGATGCCCATGGGCCGCTGATACGCACTCTCCCCGGCCACGCTGGCCACGTACCCGGCCTCGGCAGCGAGCCGCTCGATCCGGGCGCCTGCCGCCTCCCCCTGGAAGCCGGTTGCGGCGTCGTACATGTCGGCGGCCGACGGCGCGGTGGACCCCCAGTAGGTGATGTAGCCGATGGCGGGGATGTCCTGGGTGACGGCGGAGTAGAACCAGGTGGGCCGCACGAAGTAGACGGCCTCGCTGGCGTAGCCGGTTGCGGTCCCCGACGCCCGCGACACCCCGTCGACGAACACCTGGAACAGCGAGTTGGCGCCGGAGACGGTGGTGGTGAGCCGGATGTGGTGCAGGCGGCCGTCGAAGATGCCGGCGCTGTTGACGGTGGCCTGCAGGGCCACCGAGGAGGAGGAGTCCCCCGCGGACACCGATAGGAGGGTGATCTGGTCTGAGGACGCTTCCAGGCCGAGGGTCCAGCCCACGCGGGGGTCGGCGTCGGTGAGGTCGCCGTAGTCGGCGATGGTGACGTCGAGGTCCTGGCGGCCGTTGTAGAAGAAGTCCACCGACCAGCCGGTGGCGGCGGACGCGGCCCGCGGGGTGGAGCCGCGCAGCTGCCCGTCCGACCCGGACGGCAGCAGCACGACCGGTTCGATCCAGTCCGCGAGACGGCCCTGCCCCCACTTGGGGGTGGCGGTGCCGCTGTCCAGGTCCAGCCGCATGTCCGGCGAGCCGTTCATCGCCTTGCCGCCGCTCGTGTCGACGCCGTCGGTCAGCGGCCAGCACTCGATGGGGCCCTGCGATTTGATGTAGCGCAGCAGCGCGGAGTCCTGCGGTACGTTCCCGGCGTCCATACGCCGGGAGATCCCGGCCGGGTTGACGGTGATGCGGGACTCGTTGCCGGACTGGTCCCGGGTGGCGGGCCACTCGGGCACTTCCCCCGAGAGGCGGACGTGCCGGTTGGTCAGTACTGCGGTGCCGCCTCGGGACCAGGTCAGGCCGGTGCCGTCCACGAACGTGGTACCGCCCGGGGAGGCGCTGCGGGTGGACATGTTCACCTTCACGGTGCCCGAGTCGCGCAGCTGCAGGGCGTAGGCCCGGCCTCGCATGTCGGGGATGAATCCGCCGTCGGGCCCCAGGTTGGAGGCGGCGAAGCTGCCCCCGATCTCCATGTACGCATTTCCGGTGAACAGGCTGGTGGTGCCGGTGCCGGTGACCGGGGCGCCGAGCAGGTTCCACTCGGTGTCGTCGTCGTCGACGGTGCGGCCGGTGTAGAAGCGGACGGTGTGCCCGCCCGCCCCGTTGTCGGTGTCCAGGACGGCACGGACCGTCATGCGCTGCCCGTGGTAGCCGCTGATGGCCTCGGTGGACAGGAGGTAGGTTCTGCTGCTGGTGGTGCCGTCGGGGTACCACTGGAGCATCAGAGTTCCGTTGACAATCTCCAGCGCCCAGCAGTAGTTCGTGGACGGTACGGCCCGCAGAGCCAGCAGCTGTGAGGTGGACCAGTCCTCCAGGGCGATGTCCACGCGCAGATCGAGGTCCCCGGAAACGTCCAGCGCCGGATCGTCGAGGGTGAACAGGGACTGGTAGATGAGAACGTTGGGGTCGTCGAACACCGCCCACGGCGAGCCCACCTTGTACCCGTAGCGGATCGGGGTGTTGCGGCCGTGGTCGTGGATGACCGAGGACGGGTCACGGGGAGCGTAGCGGCGGCCGCGGTTGTTCAGGGTGATCTCCCCGGAGGCCGGTTCGGCGGCCCGCGCGGACTCCGAGGTGAGCCCCCGGGAGACGGACACTGTGCGCGTGGCCCGCACGTCGCGGCTGACCGGCTGCCAGTCGCCGTCGTAGAACAGCTCGGCCCACACGTCCGGCGGCAGACTCACCATGGCTATCCCTCCACGTACTTGATGACGTCACCGCCCGCGGTGGTCTTCACCGACTCCTGGAAGAACTCACGGAAGGCCCGGCTGCCGCCGCGTAGTTCGAGGACCAGCACCTGCCCGCCCGGGGCCGCGGCGGCGTTGAGCATGCCCTGGAGGCGTGACAGTGGCAGCACGGCCTCCTGCTCGGGACCCTCGCCGATCATCGCGAGGGTGGGGCCGGTGGTGATTCCGCCCTCGGCCAGGTACGGGATGTAGGGGATGAAGGGGATGTTCACGCCGGGGATGCGGTTGGCGTTGGCGATCAGGTTGGCGTTGATGAAGTAGATGCCGTCGTTGATGATCCCGATCGCCGAGTTGATGGCGCCCTTGAGCCCGTTGGTGACGAACCCCCACATGCCGGAGGCGGCCTTGGCCAGACGGCCCGGGATGCCGGCGAACCAGCCGACCGTGTCGTTCCACCGGTCCTGGATCCAGCCGAGCCCGTCGCCGACCCAGCCGGGGATGGTCTGGGTGAAGAACCGGCCGATGGGGTTGAGGACGTGGTCGACGAGCCAGGTCCAGCCGTCGCTGACGGCTTTGGTGATGGTGTCCCAGTTCTTGACGATGACCACGACCAGGCCGATCACGGCCGCGATGACCAGGGCGATCGGGCCCATCGCGATCAGCCAGGCCACGGCCATCCGCGCCGCCTGGATCAGGGACTGCACGGCCATCGACACCCATGCCGCGATCCACGCACCCGCTGTGGTCGCCGCGGTGACTACCGCGGTCGCAGCCTGGGAGACCATGCTGGCGATCCACGATGCGGCCGTCGTTGCCGCGGAAGAGACGGCGGTCGCGGCCGTCGTCAGCATGCCCCCGGCGAGCAGCGCGAACGTGCCCACCAGGCCGAGGATCACGGTGCCGAGCTGGGAGACGACCCCGAACCAGCCGCCCATGATCTCCGCGGACTGGACATTGCGCTGGGCCTCGTTCAGGTCGAGCTGCGCGTTCTTGCCGTCGATGGTGGCCTGCTTGCCGTCGAGCTGGGCCTGGCTGAGATCCTCGGTGGCCTGCTTGGCGTCCAGCTTGGCCTGTTCGGCGTCGGCGTCCGCCTGCTCCATGTCGATGGCGGCCTGCTTGGCCTCCGCCGAATCCTTGCCGAACTCCTTGACCGCGTCGTTGTAGTCCTTCTGCGCCATCTCCTGGTCCAGCAGGGCCTGCTTGAGGTCGATACCGGCCTGCTTGCCGTCGATCTTCGCCTGGTTGGCGTCCAGCTGGGCCTGGCGGCCGTCGACGTTGGCCTGCGCCAGGTCGAGTGTGGCCTGCTCGACGTCGGCCTCGGCGCGCGCGAGGTCGTCGGCGGCCTGGTCGCCGAGGTTCCACATGTCGACGGCCTGGCCGACGATGTCGGTCATGGACGCGAACCCGGCGGCCCCGGCCAGCGCGCCCGCTCCGAGACCGGCCAGCCGGTTCTCGGTTCCCTGCGCCGCGTCGCCCGCCCCGTCCAGGCCGCTGCCGGCGGTGTCGGCCGCGCGGTTCAGGTCGTCCAGGCCGGTCGTTGCCTCGTTGATTGTGGCGGACGTGTTGCCGAGGTCCGCGTCGATCTCAACTGTCAGGGTCTCGGCCACGCTCGACACCCCCCAGCCGTGTGTTGATGTCCCGGACCGCTGCGAGGATCTCCTCGGGCGATTTGCGTCCGGATCCTCCGTAAGGGATCAGTAAGTCCTGCATGCGGAACCGCCTGCCGCCCTTGCCACGGTTGGCGTTGGCGATGGTTGCCGCGATGGTGGCCGCCTGGATGTCGCCCCGGCGCCGCCCGAGCGGCCCGGTCATCTGCTCGTAGACCATCCACTCGGTCAGCTCGTAGGAGTCGAGCCGCGAGTCGAGGTCCGCCACCGTCATCCCGAGATGTTCCGCTAGGCGGAAGCGGAAGAGCCGCTCGGGGCGGCGTCGGAGTTTCCCTCGACCTCCCGCTTGGCGAACCGGCCCATCCCGGACAGCTCCTGCACCTTCGCCGCGAGCCGTTCGATGATCTGGCCGTCCTTGCCCGCGAGCGCGCCGTCGGCGATCTCCTTGTTGCTGTAGATGCGCTCGTAGTTGTCGTCGACCATCGACAGCCCGACGAGCTTCTCCCGGTAGGTCTTCAGGGACTCGACTTTCAGCTGCGGGTTCTGGCCGTTGGCGACGACCGTCCCGGCCTCGATGTAGCCGCGGTCCGCGGCCGACAGGGACATCAGCCGTACCTCGCCGCCCCACTCCGGGACGGGCACGTCCTCCCACTTGCGGTCGACGGCCGCACTGATCTGCGCCTTCGTCACCAGTGCCACAGGTGCCTCGCTTTCCTTGCTCAGCTGCCGGTCGCGGTGAGGACCGGCTTGCCGGAGATCTTGAAGGTGACTTCCCGCTCCATGCGGTCGTCGACGGGGAACGCGTCGCCGATGTCGGTGATCAGCGCCGAGAAGTCCCACGTGTGCTCGTCCGCCGCTCCGGGGAGGATGACGAGCTGGTAGTCGCGCAGGTCGTTCTCCTCGAAGTCGGCGTCCAGGGCGGCGTGCGTGGTCTCGGCGGGGTCGTAGTTGATCGTGACGCTGACCTCGCCGCCGTCCTTGAGGCCCTTGACGAACTCCCGGTACTGGTCGGGGCTGTCGTGGGCGGTGACCTCGATGGCGTCGCGCTGGCGGCTGGGGCCGCTCAGATCGGAGACGTTCGCGACGGTCACGAAGCTGCCCGAGCCCGTGCTGTCGCGCTTGAGCTGGGTACCGAATGCGTCCTTGCCTGCCACTGGTCCCTCCCGGGGGTGTTGTCACATGGGTCTGGCGGGGTCAGGCCGCCACTTCGGTGCCGATACGGAAGTCGACCGGCACATGCCGCAGGTCGCCCGGCGGCTCGGGGTCCTTGAGCGCGGTCAGGGACACGAACCGCGTCCAGCAGTGCCGGTGCCCGGCGATGGTCAGGGGCGCGTGGTCCAGGACCTGCACGACACGGGCGGCGATCCGCAGGGCCTCGGCGAAGCCGCGTTCCCGCGACCACACGTGCAGCGTGACGAGGATGCTGGAGGAGTGCCGGTCGTGCGCGTTGTCCGGGACCTCCACCGCCTGCCCGGTCTCGATGTACGGGTAGGGCTGCTTCTCGTCGACGAAGTCGAACACACCCTGGATCAGGGCCATCAGCGCGGCGTCGGCGAGCAGGGCGTCACGGACCGCCTTCTGCACCGCCAGCGCGGCCAGGCCCGGCGTCGGCGTGCTCACCGCAGCACCCTCCGCACCTCGTCGGTCAGCCGCGCCCGGTACTTGCCCCGCTCACGCTCCAGCGCCGGAAGCAGCGTCGGGTTCGCCGGCACCCGCCGGGTCCCGCGCTCCTGGAAGACGGCGTAGAACTCGGACGGGTCGTGCCAGCCGATGCTGGCGGCCAGGCCGTTCTCCTCGTAGCGGATGGCGGCCGTGTCCCGCAGGTTGCCGGAGTCCACGCGGACGTGCTGCTTCACGTCGTCACGGACCGCCTCGGCGGACTCCCGCACGCCCTTCTTCAGGGCGTCCTTGATGTCCTCGGGGAGTTCCTCAAGACGCTGGCGCAGGCGGGCTGTCCCGCTGATCCGCACCGACCGGGCCATCGTCGTCACCGCCTTCCCTGATGTCGTTGATCACGTCCACGCGGTGGGCCATCAGCCTGACCGTGACGGTGGGTATCCCGTCCGGGTCGACATCCACGACCAGGGCGCCCGGCTCCCGGGGGATGGGAGCGGGCAGTTCGACTCCGTCGACGTACATGTGGGCAATTGCGCCCCGGCGGACGATCCGGATCAGGTCAGGAATCGCCATCGTGGTCACCGCCTCTTCTCGCGCCTGAGTTCCTTGCGGATCTCGTGGAGTTCACCGGCCACGGCCAGCAGGCCGAACGCCAGCGCGCGCGGCACGTCGACGTCCGTCTCGCCGAGCCCGAGGTACTCCTCCGCGCGGCGCCGGCACTCCTGCGGTCCTGCCTGCGGCAGGCGCGTGTCCTCGGCGGCCATGTCAGGAGCCCAGCTCGAATGCGGCGACGGTCAGGTCGGTGACGCCCGAGTAGGTGATCGCTGCCCGGCCGTTGGCGCCGCGGTGGACGTTGGCGAGCGGGATCAGCGCGATGTCCCCGGCCGCGACGGCGACCGCCGTGTCGGAGATAGCCAGACCGGACACCGAGCCCGGGGTGGCCACGGTCACCGTGATCGACCCGCCCGAGCCGTTGTTGACGTACAGGAACCGGCCGGGCCCGACCGGGGCGGTGTCCCCGCCACCGGCCGCGGCGACCGCGGCTGCGGCCACGTCGGCGACGCCGGTCGCGACCGGCACCGCAGTGAGGTCGAGGTCAGCCATCGGGTTCTCCTTCTCCTTGGATCAGTTCGGCGTCGGCCTTGCGGTAGCGGGCGGTGGACGGGGCGACGACGGCGAGGACCCGCCACTGCTGGCCCGTCGACTCGTCGTGCAGCTCGTCGCCGCGGCGCACGTCGGCGTCCGGCATCAGGTAGATGCTGTGGGTGTGGTGGCTGTTGGTCTGCGCGGCCAGGAGCCGCTCGGTGGCGGACGGCTGGTCGACCTTGGCGCGCACGTCGTCCGGCTGCCGCACGCGGGTGGAGGTCTGCCCGCCGTAGCCGTCGTCCACGGCCGTCCGCCGCCACACCTGCAGCTGCCGGTTGAGCCAGTGCCCGATCATGTCCGCGCCCTGTACAGGCCGAGCAGCTTGCGGTCTTTGTCCGACAGCGACATGCCCAGAGCCTCCGCCGAGAACGACCGGGAGTGGTCGCCGAGGGACTCCGAGGCCAGCAGCATGGGGTTGCCCCACGCGGCGGCCGCCATCCGCAGCACGATCCGCTTCGCCCCCACGGGGTAGGGGCTGTGGCCTGCGGTGTAGACGACCTGGACCGACTGGTCCCACGTCGGCCACCAGCTGTTCACGCGGGTCAGGGTGCCGTCCGCGGACCACGTGTAGTCGTGGTCCTTGCCGAAGACGAGGACCTCGTCATCCTCGTCGTCGTTCAGGATCGTGACCGAGGCGACGGCCGTGACCGGCCAGCGCGGCAGGACCAACTTGTGCGAGCCGGTCCCCGGGGCGTGCGGCCACGGGTCCTGGCGGGTGGGGGAGTCCAGCACGACCGTGTCCGTGGCCAGTTCCAGGGACTGCCCGGTGACGTCCTCGATCTCGCCCTCGGCGAGCGAGATGAGCAGCTCGGCCTGCGCGGTCTCGTCGGCGGTGAACGCGGCCGGGTGCCGCAGGAACAGCCGCAGCTCATTGGCGGTGGCAGCAGCCACGGCACCCCACCCCCCAGCTCACTCCTGGCCCTGCTGGGCGGCCTCGATAGCAGCCACCAGATCGGCCTTGCGGCCGTCCGGGGGCAGTGAGATGTCGTGCTCGTCGGCGTAGGCCTTGAGCTGGTCGACGGTCATCTTCTCCAGCGGCTTGTCCCCGGGGTCCGTCTTCGGCCCGGCCGTGGACCGAGGCTCGGGGCGTGCGTCCCCCTCGTAGACGCCGTAGCCGCCGGACACCAGGGCCTCCGCCTCGGCGTCGTCGAACTCGGCCGTCTGCCCGGCCTGCACGGACCGGGTAGGCCCGGCGTACAGGGTCTTCATCGTCACGCGTCGCACCTGGCCGCCCCCTTACTTCGGGGCCACACGCGGGGAGCCGCGCAGGACCAGGCCCGTGCAGGGCAGGGTGGGCGTGTCGGTGCCGCCGACCGTTTCGATCGTCACCCGCAGGTACCGCTTGGTTCCGCGGTAGCCGATCTCGTACACGGCCACGTCGTTGGCCGTGGTGACGACCGGCTCGGTGCCGTCCAGGTCGGCGTCCGCCACCGCGGTGAAGTCACCGCTCGTGGTGGTGTCGGATTCCTGGACCTCGAAGGTGAACGAGGGGTTGGTGCCGGCGGCGGTGCCGACGTCGATGATGACCGTGGCGCTGCCATAGTTGGCCAGGTCCACCGCGGCGCCGTCGGCGGCCGCGGTCCGTGCGGCGGGTGCGAGGGACTGCACCGCGGAGACGTTGTTCTTCAGGTCGCGGCTCATGCCGGGACTTCCCTTCTGGTCTGGGGCGGGTCAAGGACGACGCGGCGGCTCAGGTTGCGCACTTGATGCGGACGAACGCCTCGGCGAGGACGGGCATGCCGTCCAGCTCCTGGCGCCCGATGAACCCGACCTGGTTCGTCTCGGCGTACAGCTCCACCAGGCGCTGGATCTCCAGGGAGAGGGACTCGGCGATCCAGTAGTTCTTGAAGTCGGCGATCATGCCGCCGTACAGGCCGTCCGTGAACGTGTTCGGCACGAACTCCGAGACGACGTAGGGGACGTCGAGGATGGTGTCGGGGCGGTCCGCGGCGAGGCCGGGCTGCCAGATGTACTGCTCGTCGGTCGTCGTCTTCAGCTTCCGGATGACCTTGAGCGCGTCGCGGTGGAACAGCCACCTCGCCCGCGGCCAGTACGCCGCCTTCAGCGTGTACTTGGCGTCGATCAGCCCGTTGCCGGTGAACCCGGTCGCGCTGCCGGAGTTGACGTCCCGGCTGGTGGGGATGCCGTCGTCGGAGGCGGTGAACAGGCCGAGCGGCTTCTTGTTGCCGTCGCCCGTCATGAACGCCTTCTCCTGCGTGACGCCGAACTTGTAGGTCAGGCGCTCACGGACCAGGTCCTCGGCGTTGCCGCTCGTCAGCCGCAGCAGCTTCCGGCTGATCTTGACGCGCTTGGCGATCGGGTTGGGAGACAGCTCCCGCTTGCCCACGCGCAGCGCGTCGTCCTGGCTGCCGGTGCCGATCTCGGACGTCCACTCGGCGTCGCCCAGGTCGGTGTCCAGGGTCGGCACACCGAGCGAGTCGGTGGCCGTCAGCTGGTGCACGGTGGCCAGGCCCCGCAGCGGGACGGCGTCGTCGACGGCCTTGATCAGTTCCTTGATCCACTGCATCGGCGGCAGGAGGTAGCCGCCCTCGGGGTCGTTGCCCGCGTTCAGCGCGCGCGCCTGCTCGGGGGTGAGAGCGCCACGGCCGCCGAGGACGTAGGTGCGCAGCGCGGCCCTGGCGGCTTCCTCGCCGCCGCCGCGGCGGTCGTCGGGGATGTCGTCGATGGTGTTGCGTTCGTCGTCCAGGAGCCGCTCGGCGCGCGCGATGGTGGCGTCGAGCTTGTCCCGCTCGTCCATCACCTTGTCGAACTTGGTCTCTTCCTCCGGCGTCATGGCGCGGTTCGCGTCCGTCGCCTCCTGCATGATCGCCGTGGCCTCGTGGCCGAGCTGGGCGCGCTTGGCCTTCAGCTCGCGGATCTTCAGGGCTGTCATTTCCGACCCCTTCCGGGTGTGGGTGGTGCCGCCCGCGTGCGGGGGCGGAAGTCAGTTGGCGGCGCGCAGGCCCGCCAGACGCAGCAGGCGCTGCTCACGGCGGGCACGGGCCTCGTCGTCGTCGGCCTCGTCCGGGCCGCCGGCCGCGTCGAGGAGTTCGGTCAGCGCATCGCGGGCGTTCTGCACGAGGGTCTTGTTCTTCTTCGACAGCACCGCGCCCGCGCGCCCGGTGCCGCCCGTCTGGAGGGCGTCGAGGTGGGCCATGACGGCCTGGGCGAACGCCTCGGCGTCCGGGAGATCGGCGACCAGGCCGCGCACGAGGGCGAGCTGGCTGTCGCGGCCGGACTCGACGACGGCGTTGGGGTCCATGGGCAGCGGGACCGCGGACACCTCGAACAGCTCCCAGCCCTCGGGGGTGCCGTCGTCGCCGATGTTCCAGGCGGAGAAGCCGATGGAGAAGGCGTTCATGAAGCCGCCGCGGTACTTGTCCTCGACCTTGCGGGCGAACTCGTCGCCCTGGTCGAACAGGACGTCCATCATCAGCCGGTCGCCGTCGATCCACGTCTTGTCGGACCGGCCGATCGGCAGGCCGTCGCGGCCCCAGAACGAATGCCCGTAGCCGACCACCGGGTTGGCCTCGAACCGCTCCAGGCGGGCGCCCTCCATCGTGAGGTTGAGGCCGTCGTCCTTGCGGCCCGCGGTGGCGGCCACGATCCTCAGGGCCTTGCCTGCCGAGCCGCCGCCGCCGTCGTCGTCGGCGCGCTGGACGTAGCCGCGGACATAGTGGCGCTGTCCCTTCATCGGTCCCTCCCGGGGTGTCGTATCTGCCGGTCACGCAGCCCGGCCTGCTGCCGGCGTTGCCTCGGTCCGGGCGGGCCGTCGCGCAGGTCGGCGCCTGCGGCCTCGTCGTCGCGGCCCTGCGCGTAGCCGTCGCGCCACCCGCGCACGTACTCGGCGGACGGCTCATCAGTCGTCGACAACGGGGATCACCTCGCAGTCACAGCCCGCGTGCACGGGCGGGTGGAAGGTGTTCCGCTTGGCCTTGAGGGCCTCGCCGTCCTCGCCCTCGACCTCGTCGCCCTTGGCGATGAACGGGGTCTCGATGCCGACGGTGCGGCCGTCGAGCTTGGTGCAGTACGGGCAGGTCTTCGACCCGCGCGCCACCCACTTCAGCTTTCGGACCCCGGCCTCTTTCCACGTCTCGCGCGCCGCCGCGTTGGGCAGCTGAGACGCTTCCCAGCGGGCGGTCTGCGCGGGCCGCTCCTCCTGCCACTTCACCAGCAGATCCACGACCGCGGTCGCGGCGTCCTCCTGGCTGTCGGCGTCCTCGGCCCGGTTGCGCAGCCCGCCGAACGAGGTCGCCGTGCGGTAGGCGACGTGGGACTCGGTGTAGGCGCGCGCCCACACCGACAGGTCCACCTTCTCCGTGTGGCCGACTTCCTCGGCGGCGTCCTCGGCGACGTCCGCCGCGAACCCCGTCATGACCGGCAGCCACAGCGACGTCATCGCCTGCGCGATCGGCCCGTCCGCGCCGTACAGCACGGACAGCGCGGCCAGAAACGCCGGCGCCGACCGGGCACGGCCATCGCCGGTGTCGAGGTGCTTCTCGACGAGGGCGCCGACCTTCTCCCGTTCCAGGTCGGCGATCTCCTGATCGGCCTCCTCGATCTTCGGCGCCCACGCCTCGGCGATCCGGTCCCGGGCGGCGACCCCGCGGCCGCGCAGCAGCCGCGCATACCGGCGCACCGCCTGGCGGGCCTCCTCGTCCGCCTCGGGGGCCGGGGCGTCACCCCGCCCGGCGGGGATCATGTTGAGGGGGATCAGGTAGGCATCGCCGCCCTCGACCGGGTTCATGTTCTCCCGCTCGCGGACGTCGTTCGCCGACAGCCATCCCCACTGGCGGCCGATGGCGTAGGCCGCGTACCGGGCTGCGCTGTTGCCGCGCAGCAGCGCGTCGACCAGGTGCTCGGGGAAGTACCTGGCCCGCTCCTCCGGGAGCATCAGCTGCGTGAGGACGGCCTGCTCCCACCGCGTCAGCCACGCACTCAGCGCCGAGGAGACGTAGTCGAGCTGCTGCTCCTCAATGTTCGAGAACGTCGCACGCTCCAGGTCGCCGATCTTGTGCGGGGGCAGCCGCAGCCAGCGCGCCATGTCGGTGACCTGCAACTTGCGGGTCTCCAGGAACTGGTTGGCGTCATTGGGCAGTCCGACCTGCTGCCAGGTCACACCCTCCTCCAGGATCGCCACCCGGTGGGCGCGGTCGATGCCGCGGTGGATGTTCTCCCAGTCGTCCGCCATCCGCTTGCGGGCCTCGGGCGAGAGGTTGTCCGGGTGGCTGAGGGCGCCCGCCGGGGCGGCCCCGTTGGAGAACGTCTTGGCGCCGTAGTGCTCGGTGGCCAGGCCCAGCCCGATCGAGTTCGCGGCGAGCTCCACCACGGAGTAGCCGGTCACGCCGTCGTCGCCGAGCCCGTTGATGCACAGGTACTCGCCCGGGGCGAGGTTGGCGTAGATGCCGTTGACGTCGTCGCGGTACTGCACCCACCGCTCGATGCGCCCCTTGCCCATGTTCCGGACCTTGATGTGCACCCGGTCCGGGCGCAGCGGCCACAGCTCCTTCACCACGCCCGTGCGCTCGTCGGCGACGACGTAGGCGACACCGCGGCCCCACGTGATGGCGTGCCCCTGCAGGGCCTCCTTGAAGGCCATCGCGCCCATCATCGGATTCGGCGCGTCCTTCAACAGCGCATACAGCGGATGCTCGGTGGCCCGCCGCTTGCCCCGCTCCAGCCGCTCATACAGGTGCAGCGGCAGCAGACCCAGGTCCTCGGCGATGACCCGCACCCCGGCGAAGAACGGCGCGTACATCAGCGCCGTCTCCTGGTCGACGCGCACACCCGCGGAGTTCACCGACCCGCCCGACCACCACTCCTCCACCCACTTCTCGGGGGTGGCGATCGAGGACAGAGGGCCGGCCGAAGCGCGGGCCACGGACCGTACCGCGGAACGCAGGAACCCCATCAGCGCACCTGCCTTTCCCTGGCGTCGATCAGGGCCTGGCGGGCCGAGGCCCGCTCCGCGGCGATGGACCCGGACAGGCCGAGGGCGAGGAGTACGAGCCCGGTCACGGTCAGGCCGAGCCACGGGGCGAGCAAGCACAGGCCCGCGCCGAGCAGCACGATCCCGCACAGGGCCATCACGTCCCACCGGTCCACGGCGAGCCCCCTTCCGGTTACAGGGCCATGCCCTGGCTCTCGTACACGGACGGCTTGGGCAGGCCGCGCATCGCGCCGTCCAGCGCGAACAGCAGGGCGGGAATGCCGTCGATCCTCTTGCCGGTCTTGTCGCGGTCCGGCTTCACCGGCCGCTGCCGGTCCGGGTCATCGCGCGGAGACTTCTTCTCGACAACGTCGGCCATCCACCGGGCGACCGGATTCCCGAAGTGGCGGATCTCGTCCGCCTTCAGGCGCCGCATCAGCTCACCCATCGGCGCCGTCATCCGCAGATACGTGGTGTCGGACTCGACCATCTTCAGCCGGGTCCGCTTCACGATCGCCTGCCGTACCGGCTCACCGCTCCATTTGTCGTAGGTGATATCGACGATCCGGAAGTCCTTGTGATCCTGGGCGACGTCGTCGTAGATCCGCTCGTAGTCGATCGTGTCGCCCTCGGTGGCGGTGATCCAGCCCGCCTCCACCCACTGAGAGATCCGGCCGTTGGTGTGCTCGTCGAGCGGCTCGATCATCGACTCGGGCAGCCAGAACCGCCACAGCACCGACCCGTCGGGGAAGACCCAGGCGAGCGAGGTCATGTCCAGCTTGGACGACAGGTCCAGGCCGCCCCAGCAGCGCTCGCCCTTCAGCCGCCCGCGCACCCAGTCCGGGGTGGGGGCGATCTCCCCGGCCCGCGCGTCCCACAGATCCATCGACAGCCAGCGCGTCACCTGGCTCACGCGCTGGTTGAGGCGGAACTGCAGGAACCCGTTGAACTTCGACCGGTCCGTGCGGGCCTCGATCGCGTCCTCGCGCAGCGCCTGCACCGCCAGGAACGTCCCCAGGGCGGGATTGGGCCAGGCCCAGTTCCGTTCGTCCCACGGGTCGGTGGACACCGGCAGCTCCGGCCGGGCCGGGAACAGCCGCGCGAGCCGCTCCAGATCCTCCACGGTGCGGGGCATCTTCCGCACGAACGCGAAATGGTGCGGAGTCCGGGCCGGGTCCTCCATGACCCGGTCGGCCTCGTCGATGAAGTCCGCCCCGAACGACGCCTGATCGGTGGTCTCCGTGGTGATCGCCAGCATCAGCGGCTGCGTCCGCGCACCCGCACCCGTGACCATCGCCTTCCACAGCGTGTCGTCCGGCTGCGAGAGAACCTCGTCCAGGATGAAACAGTGCGGCGAGTGCCCGAGTTCGTTGTCGGCGTCGGACGGGATCGCCTCGTAGTGGCTGCCGGTCTTCTCGTCCACCAGGCGCCGCACGTTCTTGATGTGCTTCAGCCGCTTCGACAGCACCGGCGACTTGCGGACCATCTTCACCGCAGGCTCGAACACCTTGCCCGCCTGCCGGGTGTTCGCCGCCGCGCAGTACACCTCCGCGGACTCCTCGCCGTCCCCGCACAGCATGTACAGCGCAATCCCCGACAGCAGCGCGGACTTGCCGTTCTTGCGGGCCATCACGATCGTCGCGCGGGTGTACCGGCGCACGTACCGGCCCCACTGCTCCGACCAGACCACCTCACCGAACAGCGGCCGGATGATCTCGTGCTCCTGCCACGCCGCGAGCTCGAACCGCGTGCCGGCGAACGCTCCAGCCGGGTGCACCAGCAGCTCGGCGAAGAACCGCACGACACGGTCCGCGCGCGGCTCGCAGTAGTGCGCGCCCCGCTTCGTGCACGTCTTGCCGTCGAGGGTGTACCCGCACACCCCGCCGCGGCGGGAGGCCGGCCGCCACCGCTTGTGGTGGTCGACCTTCAGCACCCGCCGCCGGGTCGTGCGTGCGGGCCGCGTCGCGGCCTTGCTGCGGGCCGGGCGCCGTGTCGTGGCTCCGGTAGCCATGGCACCCTCCCGGGATCAGGACAGCAGCCGCTCGGCCCCCAGCCCCTCGCCCTCGTTCGGGATCTTCAGGCTCGCGCGGTCGGACGGGGTGAGACCGAAGCGGGCACCGTAGGCGCGGACCTGCGCATCGGCCGTATCCAGCGCCAGCAGCCACGCGTTCTTGCCCATCCGCACCCCGGTCTGGTCGCCGTTCTTGTTGAACACCGGATGCTCCACCACCGCGCCCTCCTCCTCGACGTGGCGGGCAGCGTCCCGCCGGCGGGCCACCGCGTCGCACCACGCCGCGAACGCCTCCACGTCCCAGGACGTGAGCACCCGCTTGGCCTCCAGGTCGGGGGCGTACTCCTCCCAGACGTCGAGGGCCTCGGCGCCGAGCCACTCGGGCGGGACGACCTCGCCGGCGGACGGGGCCGGCTCGTCGGTGTTGATCCGGTCCTTGCGGTCACCGTGCAGCACCCGCAGCTGCGTCGGCTTCGGCGCCGGTCCACGCTTCCCCATGATCACCTCCGTGGTCACGCAGTGTTAGGTCAACTGCCCCCGGTACGGCGGATCCGGAAACCTGTCAGCACGAGCCCCGGCTCCCCCCCGCGTTCCGCGGGTCCCCACCCCCAGAAATTTCCAGCCCCCTCCCCCGGCCGGCAGTCACGCTGCGTCAGTACGGAGGGGTGTCGGGTTCGCGGGGGGTGGCTGCCCAGCCGGCGGGCTGGTGCCGGCCGGTGGCCCGGGCGTGGCAGCTGGCGCACAGGCCGCGGCCGTAGTTCGGGTGGTGCTCGTCCAGGCCACGCTTGCGGAGCTCGCGCTTGGACAGCGGGTAGTGGTCGGCGTGTTCGCTGCGGGCGCCGCACGGGCTGCCGTGCTTGTGTCCCTCGTCGGTGCATACGCAGGCCGGGTCGCGGGCGAGGACGGCTGCACGGAAGCGGTCGCGGTGCTCTGCGTCGTAGCCCTGGGCTTGGGCTGAGGGGCGGTCACGTCGTGAGCGGGCCAGGCACTCGGCGCACTTGGCGGATCCCTTGACGGGGGTGCCGGGGCAGCTGCCTGTGGTGCAGGGCCGTGGGGCGCGGGAGGGCATGGCGGGCTCACCTCCTGCGGGGGAGCGTCGCCCAGGTGTTCAGGTCACCCGGGCGACGCTCTTTCTTCCACCCGGCCCTGGGTGGTCTTGCGCCGATCAGGGGGTTCGGATGGCGGTGGCCCCGATACGCTCAGGACCTCCCCCACGTGTACCCGCGGTGCTGGCCCCACACAGGCCGCGTTGACACCGGCCCTGGTGAAGTGAGGTTCCTGATGGCGAAGTTCGACGTACGGCCAGACATCGACGCGGCTGCCGAGCAGCTGCAGAGCACGCTGGGTTCGAAGCGGGAGATCCAGCGTCTGCCTGAAGTGCTGTGGGAGGGCGAGACGGTTCAGATGCTCGCGACTGGCGTGTATGGGAAGGGCAACGGGCTGGTCGCTATGACGAACAAGCGGCTGATCTTCCTGAAGCACGGTGTGATGTCGCAGCAGCTGGAGGACTTCCCGTACGGGCGGATCAGCTCGGTGCAGTGGTCGGGCGGCATGCTCATGGGGACGCTGACGGTGTTCGCGTCGGGCAACAAGGCTGAGATCAAGCAGATGCCGAAGGACGCGGGCAAGGCGCTCGCTGACGCGCTGCGGGCGCGGCTCGCGGACCTGGAATCGGGCGGTGCGCCGGCCGCCCCGGCTGCGGTCCCTGCCGCGGCGGGTGCTCAGAGTGTCGAGGCGCGGCTGCAGACGCTGGATCAGCTGCGTGCGTCGGGGGCGATCACGGATGAGGAGTACCGGGACCGGCGGGGGAAGATCCTGGACAGCCTGTAGGCCGTGGCCCGCTGCCCGGGCGCTGTTCCGTACGGCGCTCTGGGCGTGTGCCGTACGGCCCGGGCAGCGGGGGCTAGTGAGTGCTGATGCCGACGAGGCGTAGTGCGCGGGCGCGGGTGGCTCTTTCGGCGAGGGCGATGCCGGTGCGGGTGTAGAGGGCGCGGCCGGTCTCGTCGATGCCTGCGGCGTGGAGGTGTCCGCGGTGGGCCCAGGAGCGGATGGTTGTGGCGGTGACGGCTGCGGCGCCGGCGGAGACGATGCGGCGCCAGGTGGTGGCGAGTTCGGCGGCTTCGGGGGCGGTGTAGAGCTCCTCGGTCACGGCCGGTCACCTCCCGGGGTGTGCTGCGGCCCCCGGACCAAGGGGTCCGGGGGCCGCAGCTTCTGTGAGGTCGGGGTGACAGGGGCCGCTCTTCAGGCTTGCGGCAGCCTTGCCGGTTCATGGGCCCTTGGGCCGGTCCGGCTCCCCATCCCTTGGCGTCACCCCTTAGTGGGAGTCAGGGGGTGGGCACACGTGTGCCGTTGGCATGAGTGTTGCGCTAAGTGAGGGATCTTGTCCAGCAGGAGCGCCGTGGTGGCTGTGCGGCTGTTCATCCGGCGGGGGCCGTGTGCGCCTCAAGGACGTGTTTGGTGTGGTCGTCGTACTCGGTGCGGGTGAGGTGGTGGCCGCAGGCGTGGCAGGTGATGTCCTCACCGGCGGTGACGAGGCGGAAGGTGCCGCAGGCGGGGCAGGGGGCGTCCATGTGGTGCTCGCGGGGGGTGGTGTGGGTGAGGTCGTGGATGCGGGCGGTGAGGTCGCCGAGCTGGCGGTGGAGTTCGCCGATCCAGGGGTGGGTGAGGGCGTAGGGGAGGTAGGCGGTGAGCCAGGTGCACCAGCCGGTGATGGTGGCGCCGTGGCGGGGCAGGGCCTGGCGGCAGGGTGCGGTGTGCTGGGTGCCGTGGGGGTCGCGGTGGACGGCGGGGTAGGTGTAGGCGATGTATCCGGCCCAGGCGTCGAGGAGGGCGCGGATGGGGATGGTGCCGTCGTCGTCGGGGCCGTGAGGGTCGGCGTGGCCGGGTCCGAGGAGGGCCAGGGCGCGGAGGTCGGCGGGGGCGGGGCTGTGGGCTCGGCCGGTGCCTCCGATGCGGCCGGCGGCGGGCCTGGCTGCGGGGGTGAGGAACTCCTCCAGGAGTTCGGCCTGGTGGGGGAGTTCGGCGAGCCAGGCGCGGAGCTCGGCTGTGTGGCGTGGGCAGGCGTGCAGGCCGGGGTCGGTGCTGCGGCGGCAGACGGCGCAGGCGTTCACGGCTTCTGCCCCTTCCAGATCTTGTCATCGAGGCCCCGCGCGAGCCGATACCGGCCTCTGTGACTCTCGGTCCTAACCGACCGGCTCGACCCAACGGATCGGCAGCTGGTCTGTGGCGCTGCACCGCAATACGGACACTCGACTTTGCGTGTGATCTCTTCCTCGGCCATGAGCCGCTCGTGTCGTTCCTTCTCCAACTCTGCGCGGCTCGCCCAAATTTCGTACTTCTGCTGTCGGACTTCCTTGTAGACGCGGAGCGCCTCCGCGATCGCGGGGACCGGCTCGGCGCCATCGGTCAATGCCCGCAGCAGGGTCAGATAGCTGGCTGCCTTCGCCGATCGTTCGAATCCGTTCGGGCCAATGGAGTATGCCGCCTGTGTGAGGACCTCTTCGAGGTGTGCAAGGTCCCGGGAGAACTGAAGCATGTTGATCGGCATCGGCTCGGCGCTCATCGCTGCACCTCCTGCAGCTGGCTGAAGATGCTGCCGATGTCGTGGGGGGTGAGCTGGGGGTATTCGCCGAGGACGTAGCGCAGGCGTACGTCGATCTGCGCGGCGACGGCGGCCTGGGTCCAGTGTCCGGCCATGGCGCGGGCTTCGTCGGGGCTGAGTTCGCCCTTCATGGAGCCGCGGGCGACGTGGACGTAGGGCAGTCCGGTCTTCGCGCCGGCGACGGCTTCGATGCGCAGTGCGGTCTTGCCTGTGGGGGCGGGGCGTTCGGCGCGGATGGCGCGGACCATGTGGCCGATCGTGGTCATGTCGAGCTTGAGACGGGTGCGGAAGACGCGGATGAGGGCGATGTCGGACTCGGCGTGGGCGGCGGCCGCCATGAGGTCGCGGGCGGTGTTCAGGACGGTGTCGGGCTCCAGGAGCGCGTGGACGGGTCCCCATTGGAGGAGGCAGGCTGCGCGGCCGTCGGCGGGGTTGGTGGCGGAGCGGATCCAGACGGTGTCGGTCACGGGGTGGGGCCTTCCTGGGGGTTGCGGCCGCAGGTGTGTTCGGTGCCGTTGGTGCGGAAGCCGGCTTCGCAGCAGTCGCGGCGCTGGGTGTGGAGTTCTTCGAGGTCGCGGGCCGCTGTCTGGGTGTGGGCGTCGATCTCGGCGCGGAATTGCTGCAGGGCGTCCTCGCCTTCGTGGCGGAGGATCTGGGCCTGTACGGAGCCGAGGAGTTCGGCGAGGACGCAGCGGGGCATCAGGGCGTCGAGGCGGCGGGTGTGGCCGCGCTGCGAGCGGTTGTAGCCGAAGAGGACGAGCAGGGCGGCGGCCTGCCCGTGTGCGCAGACCGCGGTGTCGGTGATCTGTGTGCCGGAGTTCTGCACGATGAACTCGTCGTCAGGCTTGATGATCTTGAAGGTGGACATGGGGCGGGTCTCCCGTCGGTGGGCGGAGGTCACTTGTACTGGCGGGTAGGGGTGGGTGTCTCGCGTGCGCGTGCGTGCGCGTGCGTGCGCCTGCGTTCCGCGCGCGCGTTCGCAGGCGCGCGCGGGGCTCTCGGCTGGTGTCAGTCGCGGCAGTTGGGGCAGCGTTGGCCGTACGTGCAGGTGCACCGGGGTTCGCTGTTCGTGCCGGTGGGGTGTTCGGCGGCGAGAGCGGCCCAGAACGCGCGGACGTCCGCGGGGTCTTCGAGGTCGGTGTTCCAGTCGTCGTCGGTCCATTGGCCGGTCACGGGGCACTCCGGTGGGTGTGGTGGGGGCAGGTGGGGTCGTGGTGGAAGCCGCATGAGGTCCACCAGGTTTCGCAGCAGGCGTTGTTGAGGGCGGTGGTCACGGTGTCCTCGACTTCGGTGTCGAAGGCGGTCCGGGTGCGGGTGTGGCGTGTGCGGGCGGCGCGGCGGGCGCGGCGGTCGGTGTGGGTGTCGAGGGCGTGGCAGACGGTGTTGTAGGCGGTCGCGGCGAGGATGACGACGGCCAGGAGCGCGCCGAGGAGGACGGCGGCGGTGAGGGTGCTGAGGGTGTGGTCGAGGGTCATCGGCGGTTCCGTATGCGGTGCAGGAGGTGGTGGGCGGTCAAAGCGAGGGCTGCGGCGAGGTACAGGGCGGGCAGGAGGAGGCCGAGGAGGCGGGGGGCGTTCATCGCTGCCACCTGACGGGCCGTACGCCGTGGCGGCTGCGGGGGCCGGAGCGGCGGGGCTGGCGGGGCGCGGGGACGGGGCAGGTGGCGTGGTGGGGCATGTGCAGCTGCTCGTCGTGCTCGGGGGTGGGGCGTTCCTTGGTGAGCTGGCGGGTGAGCCAGCGGCCGGTGCCGTCCTGGCGCACGGCCTGGTTGCCCTCGGGGTTGCGGGCGCGGTCGACGGCCTGGGTGTTCTGGTTGGCGTTGACGCACCAGATGACCGGCTGGAGGCATCTGGCGCAGGTTCCGGGCCCGTTGGGGGCGGCCGGGCGTGGGGTGGGGTAGGGCATGGCGGGTTCTCCTTTCAGGTGCCGGTGGGCTGGCAGGCGGCGCAGAGGCCGTACGGGGAGGGCGTGTGTGCGGGGGCGCGGCACTGGTTGCACTCGTGCCAGGCGCTGGTGTGCGGTGGCCGGGCGGCGCGCAGGCGGGCGGCGGTGAGTTCGGCGCAGGCTTTGCAGGGGGTGCCGGTGTGGCGCTGGTAGCCGCGGTAGCAGTCGGCGGTGTTGCAGGGGCCGGGGCGTGCGGGCAGGGCGGCGCCGAGGATCCACCGGCCGGGGTCGTGGATGGTGTGGGTCTGGGCGCGCATCCGGGTGAGCTGGTCGCGGATGTCCTCGGCGAAGACGCCCGTGTCGAGCTGGCGGCCGACCTCGCGGGCGATGCGCCGGACGGTGAACGGCGTGCAGGCGGGCAGGAGATCCCTGACGGGGTCCAGGACGGCCCAGACGCGCGGGCTGAGCGTCAGGGGCGGCCCGGCGTACGCGGGGCGCGCTGCGGGGCGCACACGGCCGCGGAGCGCTGCAGGCACCCGAGGGGTGTTACCGCAGGTATCCACAGGGGCGGGCCCGTAACTACCGTCATCTCGCCTACGGCGGAAGGAACCACGCTCGGGCGTGCTTCTCCCGTCAGTCAGTTGAGTGTCTTCCTTGATCGCGAGGGATCCGCCACTGGTGTCCGGACCCGATCCGCCATTGGTGTCCGGACTCGGCGCCGGGGATGTGCCGTGGCCGGGGCAGCCGTTGACGGTGATCACGTGGCGTCCCTGGTATCCGGCGCGGCGCCCGAGGGTGATCCAGCCGAGGGCGTCCAGCGCGTCGAGGAGACGCCGTACGGTGCGCTCGCTGACGCCCAGGAGCGCGGCGAGCTCGGAGGCGGTGGCGGGGATGTGCATGGCGTCGGCGTAGGCCAGGGCGCAGTACAGGACGAACTGGGTCGGGCGCAGTGCCTTGCAGGCGCAGACGTCGACGTAGGCGAAGTGCTCGGCCTTGCCGAGGGGGCGGACGCGGCGCTCGGCGGTGGTGCCGCGGCCGCCGGGGTCGGTGTGGCGGATGACGTCGGTCTCGGGCACGCCGTCGGGGCCGGGCGCGGCGAGCTCGGCGAGGTAGCGCTCGGCGGTGCGCTTGGAGTCGCCGAGCATCGCGGCCAGCGTGGCCACGCCCGCACGGCAGCGCTGCCGGCGCATGTCGAGCGCGGCGAGCTGGGCGCGGTAGCGGACGGCGCCGGGCGAGTAGTGGCCGCTGCCCCACACCCGTTTGGGCAGGGCGATCTTCTGGGCGTGCCACAGGGGAACCGTTCCTGCCGGGCCAGCACCTCCGGCCCCGCCACTGTGGCGGGGCTCGGGGGCGGGCGCGGGCAGGAACGGCATGTCAGACCAGCGCGGCCAGGCGGATGACGTGGTCGTCGTCGACGACCAGGGCGCCGTGGGCGTGGAGTTCGTGCAGCAGCGCGTCCAGGCCCTCGGGCGCGCGGGCGAGGACCTCGTCGGCCGCGCAGACCGCGACCAGGTCGGCCAGCGGGACGAGGGACACCAGGTCGGCCGTGCCGGGGGTGGCCAGGGGCAGCAGCCCGCGGCGGATGAGCCGCTCCAGGGTGAGCGCGGCCATGGGCACCGAGTACTCGTACAAGGGGGCCAGGCGCCGCACCGTGCCGTAGACGTCGGCGAGTTCGCCGTCCAGGCCCTCCTGCGCCCCCTCGGGAACGCTGTTGGACGGGGTGAGGGTGATCCAGCTCTCGTAGCCGCTGTACGGCGGCCGCATCAGCCACAGCGCCGATCCCTCGGGCCCCGCCGCACCGCCGGGAGGCTGGACGGTGCGGGCGGCACGCGCGGCCTCCTGGCGGGCGCGCTTCCTGGTGCGTGCCGAACGGTTCTTCGGCGTGCGGGACTTGCTCACGGCGGGGACTCCTCATCGATGGCGTCGGGGACGGTGTAGGTGGCGCCGCACGGGCCGCGGCGGATGCCGGGCCCGGTGTGGCGGTGGTTCTGGCCGCAGCCGCCGGGGCCGGTGCAGCGGACCGTGTACTCGGTGCGGCCCGACGTCGTGATCGGATCGCACGGCACAGCGGCCGGGCCGCCCCAGCGCGGCGGATCGGCGGGGAGCAGCGGTAACTGCTCGGGGCAGGTGCTCATGACGCACCGCCGCTATGGGGAGGCTCGCTGCGCACCGTGGCGCCGGCGGGGACGGTCAGGTGGATGGGACGCCGTCCCCGGCCCGGGCCCCAGCTGCGCCGGGCCGGGCGGGCAATGAGCCGGGACACGTGCAGGGCCTCGAACGCCCGCGTCAGCTGAGGCTGGGTCAGGCCCGCTTCCTCGCGCAGACGGTCCGGCGGCGGGCACAGGCCCTGGGGGATGCGGCCCGAGGAGTCCGCGCGGGCCGCGAGCGCGAACGCCAGGGCCTTGGCCGGGGCGTCCAGGCCGCAGGCCAGCACGGCCCGCTCCCAGGCGGCGGGGGTGTACGGGACGGGCGGGACCGGGGCCGCCGGGGCCGGGGCCGGGGCGCGGCGGCGTGCCAGGTCTGCGGGTGTCGGGATCGGCCGTTCAGCCATGAGGGTTGTCCTCTCTCGGGCCCGGGCAGCGCCGGGCGTGGACGAAGTGGGCGGCGGCGACGAAGCGGGCCACCTCGGCCGCCTCACCGGAGCACTCCAGGAAGCAGCCGTGCGGGCAGGTCAGCCGGGCGTACGGGCGCCGTATCCAGCCGTAGGGGGGCCGGTAGTCGGCAACCGCCCACAGCCCATGCAGGCCTGCGGGCGGCCACGCCTTGGCGGCCACCGCTACCCGCCCGCGGCCGGGGCGGGGGCCGGGCTGGGCCACGGCCGCACAGCCGGAGGCGGCCCGCTGCAGGACGCGGCCAGAGCGAGCGCGGCCACCAGCACAAGCGCCGCCACCAGCACGGCCCCGGCACGGACCGCCACCGGCCGCCTCCCGCACATCAGCCCGCCTCCGCGGGCCCGGCGGGCCCGGCGCGGTGGGGCAGCGGCGCAAGCCGCATCGAGTGCACGGTGAACGGCACCCCGGGCGCCACATCGCCGCGGGCCCGGGCCAGGCGGTAGGCGTGCGCCATCGCGATAACCGCCTGGTAGACCAGCGCCTGCGGGGACTTCCCCGTCTGCGCCAGCAGCGCCAGGTCGCGGCGCAGACCGGCGCACCGGCTCACCTCGATACCCGCATGCGGATCGGGTACCTGCGCCACCGGCGCACCCTGCGGCGCAGGCGGCTCAACGACCGGCGCAGTGTCCGGCGCGCTGTCCGGCGCAGTGTCCGGCAGGTCACCCCCTGCGGCCTGCGGCGCAGGCGGCTCAGGCGGATCAATGACCGGCGCACTGCCCGGCGCACTGTCCGGCGTGTTGTCCGGCGTGTTGTCCTGGGCGGTTGCGTCGAGGTCGCGGCGCACCGTGTCCTTGCTGACATTGAGCCGCTTGGCGATGGCACGCCGGCTCAGGCCCTCCCCGGCAAGCTGGCGCACCAGCGTGCGCCGGTCCGCCCGCGTCACCGCGCCACCCCCTCGGCAGGGCGGATCATCGCCGCGAGGCCCGTGGTGATGCGGCGCACCTGGTCCTGGCTGACCGGGCCGCGCAGCTCGACAACGAGCCGGGGCACGTCCACCAGCAGGCCCTTCGGCCCCTCGGGTGAGGGCGCCTCGTCGAGCGCGGCTACGATCCGCTCGGCCAGCCGCTCGACGCTGCCCGTCCAGGTGTCACACGCGTGCCGGTCACCCTGCCTGTAGCGGTGTTCGACAGTCACCACCGTGTCCGTCTCCACCGCGTACGGGACGGTGCCCACAACAGCCCCGATGACCGCTTCCAGCCGTGCATCGCGAGCCTTCGCAGGGAAAGGCTGCTTCAACATCTGCTCGGCGGCGTAGCGGGTGATCCCGAGTTCCTTCGCAATACGGCGCGCGCCGTAGCCGAGCTCGGCCTTCAGCCGGTGCGCCTCGGCGTGCAGGTCGGCGGCGTTCATGCGCCACTCCCGATGTGGACGGGGCGGCCGTCGCGGACGATGGTCAGCCGGTGCGGCCCGGCCTCCATCCACAGCTCGGTGAGCGGCTCGGGGTCGTCGTCGACGGCGAAGCAGCCGACCATGCCGTCGAGGAACTCGGTGTCCTCGGGCAGGGTGTGGGCGAGCAGCTGCATGGACAGGAACCCGCCGGATCCGGCGGAGACGAGGTACGTCTCGCCGAACGCGGCCATCTCACCGGCCTGCTCGTAGTGGACGTGGACCATGTCACCGGGCCGGGCCGGATACCAGGAGGCCTTCGTGAGCGCGGTGTAGCCGGAGTTGAGGGCCTCGACCTCGCCGACGATGTCCCGGGCGCGCTTGGCGTCCTCGGCGCGGGCGAGCGGGCTCCGGTCGTCGTCAAGGGGGAGTTGCGCGGCGATCTTCAGCGCGAGCATGTCGACCTGCATGGCCCACGGTTTGACGTCCTGCGCGGCAGGGTCCTCGATGTGGGCCAGCGCGCGCCCGTAGATCAGGTCAGCGGCGGTCACGTTCTCGACGGGCTGCTTGAGGACACGGGTGATGGCCTTCAACGCCTCGGTACGGCGCATGTGATGCTCCTTCAGGGCTGGTGCCGGGCGGGCGGGACGGTTGTCAGGGCACGTCCCGCCCGCCCGGAGTACTGGGGATGGGTCAGGCGCCCGGGCGGGCGGTGGCCAGGGGGAGTTCGAGGCCGGTGTGGTGCAGCCAGGGCACGGCGAGGGCGTCGAGCGGCGTGCCGGGGGTGATGCGGCCGAGGGTGCGGCCGCACTGGCAGACGCCGACCAGGTCGCCGCCGCGGTGCTGGATGCCCAGGGCGTGCCCGGAGGCCTCCGCGTCAGCGGTGTGCGCGGCCGCGCTCGCGTCGCTCACCGTCAGGGCGGTGTCGATGGCCGCGGCGAGCTGCGGCACGGTGGCCGTCCACTCCACGCCGGTGGATGCCGGGGCGAGGCCCTGGACCAGGCGGCCGCGCAGCTCGTGCCCGAGCAGGGGCCGGTCCAGGTCCGGGCGCCGCAGCACGGCGGCGATGGTCTCCGCGCGGCTCACCGCACACCCCCCTGACCGCCATGGCGGGGGATGCGGGTGTGCCGGAGATCGGCGTGCCACCACGGCGAGGAGCGGGGCAGCGGCGGCGGGGTGGCCCGTACGGGCTGCCCGATCCGCGGTGCGGGCCGCCGTTCGGCGGCCGCGTCCGCCGCGACCGCGAGCAGCAGCACCAGGGCGACCAGGACGCCGAGCCCGCAGCAGCACAACAGCCACATCACTGGCTCACCCCCGCCGAGGCGTGCTCCGGGGTGATCCACCCCGCGGCCGTGCACAGCTGGACGGCGTGTTCCATGTCCCGCGCGCCCAGGCGCCGCAGGGCGCGCTGCCGGTGCGAGCGGACCGTCTCCCACGACAGCGACAGTCGGCGCGCGGTCGCGTGCACGGACTCCCCCGCGGCCGCCGCGGCCACCGCGTTCAGCTGGGCCGGGGGCAGCGGGCAGCCCTTGAGCCGTTCCGCCGCGCGGGCCGCGGCCGCCACCTTCTCCGACAGCGGCCTGCGCCCGGCCTCCGCCCGGGCCCGGCCGAGCTCCTCCAGGAGCAGCAGCCGGATCCGGTCCAGGCGCTGCGCCTCGCGCAGCAGGTGCTCCTCGGCCGGGGTGCGGGGCGCCCACGCCTGCCCGGGCCGGGCGGAGCGGGGCAGGACCAGGCCCGCCTGTGCCAGTTTCTTGCCGTTCAGCCCGGTCACCGGATCGCCTCCCGGTCGTCCCAGTCGGCCAGGGCCGCCTCCACAGCGGGCGCGTGCTCCCACCGGTGCGGCCCGTCCGGCGGCATCCATGCGCCGTCCAGGCCGTCAGTGGCAAGGTGCAGCGCCGCATCCGCGACGACGTCGGGGGCGGCGAGGTCGTCCAGGGCCAGGACCCGGACGTCACCGCCGGCGCGGGCAGTCCAGCCGGTCAGGTCCGACCACAGCAGGTCCAGCCCGCCCGGGTCGTCCACGTCCGGATGACCCGTCAGCCACGACACCGTCAGGAACAACTCCCCGCCATCGCCGAGCTGCTCGGTACGTACTCCGGCCTCCACCACGTCGGGTGCGATCCCGGACGCGGCCAGCCCGGCGTGCACGGCGTCCCCGTACGGCAGGTGCGGCAGAGCCGGAATCCGGGTGGCATCGCCCGCCGGCAACCGGCCGTTGCCGCGGGTGCACTTCCCGGTGTCCTGGCCGAGGCCGCCCGCCTCACGCACGCTGTCCTCGCGGGCGCTCACCGGCCCTCACCCCGCTCGGCGTTCACGGCCGCGGCAAGCGCGACCAGCCGGATCCGCAGGGCCACCGCCGACTGGATCATGTCCTCCTGGTCGTGGACGCTGGCGGTCGCGGTCGTCTCCAGTACCCGAGCGGCCTCGCGCAGCTCGGCGTCCACGTCCCCGTGGCACGGGCCGCCGTTGTAGGCGCCCAGGAGGCTCATGTCCACCGGCGCCGTGTGCGTACTCACCGGCCCTCACCCCGCTCGGCCTGCTCGGCCTGCTCGGCGGTGAGCTTGGTGCGGAGGTAGTCGACGTTCCAGCCGAGACTGTCCGGGTTCTCCTTGAGGGCCTCGCTGACGAGGACGCGGACCAGGCCCGCGCGGCGGAGGAGACGCTGGTCGTAGTCATCAAGGTCGTAGGGCAGGGTGAGCGCGTCGACGACGGTGGCCAGGAGTGCGCGCAGGTCGCGGGCCTCGCTGGCAGGGGTGGGCTTGCGGTTCACGGGCGCTCACCCCGTTCCTCGGCGAGGAACGCGGCCACGGCGGGGAACTGGGCATCCACGGAGCGGCGCACGGCCTCGTCCTCGCTGTCGGGCTGGCAGGGGACGAGGTTGGAGTGCGCGGGCTTGCCGCAGCCGCACGGGATGCCGGTCGGCCCATACGCCAGCGGGTCCCCGTACGGGTGCTGCTCCGGTGCCTGCTGGCGGGGGTCGAGGGCGGCGGCCCGGTCGGCGGCGGCGAGTTCGGCGCCTGCGGCGGTCATCGCGGCCTGCGCGCACAGCGGGCTGCACCACCAGCGCGGCCCGGTCTCGGTGCCGGCGACGCCGACGAGGATCCAGCCGGACACCGTCGGGTCGGACGCGTCGAGGTCCTCGTCCGGCATCCCGCAGCCGGGCGTCGTGCACGCCTCCGCGGTGTGCACGGTCGACAGCAGCAGCTCCCCGAAGCGCAGGCGCTCGTCGTCGGTGAGGACCAGGACGGCGCGGCCGCCCCGCGCGGTGGTACCGCCGACGAGGGTGGTCTCGCCGGGGCCGTCACCGGCCGGTCCGGTCACCTGCCCGCTCCAGCGGACGGTCAGCGGCAGCGCGCGGGGCGCACGGCCGTCGACGGCGGCCAGGACCTCGCCCACCTTCAACAGGTCCTCGGGATGCCGGTCGTCACACAGGCGGCCCACAGCGCGGCAGCGTTGGTGGAACCACTCCAGGGCCTCACGGTCCTGCCGCGCGCCGGCGAGCTCCGCCGCGCACTCCGCCAGCGCCTGCTCGCGGGCGGCGTCCGCGATGGCCTGCGCACGTTCCGGGTCGAACAGGATGCCCCGGTCGTACTCGGCCCGGGCGAGGTCCAGGGGGGCCGTGCTGCCCTGCTCCATCGCAGCCCGCAGGACACCGGCCGCGCCCGTCACCACAGCGGGCTGGCGGTCCGGCGACGAGCCGGCCGGCACGGGAACCACCGCGGCGTAGGAAGCGACGGCGTCCCGCAGCGGACGCGGGTCGTGCAGGCCCTCCGGGGGCCACGGCTGGTCAGGTGTCTGAGATGATGCGGTCACGGTGACCTCGATTTCTCTGATGGTTGAGGTGGCCGAGGGGTCGTGCTCCGGGGGCCAGCCGGGCGCGGCCCCGTCTTGTTGGATCAGGCGGCCGCCGTCTGCGCGGCAGCGTCCTCGGCGGCCAGGGCCGCGGCGGCGGGAGCGAGGATCGGCCGCAGCACGTCGATCAGCTCGGGCGGGATACCCACCGTGCTGATGGCGCGCTGGGCCTGGGCGCGGGCGTCCGCGATCTCAGCCGGGCTGAGAATCCGGTGCCTCTCCTCCCGCGTCACGCCGCGCTCCCGACGGTGTCGTCGACGAGCTCGTTGTCGCCGACGTCCAGGGCGGCCTTGAGGGCCTTGTAGACGACGGCCGACGGCTGCGTCTTGCCCTGTTCGATCTTGTAGATGTTCCACGGTGTTCGATTCACGGCGTCCGCTACGGCCTTGACCGACAGGCCTCGGTCCTCACGGACGCGCCGGAGCTTGTCCCCGGAGATCTTCCGACTGAGCATGTATCCAATCTAGTCCATGCTTGGCCAACTTCAACACCTACCAGCGAGTAGGTTGGGTATTCATGGGGTTTCTTGGATTACCGACGGGGAGGCTGCGGGTGGCTCACACCAGCCACTCGCCAATGACGTGCAGCTTTGGAACAAGTTGGAATGCGGAGGTAACCTCGGCTTATGACGGTTGACGCAGGCGCGCTCACACGCTTGGGCGAGTACGTGGAACGGCGCATCGCCGAGCTGGGGCTTGAGTACGCAGCCGTCTGCCGGGCGGGCGGCTTCTCCGACGAAACCCTCAGCAAAATCCGGAAGGGCGCGATCAAGGCGCGCCCTTCTACATATCGCAAGCTGGAACGGGCCTTGGCCTGGGAGCAGGGATCAGTCGATGCGATCCTCAGGGGCGGCGAGCCTACTGCCCTCACGGACCCATTCGCGATCGCCGAGAACGCCGCCGATCTGTACGCCGAACACCACGCGCCTGCCAGGGAGGCCGAGGAGCCCCAAGTCGAGCACCCGCTCGATCGGAGCGAGGCTCTGCGTCGCGTCTGGCGCTCCTCGGCTCGCGAGTTCGGCGTCACCGCCAGCGACCTCGACGCGGTCTTCCAGGCCGTCCGGCATGACCTGAACGAGGCAGGACCGCCGCGCACCGATCTGTCGGATCTGGTGCGTGTGGGTCGGGCGGAGGCGGGGCTGAGCCTGGAGGCGGTGGCGGCCGCGACGGCTGGCCCCGACGGTGAGCGCCTGGTTGAGGCCGACTGGCTGGACCGTCTGGAGCGGGCAGCGCTGGACCCGTCGGAGCACCCGGAGTACCCGCAGTTGGACGCACTGGTGGCCGTGCTGCACCTGGACCCCGCCCAGGTGCAGGAAGCGGCGGGCGTCCAGTTCGCGGACGTCCATACGGTGTGGAGCGAGGACGGCCAAGTCCGGGGCTTGGTGGAGGGTGAGCTAAGCCCCGAGGACGCCGCCAAGATGCAGAACCTCATGCACCTCTACCGCAAGACACCCCGCCCGCCGCGTGGCTGAAAATTTTCGGAATCCTCAACTCCGCGAAACATAACCCCAGTTGAGGATCCAGCCATAACACAGCGTGAAGATCTTGTGGCCAAAAGTGTTCGCTGTGTGCAAGATGGGTGCCCCCGCGTGGCAGCGGACGACAGCTCGGGTCCGCGCGGTCACTCCTGCACAGCGACAGCGCGGCGTACTTGGGGGGACGAATGTCCTACAGGCCACACATACATGTGCGATACCGGATCGCGACGCGCGGCGAGATACCGGGCGACCGGACCGCTGACATCCGGGACCTGCCAGGCAGCCGGGCCGAGGTGCTGTTCGCACCCGGCCACATCAAGCCCAGACTCGTCGCCGGGATCAGACGCCTGGCCAATCACCAGGTCGTGCACGGCTCCTGGCGGCAGAGATGGACCGGCAGCAGCCAGGCCGCAGGAGAGGCCCAAGGGTTCCTGAGAGGCGTCTCCCGCTGGGAGCGCATACCGGGCCGCCTGCTGCCCTCGGGCCGGGCTGCCGTCTGCATCGAGGAGGACGGCAGCTGCGTCATGCTCGTCGACGAGGACACGTGCACGCCGCAGCTCCAGAACGCCGTCAACGACCTCCACCTCCGGCTCGCCGGAGACGGCTTCTGGATCCAGGTCTGGTTCGACCGCCGGCCCCTGCCCAGCGCCCACACCCCGGCGCCCCCGCTCACCACACCCAGGGCCCCGCTGATCGCGGCGTAACGTTCATGCCCGGCTTCGCGGCCCCTCGGGCTTGAAGCCGGGCTCACCGTAGAACGACAGCTTCACCCTGCCGCTGAGAACCTTCGACCCCTGCGCGGGTGCCCTGTACAAGCGGATCGTCACAACCTTCCGCAGCACCATGCGCTGCGCATGCATGTCCAGCCGCGACCACACCGTGTCAGCGTCCCGGTTGCCGACCAGGCCGCGCAGCAGTGGTGGCACCGATGCCTGCTCGATCCGCTCCCTCAGCTTCTCGATCTGCGGGCGCAACGACGACTCAAGGTCAGCGAGCGTCAGCGCGGACATCCTCGGTTGCCCGTCCGGACCGAACTGCGTCGACAGGGCTCTGGCCTCCCGCAGCTGCTGCTCCATGCCGGCAAGCTGCAGCTGCGCCCGCTTCGCCTCGGCGGGCCGGTTGCCCCTCTGGAAGGCAGCCACCGCCTTATCCGAGCCGAGCCACGTCAGCACGGCCTCTTCCACGAACGCCTCAAGGCGGATGGCGTTCACGCTCACGTCCCCACGCTCCGAGCAGGAGTACGTGTGGTGTCCGTTCACGTCGTACTTCCACCGCACCACGGGCTCGTGCTCGCCGTGCTCCCCGCACCAAGGGATCCGGGACAGAAGGTGCTTGACGGAGGTGTCGTGCGCACTGCCGAGCTCGCGGCCCTCAAGGATGGCCTGCACGTTGTAGAACCGCTCGACGAACTCCTCTCCTGGGATGAGCTGGTCCCAGGAGGCTTTGCCGATGTCCTTGCCCTCGTGCACCTTGCGCCCGATGTACGCCTTGTTCTTCAGCACCTGTGTGATGGCTTTGCCGCGCCAGTCGTTGCCGTACCTGGTGAGCAGGGCGCGGTCGATCAGCTCCTTGGTGACCTCGCCGGGCTCCATGCCGGCGGCCGCCAGTTCGGCAGCCACCTTGAGCTTCCTCTCCTTCGTGTCGCGCGCGATCCCGTTAGAGGGTGTGCCGGCCTCGGCCAGTTCGAACCACCAGCCCACGGTTTCCACCTGTGGCTCGTACGGCACCTGGTTGATCAGCTCGCCGGTTTCCGGGTCGTAGACGCGTTTGTAGCCGGTGAGCACCGGCCCGTGCGGGCGTCCCTTAGAGGCGTTCTGCTTCTGCGTACGGACGTTGCGGTCGCGGATCCCTTCGGCCTCGTCCTCGGCCTGGATCGCGTCCTGGGCGGTCGCTTTGCGGTCCGCTCTCTTGGACAGGTCGTAGACCATGCCGTTGTAGCAGAGCAGGACGCCGGCGGCGTAGCAGGCGTTGCGCAGCCGCACATAGATCTCAAGGTCCCGGTAGTAGCGGGAGGCCTCCCACGCGACGAGGATGCGGCACTCGCCGGCCTCGATCTCGGCGAGCATCTCCTCGAAGTCGTCGCGTCCCTTCCGGGCGTAGCGCGAGGCGGAGATACCGGGGTCCTTGAATACTCGCTTGACCGGCCAGCCGTGCTCGGCGCACAGCGCACGGCCCTCGTCCAGCTGGTCTGCGACAGACCGGGCCTTCTTCTTCGGGTCGGCGCTGTTGCGGCCGTACAGGAACGCCTCGAACGGTGCGAGGTCCGGATACACCAGGTGGAGGTATTCAGGGGCTATCGGCATGACCGGCAGAGTAGCGTCCCATACGTATCTGTGAACCCTTCTAGACCTTCAAGGGCATGACCGACGCGATGCTGACCTGGCAGACCGAGCGGCTGCAGGAACTCGCGGTCGAGGAGAACGGATACGTCGTCACGGTCCGTCCCGAACTCGTGGTCGAGATCGCCTACGACGGGCTGCAGAAATCCAGCCGCTATCCGGCGGGCGTCACCCTGCGCTTCGCCCGTGTGGTTCGCTACCGGGAGGACAAGCGTCCCGAGGAGGCGGACACCGTGGAGACCCTGCTCTCGGCACACCCCGGGGTGAAGCCGTGAAGTACAGCGCCGGTCTGCTGCTCTACCGGCGTGACGGCGACGGCGGCACGGAGGTACTGCTCGGCCATATGGGCGGCCCCTTCTTCGCCCACCGCGACGCGGGGGCGTGGGGCGTGCCCAAGGGCGAGTACGAACCGGAGTCGGAGACCGCCTGGGACGCGGCCCGGCGCGAGTTCCAGGAGGAGCTGGGGCTCTTGCCGCCCGACGGGGACGCGGTGCCGCTCGGCGAGGTCCGCCAGTCCAACGGCAAGCTCGTCACCGTGTGGGCCATCGAGGCGGACCTCGATCCCGGCGCCGTCACACCCGGGACCTTCCGGATGGAGTGGCCACCGAAGTCGGGACATGTGGCGGAGTTCCCCGAGCTGGACCGGGTGGCCTGGTTCCCGCTGGACCGCGCCCGCGCGGTGATCATCAAGGCGCAGGGGGCGTTTCTCGACCGGCTGGCGGAGCACTCGGGCTGAACTCCGCGTTGCGGGCACCGGCGCCGCGCGGGAAGGTCGAAACACATCAGCTCCCCGGGAGGTCAGTCATGCCCATCGCAACGGTGAACCCGGCGAACGGCGAGACGCTGAAGACGTACGAGGCCATGGGCGCCGAGGAGACCGAGCGCCGCCTCCAGCTCGCCGAGGCCACGTTCCGCACGTACCGGACGACGACGTTCGCCGAACGCGCCCGGCTGCTGAACCGGGCCGCCGGCCTCCTGGACCAGGACCAGGAGGACATCGCCCGGGTGATGACCACCGAGATGGGCAAGCCGATCCGGCAGGCCCGCGCCGAGGCCGCCAAGTGCGCCAAGGCGATGCGCTGGTACGCCGAGCGCGCCCAGGAACTCCTCGCCGACGAGGTGCCCGACGACTCCGACGTCCGGGACTCCGGCGCCGTACGGGCCCGGGTCCGCTACCGGCCGCTGGGCCCGGTGCTGGCGGTGATGCCGTGGAACTTCCCGCTGTGGCAGGTGATCAGGTTCGCCGCGCCCGCGCTGATGGCGGGCAACGTCGGCCTGCTCAAGCACGCCTCCAACGTCCCGCAGACCGCGCTGTACCTGGAGGACCTCTTCCACCGGGCGGGCTGTCCCGAGGGCGCCTTCCAGACGCTGCTGATCGGCTCCGGCGCGGTCGAGGAGATCCTGCGCGACGAGCGGGTCAAGGCGGCCACCCTCACCGGCAGCGAGCCGGCCGGCCGGGCCGTCGCCTCGGTCGCCGGGGACATGGTGAAGAAGACCGTGCTGGAGCTCGGCGGCAGCGACCCGTACGTGGTCATGCCCTCCGCCGACCTCGACCGGGCCGCGCAGATCGCGGTGACGGCGCGGGTGCAGAACAACGGGCAGTCGTGCATCGCCGCCAAGCGGTTCATCGTGCACACCGACGTCTACGAGGCCTTCGCCGAGCGGTTCGTGGCGGGCATGAAGGCGCTGAAGGTCGGCGACCCGATGGACGAGGAGACCGAGGTCGGGCCGCTCGCCACCGAGCAGGGGCGGACCGATCTGGAGGAGCTGGTCGACGACGCCACCCGCAGCGGCGCGACGGCGCTGTGCGGCGGCCACCGGCTGCGCAGGCCGGAACTGCCCGGCTGGTACTACCCGCCGACCGTGCTGGCCGACATCACCCGTGAGATGCGCATCCACCGCGAGGAGGCCTTCGGGCCGGTCGCGACGCTGTACCGGGCGGGCGACCTGGACGAGGCGGTGCTGATCGCCAACGACACGCCGTTCGGCCTGAGTTCCAATGTGTGGACGCGGGACGACGCCGAGGTCGAGCGGTTCGAGCGGGATCTGGAGGCCGGCAGCGTGTACGTGAACGGGATGACCGCCTCGCATCCGGCGTTCCCGTTCGGCGGCGCCAAGCGGTCGGGGTACGGGCGTGAGCTGTCCGGGCACGGAATCCGCGAGTTCTGCAACATCACCACGGTTTGGCACGGCGCGTGACACCTGCGCGGCTACCATCCCGTTTGTGAACCGCGAAGTGACTCTGCCTCTGATCGTCGACGACCGCGGGACGTTGCAGGTGGCCGCGGCCGACGTCAGCAAGTTGTTGCGCACCGTGGGCGGCCGCTGGCTGCACCTCGTCGAGGCCGGGGAGGACCTCGACGAGGACACGGTGGCCGCGTTGACGATCGAGCTGGCGAAGCTGGCGGACCGTATCGACGTGGCGTGCATCGCGCACAGCAGCGGCACGCCGTAGCGGCCCCGTACGCACGGCCCTCGCCGCGTCGCCGTCGCACCCTCGTCGCGCGTTCGGAGTAGCCCCGCGCGAAGTCGCCGACCTCCGGGGTGAAGGTGGACTGGACCACCTTCTGAGGCGAAAGCAGGCACGGTTCATGGCGACTTTGTGCAGACCCTCGGTGTCCGTTCCCGAGCATGTGATCACGATGGAGGAGACGCTGGAGCTGGCGCGCTCGCGTCACTCCGATCACCCTCAACTGCCGTTGGCGCTCCGGCTGATCGAGAACACGGGAGTGCGCACCCGGCACATCGTCCAGCCCATCGAGGAGACGCTGAAGCACCCCGGCTTCGAGGAGCGCAACAAGATCTACGTGGCGGAGGCCAAGTCCCGGGTCCCCTCCGTCGTCCAGCGGGCGCTCGACGACGCCGAGCTGCTCACCACCGACATCGACGTGATCATCTACGTCTCGTGCACGGGCTTCATGATGCCCTCGCTGACGGCCTGGATGATCAACGAGATGGGCTTCGACGCCACCACCCGCCAGATACCGATAGCCCAGCTGGGCTGTGCGGCGGGCGGCGCGGCGATCAACCGGGCCCATGACTTCTGCACGGCCTACCCGGAGGCCAACGCGCTCATCGTGGCCTGCGAGTTCTGCTCGCTGTGCTACCAGCCCACCGACCTGGGCATCGGCAACCTGCTCTCCAACGGCCTGTTCGGCGACGGGATCGCGGCGGCCGTGGTGCGCGGACGCGGCGGCGAGGGCATCTCGCTGGAGCGCAACGGCTCGTACCTGATCCCGAAGACCGAGGAGTGGATCATGTACGACGTCCGGGCCACCGGATTCCACTTCCAGCTGGACAAGCGGGTGCCCGCCACCATGGAGCCGCTCGCCCCGGCGCTGCAGGACCTCGCGGGCCTGCACGGCTGGGACGCGGCCGACCTGGACTTCTACATAGTCCACGCGGGCGGTCCCCGCATCCTGGACGACCTGAGCAAGTTCCTCCAGGTCGACCCGCACGCCTTCCGGTTCAGCCGGGCCACGCTCACCGAGTACGGCAACATCGCCAGCGCTGTCGTGCTCGACGCGCTGCGCCGGCTGTTCGACGAGGGCGGGGCCCGGCACCGGGCGCGCGGGCTGCTCGCCGGGTTCGGACCCGGTATCACCGCCGAGATGAGCCTCGGCCGCTGGCAGCGCACGGACGAAGAGGCGGCATGACCGAAGAGACACTCACCGAGATCCTCCCCCCGATCCGGCACTGGCCGGCCCTGGACCTGTCGGGCGTCGAGTTCGACCCGGTGCTGACCGAGCTGATGCGGGAGGGCCCCATCACCCGGATCCAGCTGCCGAACGGCGAGGGCTGGGCCTGGCTGGTCACCCGGTACGAGGACGTGCGGACGGTGACCAACGACCCCCGGTTCAGCCGCGAGGCGGTGATGGACCGGCCGGTCACCCGGCTCGCCCCGCACTTCATCCCGGAGCGCGGCGCGGTCGGTTTCCTCGATCCGCCGGACCACACCCGGCTGCGCCGCTCGGTGGCGGCCGCGTTCACCGCCAAGGGCGTGGAGCGGATCCGGGAGCGGTCCCGGCGCATGCTGGAAGAGCTGGTGAGTGAACTGATCCAGGACGGTCCCCCGGCCGACCTGACCGCGACGGTCCTCTCGCCGTTCCCCATCGCGGTGATCTGCGAGCTGATGGGGGTGCCCGCCGGGGACCGGCACCTGATGCACACCTGGACCCAGCTGATCCTGTCCTCCTCCCACGGCGCCGATGTCAGCGAGAAGGCCAAGAAGGAGATGGGCGCCTACTTCGCCGACCTCATCGGGCAGCGCGAGAACAGCTCCGCCGAGGACGTCGCCTCGCTGCTCGGCGCGGCTGTCGGCCAGGACGAGGTGACGCTGCAGGAGGCCGTGGGCCTGGCGGTGCTGCTCCAGATCGGCGGCGAGGCGGTCACCAACAACAGCGGGCAGCTGTTCTACGTCCTGCTCACCCGCCCCGATCTGGCGGAACGGCTGCGCGCCGAGCCGGAGATCCGCCCGCAGGCCATCGAGGAGCTGCTGCGGTACATCCCGCACCGCAACGCGGTGGGCCTGTCCCGGATCGCCATGGAGGACGTAGGCATCCAGGGCGTGCGGATCAGGGCCGGGGACGCGATCTATGTGTCGTACCTGGCAGCCAACCGGGACCCGGACGTGTTCCCGTACCCGGAGACGATCGACTTCGACCGCTCGCCGAACCCGCACGTGTCCTTCGGCTTCGGCCCGCACTACTGCCCCGGCGGAATGCTGGCCCGGATGGAGGAGCAGTTGCTGGTGGACGCGCTGCTGGACCGGCTGCCCAGGCTGCGGCTCGCGGTGCCGCCGGAGAAGGTGCCGTTCAGGAAGGGCGCGCTGATCCGCGGTCCCGAGGCCCTGCCCGTGACGTGGTGACCGACCGATGACGGCGACGGAAGGCCTGCTGGTGCCGCCGGGTGCGGGCCGGGTGGTCGAGGCCCCGGCCCAGCAGGTGACCTTCAAGGTCACCGGCTCCCACTCCCGCACGGCGTCCACCTTCGAGGTGGTCGTGCCGCCGGGCTTCGACGTGGGCGCCCATGTGCACACCCGCAGCGAGGAGTTGTTCTACGTGCTGGAGGGCGAGCTGGACGTGCTCGCCTTCGAGCCGAAGGTACGCACCCCCGACAACTGGCAGCGCTGGGAGTCCAGTTCGGGCAACCGAGTGGTACGGGCGACCCCCGGCACGGTGATCGTCGTCCCCCCCGGCTGCCCACACGCCTTCGCCAACCCGACGGACGGGCCCGCCAAGATGTTCTTCCAGGCGAGCCCGCCCCCGGACCACGAACGCTACTTCGAGGAACTACTGGAAATCCTCAGCACCGGCGGCCCACCGGACCACACGGCAATCGAGGACCTACGCCGCCGCTACGACATCGAACAGCTCACCCCGCTGAAGCACCGCTGAAGGGCTAGAAGTTGGCGTTGGCGATCATCTCACCGTCTTCGCCGTACACAGTCACCAGACCGTTGTCGGATTCGTAGCAGGATGTCCCCTCGGCCTGCGTCTTCTTCACCGCCTCCTCCCCCTTGTCACTGCCCGCGCCCTTGGCGTCCGCCCCGGCAACCGGCTTTGCGCCGTATGGGGTGTGGTGAAGGTGAGGTGGCGGTGTGGCGGCCTTGTGACCGGAACGAGTGGCGGGCGCAGGTGGACAGCGCGAAGGCCCCGGTCGGATGACCGGGGCCTTCGGTGTTGCCGGGTGAGTGGGGGCGCCGCGTTAGCGGATCTGCATCCCGGAGAGGGTGCGGGCGATGACCAGGCGTTGGATTTCGCTTGTGCCCTCGAAGATGGTGTAGATCGCTGCGTCCCTGTGCATGCGTTCCACCGGGTATTCGCGGGTGTAGCCGTTGCCGCCGAGGATCTGGATTGCCTGGGCGGTGACCTTCTTGGCGGTTTCGCTGGCGAAGAGCTTGGACATGGAGCCCTCGGCCGCGGTGAACGGCTTGCCGTTGATCGCCATCCAGGAGGCACGCCAGACCAGCAGGCGGGCGGCGTCGATCTGCGTGCGCATGTCGGCGAGCTGGAAGGCGACGCCCTGGTTGTCGATGATCGGGCGGCCGAACTGCTCACGGGTGGAGGCGTACTCCAGCGCCACCTCGTACGCGGCGCGGGCGGTGCCGACCGCCATGGCGCCGACCGCGGGGCGGGACGCCTCGAAGGTGGCCATCGCGGCGTTCTTCACCCGCTCGCCGCCCGACTTGGCCCGCTCCCGGGCGCGGGCCAGGCGCTCGTCGAGCTTTTCCTTGCCGCCGAGCAGGCAGGAGCCGGGCACCCGGACGTTCTCCAGGACGACCTCGGCGGTGTGCGAGGCGCGGATGCCGTGCTTCTTGAACTTCTGGCCCTGGGACAGGCCGGGGGTGTTCGGCGGGACGATGAAGGAGGCGTGGCCCTTGGAACCCAGCTCGGGGTCGACGACGGCGACGACGACATGGACGTTGGCGATGCCGCCGTTGGTCGCCCAGGTCTTGGTGCCGTTGAGCACCCACTCGTCCTTGGCCTCGTCGTACACGGCACGCGTGCGCATGGAGGCGACGTCGGAGCCGGCGTCGGGCTCGGAGGAGCAGAAGGCGGCCACCTTGACATCGTTGGCGTCGCCGTACATCTGGGGGATCCAGGTGCCGATCTGCTCCTCGGTGCCGTTGGCGAGGACGCCCACCGCGGCGAGGCCGGTGCCGACGATCGACAGCGCGATGCCCGCGTCGCCCCAGAACAGCTCCTCCATCGCCATCGGGATACCGAGGCCGGTGGGGTCGAAGTACTGCTGCGCGTAGAAGTCGAGGGAGTAGATGCCTACCTTCGCGGCCTCCTGGATGACCGGCCAGGGAGTCTCCTCACGCTCGTCCCATTCGGCGGCCGCGGGCCGGATGACATCGGCGGCGAAGCCGTGCAGCCAGTCGCGGACCTCCTTCTGTTCGTCGTTGAGCTCCATGGTGAACTCGGCCATGTTCCCTCCAGCGGCGGCGCACATGCATGTTACTTGGGGTAACCGCAGTCTGTTACCAGCGAGTAGGAAAAGTCAACTCCTGATGACAGGTCGGCAGCCCGTTCGATGTCAGGGCCGAGATGGGTGTTAGTTTGCGCTGGCGTCACCGAAACAGCACGGGTGGGGAGAGCACATGGACACCACACAGCGGACCGAGCAGCAGCGGTCCGCCGATCGCCGTCGGCGCGAGCTGCTGGAGGCCGCCGACAGAGTGGTGCTGCGCGACGGCCCGCAGGCCTCGATGAACGCCATCGCCGCCGAGGCGGGCATCACCAAGCCGATCCTCTACCGGCACTTCGGCGACAAGGGCGGGCTCTACGCGGCCCTCGCCAAGCGGCACACCGACGCGCTGCTGGACTCCCTGCGCGCCGCGCTCGACGCCCCGGCCGAGCGGCGCGAGCGGGTGGAGGCCACCCTCGACACCTACCTGGCCGCGATCGAGGCACGCCCGCAGGTGTACCGGTTCCTCATGCATCCGGCGGAGGGCGGCCAGTCCGGCGACCAGGGCTTCGACGTCGGCAAGCACTCCGCTCCCCTGCTGCGGCGGATGGGCGAGGAGTTGGCGCAGGTCATCGAGGACCGGCTGGACCTCGGCCCCGGCAGCCAGCAGCTGGCCCGGGTCTGGGGCCACGGCATCGTCGGCATGATGCACGCGGCCGGCGACTGGTGGCTCGGGGAACGCCCCTGCTCCCGCGCCGAGTTGGTGCGCAGCCTGGCCGACCTGCTGTGGGGCCGCCTGGCCGCCGCGGGGGACAAGATGGGCGGACCGGGGTTCTGAGCATCCCGGTCAGGACCCCGAGAACAACGCTACGGCCGACGGCGCCAGGACGCCTTCTCCACCTGGCGCCTCAGCCTCCGGTACCGCCAGCCCGTCACGCGCTCCGCGTACACCGTCCCCTCCAGGTGGTCGCACTCGTGCTGCAGACAACGCGCGAAAAAGCCGGTCCCGTGCACCGTCACCGGCTCCCCGGTCATCGTGAACCCCTCGACCACGGCGTGGTCGTGGCGCTCCGTCCCCGCCTCCAGCCCCGGCAGCGACAGACAGCCCTCGGGCCCGCGTACCACCACCCCGTCCACCTCGACCAGGCGCGGGTTGACGACATGGCCCACATGCCGTACGTCCTCGTCGTCGGGACAGTCGTAGACGAACACCCGCAGCGGCTCGCCGACTTGGTTGGCCGCGAGGCCCACGCCCTGGGCCGCGTACATCGTCGCGAACATGTCCTCGACGAGCGTCGCCAGTTCGGGGCCGAAGTCCGTGACCTCCCCGGCGGCGGCGTGCAGAACCGGGTCGCCGTACAGGGTGAGGGGCCGGACACGCCCGTGGGCGCCGGGGATCGAGCCGTGTCGCATGGGCGCAAGACTACGGCCGATTCGGGAGTGCGAATGGATCTCGATAGGCTGACCACCTACGACGTTGGGAGGATCGAGGACTGATGGCAGGCAACTCGGACCCGCTCACTCCGCGGGCCAAGATCGCCGTTACCGCGGGCAAGGCGGTCGCGGCGGCATCGCGCGCCGCGGGGCGCGGCAGCGGATCGGTGATCGGCGGACGGGTGGCGCTGAAACTCGACCCCGACCTCCTCGCCCGGCTCGCCCAGAACCTGGACGTGGTCCTGGTCTCGGCGACCAACGGCAAGACCACCACCACCCGGCTCATCGCGGAGGCGCTGCGCGCCGCGGGCCCGGTCGTCTCCAACGCGCTCGGCGCCAACATGCCCGCGGGCATCACCTCCGCGCTGGCCGGCGGCTCGGACGCCCGCTACGGCGTCATCGAGGTCGACGAGAAGTACCTCGCGGGCGTCGCCCGGGACACCGACCCCAAGTGCATCGCCCTGCTGAACCTCTCCCGCGACCAGCTCGACCGTGCCGCCGAGACCCGGATGCTCGCCGAGAACTGGCGCGAGGGGCTCGCCGGTTCCAAGGCCGTGATCGTCGCCAACGCCGACGACCCGCTGGTGGTGTGGGCCGCGTCCTCCTCCCCCAATGTGATCTGGGTCGCCGCCGGTCAGATGTGGAAGGACGACGCCTGGTCCTGCCCGTCCTGCGGCGGTGTGATGCAGCGGCCCGGCGACGACTGGTTCTGCGGCGAGTGCGGCTTCCGCCGTCCGACGCCGAGCTGGGCGCTCTCCGGCGACCACGTCCTCGACCCGCACGGCTCGGCCTGGCCGATCCACCTCCAGCTGCCGGGCCGCGCCAACAAGGCCAACGCCGCCTCCTCGGCCGCCGTCGCCGCCGTGTTCGGGGTGCCGCCGCAGGTCGCCCTGGAGCGCATGTACCAGGTGCAGGCGGTGGCCGGACGGTACGACGTGGTCCAGTTCCAGGGCCGCGACCTGCGTCTGCTGCTGGCGAAGAACCCGGCCGGCTGGCTGGAGACCTTCTCCCTGATCGACCCGCCGCCCACCCCGGTGATCCTCTCGGTGAACGCCCGCAGCGCCGACGGCACCGACACCTCCTGGCTCTGGGACGTCGACTACACGCGGCTGACCGGGCACCCGATCTGTGTCATCGGTGACCGCAAGCTCGACCTCGCGGTGCGCCTTGAGGTCGCCAACCAGCAGTTCCAGGTCTGCGACACCCTCGACCAGGCGGTCCAGCTGAGCCCGCCCGGCCGGATCGAGGTCATCGCCAACTACACCGCCTTCCAGGACCTGCGCCGCCGCGTCGGCAACTGACACTCAGGGGACACAAGTGAGCGACAACCAGTTGCGGGTCGTGTGGGTCTACCCCGACCTGCTGAGCACCTACGGCGACCAGGGCAACGTCCTGGTCGTGGAGCGCCGTGCCCGCCAGCGCGGCCTGGACGTGGCCCGGCTCGACGTGCGCAGCGACCAGCCGATCCCGACCTCCGGTGACATCTATCTGATCGGCGGCGGCGAGGACCGGCCGCAGCGGCTCGCGGCCGAGCGGCTGCGCCGGGACGGCCATCTGTACCGGGCGGTGGAGAACGGCGCGATCGTCTTCTCCGTCTGCGCGGGCTACCAGATCCTCGGCCACGAGTTCATCAACGACCTCGGCCAGCGCGAGCCCGGCCTGGGTCTGCTGGACGTGACGTCGGTGCGCGGCGAGGGCGAGCGGTGCGTCGGTGACGTGCTCGCCGACATCGACCCGCGGCTCGGCCTGCCCCCGCTGACCGGGTTCGAGAACCACCAGGGCGTCACCCACCTCGGCCCGACGGCCCGCCCGTTCGCCCAGGTCCGCCTCGGCCGCGGCAACGGCACCGGCGACGGCACCGAGGGCGCGTACAACGACACCGTCTTCGGCACGTACATGCACGGCCCGGTGCTCGCCCGGAACCCGCAGATCGCCGACCTGCTGCTGAAGCTGGCGCTGGACGTCAACGCCCTGCCGCCGACCGACGACCGCTGGTACGAGGCGCTGCGCAACGAGCGCATCGCGGCCGCCCAGCAGCCCGCGTGACCGGGGCGCTCCAGAGGTCCTGAAGCCGCATTCCAGCGGGCCCTGCCACCGTGACGTACCGGGCCCGCCTGACGGCTCGTCCGCTCACATGTGCGGGCGCGTCCAGCAGGCGGACGCCCGGTGCGGTGCCACCCCCTCACGCCGGTAGGGTGGCCGGGATCAAGCCGGACAACGTGGTCCGGTCCCCGGCCCACGTTGAGAAGGTATTTCGGGCTATGCGCATTGGTGTCCTCACGTCTGGCGGCGACTGCCCCGGCCTGAACGCCGTCATCCGGTCCGTCGTGCACCGTGCCGTCGTCGACCACGGCGACGAGGTCATCGGTTTCCGGGACGGCTGGAAAGGCCTGCTGGAGTGCGACTACCTCAAGCTCGACCTCGACGCGGTGAGCGGCATCCTCGCTCGCGGCGGCACCATCCTCGGCTCCTCCCGCGTCCAGCCCTCGCACCTGCGTGACGGCGTGGAGCGTGCCAAGGGGCATGTGGCGGAGCTCGGGCTCGACGCCATCATCCCGATCGGCGGCGAGGGCACGCTGAAGGCGGCCCGGCTGCTCTCGGACAGCGGCCTGCCGATCGTCGGCGTGCCGAAGACCATCGACAACGACATCGCGGTCACCGACGTCACCTTCGGCTTCGACACGGCCGTGGGCGTGGCGACCGAGGCGCTCGACCGGCTGAAGACCACCGCCGAGTCGCACCAGCGGGTGCTGGTGGTGGAGGTCATGGGCCGGCACACCGGCTGGATCGCGCTGCACTCCGGCATGGCCGCGGGCGCGCACGCCGTGGTCGTCCCCGAGCGCCCCTTCGACATCGAGGAGCTGACCCGCAAGGTCGGCGAGCGGTTCGAGGCGGGCAAGCGGTTCGCGATCGTCGTCGCCGCCGAGGGCGCCAAGCCCGCGCCGGGCTCCATGGAGTTCGACGAGGGCGGCAAGGACATCTACGGCCACGAGCGCTTCGCGGGCATCGCGCGCCAGCTCTCCATCGAGCTGGAGCACCGGCTCGGCAAGGAGGCCCGGCCGGTGATCCTCGGTCACGTCCAGCGCGGCGGCACGCCGACCGCGTACGACCGGGTGCTCGCCACCCGCTTCGGCTGGCACGCGGTGGAGGCCGTGCACCGCGGCGAGTTCGGCATGATGACGGCGCTGCGCGGCACCGACATCGTGATGGTGTCGCTGGCCGAGGCCGTGGAGACGCTGAAGACGGTGCCGGAGAACCGGTACGCGGAGGCGCAGTGCGTGCTGTAGTCCGGTAGCGGACTATCGGCCCCCGGTCACGGCGGTGACCGGGGGCCGTTCTAGTGTGGGGGCCGGACAGAATCGCACAACCTCCACGAAACAGGAGCCGCCGGATGGATCACAGCGGGCACGGCATGATGATGGATCTGCCGCCGTTCACGCTGGGGCGAGGTCTTCAGTGGTCGGCGGACCCCTTCTTCCTGATCGCCTGCACGGCCGGGCTCGTCCTGTACGTGTGGGGCGTGGTGCGGCTGAAGCGGCGCGGCGACTCCTGGTCACCGGCCCGGACGGTGTCGTACGTCGTGGGCGTGCTGACGATCATGCTGGTGATGTGCACCAGGCTGAACGACTACGGCATGGTGATGTTCAGCGTGCACATGGTGCAGCACATGGTGATCAGCATGCTGTCGCCGATCCTGATCCTGCTCGGCGCGCCGATGACGCTGGCCCTGCGCGCGCTGCCGGTCGCCGCGCGCGGCCACAAGGGTCCGCGCGAACTGCTGCTGGCGTTGCTGCACAGCCGCTACATGCGGGTCGTCACCCACCCGGGCTTCACCATCCCGATGTTCATCGCGAGCCTGTACGCACTGTACTTCACCCCGCTCTTCGACTTCCTGATGGGCTCCAAGACCGGGCACGTGGCGATGATGGTGCACTTCCTGGCCGTGGGCGTGGTGTTCTTCTGGCCCATCATCGGCGTGGACCCGGGCCCGCACCGGCCGGGCTATCTGATGCGGATGCTGGAGCTGTTCGCGGGCATGCCGTTCCACGCCTTCTTCGGCATCGCGTTGATGATGGCGTCCGCCCCGATGGTCGACACGTTCAAGAACCCGCCCGCCTCGCTCGGCATCGACGCGCTCTCCGACCAGAACGCGGCCGGCGGTATCGCCTGGGCGTTCAGCGAGATCCCGTCCGTGCTGGTGCTGATCGCGCTGCTCTTCCAGTGGTACGGCTCGGAACAGCGGCAGGCGAAGCGGAAGGACCGGGCCGCCGACCGCGACGGCGACAAGGAACTTGAGGCGTACAACGCCTATTTGGCCTCACTGAACGCAAAGGGAAACTAACCCGCCGGAAAGCCTTTTCGGTTCAGTAGCATGAATCGCGTCGGGGGAACCGCCGGGGGGAGCGGTAATGACGCGAGGAATGTGCGTACGAATTCTGTTGGTGTGCGTTCTGGCGCTGAGCGCCTGTGACGTGGGCCGGGCTTCGGCCACGGTGCGGGCGGTGGCGGTGGGAGTTCCGTCGCTCGCACCCTTTTTCGACGAGAGCAAAGGGCTCGGGCAGGATGCCCGGGTCCCTTCGCGCGGCGCCGGCGGAGGTCTTCAGCGGGGTGACAGCCCCGGTCTGTACGGGGGCTCCAGGAAGCCCAGGATCTGCGACGTCGACAAGCTGGAGGACTTCCTCACGGACCCGGCCAATGAGCGCAAGGCCGATGTGTGGGCGCAGGTGCTGGGGATCGGCAGGGACGGGATTCCGGATTATCTGGACCGGCTCACACCTGTTCTGCTGCGTCACGACACGCTGGTGAGGAACCACGACTACAAGAAGGAAAAAGCAGTCCCGTTCGACTCGTTGCTCCAGGCGGGGATCGCCATTCTCGTCGATACCCAGGGGCAGCCCGCGGTGAAGTGTTCGTGCGGAAATCCGCTGCGCCCCTTCGAGGGCGACAAGAGCAGGATTTCCGTGAAGTTCGAGCACGGGAACGACAAGTGGAAGGGTTACGACGTTGCTTCCGCGGTCGTCGTGCGCCCCGCGCCGCGGAAACTGGAGCGGCTGGCCCTGGTCGACGTGGAGGAGCCCGAGCGGGGCATCGACCGGCCGGTGGGCACGACGGGCGAGGACGACAAGGGTTTCGACGCGAGCGAGCGGCGGGCGGTGCCCGAGGTCGTGGGGGCCACCGTCGGGGAGGCCGTGGCGCGGCTGACGGAGCAGGGGCTCGCCGTCCGGTACGGCGGGGAGGGACAGCCGCCGGACGGGGCCGTGGTGACGGGGGCGGACCCGGCCGCGGGGAGCCGGCTGGCGTTCGGGGAGTACGTGACGCTGACGGCGGCGGAGGAGGAGGAGGATGCGGAGGCCTCCCGGACGTCCGGGCCCCCGGACCTGCCGACGCCGTCGCAGTCCAAGCCGGAGGAGGGACCGACGGAGCCGTCCGGGGGCTCGGGGGTCCACCTCCTCGGTGACCACCAGCTCGCCCCCGCCCACCTCGGAGCAACCGCCCACCTCGGAACAGCCCCCCACCTCCGAGCAGCCCCCGACCTCGGAGCCGCCGCCGACCTCTGAGAAGCCGCCGCCCCCGACCACCAGCTCCGCTCCCCCGCCGACAGTCTCCAGCCTGCCGCCACCGCCCTCCACCACCCCGCCGACCACGACCGCCCCTCCCCCGACCACGGCGACGACGACCACGGCGACGACGACGGCCACATCCACGGCCGATGAGTCGCCGCCGCCCCCACCCCCGCCCAGCGAGTCGCCCGGCACCGGCGCGAGCACCTAGGTGGAACCCCGTGGAACCCGGGAGTCAGTGGATGCATTCAGGACCGTCGACATCGGGAGTGGGCCGGGTCATCGCCGGCCGCTATCTGCTGCTGCACCGTCTCGGGGGCGGCGGCATGGGACATGTCTGGCTGGCCCACGACCAGAGACTCGCCTGCGAGGTCGCGCTCAAGGAGATCGTCTTCCCGGACCCGGCCGAGGGGCCCCACGAGCGGGAGGCCCGGGTCGCCCGCGCCCGCGCCGAGGCCCGGCACGCGGCGGGGCTGCGCGACCACCCGCACGTGGTGACCGTGCACGACGTGCTGGAGCACGAGGAACTGCCCTGGATCGTCATGGAGTACGTGGCGGGCGCCGTGGACCTGCGCGACCTGGTCGAGCAGCGCGGCCCGCTCGCCCCGGCGGAGTGCGCCCGCGTCGGGCTGGCCGTGCTGGACGCACTGACCGCCGGGCACGAGCGGGGCGTCCTGCACCGGGATGTGAAACCGGCGAACATCCTGCTGGCGCCGGACCGCACGGGCGCCCCGTACGGCAGGGTGCTGCTCGCCGACTACGGCATCTCCGTGCGGCCCGCCACCGGGGAGACCCGGTGGACCATGGCCTCCGCCCTCGTGGGCACCCCCGGATATCTCGCCCCCGAGCGGGCCACGGGCGGCCCGCCGACCCCGGCCGCCGATCTGTTCTCGCTGGGGTGCACGCTCTATTTCGGGGTCGAGGGGCAGGGGCCGTTCGCCCGCCCGTCGCACCTCGCGGAACTGACGGCCGTGGTCGCGGAGGAGCCGCGGCCCGCCACCCGCGCCGGTGCGCTCGGGCCGATCGTGCACGCGCTGCTCGCGAAGGACCCGGCGGCCCGGGCGTCCGCGGCCCAGACGGAGGCGGCGCTGGCCCGGATCGTCGTACCGCAGGCCGCGGCGTACTCCAGGACCCAGACCGACCTCGGATCGCAGCCGCAGTGGGCCGCCGCTCCCCCACCGCCCCCGCCCCCGCACCGCGCCCCCAGGCGCCGGGTGCTGCACTCCGCGCTCGCCGGGCTGCTGGGGCTGGCGCTGGCCGGGGGCGGGGTCTGGTACGCCGTGGCCGGGCCGGACGGCGGGACGGGATCGACGGGGTCGACGGGATCCGCGCTGCCGTACGGCGACCAGGTGGGGCTGGCTCAGGAGCTGGTGGCCGGGGACTGCGTGATCGCCACCTGGCCGGGCGCCCCCTTCGAGGGCACCCCCGGACTGGCCCTCGACCGGAGCTGCACGGATCTGATCCCGGACGGGCAGGTGATGGCGTTCGTCGAGACCGCGTCGGCGCGGGAGGCGCGGGAGAGGGGCGCCGAAATGTGTGAGGAGCGGACGCGGGAGGTGCGGGAGCGGCTGGCGGACGTGCGGTCGTTCGCCGTGGTGCCGACGGACGAGGGGTTCGAGGCGGCCGGGCGGCGTACGGCCTGTCTGGTGCTGGGCGCACACGCGCCGGTGTACGGCCCGCTGGCCGGGTACCGCGAGGTCGGCGCGCTCTTCGCCGACGTGGCGACCGTGCAGCGACGGGACTGTCTGGACGTGGCTCGGGAGGGGCAGGTGCGGCTGGCGTCCTGTGCCGGGAGGTACCACCAGCAGGTGCTGGGATTCACCCGAATGGGCGAGGACGTCACGTACGACGAGGGCAAGGAACGGGCCGAGGACATCTGCGCCCGGGACGTGCCGCCGCAGGACTACGGATTCGACCCTTCCGTCTACGAGGCGGGCGGGTGGGTCAGCGAGGGCAGCTGGAAATCGGGCACACATTTGGTCGTCTGCACCGTGCGGAAGCAGAACGGGGGCACCATGGAGGGGGACGAACCATGAGGAGGGTGTTGCGATGCCCGGTTCTACGGACAGTTCTACGCGGACGATGGGGGTGCTCACCGTCGGCGGTCTGGTCGCGGTGACGGCCTACACGGTGGCGCTCGGCAGCAACGGCTGGCTGTGGTTCGGCTGGGTCGTGCTCGGGCTGATCACCCTCGGCATGGTGGTCACGCGTAGTTCGTGACGGTCAGGAGCCGGTCACCCGGCCCGCGGAGTGGACGCCCGGCTGGTACTTGGGCAGCCGGGCGGTCACTTTCATTCCCGCCCCCACCGCGGTCTCGATGACGAGGCCGTAGTCGTCCCCGTAGACCTGGCGGAGCCGGTCGTCGACATTGGACAGCCCGATGCCGCCGGACGGGCTGACCTCGCCGGCGAGGATGCGGCGCAGCAGGTCGGGGTCCATTCCGGCGCCGTCGTCCTCGATGACGACCAGGGCCTCGGCTCCGGCGTCCTGCGCGGTGATGCCGATCCTGCACTTGCCGGTGGAGGCCGCCCGGCCCTCCAGGCCGTGCTTGACGGCGTTCTCCACCAGGGGCTGGAGGCAGAGGAAGGGCAGGGCTACCGGCAGCACCTCGGGGGCGATCTGGAGGGTGACGGAGAGCCGGTCGCCGAAGCGGGCCCGCACCAGTGCCAAGTAGTGGTCGATGGCGTGGAGTTCCTCGGCGAGCGTGGTGAAGTCGCCGTGTCTGCGGAACGAGTAGCGGGTGAAGTCGGCGAATTCCAGGAGCAGTTCGCGGGCCCGCTCGGGGTCGGTGCGCACGAAACTGGCGATCACCGCGAGCGAGTTGAAGATGAAGTGCGGGGAGATCTGGGCGCGCAGTGCCTTGATCTCGGCCTCGATGAGGCGGGTGCGGGACTGGTCGAGGTCCGCCAGCTCCAGTTGGACGGAGACCCAGCGAGCGACCTCTCCGGCGGCCCGGACCAGGACGGCGGACTCGCGGGGCGCGGCGGCGACGAGGGCGCCGTGGACGCGGTCGTCGACGGTGAGCGGGGCGACGACCGCCCAGCGCAGCGGGCAGTCGGGGGTGTCGCAGGTCAGCGGGAACGCCTCGCCGCGGCCGGACTCCAGGGGCCCGGAGAGGCGTTCCATGATCTCGGCGCGGTGGTGGGCGCCGACGCCGTCCCAGGCCAGCACCTGTTTCTCGTCGGTGAGGCAGAGGGCGTCGGTGCCGAGCAGGGAGCGCAGCCGGCGGGCCGATTTGCGGGCGGTCTCCTCGGTGAGTCCGGCCCGCAGCGGGGGCGCGGCGAGGGAGGCGGTGTGCAGGGTCTCGAAGGTGGCGTGTTCGACGGGGGTGCCGAGTCCGCCCTGGCTCTCGGGGCGCGCGGTGCGCCGTCCGAGCCAGAACCCGGCGGCGAGCAGGGGCAGGATCGCCACGCAGAGTCCGGCGATGAAGTCGCTCATGCCCGCACCTCCCCGGCATGTTCGGCGGACAGTGCTCTCACGCCTTCACCTCCGCCAGTTCCTCGGGCAGGTGGAAGCGGGCCAGGATGCCATGGGTGCCCGGGGGGACCCGGGAGGGGGTCGCCAGGGAGACCAGGATCATGGTGAGGAAGCCCAGCGGCACCGACCAGAGGGCGGGCCAGGCCAGGAGGGCGTGCAGGGCGCCGGTGCCGAAGTAGCCGGACATGGTCGCGGCCACGGCGAGCAGGGCGGAGCCGCCGCCCACCAGCATTCCGGCGGCGGCGCCGGGCGGGGTGAGCCGGCGCCACCAGATGCCGAGCACGAGCAGCGGGCAGAAGGAGGACGCGGACACCGCGAAGGCCAGCCCGACCGCGTCGGCCACCGGCAGTCCGCCCACCAGGACGCTCGCGGCGAGCGGCACGGCCATGGCGATGACGGTGCCGAGCCGGAAGTGCCGTACGCCGCGCGAGGGCAGCACGTCCTGGGTGAGGACGCCCGCGACGGCCATGGTGAGTCCGGAGGCGGTGGACAGGAACGCGGCGAAGGCGCCGCCCGCGATCAGCGCGCCGAGCAGGTCGCCGCCGAGGCCGCCGATCATGCGCTCGGGCAGCAGCAGGACGGCGGCGTCCGCGTCGCCGGTGAGGGTCAGTTCGGGCGAGTAGAGGCGGCCGAGGGCGCCGTAGACCGGGGGCAGCAGGTAGAAGGCGCCGATCAGGCCCAGGACCGCGACGGTGGTGCGGCGGGCGGCGACTCCGTGCGGGCTGGTGTAGAAGCGGACCACGACGTGGGGCAGGCCCATGGTGCCGAGGAAGGTCGCGAGGATCAGCCCGTACGTGGCGTACAGCGGGCGCTCGCCCCGGCTCTCGGCCTGGGACGGGGAGAGGCTGCCGTCGGTGCCGCGGGCCGGTTCGGGGACGGCGGCACCCGCGTCGAAGGTCAGCCGGGTGCCCGCGTCGATCCGGTGCGTACCGGCGGGGAGTTCGACGCGCCGCCCGTCGTGCTCGTGGCCGTCGACGGTGCCGCTCACGGTGACGGTGAGCGGCCGTTCCAGACGCAGGTCCAGGCTGTCGTCGACGCGCACGGTGCGCTGTTCGCGGAAGCTGGCGGGCTCGTCGAAGGCGTGGTGGGGCGCGCCGTCCCCCTGCCAGGCGAGGATCAGGAACAGCGCGGGCACCAGCAGGGCCGTCAGCTTCAGCCAGTACTGGAAGGCCTGTACGAAGGTGATGCTGCGCATGCCGCCCGCCGCGACGATGGCGACGACCACGACCGCCACGATGACCGCGCCGAGCGAGTCGGGGGCGCCGGTGAGCACGGTCAGGGTGAGTCCGGCGCCCTGGAGCTGGGGCAGCAGGTAGAGCCAGCCGACGCCGACGACGAAGGCCCCGGCGAGCCGTCGTACCGCCTGGGAGGCGAGCCGGGCCTCGGCGAAGTCGGGGAGGGTGTAGGCGCCGGAGCGGCGCAGCGGGGCGGCGACGAACAGGAGCAGGACGAGGTATCCGGCGGTGTAGCCGACCGGGTACCAGAGCATGTCGGGGCCCTGGACGAGGACGAGTCCGGCGATGCCGAGGAAGGAGGCGGCGGAGAGGTACTCGCCGCTGATGGCGGCGGCGTTCAGACGGGGGCCGACGGTGCGGGAGGCGACGTAGAAGTCGGAGGTGGTGCGGGAGATGCGCAGTCCGAAGGCGCCGACGAAGACGGTCGCGAGGACGACCAGGGCGACGGCGGGGACGGCGAAGTTCTCGTTCACGGTGGTTCAGCGGTCCTGGTCCTCGACGAGGCGGACGAAGTCGCGTTCGTTGCGTTCGGCGCGCCGTACGTACCAGCGGGCGAGCAGCACGAGGGGGGCGTACAGGCCGAAGCCGAGGACGGCCCACTCCAGGCGCTCGGAGTCGGGGATGGTGGCGAACAGCAGGGGCAGGGGGCCGATGAGCAGGCCGAGGACGGCCACCACGGCGAGTCCGGCGCGCAGTTGGGAGCGCATCAGGGAGCGGACGTAGGTGTGGCCGAGGGTGGTCTGCTCGTCGATCTCGGTGCGCGGGCGGTAGTAGCCGGAGGCGGGCCGGGTGCGCCGGGGCGGCCCGGTGACGACGACGCGGCGCTCCGCGGGGTCCTGGCCGGGCACGTCAGGGCCTCCTCATCAGCAGTTCCCGCAGTTCGCGGGCGTGCCGTCGGCTGACCTGGAGTTCCTCGGAGCCGACGAGCACGCTCACCGTGCCCGCGTCCAGGCGGAGTTCGCCGATGTGGCGCAGGGCGACCAGGTGGCGGCGGTGGATGCGGACGAAGCCGCGGGAGCGCCAGCGCTCCTCCAGGGTGGACAGCGGGATGCGGATCAGGTGGCTGCCCCGGTCGGTGTGCAGCCGGGCGTAGTCGCCCTGCGCCTCGACATGGGTGATGTCCTCGACGGGCACGAAACGGGTCACGCCGCCGAGTTCGACGGGGATGTGGTCGGGGTCGGGCTCGCTCACGGGGATCCGCGGACCGGTGCTGCCGATGCGTTCGGCGGCGCGGCGGACGGCTTCCGCCAGGCGTTCCTTGCGGACCGGCTTGAGGACGTAGTCGACGGCCTTGAGGTCGAACGCCTGGACGGCGAAGTCCTCGTGGGCGGTGACGAACACGACCAGCGGCGGTGTGGCGAACCCGGACAGCAGCCGGGCCAGGTCCAGTCCGTCGAGGCCGGGCATGTTGATGTCCAGGAAGACGACGTCGATCGAGTCCGGTCCCGAGGGCCCCGACTCCAGCGCCCGGTTGATCCGGCGCAGCGCCTCGGTCGCGTCGCGGGCGCCCTCCGCGCTGCCGATGCGGGGATCGGCGTTCAGGAGGTACAGCAGTTCCTCCAGCGAGGGGCGTTCGTCGTCGACAGCCAGGGCACGCAGCATGAACGTGGAGTGTAGGAGTAATTCGTACGCCTGCACACGGGCCGGACCGAGGCCGTTTCCGCTGGGTAGGGTGCCGCCATGAACAGCAGGACCACCGCGTTCGACGAGCTCGACCGGAAGATCATCACCGCCCTGATGGCGAACGCCAGGACGAGTTTCGCCGAGATCGGCGCAACGATCGGGCTCTCCGCGACGGCGGTCAAGCGGCGGGTGGACCGGCTGCGGGAGACCGGTGTGATCACCGGGTTCACGGCCACCGTGAAGCCGTTGGCGCTGGGCTGGCGCACGGAGGCGTACGTCGAGGTGTACTGCGAGGGCGCGGCGCCGCCCCGGCGGCTGGCGGAGGTGGTCCGCAACCACCCGGAGATCACCGCGGCGATGACGGTGACGGGCGGCGCGGACGCGCTGCTGCATGTGCGGGCGCGGGACGTGGAGCACTTCGAGGAGGTGCTGGAACGCATCCGTGCGGAGCCTTTCATCCGCAAGACGATCAGCGTGATGGTGCTCTCCCACCTCATTCCGGAGAGTCCGGAGGCGGGCGCCAGCCACGCCGCCCCCGACGACGCAGCAGAACTGCGCTGAGCTGGCAAACTATGCAGCATTCCTGCGTGAACACGCAGTGTTCGTTCCTTGTCGGGCTTCTCCGTCACTTCCTACCTTGGTGTCAACCCAGTCCCACCCCAGGAAGCGGAGGAACCCCTCTGTGCCCGAGTCCCGTGTGCCGCGCCGGCGGCGCTACCTCGTCTGCGAACCCAGACACTTCGCCGTGCAGTACGCGATCAACCCCTGGATGCATCCCGAGGCCCGGGTCGACACCGAGCTGGCCGTGGAGCAGTGGCACAAGCTGATCGCCACCTACCGCGCCTGCGGCCACACCGTCGAGACCGTGGAGCCCGTTCCCGGCCTGCCCGACATGGTGTTCGCCGCGAACTGCGCGGTCACCATGGAGGGCAAGGTCTTCGGCTCGCTCTTCCACGCACCGGAGCGACGCCCCGAGTCCACGCACTACGAGACCTGGTTCAAGGCGGCCGGGTTCGACGTCTACCGCCCCGAGTCGGTGTGCGAGGGAGAGGGCGACCTGGTCCCGGCGGGCCGCTGGATCCTGGCCGGTACCGGTTTCCGCACCACCCGCGAGGCGCATCGCGAGGTGCAGGAGCACTTCGGTGTGCCGGTGATCGGTCTGACGCTGGTGGACCCGCTCTTCTACCACCTCGACACCGCGCTGTTCGTGCTGGACGAGGAGAACATCGCCTACTACCCGGAGGCGTTCTCGCCGGGCAGCCGCGAGGTGCTGGGGCGCCTGTACCCGGACGCGGTGATCGCGACCCGCGAGGACGCGATGGCCTTCGGCCTGAACTCCGTCTCCGACGGCCTGCACGTCTTCATCGCGCCCGGCGCGACCGCCCTCGCCGAGCAGCTGTCCGAGCGTGGCTACCTTCCCGTCCCCGTCGACCTGTCCGAGCTGCTCAAGGCAGGCGGCGGCATCAAGTGCTGCACCCAGGAGATCCGGTCATGACCGCACCCGCGCACACCCGTTCGTCCGCCGAGCTGATCCGCGCGGAGGAGCCCGTCCTCGCGCACAACTACCACCCGCTGCCCGTCGTCGTCGCGCGCGCCGAGGGCACCTGGGTGGAGGACGTCGAGGGCCGCCGCTACCTGGACATGCTGGCGGGCTACTCGGCACTCAACTTCGGCCACCGCCACCCGGGCCTGATCGAGGCCGCCCACCGTCAGCTCGACGTGCTCACCCTGACCTCTCGGGCCTTCCACAACGACCGGCTCGCCGAGTTCGCCGAGCGCCTGGCCGCCCTGACCGGCCTGGACATGGTGCTGCCCATGAACACCGGCGCCGAGGCCGTGGAGAGCGCCATCAAGGTGGCCCGCAAGTGGGCCTACGAGGTCAAGGGCGTCCCCGCCGACCGGGCGACCATCGTCGTCGCCGCGGACAACTTCCACGGCCGTACGACGACCATCGTCAGCTTCTCCACGGACGAGACCGCCCGCAGCGGCTTCGGCCCCTTCACCCCGGGCTTCCGGATCGTCCCGTACAACGACCTGGCCGCGCTGGAGGAGGCCGTCGACGACACCACGGCGGCGGTGCTCATCGAGCCCATCCAGGGCGAGGCGGGCGTGGTCATCCCGGACGACGGCTACCTGGCCGGGGTACGGGAGCTGACCCGCCGCAAGGGCTGCCTGTTCGTCGCCGACGAGATCCAGTCGGGCCTCGGCCGCACCGGCCGGACCCTCGCCGTCGAGCACGAGTCGGTCGTGCCCGACATGGTGCTGCTCGGCAAGGCGCTGGGCGGCGGCATCGTGCCGGTGTCCGCGGTGGTGGCCCGGCGCGAGGTGCTCGGGGTCCTGCGTCCGGGCGAGCACGGCTCCACGTTCGGCGGCAACCCGCTGGCCGCCGCCGTCGGCACGGCCGTGGTGGAGCTGCTGGAGACCGGCGAGTTCCAGCGCCGGGCGGCCGAACTGGGCGTGGTGCTGCGGGGCGGGCTGACCGACCTGGTCGGCAAGGGCGTCGTCGGCTTCCGGGCGCGCGGCCTGTGGGCGGGCGTCGACATCGACCCCGCCGTCGGCACCGGCCGGGAGATCAGCGAGCGGCTGATGCGGGAGGGCATCCTCGTCAAGGACACCCACGGCTCCACGATCCGGCTGGCGCCGCCGCTGACCATCACGGCCGACGAGCTGACGGGAGCACTGGCCTCGCTGGAGAAGGTGCTGGCCTAGGTCTTCTGTTCGGACCAGCCCGGCGTCACGCGTGCCCGCGGGTGGCCGACCGACCGTCCTACTGCGAGGGTGAACACTGGGATCAGAGGTGGTACACCACTGACGTAGACCACTCTCAGCGACTCTCAGCGACGGAGAGGTCGGCCGTGGGCACACAGGAGGAGCACGCCACAGCACGGCATCGGTTCGACGTGGCCGATGCCGTGCCCGTGCTGGTCGACGACCAGGGGCTGGTGACCTGCTGGACCAGCGGGGCGCAGCGGCTCCTGGACTACGGCCCGTCCGAGGTGGTGGGCCGTCCGGTGACCGGGCTGCTCGTGCCCGAGGACGCGGCCCGCCTGCCGGAGCTGGCCGAGCGGTGCCGCCGGGACAACGGCTGGGTGGGGCTGCTGACCGCCCGGCGCTCCGACGGCGCCCCGGTGCGGGTGATGACGCGGGTGGTGGCGGCTCAGGAGAAGGACGGTCCGGCGCGCTGGCTGGCACTGCTGTCGGAGATGGGCCGGGCGCCCGGCTGGAACATGAGCCGGACCGTACTGGAGCAGATGCTGGCCGGGTCGCCGGTCGGTATCGCGATCGTCGACACCGATCTGCGGTTCGTGTGGTCCAACGCGGCGCTGGAGGAGTTCGGCGGCGGACCGCCCTACCAGCGGCTGGGGCGGCGGCTCGCGGACATCCAGCCGGGACTGGACGCGGCGGCGCTGGAGACGCAGATGCGGCGGGTGCTGGAGACCGGCGAGCCGATCGTCGGTTACGAGCACCTGGGCAGCATCCGCTCGGCGCCGCACCGGGAGACGGCGCACATGATGTCGTTCACCCGGCTGGACGACGACCAGGGCCGGGCGATGGGCGTGTACTACACGGTCGTCGACGTCAGCGAGCGGCACCAGGCCCGGCGACGGCTGGCCCTGCTGGACCGGGCGGGCCGGCACATCGGGCGCACCCTGGACGTGGCCCACACCGCGCAGGAGCTGGCGGACGTGGCCGTGCCGGGCTTCGCCGACCTGGTCTGGGTGGACCTGCTGGACTCGGTGCTCAGCGGCGGGGAGCCCCAGCCCGGCCCGCTGAGCGACACCGGGCCGGTGAAGCTGCGCCGCTCCGGGTACCGCTCGGACAACGAGGACGAGGCGGTCGGCATAGGCGACGCCGCCACCTATCTGTCCGGTTCGCCGCCGATCCGCTGTCTGACCAGCGGCGACTCCTGGCGTGCCGAGCACCTCGATCCGCTGGCCCGGGAGTGGGCCGCGGATGTGCTGGGCCGCGAGGCCACGTTCCGGGAGCTGGGGCTGCACAGTGTGATGATCGTGCCGGTCCGGGCGCGGGGCGTCACCCTGGGCATCACCACGTTCCTCAGGCGCCGTCGCAAGGAGCCGTTCGACGAGGACGATCTGCGGCTCGCCGAGGACCTGGTCTCGCGGGCCGCGGTCTGCATCGACAACGCCCGCCGCTACACCCGCGAACGGGACGCCGCCCTGCTCCTGCAGCGCAGCCTGCTGCCGCACCGGCTGCCCGAGCAGGACGCCGTGGAGGTCGCCGCCTGCTACCGGCCCGCCGACGAGCTGACCGGCCTCGGCGGCGACTGGTACGACGTGGTGCCGCTGTCCGGGGCGCGGGTGGCGCTGGTCGTGGGCGAGGTCCCGGGGCACGGCACGACGGCCGCCGCCGCCATGGGCCGCCTGCGTACGGCCGTACGGACCCTCGCCGCCCTGGATCTGCGGCCCGAGGAGGTGCTGGCCCACCTCGACGACCTGGTGGGGCGCTCCGCGCGGGACGAGGGCGTGCTGCCGGACATCGAGGGCGCCGACAGTATGCGGGGCGTGGGCGCGGGCTGCCTGTACGCGGTGTACGACCCGGTGGACGGGCAGTGCACCATGGCCACCGCGGGCAATCCCTCCCCCGCCGTGGTGCTGCCGGACGGCGAGGTGACCTTCGTCGACCTGCCGCAGGGCCCGCCGCTCGGGGTGGGCGGTCCGCCCTTCGAGTCGGTCGAGATGGCGCTGGCCGAGGGCAGCACCCTCGCCATGTACACCGACGGGCTGCTCGCGCGCGGCGACCACTGGGCCACGGACGCGGACCCCGACCGGCTGGTGCCGGCCCTGGAACGCACCGCGCCCACCCTCGCCCTGCGCTCCCGGGCCGTGGTGGACGCGCTGGTGCCCGTCCGGCCGCACGACGACGTGGTGCTGCTGATGGCGCGCACCCGGCTGCTGGGCGACGACCAGGTCGCGGACTGGGACCTGCCCAGCGACCCCGCCGTCGTCGCCGACGCCCGCAAGAGCGCCGGCCGCCAGCTCGCCGAGTGGGGTCTGGAGCCACTGGCCTTCACCACCGAGCTGGTCGTCAGCGAGCTGGTCACCAACGCCATCCGGTACGCGACCGGGCCGATCCGGCTGCGGCTGATCAAGGAACGCTCACTGATCTGCGAGGTCCTCGACGGCGGCGCCTCCGCGCCGCACCTGCGCCATCCGCGCGCCACCGACGAGGGCGGGCGGGGCCTGCTGCTGGTCTCCCAGTTCACCCAGCGCTGGGGGACCCGGTTCGCCCCCGAGGGCAAGGTGATCTGGGCCGAGCAGTCCCTCGCGGATCCCGTGGAGTGATCCACCGGCAGCACATATGCCGCGGAACATGAAAAACTGGGGTGAACCAGGTGGTAAGGCGGGCAGCCATGAACGACACGGCGATGGACTACGCGGCGGTCTTCCAGGCCCTGCCCGGCATGGTGGCGGTGCTGACGCCCGAGCTGATCTACGCGGACGTCAACGAGGAGTTCCTGCACATGACCGGGCGCAGCCGCGAGGACCTGGTCGGCCGGTACCTCTTCGAGGCCTTCCCCGACAACCCCAACGACCCCACCGCCACCGGCATGCGCAACCTCGCGGCGTCCCTGCAGCGGGTGGCGGCCACCGGTGAACGGGACGTGATGGCCCTCCAGCGCTACGACGTGGAGTCGACCGAGCGGCCGGGGCACTGGGAGGAGCGGTACTGGAGCCCGGTCAACGCCCCCGTCCTCGGCCCGGACGGCACGGTCCAGTTGCTGGTGCACCGGGTCGAGGACGTGACCGAGCTGATCCGGGCGCGCGGCGGCCCGAGCGGTGGCCGGCCGCGGGTGCTGGAGGCGGAGCTGTACACGCGGGCGCGCGAGCTGCAGGAGCTCAACGACCGGCTCCGCCAGGCGCACGCCCGCGAACGCGAGGTCGCGCTCGCGCTCCAGGAGTCGATGCTGCCCGCCCGCCCCCAGGTCCGCCATCGGGCCGTGGCGGTGCGCTACCGGCCCGCGGTGGGCGCGCTGAACGTGTGCGGGGACTGGTACGACCTGGTCGACCTGGTCGGCGGCCACCGTATCGGGGTCTCCGTCGGGGACGTGGTCGGGCACGGGCTGCCGGCGGCCGGGGTGATGGGCCAGCTGCGCAGCGCGCTCAGCGCCGCGTCCCGGGTCGCCGAGGGTCCCGCCGAGGCGCTCGATGTGCTGGGCCGGTACGCGCATGTGGTGGAGGGTGCGGAATCGGCCACCGCGGTCACCACATTCGTCGATCTCGACCGGCGCACCATCGCCTACAGCAGCGCCGGACATCCGCCGCCCGCGCTCCTCCACCCGGACGGGCGGGTGGAGTTCCTCGACCGCGCCACCGATCCGCCGCTCGACGCCCGCCCCGAACCGCTGCGCCGGCCGCAGGCGCAGACGTCCTACTCCAAGGGCGCCACGCTCGTGCTCTACACCGATGGCCTGGTCGAACGCAGGCACGAGGACATCGACTCCGGTCTGGCCCGGCTCGCCAAGTCCCTTGTCGCGCACCGCCAGGACGACCCCGAGAGCCTCGCGGACGCGGTTCTGCTGGACCTGCTGCCGCCCGGCGGGGCCACCGATGACACGGCCCTTGTGGTGGTGCGTCTCTGACGGGGCGTGAGGCAGGTGTCAAGATCGCTGGAAAGGTCCACGCCAGTCGCTGCAGCGGCGGTTACGGGTGCCGTCGCCTGTGCCTACACTGACAGCCCCACAACACGCCGGTTGACCTGCAAGTAGAGGAGCTCCTCCTTGTTCTACTACCTGCTCAAGTACGTGTTGCTGGGACCTCTGTTGAGGCTGGTGTTCCGCCCCCGCATCGAGGGACTGGAGAATGTCCCCGCCTCCGGGGCGGCGATCGTGGCGGGCAACCACCTGTCCTTCTCGGACCACTTCCTGATGCCGGCGATCCTCAAGCGCCGGATCACCTTCCTGGCGAAGGCCGAGTACTTCACCGGCCCCGGCCTCAAGGGGCGGCTGACGGCGTTCTTCTTCCGCAGCGTGGGCCAGATCCCGGTCGACCGCTCGGGCAAGGAAGCAGGCAAGGCCGCGATCCGCGAGGGCCTCGGCGTCCTGCGCAAGAACGAACTGCTGGGCATCTACCCGGAGGGCACCCGCTCGCACGACGGCCGCCTGTACAAGGGCAAGGTCGGCGTCGCCGTGATGGCGCTCAAGGCGGGCGTGCCGGTGATCCCCTGCGCGATGATCGGCACCTTCGAGGCCCAGCCGCCGGGCAAGGTCATCCCCAACATCCACCCCGTGGTGATCCGTTTCGGCAAGCCCCTGGACTTCTCCCGCTACGCCGGCATGGAGAACGAGAAGGCCGTCCTGCGCGCCGTCACCGACGAGATCATGTACGCCATCCTCACCCTCTCCGAGCAGGAGTACGTCGACCAGTACGCGGCCGTCGTCAAGGCCGAGGAAGCCGCGGCGGGCGACCAGAAGTCCCGCCGCTTCCCCAGGATGCCGCTGGGCTGACCCGGTTTCTCACCCGGAGAGCGACTCCAGGGCCCGGTCCAGGAGCCGACGCAGCACTCGGGCGTCCGGCGCCACGGCGGTGACGAGGGCCGCGGGGCCGGACGGTGCGGCAAGCCGGAACACCGGACCGCCCGACCCACCCACCGCGTCCCGGGCGCCGGCCCCCACAAGCCTCACCCGGAAAACGACTCCAGGGCCCGGTCCAGGACCCGACGCAACACTCGGGCATCCGCCGCCACGACGGTGACGAGGGCCGCCGGGCCGGGCAGGGGCATGAGGGCGGCGCCTTCGCCAAGGACTTGAGGGGTCACCGGGCTCGTCCCGAACTCCGGTCGGACGATGAGGAGTTGGCCCACGGCCCGATGTCCCGCGAGCCCTGCGGGGCCGTCCCAGCCACCCGGAGCACCCAGGCCGCAGGCCAGCTCCTGGTCGAGGACGGTGCGGTCGGCGATACGGAGGGTCAGGCGGCTGGTGAGGCGGCCCGGTTCCTCCGCGGCGCGGCCGAGCACCTGCTCCTCGCGCAGGACCAGGCGGGCCGTGGCACCGAGCTCGACGCGGGTGGTGACATACAGCTCGCTGCCCGCGGCGGAGATCAACTGCTCGGGCAGCCAGTGCAGTTCACCGCCGTCGGCGACGGTGAGGCGGACGTCGTAGTGGGCCGCGCCCTTGGACTGGCCCGGGAGGGCGAGGGTCGCGGCGGCGGAGCCGATGTGCAGCCGGGCGCCGTCCGCCACGTCGGCCTCGACGGCGAACCGGTCACCGCCGAGAGGCCCGCTCATCGCGCCGACGAGCAGAACCCGGGCCGCGCCGCCGCCTCCCCCGGGTGCGCCGGGGCGCGAGCGGGCCCTCCCCCTCCAGCACGGGCAGCGCCGTACCGCCCCTGCCGTCGCCGCGGGCGCCGATCCGGGCGGTGGCGGCGACGCCGGTCACCGTCCCGCCGCCCACGCGGCGAGCTGCCCGCGCACCCACTCGGCGACCTCCCGGACGCCGTTCTCCTCGCGCAACGACTGGAAGACAACCGGCAGTTCGGCGCGCTGCGCCTTGGCGTCGGCGGCCATCCGGGCGAGGTCGGAGCCGACGTGGGGCGCGAGGTCGGTCTTGTTGACGACCAGCAGATCGGCGGTGGTGACACCGGGCCCGCCCTTGCGCGGGATGTCGTCGCCGCCCGCGACGTCGATCACGAAGATCTGCGCGTCCACGAGCCCCTTGGAGAAGGTGGCGGTCAGGTTGTCGCCACCGGACTCCACCAGGACCAGATGGAGCGGTCCGACCTCGTCCTCCAGGTCCTCGACGGCTTCGAGGTTGGCGGAGATGTCGTCCCGGATGGCGGTGTGCGGACAGGCGCCCGTTTCGACGGCGGTGATCCGCTCGGGCGGCAGCACGGCCTCCCGGAGCAGGAACTCGGCGTCCTCGCGGGTGTAGATGTCATTGGTCACGACGGCCAGCAAGAACTCGTCGCGCAACGCCCGGCACAACGCGGCCACGGTGGCCGTCTTCCCGGACCCAACGGGCCCACCAAGCCCAATACGCAAGGCCCGCCGCGCCCCATCGGGCCGCCGGGCGTCGGCACTGACGGCGGGTGTGTCGTGGTGAGGATGACCAAGATGCATGAACGGCTCCCTATTGAACTGACGGGACTCTCTCTCCAGCCCGTCCGGCGTTTGAGGACGAGGCCCGTTCAGGGCCGACAGCGGGGGTCTGGGGGCAAAGCCCCCAGGGACGGGAATGGGAAGGGGCGGCGGGGGCGAAAAACCCAGTCCCTCACGACGCGAACAACCGAACCCCCACCCCGCATGCACCTCCGCCCCGATCTCCAACAGCGGCGCCGAAGACGCGGGCAGGGCGTCAACACCCGCGACAAGAGCCTCGCGAGCCGCCTCCACCGCCGCATCCACCACCAGATCCATCTCGGACCCCAACCGCGCCAACACCCCCGTCGCGTCAAAGGGATCCAGACTCAACAACCGCACCGTCGCGGACGCAGGCCCACTCACGCTCTCGTACACCGCGCAGTACGCGGCGTCAGCAGGCCCCAGCCCAGCAGCCCTCGCCGTCAACCCCAGCACCACCGGCTGATGCGCCCCCTTGGGGAACCGCACCCCGAGCGCGTCGAGTTCACCGCTCGGCCACGTGGCACGGGCCGCGCGCAGCAACTGCCGCCCCAACTTCCGCGAAGCGACCCGCAGCGCGGGCGACGGCGTCCGGGCGTCGGCGGCGCCGTCCAGCGCGACCGGGTCCACGCCGAGGACCGCCGCCGCGGCCAGCGAAGCCGCCACCCGCCCGGCGGTGTGCAACCGCCCCCGGCAGAAGGCCTCCAGGCTCTCCGCCCCGGTCACCCGCCCCGCCTTGACCGCCTCCTCGGCCCCACCGGAGTGCGCGTGCCCCCCGGCGGGAAGGCGGCCGTCGGCCAGGACGAGAAGCGCTGCCCTGGACATCAGAAGAGGAAGTAGCGCTGGGCCATGGGCAGTTCGGCGGCGGGCGTGGCCTCGACCAGCTCCCCGTCGATGCGCACGGCGAAACTGTCGGGGTCCACCTCGACCCGCGGCCGGGCGTCGTTCTCCCGCATGTCGGCCTTGGTCACCGCCCGCGTCGAGTCGATCGCGACGAACGGCTTGCCGAGCCCGAGTCGCTCGGGCAGCCCGTCCTCGATCGCCAACGGGGCCACGAAGTTGACCGAGTTGGCGGCGGGCCCGCGCCCGATCGCCCCGAACATCGGCCGCGGCAGGATCGGCTGCGGCGTCGGGATGGAGGCGTTGGCGTCGCCCATCTGCGCGTAGGCGATCTGACCGCCCTTGAGCACGAGCTGGGGCTTGACGCCGAAGAACGCCGGGTCCCACAGCACCAGGTCGGCGAGCTTCCCGGTCTCCACGGACCCGACCTCCCCGGCGATGCCCTGGGCGAGGGCCGGGTTGATCGTGTACTTGGCGACGTAGCGCCGTACCCGCAGATTGTCCGCGCGCCCGTCGCCCGGCAGCGCGCCCCGCCGCCGCTTCATCACATGCGCGGTCTGCCAGGTGCGCAGCACCACCTCGCCGACGCGGCCCATGGCCTGCGAGTCGGAGGAGATGATCGAGATCGCGCCCAGGTCGTGCAGGATGTCCTCGGCGCCGATGGTGGAGGGCCTGATCCGGGACTCGGCGAAGGCGAGGTCCTCCGGGACCGCCGGGTTGAGGTGGTGGCACACCATCAGCATGTCGAGGTGTTCCTCGGCGGTGTTGACGGTGAACGGCCGCGTGGGGTTGGTGGAACTGGGCAGGACGTGCGGCTCGGAGACCACGGTCATGATGTCCGGCGCGTGCCCGCCGCCCGCACCCTCGGTGTGGTACGCGTGGATGCCCCGGCCGCCGATGGCGGCGAGGGTGTCCTGGACGAACCCGGCCTCGTTCAGGGTGTCGGTGTGGATGGCGATCTGGATGCCGGTGCGGTCGGCGACGGTGAGCGAGGCGTCGATGACGGCCGGGGTGGAGCCCCAGTCCTCGTGCAGCTTCAGGCCCATCGCGCCGCCGCGGATCTGGGAGAGCATCGCCTCGTGCGAGACGGTGTTGCCCTTGCCGAGGAAGCCGATGTTGAGCGGGTAGGCCTCCATCGCCTCAAGCATCCGCGCCAGGTGCCAGGGGCCGGGCGTCACGGTGGTCGCCTTGGAGCCCTCGGCGGGCCCGGTGCCGCCGCCGATCAGGGTGGTGATGCCGGAGGCCAGCGCCTCGTCGGCGATCTGCGGGCAGATGAAGTGGACGTGCGCGTCGATGGCCCCGGCGGTGACGATCTTTCCGTTGCCCGCGAGCACCTCGGTCTCGGGGCCGAGCACCAGGTCGGGGTGGACCCCGTCCATGGTGTCGGGGTTGCCGGCCTTGCCGATGCCGGTGATCCGGCCGTCGCGGATGCCGATGTCGGCCTTGACGATCCCCCAGTGGTCGATCACCACGGCGCCGGTGATGACGGTGTCCGGGGTGCCGTCTGCGCGCGTAGCACGCGACTGGCCCATGGACTCGCGGATGACCTTGCCGCCGCCGAACACGGCCTCGTCCCCGGCGAGCGAGGGCCCGCCGGAGCGGTCCTCCTCGATCTCCACCAGCAGGTCGGTGTCGGCGAGCCGGATGCGGTCGCCGGTGGTCGGGCCGAACAGGTCGGCGTAGGCGGCACGCGAGATCTCAGGCATCGAGGGCACCTCCGGTCTCCCCGCGCAGTCCGGGCACCACGCGGGCGCCGGCCAGCGGGACGAGTTCGACGTCGACGGGGATGCCGGGCTCGAAGCGCACGGCGGTCCCGGCGGCGATGTTGAGGCGCTTGCCGCGGGCGGCGGCGCGGTCGAAGTCCAGACCGGGGTTGGCCTCGGCGAAGTGGTAGTGGGAGCCGACCTGGACGGGGCGGTCGGCGGCGTTGAGGACGGTCAGCCGGGTGACCTCGCGGCCCTCGTTGTACACGATCGGACCGTCCGCGAAGAGGATCTCTCCGGGAATCATCGCTGCCGCCTCCTCAGACGATCGGCTCGTGGACGGTGACGAGCTTGGTGCCGTCGGGGAAGGTCGCCTCGACCTGAACGTCGTGGATCATCTCCGGGACGCCCTCCATGACGTCGTCCCGGGTGAGCAGCTTGCGTCCGGACGCCATCAGCTCGGCGACCGTACGGCCGTCGCGGGCGCCTTCGAGGATGTGCGAGGTGATGAGGGCGACCGCCTCGGGGTGGTTGAGCTTCAAGCCGCGGGCCCGGCGCTTCTCTGCGACGTCGGCCGCCACATGGATGAGCAGCCGCTCTTGTTCGTGCGGGGTCAGTTGCACGTCCCACCTCACCGTCTCGCTCCGGGCCGTGCGGGGCCCGGTTGCCGCGGCCACCGGCAAAGTCCCAGGTGGCGTGGGGGGAGGCTAGTTGGGGCGGGTTTCGGGCACGTTAACCGAGCTGTGATCCGGTCGCGCCCGGCCCGCGGTGCTCGGCGGCGATGCCGAAGCGCTGCGGCTCACGGGGCGCCGAGGCGGCCTCGGCGACCTTGGAGACCGCGCTGATGACCGGCTCCTCGGAGGCTGCCTCCAGGGCGTCGAGGCGCTCCAGGTCGGCCGCGGAGACAAGGGCGACGAGAGGCTTCCCGTGCCGGGTCACGACGACGCGCTCCCCGCCGTACACCACGCGGTTGATGAGGTCGGCGAGCTCAGCCCTGGCTTGCGTCACCGGGATCTCGTAGGCCATGGCTCTACGTTACGTCATGTACGTCCTGTACATTTTTTACAGGCACCCGACGAGGGAGGCACGCTCATGACCCGGCCGACCGCCCGCCATGTCCTGCCCGAGTTGTGCTGGGCCGCGCCGGGCCGACCGCGGCGGTGCTGCTCGCGGCGGGGACCCCGGGCAAGCGGTCCGCGCTGCCGGACGCGCGGGTGACGCTGAGCCAGCCGGTGGTGCCGGAGCCGGTGGAGGGGCAGGCGAGCGATCTGGCGATCCAGGCCGAGGAGCTGACGCGGATTCGGGCCCGCCTGGAGGAGATGCTCGCCCGGCACACCGGACGCAGCCGGGAACAGATCGGCGCCGACATCGAGCGGGAGAAGGTGCTCGACGCGCGGGAGGCCCTGGAGTACGGCCTGGTGGACCGGATCATTCCGAGCCGCAAGAGCACCGCAGCCGGTGAAGGGTGAGCCGCGGATGCTGCCGGACCTTCCCCCGCTGCCCGCGCTGACGCGCGCCTAGGCCGAGTTGATCGACCGTTACCTCGACGTGGTCGATCTGCTCGGGCGCATCAACCCCGCGCGCCGCAACGACACCTACGGCGGGCTGCGGGCCGCCCAGGCACTCGTGTCCCGCGCGACCGAACTGCGTGACGCGCTGGCGCTCATGCATCAGCGCGGCGAGACCGAGCTGCATGCCCCCACGCTGGCGCGTGCGCTGCGTGTGCTGGACGGGGAGCGCCGCACGGCTCGCGTCACGGTTCCTCCGCGCTCGGACAGTTGACGCACGTGAGAGCGGTGCGGGCGGCACTTCTCCATGTCGAGTCGTCCGGGCCTGAGTTGAAACGGACCAAACGACGTACCCACTGTTGGCGTAGCCGCGTGTCCTTTTTCCGGCCCGCCGGGGTTGCGCAACGCGCGTAGCGCCGGAACCGAAAGAGGCGTTCCGTCCCTGGTCCGGGCATCCCCCGACGCCTGGACGGTAGTTCGAACGGAGCAGTGTCCACCCGAACGGGTGAGTGGTGAGTAACACCACAAATCTCCGGTTCCATTGGGATTTTCGGACATCGGTGAGCCAAGATCCCTGTCTGACGACAAGCCCCCGCCACAGCGGCGGGGCGGTCCGGGCGGACGCCGAGTCCTGCCGCCGCCCGGATGACCGGTCGACAGGAGTGGATCGGCAGGAGTGGAGGACCCAAGCACGACGGGTCGCCGGTACGGAGTCTCTCCGCGCCGAGCAGCCCTTGGGGTGAAGCCGCTTTCCGCGGCCGGGCAACTTCGCCAGCCCGAATCCGACAGGTCATCCTTCACAGGCGGCTGACGAAGGGTTGCGCATGACTGCGCTCAATCGTGTCCCGTCGCTGATGGTCCGGGCCGGCACGGCCTCGGCTCTCACCCTCGCCGCCGTCGGCGGCTCGATCGTGGCTCCCGGCCTCGCCTCGGAGGCGGCCGCCGCCACTCCGGGGTCGAAGGCACTGAAGGTCGCGGCGTCGAAGAAGGGCTCCCCCTACAAGTGGGGTGCCGTGGGGCCGCACCGCTTCGACTGCTCCGGGCTCACGCTGTACTCGTACAAGAAGGCGGGCAAGAAGCTGCCTCGTACGGCGGCCCAGCAGTACAACAAGACGAAGCACATCTCCGCCGGCAACCGCAAGGCGGGTGACCTGGTGTTCTTCCACTCGGGGTCGAACGTCTACCACGTCGGCATCTACGCCGGGAAGGGCAAGATCTGGCACGCCCCCAAGACCGGTGACGTGGTGCGGCTGCAGAAGATCTGGACCAAGAGCGTCTGGTACGGCCGGGTGAGCTGACCGGGCGGTTCTCAAGGGCGGCGGCGCCCTGACGCGCCGTCGCCCTGAGGGCTGTTCAAGGGGCTTTTCCGGGGAGCGGACGGAGTTTCAGGGCTCCTGCTGCCCCGCCGCGGTGACCGGGCGGGCCGGGACCGTCCAGGGCAGTTCGATGGAGACCGTCTTGCCGCCCTCGCGGGTCGGCCGGACTCTGAGCCGGCCGCCGCACTCGGCGGTGAGCCAGCGGATGATCACCAGTCCGCGGCCGTTGTCCTGCTGGACGGCGGCGGGCAGGCGTCTGGGGAACCGCGGATGACTGTCGGTCACCCCGATGCGCAACTGCTCGTCATGGTGCAACTCGATGTCCACCGTGAAGGTGGGTGACTGGCCCAGGGTGTGCTGGACGGCGTTGGTCGCCAGTTCGGAGACGATGAGCCGGATGGTGTCGGCCGCGTCCGTCTCGGCCGGCAGCCCCCACTCCACCAGGGTGCTCACCACATAGCCGCGGGCCGCGGAGACCGAGGCGGGATCGCTCGGCAGAGTGACGGATGCTTCCAGATGGTCTGCCATGGCGACGTCGTCCCTTTCCCACGGGACCGCAGTCCGACACGGAGCGGATGGTTCGAGTACGGTCCCGGACTGGTGCTTCGTCGCCAGACTGCCATTACCTCGCCGGTCACGGTGGCGATCCACCAAGATATGCATATATCTGTCGCTCAAAGCGGTGAACTCTGCTACGCGAGACCGTATTTGGGCGGCCCGGTTGGAGTAAGGAGGAGCGCATGCAGCACGGTCCCGCGGTACGCCGCCGAAAGCTGGGCGCCGAACTGCGTGCGTTGCGCACCGGTGCGGGTCTCACCAGCGGTGAGGCGGCACGTCTGGTGGGCTGGCACCAGTCGAAGGTGAGCCGGATCGAGACCGGCGCCAGCGGGGTGAAACCGGCCGATGTGCGGTTACTCCTCGACGCCTATGGCGTGCGGGACGAGCAACTACGCGAGTTGCTCCTGGTGTTGGCGGGGTCCGACGACGGTGCCGGACGGCACCACTGGTGGCACGCGTACCGCGGGGTGCTGCCGCCGACCTACCGGGACTTCATCAGTCTGGAGTCCCAGGCCACCGCGATGCGCACCCTGGAGACCTCGGTGGTGCCGGGGCTGTTGCAGACACCGGAGTACGCGCGGGCGGTGACCCGGGCCGCGGTGGGCGGCCTGGACGAGGCGGACGAACGGCTGGACGCGCTGGTGGAGGTGCGGCTGGCCAGGCAGGACGTGCTGCGCGGCCGGCCCCCGCTGGAGCTCAGCGCGGTGCTGGACGAGGCGGTCCTGCGCCGGCGGATCGGCGGGCCCGGGGTGATGGCGCGGCAGTTGTGGCGGCTGGTGGAGGCGGGGCGGCTGCCTCAAGTGCGTTTGCAGGTACTGCCGTTCACTGCCGGGGCGCACATCGGTATCACCGGGCCTTTCGTAGTCTTCTCATTTTCGCGCACCTCTGATCTGGATGTGGTTGTTCTCGACCACTTGACGAGTAGCCTCTACCTGGAGCGGAAAGAAGACCTCCAGGCGTACACGGAGGCATTCACCACGCTTCAGATCCACGCCCTTTCGCCCGAGGAATCGTTGGATTACATCGCCGGGATAGCTGACGGCGCGTAAGGAGGCACCATGTCTGCACTGCCTCGGCACGTACCTTCCAGTACCGATCTACCAGCCGTGCACTGGCTGCGCAGCAGCTACAGCACGGGCGCGAACAACTGCGTGGAGACCGCTCGGCCGCTGACCGGACCCTGGGCCGGGCTGCTCGCCGTACGCGACTCCAAGGCTCCGGCCGGACCCGCGCTGCTCTTCTCCCCCGAGAGCTGGGCGGACTTCACAGCCACGATCAAGGCCTGAGCACCTCGATCAGCTCGCGATCAACTCCCAATCAATTTCGATCAGTTCCGCAGCCGCGGTGGCAGGGCCGTGTCACGCCGACTCATGGTCGTGTCTCGCCGATGATCCGAACAGCGCGTGCGATCTGTCCGTCCGTGAGATCCGCACGGGCGGTCAGTCGCAGACGTGAGATGCCGTCGGGCACGGAAGGAGGACGGAAACAGCCGACGGCCAGGCCCGCCGCCCGGCAGTCCGCCGCCCAGCGCACGGCCTCCTCCGGGGAGGGCGCGCGCACCGAGACGACCGCGGCGTCCGGACGTACCGCCTGATGACCCGCGGCCGTCAGGCGGGCGTGCAGTTCACCGGCCACCGCGCGTGCCCGTGCCGCCCGCTCCGGCTCCCGTCGCAACAGCCGCAGGGCCGCCAGGGCGGCACCGGTCGCGGCGGGCGCCAGGCCCGTGTCGAAGATGAACGTCCGGGCCGCGTTGACCAGATGGTCGATCACCCGGGCCGGGCCCAGCACGGCCCCGCCCTGACTGCCCAGCGACTTCGACAGCGTCACCGTGACGACGACGTCGTCCGCGCCCGCGAGCCCCGCCGCGTACGGGGCGCCCCGGCCGCCGTCGCCCAGCACTCCCAGCCCGTGGGCGTCGTCGACGACCAGTCCCGCGCCGTACTCCCGGCACGCCTCGGCCAGACCGGCCAGCGGGGCCGCGTCGCCGTCCACTGAGAAGACGGTGTCGGACACCGCGATCGCCGGTCCGTCGTGCGTCTGGAGCGCCTTGCGCACCGCGTCCGGCTCGACGTGCGCGACGACCTGGGTCGTCCCGCGGGCCAGCCGGCACCCGTCGATGAGCGAGGCGTGGTTGCCCGCGTCGGAGACGATCAGCGAGCCGTGCGGCCCGAGCGCGGTGACCGCGGCGAGGTTGGCCGCGTAGCCGGAGGAGAAGACCAGCGCCGCCTCGAAGCCGCAGAAGTCCGCCAGCTCGCGCTCCAGCTCCCCGTGGAGTTCCGTCGTACCGGTCACCAGCCGGGAGCCGGTGGCGCCGCCGCCCCAGGTCCGCGCCGCCCGGGCCGCGCCCTCGGCGACCTCGGGATGGTGGGCGAGGCCCAGGTAGTCGTTGCTCGCGAGGTCCAGCAGCGGCGAGTCGGCCGGGCGGGGGCGCAGCGTCCGGACGAGCCCGGCGCGCCGGCGCGACTCCGCCTGCTCGTCGATCCAGCCGAACGCCATGGGTCCTCCGGGGTTTTTGTAGGCAGCGCACAGACACTAGCGGTACGACCGGTCACCCAGGGTGTGGCAATACCCACACCTCCAAGCGCCCGAGTTGTACGAACTCTCCTTGGCCAGGAACCACTCCGTAGGACAGGATCAGCTCTCATGGACCTGCTGAACACGCTGGTGGAAAAGGGGCTGCGGCGCGAGCTGCCGACCCGCGAGGAAGCCCTGGCCGTCCTCGCGACCTCCGACGACGACCTGCTCGATGTGGTGGCCGCGGCCGGCAAGGTGCGCCGGCACTGGTTCGGCCGTCGGGTGAAACTGAACTACCTGGTCAACCTCAAGTCCGGCTTGTGCCCCGAGGACTGCTCCTACTGCTCCCAGCGGCTCGGTTCGACCGCCGGGATCCTGAAGTACACCTGGCTCAAGCCCGACGAGGCGTCCAAGGCGGCCGCCGCGGGGCTCGCGGGCGGCGCCAAGCGGGTCTGCCTGGTGGCGAGCGGGCGCGGTCCGACCGACCGTGACGTGGACCGGGTCTCGGACACCATCAAGGCGATCAAGGACCAGAACGAGGGCGTCGAGGTGTGCGCCTGCCTGGGTCTGCTCTCCGACGGGCAGGCCGAACGGCTGCGCGAGGCCGGGGCGGACGCCTACAACCACAACCTCAACACCTCCGAGGCCACCTACGGCGACATCACCACCACCCACACCTACGCCGACCGCGTGGACACCGTGCAGAAGGCGCACGCCGCCGGTCTGTCCGCCTGCTCCGGTCTGATCGCGGGCATGGGCGAGAGCGACGAGGACCTGGTCGACGTCGTCTACTCGCTGCGCGAGCTGGACCCGGACTCGGTGCCGGTCAACTTCCTGATCCCGTTCGAGGGCACGCCGCTGGCCAAGGAGTGGCACCTGACCCCGCAGCGCTGTCTGCGGATCCTGGCGATGGTGCGGTTCGTCTGCCCCGACGTGGAGGTGCGCATCGCGGGCGGGCGCGAGGTCCATCTGCGCACGATGCAGCCGCTCGCGCTGCACCTGGCGAACTCGATCTTCCTCGGTGACTACCTCACCAGTGAGGGCCAGGCGGGCAAGGCCGACCTGGAGATGATCGCCGACGCCGGGTTCGAGGTGGAGGGCGCCGACGAGGTGACGCTGCCGGAGCACCGGGCGGCCGGTGGCGGCTGCGGCGGGGAGAGCGCCTGCGGCTCCGAGGGCGGTGGTGTCTGCGGTTCCGCGCCCGCCCCCGCCTCCTCCTCCGGCGAGCAGCCCGCGCAGGTCCCGCAGTCCTCGCAGTCCTCGCAGGCCGACCCCGGTCAGGTGCGCACCGATCTGGTCTCGGTCCGCCGCCGGGGCGCCGGTACGGACCTCGCGCCCAATGCCTGAGCTGAGCGTCCCCGAGCTGCTGGACCTCGACCGGCGGCATGTGTGGCATCCCTACGGTCCGATGCCGGGCCGTCAGGAGCCGCTGGTCGTGGAGTCGGCGAGCGGGGTGCGGCTGCGGCTGGCGGACGGCTCGGGCGAGCTGGTCGACGGCATGTCGTCGTGGTGGTCGGCCATCCACGGCTACAACCACCCGGTGCTCAACGAGGCCGCGCGCGAGCAGCTCGGCCGGATGAGCCATGTGATGTTCGGCGGGCTCACCCACGAGCCCGCCGTACGCCTGGCGAAGCACCTTGTCGACATGTCGCCCGACGGTCTGGAGCATGTGTTCCTCGCCGACTCGGGCTCCGTGTCGGTCGAGGTCGCGGTGAAGATGTGCCTGCAGTACTGGCGCTCGCTGGGGCGGCCCGGCAAGCAGCGGCTGCTGACCTGGCGGGGCGGCTACCACGGGGACACCTGGCAGCCGATGTCGGTGTGCGATCCGCAGGGCGGGATGCACGAGCTGTGGACCGGGGTGCTCCAGCGCCAGGTGTTCGCGGACCCACCCCCGGTGGAGTACGAGGAGTCCTACGCCGACCATCTGCGCTCGCTGATCGAACGGCACGCCGACGAGCTGGCCGCGGTGATCGTGGAGCCGGTGGTGCAGGGCGCGGGCGGGATGCGGTTCCACTCCCCCGCGTATCTGCGGGTGCTGCGCGAGGCGTGCGACGCGCACGACGTGCTGCTGGTCTTCGACGAGATCGCGACCGGTTTCGGGCGGACGGGCGCGCTGTTCGCCGCGGAGCACGCCGCCGTGACGCCGGATGTGATGTGCCTCGGCAAGGCCCTGACCGGCGGTTACCTGACGCTCGCCGCCACCTTGTGCACCTCGCGCGTGGCCGACGGGATCTCGCGGGGCGAGGTGCCGGTGCTGGCGCACGGGCCGACGTTCATGGGCAATCCGCTGGCCGCTGCGGTGGCGTGCGCGTCGATCGAGCTGCTGCTCGGCCAGGACTGGCTCGCCGAGGTCAAGCGGATCGAGGCGGGACTGCGCGAGGGCCTGGCCCCGGCGGCAAAGCTGCCGGGCGTGCGGGAGGTACGGGTGCTCGGCGCCATCGGTGTCGTCCAGCTCGACCACTCGGTGGACATGAAGGCGGCCACCGGGGCGGCGGTGCGCGAAGGTGTGTGGCTGCGGCCGTTCCGCGATCTGATCTACACGATGCCGCCGTACGTCACGGGCAACGCGGACCTGGCACGGATCGCGAACGCCGTATGTGCGGCGGCGCGGGAGGGCTGAGATGGCGGTTCTGGTGATCACGGGCACCGGCACTGAGATCGGCAAGACGGTCACCACGGCCGCGATCGCCGCGACGGCGCTGGGCGCGGGCCGCACGGTGGCCGTCCTGAAGGCGGCCCAGACGGGCGTACGGCCCAACGAGCGCGGGGACGCCGAGGAGTGTGTGCGCCTGGCGGGCGCCGCCACGGCTGCCGAACTCGCCCGCTACCCGGAGCCGTTGGCGCCGGGCACGGCCGCGCGCCGGTCCGGGCTGCCGCCGGTGACCCCGGACCGGATCGCCGAGGCCGCCGCGAAGCTGGCCACCGAGCACGATCTGGTGCTGGTGGAAGGGGCGGGCGGGCTGCTGGTCCGCTTCGACGACAAGGGCGGCACGCTGGCGGACGCGGCGGAACTGCTGGCGGCGCCGGTCCTGGTGGTGGCGCCGGCCGGTCTCGGCACCCTGAACTCCACGGAGTTGACGGCCCGTGAACTGCGCTCCCGGCGCCTGGAGCTGCTGGGCGTGGTGATCGGCAGCTGGCCCGGGCAGCCGGACCTGGCGTCGCGGTGCAATGTGGCGGACCTGCCGGAGGTGTCCGGGGCACCGCTGCTGGGCGCGCTGCCCGAGGGGGCGGGGGCCCTGGCGCCGGCCGACTTCCGGGCCGCGGCGCCGACTTGGCTGGCGGCGGAGCTGGGCGGGCGCTGGGACGCGGCGGCGTTCCGGGAGCGGGCCGGCGTACGTCCGTAGCGGACGGCCTACAGCGGGGGTGCGCGGCGGGAGTCCGGGGGACAATCGGGGTATGGCCCGTCCTGTCCGGGAGGTTCCCATGCCGCTTCGGTCCGCCGGTACCGGGAAGGTGCCGCGGGATGCCGTGCACCACCCGCTGTTCGCCCGCTTCTACGCCCGTATGAGTGTGAACGCCGAGACCGGTCTGGGGATGGCCGGCCTGCGCGACCGGCTGCTCGCCGGGCTGTCCGGGCGGGTGATCGAGATCGGCGCGGGCAACGGTCTGAACTTCGCCCACTATCCGGGCACCGTCTCGGAGGTCGTGGCGATCGAGCCCGAGCGGGTGCTGCGCCAGCACGCCGTCGAGGCCGCCCTGCGCTCCGAGGTCCCGGTGGATGTCGTACCCGGAGCGGCCGAGGCGCTGCCGGTCAAGAGCGAGGCGTTCGACGCGGCGGTGGTGTCGCTGGTGCTGTGCAGCGTCCGGGACGTGCCGCGCGCGCTGACGGAGATCCGCCGGGTGCTGCGGCCGGGCGGCACGCTGGTGTTCCTGGAGCACGGCCGGGGCGGCGGCCCCGCGATGCACGTCACCCAGCGCGCCCTGGACCGTACGATCTGGCCCCTTCTCTTCGGCGGCTGCCACGTCGCCCGGGACCCGGTGGCGTCCATGCGGACGGCGGGCTTCGAACTCGGCCCCTACCGCCGCTTGCTGTTCCCGGAGAAGGGACCGACGCTGCCGACGTCGTACTGCGTGCTGGGGACGGCGTGGCGGCCGGACGGGGCGGACTGAGTCAGCCGCGCGTACCGGTCAGTCGCACCACTGCCGCAGCTCCCCCGCGATGTCCTCCACCGTCGCCGCTCCGCTCTTGACCAGGCGGGCCAGGTCGCGGACCTGGACCGGGGAGGTGGCGACCTTCAGGCCGCTCGCGACCAGGTAGCCGTAGGCCACGGCGGAGGCGAAGAGCGCGTTGGAGCGCTCCAGGGCCGGGACGTGGATGAGGAGTTGGAGCAGGGCGGCGGCGCGGGTGTGCGGGCTGTCGTAGACGGGGACGTCGAATATCTCGGCGTCGTGGCGGGCGACGGCGGCGATCAGGGCGCCCCAGTCGGTGACCTGCGGGTCCCCGGGGGTGTTCTGCTCGGCGAGCATCAGCAGCCAGGCGAGGTCGATCCTGAGGTTGCTCAACGGGTCAGCGACGGCCTTCGCGATCGGCGCCGAACTCCTCGGCGAAGACGGACTCGTACTGCTTCATGAAGTCGGCGGCGGACTCCACGAAGGTGTGGCCGACCTCTCCGGTGTCCTGGCGGACCAGTTCCTCGATGTAGCGGTTGACGCTCATCCCGCGCGCCAGGGCACGTTCGCGCGCCGCGCGGGCGGTGTCCTCGTCGACGCGGACGTTCAGCTGGGTCTTGGCCATACCTCGAAGCTAGCGCCGAAGTGCTAGCAGGGGCAAGGGGGTGCGGCCCGGCGGCTCATTCCTGAGGTGGAGGGCGACTCGGCCCCGAGGGGGATATCCGGTGTGGGCCTGATCACATTAGGCTCGGCCCGACAAGGAAGTCCCGATGTCCAGGAACGAGGAGGCCGCCTTGTCCGCACCAGCTTCGGTACCGGACCAGGACGACGACGCGATCGCGGCCCGGGCCCGCGGTCTGACCAAGGCGTACGGCTCGGGCGAGACCGCGGTGCTGGCACTGGACTCGGTGGACGTCGACATCGCGCGCGGGCGGTTCACGGCGGTGATGGGTCCCTCGGGGTCCGGCAAGTCCACGCTGATGCACTGCCTCGCCGGGCTCGACAACGTCTCGGCCGGACAGGTGTGGCTCGGCGACAGCGAGATCACGGGGCTGAAGGAGCGCGAGCTGACCCGGCTCAGGCGGGACCGGATCGGGTTCATGTTCCAGTCGTTCAACCTGATCCCGACCCTGAACGCGGTCGAGAACATCACCCTGCCGATGGACATCGCGGGCAAGAAGCCCGATCAGAAGTGGCTGGACCAGGTCATCGACACGCTCGGGCTGCGCGACCGGCTCAAGCACCGGCCCACCCAGCTCTCCGGCGGCCAGCAGCAGCGCGTGGCCTGCGCCCGCGCGCTCGCCTCCCGCCCGGAGCTGATCTTCGCCGACGAGCCGACCGGCAACCTGGACTCGCGCGCGGGCCTTGAGGTGCTGAGCATTCTGCGGGACGCCGTGGACCAGCTCGGGCAGACCGTCGTGATGGTCACCCACGACCCGGGCGCCGCCGCCCACTCCGACCTGGTGCTCTTCCTCGCGGACGGCCGGATCGTGGACAGGATGCCCAGTCCCACGGCGGAGGCGGTGCTGGAACGCATGAAACGGTTCGATGTGATCCGGGGCGCCGCCGACGTCCCCGAGGAGGACTGACCCGGTGCTCAAGGCGACCCTGCGCAGTTTCCTCGCCCACAAGGGGCGGCTGCTGCTCTCCGCCCTCGCGGTGCTGCTGTCGGTGGCGTTCGTCGCCGGCAGCCTGATCTTCTCGGACACCGTCAGCCGCACCTTCGACCGGCTGTTCGCCTCGACCGCGGCCGATGTCACGGTCAGCCCCAGGGAGAACCTCGACGAGGCCCTGCCCTCGGGCTTCACGCCGACGCTGCCCGCCTCGCTGGTGGACCGGGCGGCGAAGGTGGACGGCGTGGCGGACGCCCGCCTGGACGTGGAAGTGGACGGCATCACGGTCGCCGACGAGGACAACGAGTCCGTCGGCCCGACCACCGGCGCCCCCACCATCGGCATCAACTGGAACCCGACCGAGCGCAGCCCGGTCGAGCTGACCTCCGGGCACGCGCCCGAGGGTCCGGGGCAGGTGATGATCGACGCGGACACCGCCGACAGCAAGGACGTGGCGATCGGCGACACGCTCACCGTGATCGCCGCGCCGGGCTCGTTCGAGGTCGAGGTCGTCGGCATCGTCACCTTCACCACGACCAACCCCGGCGCCGCCCTGATCTTCTTCGACACGCCGACCGCCCAGACGAAGCTGCTGGGCGACGCGGACGCCGGCACCAGCATCTCGCTGGAGGCCGCCGAGGGCGTCAGCGATCCGCAGCTCAAGGAGCGGGTGGCCGCCGCGCTCGGCGCGGACCGGTACGACTTCCGCACCGCCGACGAGCAGGCCGAGGACGACCTGGACCAGCTGGGCGGCTTCCTCGACGTCATCAAGTACGTGATGCTCGGCTTCGCCGGGATCGCGGTGCTGGTCGGGGTGTTCCTGATCGTCAACACCTTCTCGATGCTGATCGCCCAGCGCACCCGTGAGCTGGGCCTGCTGCGGGCGCTCGGCGCGGACCGCCGCCAGGTGCGCCGCTCGGTGCTCACCGAGGCGCTGCTGCTGGGCCTGGTCGGCGCCACGCTGGGTCTGGCCACCGGCATCGGCCTCGCCGTCGGGCTGATCGAGCTGATGGGCCTGCTCGGCATGAACATCCGCTCCGCCGACATGGTGATCGGCTGGGCGACACCGGTGTCGGCGTACGCCGTGGGCCTCGGCGTCACCTTCATCGCGGCCTACCTCCCGGCGCGGCGCGCGGCCACGGTCTCCCCCATGGCGGCGCTGTCGGACGCGGAGATCTCCGGGATCGGCAAGCCGCTGCGCACGCGCGCGGTGGTGGGCACGGTGGTCGGGGCGCTCGGCGCGGCGGCCCTCATCGGGTGCGTCACCTCGTCGGACACGGCGACGTCGGCCTCGCTGCTCGGGCTCGGTGTGGTCCTCACGCTGATCGCGACGGTCATCGCGGGCCCGCTGCTGGTGCGGCCGGTGATCCGGGTGCTGGGCGGCGCCTTCCCGGCACTGTTCGGCTCCATCGGCCGGATGAGCCAGCGCAACGCCCTGCGCAATCCGCGCCGCACCGGGGCCACCGCGGCGGCGCTCATGGTCGGGCTGGCGCTGGTCGGCGGGATGTCGGTGGCGAGCGCCTCGATGACCAAGTCGTTCGACGAACAGATCGACAAGCAACTGGGCGCCGACTTCATCGTCCAGAACACCAACTTCGTGCCGTTCCCGCGCGAGATCACCGAGAAGATCCGCGACACCGAGGGCGTCGGCCTGGTGGTGCGCGCCCAGTTCGTGCCCCTCGCGGTCCGGCTGCCCGACGGCGAGCGCGTGGAGACGACCGCCGCGGCCTACGACCCCCGGCTCGACGAGGTCGCCAACATCACCTACGCCGAGGGCGACACGGCCGCCGCGCTGGCCGACGGCGCCATGGCCATGGACCTGGACTTCGCCCGGGACCACGGGGTGAAGGTCGGCAGCACGCTTCCCGTCGAGTTCCAGGGCGGGCGCACCGGCGAGCTGACCGTCGGGGCGCTCACCGACCAGGAGTCCGCCAACAGCTTCGCCGCCCAGGGCGGCATGTACTTCGGCCTGGACACCCTGGAGCGGTACGCGCCCGGCGGCCAGGACGCCGTGGTTTACGTCAACGCGGCCTCCGGCGTCAGCGACGACGACCTGCGCGCCAACCTGGAGGAGACCCTCGACCCGTATCCGCAGGTGCAGGTCCGGGACCTCGCGGACTACAAGCAGCTGGTGCGGGACCAGATCGCGGTGCTGCTGTACCTGGTGTACGCGCTGCTGGGCCTGGCGATCGTCATCGCGGTGCTCGGCGTCGTCAACACCCTCGCCCTGTCGGTCGTGGAGCGGACCCGGGAGATCGGGCTGCTGCGGGCGATCGGGCTGTCCCGGGTGCAGCTGCGCCGGATGATCCGCCTGGAGTCGGTGGTGATCGCCGTGTTCGGCGCGGTGCTGGGGCTGGCGCTCGGCCTGGTGTGGGGCGTGTGCACCCAGCAGGTGCTGGCCCTGCAGGGCATGACGGCGCTGGCGATCCCGTGGGGCACCATCGTCGCGGTGGTGATCGGCTCCGCGGTCGTCGGCATCGTCGCGGCCCTGCTCCCCGCGCTGCGCGCGTCCCGGATGAACGTGCTGGAGGCCATCGCGCACGAGTGATGGTCCGGATGCCGGAATTCCGGGTGCCCGCCTCCGCCCGCGTGGTGTGATCGCCTCATGACCGAACTGCGGATACGGGCCGCGGGCCCGGAGGATCTCGACACCGTGCTTGCCTTCTGGAAGACCGCCGCCGAGGGCACCAGCATCAGCGACGACCGGGACGGTGTGGAGCGGCTGGTCGCCCGCGACCCCGAGGCGCTGATCCTGGCCGAGCGGAACGGCGAACTGGTCGGCACGGTGATCGCGGGCTTCGACGGCTGGCGCTGCCATCTGTACCGGCTCGCGGTTCACCCCGACCACCGCCGCCGGGGCATCGGCACCGCCCTGCTCGCCGCCGCCGAGGAGCGCTTCACCGCGCTCGGCGGACGGCGCGGCGACGCGATGGTGCTGCGGGACAACGAGCGGGCCCACCACGCGTGGCGGGCGGCCGGTTACGGGCCGCAGGAACAGTGGGTGCGCTGGGTGAAGCCCCTCACGGACTGACCGCTTTTGCTCGTCCTTTACTCTTGGAGGACCACTTCCGGTCCTTCAACGAAAGGTGTGTGAGCGTCCGCCCATGGGCGAGCCTCCCAGTCCGCGACATCGCGCGCTCTTTGCCACCCTGTCCGACCATGGGACGGAGGTGACCCGATGACCGAAGTGCTCCTCCTGCTGGTGGCGATCCTTCTGTCACTCGCCTGCGGTGCCTTCGTCGCGGCCGAGTTCTCCCTCACCACGGTCGAGCGCGGCGAGCTCGAAGCAGCCGCCGAACGCGGCGAGCGGGGCGCCGCCGGCGCCCTGAAAGCCGTACGGAATCTGACCTTCCAGCTCTCCGGGGCGCAGCTCGGCATCACGGTCACCAACCTGGTGGTCGGCATGCTCGCGGAGCCGTCCATCGCGGCGCTGCTGTCCGGACCGCTGGAGTCGCTCGGCATATCGGCGTCCACGGCCAGTTCCGTCGCCCTGGTCATCGGTACCGCGCTGTCCACAGTGGTGCTGATGGTCGTCGGCGAGCTGGTGCCGAAGAACTGGGCGATCTCCTCGCCCCTCCCGGTCGCCAAGCGGGTCGGCAACGCGCAGCGCTGGTTCAGCGCCGCCTTCCGGCCGTTCATCACGCACCTGAACAACACCGCCAACCGCATCGTCACCCGCTTCGGCGTGGAGCCCGCCGAGGAACTCGCCTCCGCGCGGGGGCCGCAGGAACTGGCGGCGCTCGCCCGGCACTCCGCCAAGGAGGGCGCCCTGGAGGCGGACACGGCCGAGCTGTTCGTACGGACCCTGAACCTCGCCGACCTCACCGCGGAGAACGTGATGACCCCGCGCGTGCAGGTGATGGCCCTGGAAGCGACGGCGACCTGCGAGGACGTGGCCAACGCCACGCGCGCGACCGGACTGTCCCGGTTCCCCGTCTACCGCGGCAACCTCGACACGGTCGTGGGCACCGCGCACATCAAGGACATCCTCGCCGTCCCCGCCGAGCGCCGGGCCCGGGTCCCGGTCTCGGATCTGATGCGCGAGCCGCTGCTGGTGCCCGAGACCCTCACCGTCGACCGGCTGCTGGACCGGCTCTCCGGCAAGCGCACCATGGCCGTCGTCATCGACGAGTACGGCGGCACCGCGGGCGTGGCCACGCTGGAGGACATCGTCGAGGAGGTCGTCGGCGAGGTCCGTGACGAGCACGATCCGCACGAGACGCCCGACATCGCCCCGGCCGGCAGCGACGACGAGGGCCGCGCCCTGTACTCCGCCGACGGCTCGGCCCGCACCGACCAGCTCGCCCGCGTGGGCCTGCGGGCACCGGAGGGGCCGTACGAGACGCTCGCCGGACTGGTGGCGACCGAGCTGGGCCGGATCCCCCAGGAGGGCGACCACGTGCGGGTGGCCGGGTGGCGGCTGGATGTCACGGACGCCTCGGGCCACCGCGCCGCGCGGGTGCTGATGCACGCGCCGCTGGAAGCCGAGATCGACGACAAGGAGGAGACGCTGTGACCGCGGTCCAGTTGCTGATCGGTCTGGCGACCCTCGTCGTCAACGCCTTCTTCGTCGGCGCGGAGTTCGCGCTGATCTCGGTACGCCGCAGCCAGATCGAGCCGTACGCCGAACAGGGCGACCGGCGCGCCAGGATGGTGCTGTGGGGCCTGGAGCACGTCTCCGCGCTGCTGGCCGCGGCCCAGCTCGGCATCACCCTGTGCACCCTGGTCCTGGGTGTGGTCGCCGAGCCCGCCATCGCGCATCTGCTGGAGCCGGTGTTCCACGCGGTGGGCGTGCCGCAGGGCGCGGGCCACGTGGTCTCGTTCGTGATCGCGCTGTCGCTGGCGACGTATCTGCACATGCTGCTCGGCGAGATGGTGCCGAAGAACATCGCGCTGGCCGAGCCGGTGCGCAGCGCCCTGCTGCTGGGGCCGCCGCTGGTGACGCTGTCGCGGGCGCTGCGCCCGGTGATCTTCGCGATCAACGCCTTCGCCAACACCCTGCTGCGGCTGCTGCGCGTGGAGACCAAGGACGAGGTCAGCGCGACCTTCTCGGACGACGAGCTGGCCCGGCTGGTGCGGGACTCCGGCGAGGCGGGGCTGATCGACGAGCGTGCCCGGGAGCGGCTGCACGACGCCCTGGAGCTGGGCCGCCGGCCGGTGCGTGACGTGGTGCTCCCGCTGGAGCGGGTCGTCTACGCGCGCGTGGGCGTCACTCCGGAGGAGCTGGAGGCGCTGTCCGCCGAGTCCGGGTTCTCCCGGTTCCCGGTCGTCGACGAGGGCCGCCGGATCGTGGGCTACCTCCATGTGAAGGACGCGCTGGACGCCTCGCCGCGGGACCTGCCGTTCCGGGTGCCGGACATGCGGCCCATCGCCCGGGTACGGGAGAGCACACCGCTGGACGACGTGCTCACCGCGATGCGGGGCAGCCGTACCCACCTGGCCGCCGTGCTCGGCGCCGACGGGCGGCTCTCGGGCCTGGTGACCATGGAGGACGTGCTGCGGGAGCTGTTCGGGCAGCGCGCCTGAGCGGGGTCTCCCGGGGGACCGACCGAGCGGTATGCGCCTCGGGATACCATATGCCTCGCCATGGAGACGAACCCCTCACACACCAGCCTGGTCGCCGTCGGCGACTCCTTCACCGAAGGCATGTCGGACCTGCTCCCGGACGGTTCCTACCGGGGGTGGGCCGACCTGCTCGCCGCACGGATGGCGGCCCGCAACCCGGGCTTCCGCTACGCCAACCTCGCGGTGCGCGGGAAGCTCATCGGGCAGATCGTCGAGGAGCAGGTCGAGGTGGCGGCGGCCATGCAGGCCGACGTGGTCACGCTGGTCGGCGGCCTCAACGACACCCTGCGACCCAAGTGCGACATGGGGCGGGTGCGGGGGTTGCTGGAGGAGGCCGTGGAACGCCTCGCCCCCTCCTGCAAGCAGCTCGTCCTGATGCGCAGCCCCGGCCGCCAGGGCCCGGTCCTGGAACGCTTCCGCCCGCGCATGGAGCAGCTCTTCGCCTGCGTGGACGAGCTCGCCTCGCGGCACGGCGCCCTGGTCGTCGATCTCTACGGCGCCCCCTCCCTCGCCGACCCGCGCATGTGGGACGTGGACCGACTGCACCTGACCGCCGAGGGCCACCGCCGGGTCGCCGAGGCCGTCTGGCAGACGCTGGGCTACGAACCGGAGGACCCGGAGTGGCGCACCCCGCTGCCGCCCTCACTCCCGCCGGGCTGGCTCAACCGCCGCGCCGAGGACATCCGCTTCGCCCACCGCCACCTCCTCCCCTGGATAGCCCGCCGCCTCACGGGCCGCTCCTCCGGCGACGGCCTACCGGCCAAGCGCCCGGAACTACTGCCGTACGAGACGGGGTGAGCCGGGGGGCGTGGGCACCGCCGCCCCACCCGCCTCTGCGCGCGACGACTGCCGCCGAGTGACCGGAGCCGCTGCCGTACGCGTTGCGGCGAGGCGGGGACGTGGGCACCGCCACCACACGCACCGCCCGCGCGGCAACGCCTGCCGAGCGGGCGGAGCCGCCGAGCTGCCAGGCGCGACGAGGCCGGGGGGCACAGCCACCGCCACCCCACCCGCCACCCACGCCGCAACCGCCTGCCGAGCGGGCGGAGCCGCCGAGCTGCCAGGCGCAGTGAGACCAGGTGACACAGCCACCGCCACCCCACCCGCCACCCACGCCGCAACCGCCTGCCAAGCGGCCCAAGCCGCCGAGCCGCCGAGCTGCGAGGCGCAGTGAGCCGGGTGGCCCAGGCCCCGCCGAACCCGGCCGTCGGCGGACGCGGATACGCGGCCGGAGTCCCAAGGCCCACGCCCCTCCCGCTCTCCGGGCCACCGCCGCCTCACCGGCCGTCCTGCGGTGACTGCCTGCCTCAGGGGCAGTGAGCCGGGCGGCATAAGCGCCGCCGGACCCGGCTGTCGGCAGACGCGAATGCGCGCCGGGGGACCCACGCAGGCCCACGCCCCGTCCGCTCGCTGGGCCCGCGGCGCCGTCTCACCGGCGTCTCACATCCCGCTGGTGCAGCGGTCCGGCGAGGGCGCGGTCGGGGCCGCCATCGGCGCAGCCCGGCATCCGTTGCCCTGCGAGCCACCGTGACCTGGGTCTCGTAGTATCCGCCGAACGGGGTCGTGGCGCTGGCCTGCACGAACCGCCAGTAGAATCTGGACACGTGACTTCTGCGCCCGCCAAGCCCCGCATCCCGAACGTCCTCGCCGGACGCTACGCCTCCACCGAGCTGGCCACGCTCTGGTCGCCCGAGCAGAAGGTGAAGCTGGAGCGTCAGCTCTGGCTCGCCGTGCTGCGGGCCCAGAAGGACCTCGGGATCGAGGTGCCGGACCAGGCGCTCGCCGACTACGAGCGCGTCCTGGACACCGTCGACCTGGCCTCCATCGCCGAGCGCGAGAAGGTCACCCGGCACGACGTGAAGGCGCGGATCGAGGAGTTCAACGACCTCGCCGGGCACGAGCACGTGCACAAGGGCATGACCTCCCGCGACCTCACCGAGAACGTCGAGCAGCTGCAGATCCGGCTCTCGCTGGAGCTGATGCGCGACCGCACCGTGGCCGTGCTGGCGCGGCTCGGCAAGCTCGCCGGTGAGTACGGCGAGCTGGTCATGGCCGGCCGCTCCCACAACGTGGCCGCGCAGGCCACCACCCTCGGCAAGCGCTTCGCGACCGCCGCCGACGAGCTGCTCGTCGCCCACGGCCGCGTCGAGGAGCTGCTCGGCCGCTACCCGCTGCGCGGCATCAAGGGCCCGGTCGGCACCGCGCAGGACATGCTCGACCTGCTCAGCGGCGACGCCGGCAAGCTCGCGGAGCTGGAGGACCGGATCGCCGGTCACCTCGGCTTCTCGCAGGCCTTCACCTCGGTCGGCCAGGTCTACCCGCGTTCCCTGGACTACGAGGTCGTCACCGCGCTGGTGCAGCTGGCCGCGGCGCCGTCCTCGCTGGCCAAGACGATCCGCCTGATGGCCGGGCACGAGCTGGTCACCGAGGGCTTCAAGCCCGGCCAGGTCGGCTCCTCTGCGATGCCGCACAAGATGAACACCCGCTCCTGCGAGCGCGTCAACGGCCTGATGGTCATCCTGCGCGGCTACGCCTCGATGACCGGCGAGCTGGCGGGCGACCAGTGGAACGAGGGCGACGTGTCCTGCTCGGTGGTCCGCCGGGTGGCCCTGCCGGACGCCTTCTTCGCGCTGGACGGCCTGCTGGAGACCTTCCTGACCGTGCTCGACGAGTTCGGCGCGTTCCCGGCGGTCGTGGCCCGTGAGCTGGACCGGTACCTGCCCTTCCTCGCCACCACCAAGGTGCTGATGGGCGCGGTGCGCGCGGGCGTCGGCCGGGAGGTCGCGCACGAGGCGATCAAGGAGAACGCGGTCGCCTGCGCCCTCGCCATGCGCGAGCAGGGCGCCGAGCGCAACGAGCTGCTGGACAAGCTGGCGGCCGACGAGCGGCTCCCGCTGGACCGCGCGCAGCTCGACGCGCTGATGGCCGACAAGCTGTCCTTCACGGGCGCCGCCGCCGACCAGGTGGCCACCGTCGTCGGCCGGATCGAGGAGATCGTGAAGCAGCGTCCGGAGGCCGCCGGCTACACGCCGGGAGCGATCCTCTGACGCGGTTCACCGCCGCGGAGTTGGAGGCCGCCCGCGACCGTCTCGTACCGGACGTCGTCGCGGACGGCCTCCGCGTGCTGTTCTGCGGCATCAACCCCGGTCTGATGACCGCGGCGACGGGGCACCACTTCGCCCGCCCCGGGAACCGGTTCTGGCCGGTGCTGCATCTGTCCGGTTTCACCCCGAGGCAGCTGAAGCCTTCGGAGCAGGCCGAGTTGCTGTCGTACGGGCTCGGCATCACGAATGTGGTGGCGCGGGCGACGGCGCGGGCCGACGAGCTGAGCACCGAGGAGTACCGCGAGGGCGGGCGGCTGCTGGTCGCGAAGGTCTCCGCGCTGCGCCCCAAGTGGCTGGCGGTGGTGGGGGTGACCGCCTACCGGGCAGCCTTCGGGGACCGCAAGGCCCAGGTGGGGCCGCAGGAGCGGGCGATCGGGGAGACCCGGGTGTGGGTGCTGCCCAATCCGAGCGGGCTGAACGCGCACTGGACGGCGGCCACGATGGCGGAGGAGTACGCGCGGCTGCGGGTCACGGCGGGTCCTCCGGGGTGACGACCACGTACACCTGCGGCAGTTCGTCGGTGTCCCCGTCGATGACCGTGAGGGTGATCCACCGGTCCTCGACCTCCCAGGTGCGCAGCTCCGTGGCCCAGGTGCTGAGCATCGCCCACGGCTCGGGTATGTGCTCGCCCCGCGCGGCGCGTTCGACGAGGGTGGTGGTGCCCCACCGCGAGGGTTCTCCCCAGCGCTCGGTCAACCGCTCGGCCACCGCCTCCTCGTAGGCGTAGCAGTCCTCGGCGCGCGGCCAGGCGCGCAGCCCTAAGACCGCCCGGTGGTAGGCGTCCGCGCCGGGCTCCGCCGGGACCACCCGGGTGCGGAGCCCGTCGATCAGGGCGAGGTCCTTCGCGATGTCCATGTGATCCAGTAAACCGGTCACCACTGACAATTGGCGGGGTGTCAGCCGGGCCCCGGTTCAGGCGTCCCGCCGCCGTACGCTCCACGCCCCGGCCGCCAGCGCCGCCACCGTCCACAGCGCGCACACCCCGAGACCGGTCCAGGGGCCGAGCGTTCCGTCGTACGTCTCGTAGAGGGCCACCTGACCTGCCTTGTCGGGCAGGAAGTCGGTGACACCGCGCGCGTCGCCGATGACGAAGGAGACCACCAGCACGAACGGGATCAGCAGGGAGAGCGTGGCCACGCCGCTGCGCAGCAGCGCGGTGAGTCCGGCCGCGAACAGGGTCATCAGCGTGAGGTAGAGCGCGGCGCCCAGGACGCCGCGGAGCTGTTCGGAGGCGGTCAGTCCGCTCGCCGCGTCGCCGAGCCCGGCGCGGCCCACGGCGAAGGCGGTCAGGGCCGTCACCAGGGCGATGAGCAGGGCCGGTACGGCGATCGCCGTCACCTTGGCGGCGAACCACTGTCCGCGGCGCGGCACCGCGGACAGCGACAGCCGCAGGGCGCCCCCGTGGTACTCGGCGGACACGGCCAGCGCGCCGAAGGTGATCGCCGCGATCTGGCCGGGCAGTACGCCGGAGAGGGCCGTGAACAGCGGGTCCGTGTCCGCCTCGGGGGTCTCGGCGCCGGCGAGGGCGGAGAAGGCGGTGGTGGCGGCGAAGAGGGCGAGCAGCGTCCCGTAGAGGGAGCGCAGGGTGCGGATCTTCAGCCACTCGGCGTGGAGGGCGGGGGCGAACGCCATGTCAGGCCTCCTGCGGCTGCGGCGCGGTCGGGTGGGCGGTGAACTCGGTCTCGTCGGCGGTCAGATCGAGGTAGGCCTGCTCCAGCGTGGCCTCCTCGGCGGCCAGTTCGAGGACGGTGACGCCTGCGGTGGACAGCAGCCGCCCGATGTCCTCCACGCGTGCGTGGGGCACGCTCCAGTGGCCCTCGGGCTCCCGTACGGCGGTGTGGCCGTGCTCGGCGAGCAGGGCGCCGAGGTCGTGGGAGTCGCCGGTGCGGACGCGGACGCGGGGCTGCACGCGCGCGTGGATGAACTCCCGCATCGGGGTGTCGGCGAGGAGCCGGCCCCGGCCGAGGACCACGAGGTGGTCGGCGAAGGAGGCGGTCTCGTTCATGAGGTGGCTGGAGACCAGTACCGTGCGCCCTTTCCCGGCGAGCCCGCGCAGCAACTGCCGGATCCAGATGATGCCCTCGGGGTCGAGGCCGTTGGAGGGCTCGTCCAGCATGACGACCTCGGGGTCGCCGAGCAGCGCGGCGGCGATGCCGAGCCGCTGCCGCATGCCCAGGGAGTACGTTTTCACGCGGCGCCGGGCGACCGAGGTGAGCCCGGTCTTTGCCAGCACCTCCTCCACGCGGTCGTCCGGGATGCGGTGGGTGGCGGCGAGGACGCGCAGGTGGTCGCGGCCAGTACGGGAGCCGTGCGCGGCCTGGGCGTCGAGCAGGGCGCCCACGCGCCGCAGCGGGTCGCGGAGTTCGGCGTAGGGGCGGCCGCCGATGGTGGCGGTGCCGGAGGTCGGCCGGTCCAGGCCGAGGACGAGCCGCATGGTGGTGGACTTCCCGGCGCCGTTGGGGCCGAGGAAGCCGGTGACACGGCCGGGGAGCACGGAGAAGGTGAGCCGGTCCACGGCCCGGCGGGTGCCGTACTCCTTGGTAAGGGCTTGGACTTCGATGCTGGTCATGGCATCAGCGTCGCCGTGGGCGGGGTGCCGGCACCTCCCCCGCGCGGGGAGATCGTCTCCCCCGCGCGGGGGAGGTCCGCTGTCGGTGGCGGCTGGCACGATGGCGCGATGGGCCGCCTCCTGAGCCCCCTGCTGCGGGGCACGACGTACACCCGCGTGCTGCATCTGTGGGTGCCCATGCTGATCCTCAGCGTGTGGATGTTCATCGACCAGGCCACGCCGTGGGTGCCCGCGCTGGTGCTGCTCCCGGTCGGTCTGATCCCGGCCGTGCGCACGGGCGAGGGCGTGCAGGCGCGGCTGATGCTGATGCCTGCCGACCAGGAGTCGGTCGTCTCGGTGCACCGTGCCGACACCTGGCGGGACCGGCTGCGCACCGTGCTGTGGCTGGAAACGCGGATGGTGCTCGGCGCGGTGACGGCGGCCGCCACGGTCTGGCTGCTGATGCTCGTCTTCGAGCTGGGACGGCTCGCGCTGGGCGGCAGCCCCCTCGACACCCCGTTCCTGGGAGACCTGCGACCGCACTGGGTCTACGCCCTGCTGACGCCGCTTCCGCTCGTCGTGCTGTACGGCGCCCTGGTCGGCCTGGGTGAGCTGGTCACCGCCGCCGCCCGCCGCCTGCTCGGCCCGTCCGCCGCCGAGCGCCTGGCTGCCCTGGAGGAGCGCACCGAGCAGCTGTTGGAGCGCAACCGGATCGCGCGGGAACTGCACGACTCCATCGGGCACGCGCTGACGGTCGCCGTCGTGCAGGCCGGTGCCGCGCGCGCGGCGGGTGATCCGGCCTTCACCGACCGGGCGCTGGAGGCCATCGGGGAGACCGGGCGGGCCGCGCTGGAGGATCTGGAGCGGGTGCTCGCCGTCCTGCGGGAGGCGGACCGGCCGGTGAGCGGCAGGCCCACGCTGGTGGACGCCGACCGGCTGCTGGAGTCCGCGCGGGCCGCCGGGGCGAAGGTCGAGGTGGAGTTCGCCGGGCCCTTGGACACCGTTCCCGGGCCGGTCTCGCGGGAGGGGTACCGCATCCTCCAGGAGGCGCTGACCAATGTGCTGCGGCACGCGGGCCCGGTCCCGGCCTCCGTGCGTCTGGATGTCAGCGGCGCCTCCCTGGTGCTGGAGGTGCGCAACCCGCTGCCTGCCGACTCCGGCGCGGCGCCCGGCCGCGGCAGTGGACTGCGCGGGATACGCGAGCGCGCGGCGCTGCTCGGCGGGCGTGCGCTCACCGGGCCCGCCGACGGTGACTGGCAGGTGCGTGCGGAGCTGCCGATGCGCTGATCTACGCTGGCCGGATGCCGGTCACCGTTCTCCTCGTCGACGACGAACCGCTCGTACGCGCGGGCCTGCGGGCCGTGTTGGACGCGCAGCCGGACATCGAGGTCGTGGGCGAGGCCGCCGACGGGGCGGCGGTGATCCCGCTGGTGCGGAGCCTGCGGCCGGACGTCGTCGCCATGGACGTACGGATGCCGCTGTTGGACGGGATCGAGGCCACCCGCGCGGTGCTGCGGTCGGTCGACGAGCCGCCGAAGATCCTCGTCGTGACGACCTTCGAGAACGACGAGTACGTGTACGAGGCGCTGCGCGCCGGGGCGGACGGCTTCCTGCTCAAGCGCGCCCGGCCCGCGGAGATCGTGCACGCCGTCCGGCTGGTCGCCGAGGGCGAGTCACTGCTGTTCCCGGCCTCCGTACGGCAGCTCGCCGCCGAGCACGGGGAGAACGGCGGGAATCCGGCGGCCCGCGCGGCGCTGGAACGGGCGCAGCTCACCGAGCGCGAGGCGGAGGTGCTGCGGCTGATGACACGCGGGCTGTCCAACGCCGAGATCGCCGCCCGGCTGGTGGTGGGCACGGAGACGGTGAAGTCGCATGTGAGCGCCATACTGGCGAAGTTGGGCGCGCGGGACCGCACGCAGGCCGTGATCGCCGCGTACGAGTCGGGGTTCGTGGCACCGGGGTGACCGGCGAGGCGCCGAACTCCTGTGACCGACCGGTGCTCGCCGGGGTCCGCCGGGCCGAGTACGATCCGCCCAACACGCGCACGAGCTGGGAGGACGGACGGTGGGGCGGCTGACCGGCGGGGATCCCTCGCTGCTGCGAAGGATCAATTCCGCTGTGGTGCTGCATGCGCTGCGGGCCACGGACAACGCGACCCTGACCGAGATCACCCGGGTCACCGGACTGTCCCGGCCGACCGTCGAGGGCGTCGTCGAGGACCTCATCGGGGCCGGGCTGGTGGTCGAGAAGGCCGCCGACGAGGGCGCGGCGCGCCGCCAGGGGCGGCCCGCGCGGCGCTTCCGGTTCCGGGCCGAGGCGGGTCATCTGCTGGGCCTGGACATCGGGCCGCACCGGGTCGCGGCGCTGCTGTCGGACCTGGACGGGCGGGTGCTCGGCTCGGTCGCCAAGGACGTGGAGGAGACCGCCACCGCCGACGAGCGGCTGGAGAAGCTGCGCACCGGTGTGGCCGAACTGCTGCGCCGGGCGGGTGTGGCCCGCGGTTCGCTGCGGGCCGTGGGCGCGGCGACGCCGGGGATCGTGGAGGCGGACGGCACGGTGCGGCTGAGCACGGCGCTGCCGCAGTGGTCGGGGCTGCGGCTCGGGGAGCGGCTGAGCCGGTCCTTCAAGTGTCCGGTGCTGGTCGAGAACGACGCCAACGCGGCGGCCGTCGCCGAGCACTGGAAGGGCGCCGCGACCGAGTCCGACGACATCGTGTTCGTCCTGGCGGGGCTGAGCCCCGGCGCGGGTTCGCTGATCGGCGGACGGCTGCACCGCGGGTTCGGCGGGGCGGCGGGTGAGATCGGCGCGCTGCATCTGCTGGGCCGCGAGGTGACCCCGGAGACCCTGCTGTCCACCACGAACGAGCCCCTGCACCCGCTCGACGAGCAGGCCGTGGCCGCGGTGTTCGCCAAGGCCCGCGAGGGCGACGAGGGCGCCCGCGCGGCGGTGGACCGTTTCATCCAGCGCCTCGTCCACGACACGGCGGCCCTGGTCCTGGCCCTCGACCCCGAGCTGGTCGTCGTGGGCGGCTGGGCGGCCGGCCTGGACGGCGTACTGGAGCCCCTGGAGCGCGAGCTGGCCCGCTACTGCCTGCGCCCCCCGAAGGTCACCCTGTCCCTCCTGGGCGAGGCGGCCGTCGCGACGGGTGCGCTGCGGCTGGCGCTGGACCACGTGGAGGAGCAGTTGTTCGCGGTGGAACAGACGGTGACGGCCCGCCGCTGACGCCGGCTCACGCCCCCGTTTCCGGGGCGCGGGGCGCCCCGGCGGGGATTCGCGGGCGCGCCCGGCGCGTGGCCTCACGGCGTTCGACGCGCCCGGCGCGTGCCCGTGTTGTCTCAGGATGCCTGGCGTTCCGGGGTCTCGTGGATTTCGACGCCGCCCGTGTCGCCGAAGGTCAGGCGGCAGGTGTCGGCGCGGTACGTGGCCACCGAGACCGCGGCGGTGCGGCCGCCGTCGGCGAAGTAGCGGGTGGTGACGACGAGGACGGGCGCCCCGGGCAGCCGGTCCAGCATCTTGGCGTCGTCCGCGCGGGCCGACCCCAGCTCGACGGCACGCTCCTGGCCCTCCAGCTCCAGCCGCTGCAGCTCGCGCAGCACGGCACGCGCGCGTGCCGCCCCGGCGGGCGCGTCGATGGCGCTGAGGTCCGGTACCGAGGAGACGGGGATGTACAGCAGCTCGGCGGCGACGGGCTGACCGTGCGTCACGCGGGAGCGGCGCACCACGTGCACGGTGTCCTCGGCGCCGGTCTCCAGGGCGGCCGCAACGCTCGCGGGCGGCGCCTCCAGGGTGCTGTCGGCGGGCTGCCAGTCGTCCCCCGCCGCCCCCGGCCACACGTGCTGCTCGGTGGTGCCCACCGCTACCCCCACGCGCGGCGGCGCCACCGTCGTACCGACACCTCGGCGGCGCTGGAGCCGACCTTCCAGTTCGAGCTGCTCCAGGGCCTGGCGGAGCGTCGCCCGGGCCACGCCGAAGCGGGCCGCCAGGTCACGCTCGTTGGGCAGGATCTCCCCCACGGAGAATTCCGAATCCAGCGCCTCGCTGAGCACGGTCTTGAGATGCCAGTACTTTGGTTCCGGCACCGTTTCCAGTTGCGTGGTCCCCACCCTGTCCTCCGCAATCACCGTGTTCCGGTGGCGTTTTAGCGCCGTTGTTTATTAAAGGTTGTTGCACTTCTCTGCGACCATAGGGCGGCCCCCACCCTTGGTCAATACCAATCCTCGGCCCCTTGCGCGGCCCGCGCCCCGGCCGCCGTGAAGCGTTCACCGGGCGTTCGCACAGGGCCGTTTTCTTGACGCGGCGGCAAAGTCCCCGTCGCGGAACGGGGGCTTCGAGCAGCCTCTAATCCAGGTTCAGGGAGCGCAACTTGTCCGGGTTGCGGATGACGTAGATCGACTGGATCCGGCCGTCCAGGAGTTCCAACTGGAACATGGCGTCGGGAGTGCCGTCCTCCAGGGCGAGCAGGGCAGGTCCGCCGTTGACCTCCAGGAAGCGGAACGACCGTCCCGGTACCCCCTTGGCCGCGGCGCCGACCAGGAATCGGCCCACCTTCTCGGCGCTCTCCACGACCCGCAGCGGCGCCCGGGACTTGCCGCCGCTGTCGCCGACCAGCCGGGCGTCGGGGGCGAGCAGCGACATCAGGCCGGTCATATCGCCCTCGGAGGCGGCGGCGAGGAAGCGTTCGGTGAGGTCACGGCGCTCGGCGGGGTCGACGTCGTAGCGCGGCCGCCGGTCGTCGACGTGCCGTCTGGCACGTCCGGCCAGCTGGCGTACCGCCGGCTCACCCCGGTCGAGGATCGCGGCGATGTCGGCGAAGGGATAGCCGAAAGCCTCCCTCAGCACGAACACGGCGCGCTCCAGCGGGGACAGCGACTCCAGGACGACGAGGACGGCGAGGGAGACGGTGTCCGCGAGCACGGCCCGCTCGGCGGTGTCCGGAACCGTGTCCCCGAAATCGGTGACGTACGGCTCCGGGAGCCAGGGTCCGACATAGGCCTCGTTACGGGCCTTGACCTGGCGCAACCTGTCGATCGCGAGGCGGGTCGTGACGCGCACCAGGAAGCCGCGGGGGTCCCGTACGCCGGCGCGGTCGGCGCTCGTCCAGCGCAGCCACGCCTCCTGCACGACGTCCTCCGCGTCGGCCACACGCCCGAGCATGCGGTACGCGACTTCCAGGAGGACGGGGCGGTGCTCTTCGAAGACGTCGGTCACGGTGTCGGTGCTCACGGCACCATCCCAGCCGACGGGTCGGGCGGTGTCCAGGCGAGCAGTCGCACACGCAAAGAACAGCGCACGGATCGCGCCGAGTTGGCCCGTACCCGGCGGGTCGGGGTGGGCCCAGGTCGGGTCTACCCGTCAGTAGCAATTGCTGACAAGCTGTCTACGGCATCGTCGACCATCACCGCCGAGGAGCACCCATGTCCGCCGCCACCGTCTCCTTCGAGGTCCCCTCCGCGCGGGGCCCGCGAACCGTGACCGTCTCGTACGCGCGCGTGGGCCGCGGTGAGCCGCTGCTCCTGCTGCACGGGATCGGCCATCACCGGCAGGCGTGGGACCCGGTGCTGGACATCCTGGCGACCGAGCGCGACGTGATAGCCGTCGACCTGCCCGGTTTCGGCGCGTCCCCGGCGCTGCCGGAGGGGCTGCCGCACAACCTGCCCACGGTGACCGCCACGCTGAGCGCCCTGTGCGAGGCGCTGGACGTGGACCGGCCGCATGTCGCGGGCAACTCGCTGGGCGGGCTGCTGGCCCTGGAACTGGGCCGGGAGAAGCTCGTACGGTCCGTCACCGCCCTGTCCCCCGCCGGATTCTGGTCGCAGAACGAACGCCGTTACGCCTTCACCCTGCTGCTGACGATGCGGCGCATCGCGGAGCGGATGCCCGAGCCCATGGTGCATCGCCTCGCCCGGAGCACGGCCGGTCGCACGGCCCTGACCAGCACCATCTACGCCCGCCCGGGCCGCCGTTCACCCGAGGCGGTGATCGCCGAGACCGCGGCCCTCGTCAACGCGCCCGCCTTCACCGAGACCCTCCGGGCGGGCGACGCGGTCCAGTTCACCGACGACGTCCCCGGTATCCCGGTCACCGTGGCCTGGGGCACCAGGGACCGCGTCCTCCTGCGCCGCCAGGGCATCCGGGCCAAGCAGATCATCCCCCGCGCCCGCCTCGTCCGGCTCCCCGGCTGCGGCCACGTCCCGATGAACGACGATCCGGCGCTGGTGGCGCGGGTGATTCTGGACGGCAGCCGGTGAGGAGCGGGGGCGGCGGGTTCCGGGTCCGGCGGCGCGGGGCCCGCGGGCGCGTTTCCGGCTGGAAGGCCTCGTGGGCCCCATCCCGGGCTCAACCGCCGGATGCTTCGCTGCCCCGCCCGGCCGCGGTGGGTACCTCGGCCTCCTCCCGGACCGTCGCGTCCGGGACCGGTCGGCGGCGCGACAGGGCCCCGGAGCCAACGGCGACCCCCGCTCCCACCAGTGCGCTCCCCACGGCCTGCGCCGCTCCGTACGACCCCGTGCCCACCAGGGGAGCCGTGCACGCGGCCGCCACCGGGATCAGGCCGGAGAACAGCGTGGCGCGCTCGGCGCCGATGCGCTGCATGGCCATGTACCAGCACACGAAGCCGATCACGGTGACGATCACGGCCTGCCACAGGAGCGCCGCGGCCTCCGTCCCGTCCGGGCGGCGCAGCCCCGCCGTCCCGTCGACAGCCAGGGACACGAGCGCGGATTCGGCCGCCGCCAGGCCGCACACCGTGGCGGAGAGCAGCCGCGGTCCCAGGGGGCGTACCACCGGCACGGCCAGCACGGCGAAGCCCACCTCGCCGGCCAGGGCGCACACCGAGAAGGCGATGCCCGTCGCGTCCGTACGGCCCCAGCCCTGGACGGTGAGCGCGCCCAGGGCCACGAGTGAGGCCCCGTAGAGCACGACCCGCTGCGGGCGGCGCCCGTCCAGCATCGGGACCATGACCGCCACCACCACCGGCGCGCACCCCACCAGCACCCCTGGAACCGCCGGTTCCGCGGAGCGCTCGGCGGCGATGACCGCGAGGTTGAAGCCCACCATGCCGACCGCGGCGAGCAGAGCCAGGCGGATCCACTGGCGGGCGGTGAGCGCCCGCAGCCGCGCGGTAGCGCCCCGGCCCGCCAAGGGAACGAGCAGCAGGCAGGCCAGTCCGTAGCGCAGGAACTGGCCGCCCGCGTAGGGGTAGTCGCCGAGGACGCTGTTGGCGGTGAAAGAGCCTCCGACGAGGACACAGGCGAGCGCGGCGAGCAGTGCCCCGCGCGTGGTGGTGGCGTTCATGGAACCGACGCTAGGAATGGGGGCGGTCCGGTTTAAGGTCCACTTTCATGACTGCTTCGGAGACCAATTCGCCGGGGGCCGAGAAGCGGGGAGCCGAGGAGCCAGGGGCCGGCGATCCGGGGGCCGAGGAGCCGGGCGCCGGTTCGGCCGCTTGGGAGCTGCTGCTGCCCGCCGCCGCGGCACCGGCACGCGCGCGTGGGCGGGCGTTGCAGGCGGCGCTGCGCGAGGCGGTGCGCTCCGGGCGGCTGGCCTCCGGGACGCGGCTGCCGTCGAGCCGTGATCTCGCCGCCGACCTTGGTGTGTCGCGAGGGCTGATCACCGAGGCGTACGAGCAGCTCACGGCGGAGGGCTATCTGCGCAGCGGCCGGGGCGCCGGTACCTGGGTGGGCGGTGCCGTGCGGTCGGCGCCGCCCCGCGCGCGTGACCTCGCGCCCCGCTCCCCCGGAACGCGGGCCGACTTCGTGCCCGGCACCCCGGACCTGTCGCTGTTCCCGCGCGCCGCGTGGGCCACGGCGCAGCGCGGCGTACTGGCCGAACTGCCGCACGCCGACCTCGGCTACCCCGACCCGCGCGGGCTGCCCCGGCTGCGCACGGCGCTGGCCGAACTCCTCGCCCGCCGCCGGGGCGTGGTCGCGGACCCGGAACGCCTCGTCATCGTGTCCGGGGTGGCGCAGGCGACGACGCTGCTCGGTTTCGCGCTGCACGCGCGCGGGCTGCGCAGCGTCGGCGTCGAGGACCCCGGCAGCCCGCAGCACAACGCGCTGTACGCCGCCGCGGGCGTCACCACGGTGCCCGTGCCGCTGGACGCCGAGGGCCTCGCCCTCGACCCGCTGCGCGCCTCGGGCGTACGGTCGATCGTCACCACACCGGCCCACCAGTACCCGACCGGGATCGCCTACTCCGCGCGGCGCCGCGCCGAACTCCTGGACTGGGCAAGGTCGATGGACGGGTACGTCCTGGAGGACGACTACGACGGCGACTTCCGCTACGACCGCGCCCCGGTGGGCGCCCTCCAGGGCCTCGACCCGGAGCGGGTGGCGTACACCGGCTCGGTCAGCAAGTCGCTCGCCCCGGGGCTGCGGCTCGGCTGGCTCCTCGTCCCGCAGGCGCTCGCGGACGAGGTCGTCGAGCGCAAGCGGACGATGGACCTCGGCCATCCCACCCTCGACCAGGCGCTGTTCGCCCGGTTCGTGGAGCGCGGCGACTACGACCGCCAGTTGCGCCGCTGCCAGCGCGCCTACCGGGAGCGCCGGGACGCCCTGGTCGCCGCGTTGGAGGAGTACTTCCCGGGCGCCCGGGTGTCGGGCATCGCGGCCGGACTGCACGTCATCGCCGTCCTCCCGAAGCGCTACGGCCCGGAAGCGGACTTCCACGCGCGCGTGACCGCCGCCGGGGTCGCGGTGCGGCTGCTGTCGGAGTGCGCGCACGCGCCGGGGGACCACGACGACGTACGGCTGGTGCTCGGCTACGCGCACCTGTCCCCGGCGCGCATCCGGGAGGGCGTGCGGCTCATGGCCGCGGCAGCCTGACACACGGGAGCCGACGCCGACGTCGGCGGAACCGAGGTTCCCGGACCGGACCGGACCGGGTCGGGTCGGGTCGGGTCGGGCAGTGGGTGGCGTAGCCTGCGGGTGTGCCGCGCACCGGCGTCATCCCTCGGCGCGCGGCACACCCGAACTCCCCGCCGCCGGGGCCGTATTCGCAGGTCAGGGCGATTGTCAGTGGTCGCCTCTACGGTTTTCCCATGACGCGATCACTGCAGGCAGTGGCCTATCGCCGACCCTCCGTGCTGGAATCGTCCGCGGACGGCCGACGCCTGGGTCTGGAGACCTCACGGGGCGCGACGCCGACCGGCGCCGCCGACCATCCCCGGTTCTTCGCCGGGTTCCTGACGCGCCCTCAGGCGGCCTCGGCGGGACTCCTCGCGGTGGCCGACGTGGCGGCGACGCGCTACTACCAGCGCCAACTGCGCGCCTCCCTGGACCCGGTGGTGACCGGGAACGGCGACCGGCTGCGCTTCGAGTCCTTCTCCGGCTGCGGCGGTGTGTACGCCCGCCTGGATGTGCTGACGGCGGGCCTCGACGGCGCCGAGGTGGGCCACGGCACGACGAACGTGGACGTCAACAACCCGCTGCGGGAGGCCCTCTCGCGGCTCGGCACGGACGATCCGCTGCACCTGCGCGTCGGCCCGGAGGAGCTGGCGGTGACCACGCTGGACGGGCCGGTGGTGGAGAAGAAGGTGCCGCTCCCGGACCGCTGGCTGCGCGGCTTCGCGGAGTCCCAGGTGATCGCGGCGGGCTTCGACCTGCGCGCCGAGCTTCCCGCGGCCGAGGCCGTGCGGTTCCTGCGCGCGCTGCCGAAGGCCGGGGTGCGGGGTGCCGCGGGCGGCCCGCGCTGGCTGGTCACTGCGGGGCGCGGGCTGCGCGCGACGAGCCGGGCGGTGCCGGGCGCGGTCTGTCTGCCGGGCCCGGAGCGACTGACCGCGCTCCAGCGGGCACTGCGGCACGCGACGGCGCTGCGGATCTACGGTCCCGCGGTCGGCGCGGGTTCGGCGCCGACCGCGAGCGCCTGGGAGCTGGTCCTGCCGGGCATGCGGCTCACCCTCACCCTGTCGCCGGACGCCTCGCGCGGCTTCTCGGGCGAGGGCGGGGCCCTGGACGCGCTCGCCACCGACGAGGCCGCCGAGGACGCGGAGCTGATCTCAGTGCTGCTGGCCTGGGAGCCGCGGATCGACATCGCCGACCTGGCGGCGTCCTCGGGGCTGAGCGCCGAGCGCGTCCGGGCGGCCCTGGTCCGTCTCGGCACCTCGGGCCGGGTCGGCTACGACACCGCCGAGGCGGCGTACTTCCACCGGGAACTGCCTTACGACTCCGCGCGCGTGGAGCGGCACAACCCCAGACTCCGCTCCGCGCGTGCGCTGGTCGCGGCGGGCGCGGTCGCCCTGGACGGCGTGCTCGGTACAGTGACGGCCGCGGACGGCCATGTGCACCGGGTGCGGGAAGAGGCGGGGGTGCTGAGCTGCACCTGCCAGTGGTGGGCGAAGTACCGGGGCGGACGCGGCCCCTGCAAGCACGCGCTGGCGGTACGCATGGTGCGGCGGGGCGAAGTGGCGGAGCCGGACGGGCGGACGGCACGGGTCGACGGGGGTGTGCGATGAGCGCGTTGACGGACGCGGTGCGGGCGGGCCGGATCACCGACGTGGCGAACCTGCTCGACGGGATGACGGACGGCGAACGGCGGGCGTTCGTGCCCGAGTTGAAGGACCTGCGCAAGGAACTGCGCGCCGACCGCTGGAGCGACCGGGGGCGCCGGGCGCTGCCCTCCCTGCACCTGGCCGGGGCGGCCTGCCAGACCGGCGCCGCGGCCGTGGCGAACTGGCTGGCGGCCACCGACTTCGCGTGGTCCCCCGCGCCGGCCGAGCTGCTGATCGACATCCTCTCCGACCGGGACCTCGACTGGATCGCCGATGTCACCCACCGGCTCGCCCGGCGCCCGGTGAGCGCGCGCGTGCCGTACGAGCTGATGCACGGCCTGGTGCTGCTCTCGGCCTGTCCGGTGCCGGTCACGGACGCCTATGTGCGCGGCTGGATGACGCAGATCTCCGCCAGTTGGGCGCGCGTCGGCTCGCTCGCGGACCGGCTCCGGCCGGAGCCGCAGCTGCCGGAGCTGGTGGCCTCGCTGTTCGAGATCGACGAGCTCGGCTCGGTGTTCGGGTGGCTGGCCGGTGACGGCCCCAACAGCTGGCAGTCCTCCCTCACCCGCCTCGCGGACGAGGGCACCCTGGACCGGGCGAAGCTGCTGGACGGGTGCGTGTCCCGGCTGTTGCGGGGCGGGCGTCCGGCCGATGTCCGGCCGTTCCTGCGGCTGCTCCAGGCACTGGCCCCCACGCCGCGGGAGCAGCGGGAGCGGATCGCGGACTGGACGGCGCTCGCCGCGGACGCCGTCCCACCGGTCGCCGCATACGCGCAGTCCCTGCTGGCCGCGCTCGCGGTGACGGGCGAACTCCCGCACCCGCGGCTGGCCGAGCTGTCGGAGGCGGTGCTGTTCCGCACGGAGAAGACCTTGGTCCGGGCCCAGCTCGTCCTGCTGGGCAAGGTCCTCACCCAGGACCCGACCGGCGCCGACACGCTGCTGCCACCGCTGGCACAGGCCTTCGGGCACCCCGACTCCCAGATGCAGGAGCGCGCGGTGAAGCTGGTGGAGCGGCACGCTTCGAGGATCGGCGAGCCGGGCATGGGTGACGAACTCCTCGCCGCCGCCGACCAGTTGAGCCCGGCTCTGCGGACCCGGGTGGCCGAGGCCCTGGGCGCCGCCCCGGAGCGGCGGGAGGAGTACGAGGAGACGCTGCCGCCGGTTCCCGCGCCCGTACGCCTCGCCCCCACGCCGGGGTCGCCCGCCGAAGTCGCCGAAGAGGTCGGGGTATTGCTGGCGGCAGTCGATGACGTGACCGCCTTCGAGCGCACGCTGGACGGCCTGGTGCGCGGCGCCCACAGCGATCCGGACGCCCTGCGGGAAGCCCTGGAGCCGGTGGTGGGACGTCTGCCGTGGTACGCGTCGGGCAACGTCAACGTGCACTACTTCCACCACCACCGCCATATCGAGACCGTGCTTGCCGCCCTGCTGAACAAGGGCGCGCCGGGATCCTCCTCCGATCCGCTGTCGGACGCGGGCTGCGTGCACAGCCCGCTCGGCCGGGCCTTCAACGCCCGCGTCTGGGAGATCGCCCGGCGCATCCCGGCCGACCCGCCGCCCTTCCTGCTGGCCACGCCCACCTGGAGCAGCGGTCTGATCGACCCGGAGGAGCTGGTGGACCGGCTCGCCGCCTATCGGGAGGCCGACGCCCGGGTCATGGGCACCGACTTCGCGCAGGCACTCCTCCGGGTCCGCCGCCAGGACCGTACGGCGGCGCGGGCGGCCGCGGAACGGGCGGCGGTGCTGGGCACACCCGAGGGAACACGGCTCGCCCAGTGGCTCACCGCGTCCGACCCGGCCCTTCCCCAGGTGCGGCGGCGTACCGACGGGCCCCGGATCCTGCTGGAGTCGGCCGAACTCGACTCCGTACAGCGGGACTTCCCGCCGGAGTTCCATCCGCTGGGCCGCCCGGTCACTGTCTACGCCGACCGCTGGCACTGCTACCACTGGGACGGCGACCTGCGCCCGCACTGGGCGGCCCTGTCGCCCGAGCAGCCCGAACCGGTCATGATCAGGGTGCTGCGGGACCTGTCGGACACCGCCGTCAACAGTGCCCGGGGTGTGGCGGAGATACTCCCCCGGCTCGCGGAGTCGGCCGGTGAGGCGGGCCCGGCCCTGCATCTCGGGCTGGCCTACGCGCTCGGCGCCCGGCACGAGGAGGACCGGCTGTCCGCCGTGGACGCCCTGCTCGTCCTGGCGGCGCGGGGTCTGCTCGACGCCGGGCGGCTCGGCACGGATCTCGGGGAGCTGGTGGGCACCGGGGCTGTCAAGCCGTCGCGGCTGGTGGAATCGGTACGGACGGCGGCGGCCGGCGGGGCGTACGCCACGGTGTGGGAGATACTCCGGCACGCCCTGCCCGCCCTGCTGGCGGACCAGTCCGGCGAACGGCCGGGGACCCCGCCGCGCGGGCTCGCGGATCTGCTCGCCGTGGCGGCGGACTGCGCCGAGCGCACCGGCGCGCGGGGCGAGCTGCCGCATCTGGCCGGCACGGCGGACCGGCGGGGCTCCTCGCGGCTGGTGTCCCAGGCGCGTCGGCTGCGCAGCGCGCTGGCCGCGTGACACACAACGCCACGTGACACACAACGCCACGTGACACACAACGCCGCGTGACGCACAACGCCGCGTGACGCACACAACGTAGGGACAAAAACAGCCAAAACACGACCGTTACCCGGTGGTCACAAACCGTTCGTGATCACGCAACACCGTTCCTTCACAGTGGCCGCATGAGTCGAGACATGTCTGATGTGACGCGCGCGAAGAACGGCCGTCCTGTCCACCACTGGCGGCGGGACGTCATCGAACTCGCCGCGCTCTTCACGGCCGTCGCGGTCGCCGACGCCGTCGCCAACCTGATCGGGCACGGCCCCGACGGGCCTCAGCTGCTGCTGGTGTCGGCGGCCGTACTGATCGCCACGGCCGCGTTCCACGTGTGGTGGGCACGCCGCCACGGCCACGCACCGCCCGCGGACGATACCGGTGCCCGGTCCGCCGCCGAGCGGACCGGGCCGTCGGAGGTCGCCTCCGGTGAGAGCACGCTGTGGCGGATGCGCACCACGGTGAAGGACGAACCGGGTTCGCTGGCCGCGCTGTGCACAGCCCTGGCGGAGCAGCGCGTCGACATCCTGAGCCTGCAGACGCATCCGCTGGGCGACGGCACCGTCGACGAGTTCCTGCTGCGCGCCCGGGGCGGCCTGGCCGCCGCCGAGATCACCCGTGCCGTCTCCCTGGCGGGTGGCACCGGCACCTGGATCGAGCGGGCCGACACCCACGACCTCGTGGACGCGCCGACCCGAGTCCTGGGCCTCGCCACCCGCACCGCCCTCGACGCCGCGGAACTGCCCCTCGCGCTGCGGCAGTTGCTCGGCCGCTGCACGATCCGCCAGCTCCCCGGCGCCCCGGTCGCCGGACGGGCCCCACAGGGCGTGCCCGTGGAGGGCGTGCTGGAGGACACCGTGATACGGCTGCGGGCACCGGAAGGCGGAGTGATCACCGTGGAGCGGCCGTACCTGCCGTTCACCCCCACCGAGTTCGCGCGGGCGCGCGCCCTGGTCGAGCTGGACGCCCGGCTGGGCCCGCGGGTCCCGGCCGGTGAGGACGTACTGACGCTGCCGGAGGGCAGCGACATCACCGTGCGCCGCGCCGGTCCGCGCGACGTCGAGGCCGCGAAGGCCATGCACGAGCGGTGCTCGACGCAGACGCTGAGCAGGCGCTACCACGGCCCGGTCGGCGACGCGGACCGGTATCTGAACCACCTCCTCAGCCCGCGGTACGGGCGCACGCTCGCCGTGCGGACGGCGTCGGGACGGATCGTCGGCCTCGGTCACCTGCTGTGGGACGGTGACGAGACCGAGGTGGCGCTGATCGTCGAGGACGCCTGGCAGCGCCGCGGCATCGGCGGCGAACTGCTGCGCAGGCTGGTGCGGATGGCCGAGTCGGCCGGCTGCGCGAGCGTGTACGCGGTGACGCAGGCGTCCAACACCGGGATGGTGGCGGCCATGCGGGGGCTGGGGCTCCCGCTCGACTACCAGATCGAGGAGGGCACGCTGGTGATCACCGCGCGCCTGGCCGCGCCGCTGCGGACCGAGCGGGAAGCGGCGGACCGGCACCTCGGTCTGCCCCAGCGCGGCTGACCCGGAAGCCGTCCGTGCGCCTGATCAGGTTCCGTTGATCAGGCGCACGGCTATGTCGGGGCTGAAGACGCCGGCGGCCACGGTCGGCGCGATACCGCACTTGCCGTCGCTGTTGCCGGGCGTCTTGACCCAGAGCAGCATGTCGGCGCCGCCTCCGGTCTGCGGTGGTGTGCCGAGCCTGCGGCCGGGCGGGTTGCACCACTCGCCGTTGGAGCCGTTGCCGTTGCGGCTGGTGTCGATGACGAAACGGGCGGTACCGCCGAGATCGGCCTTGACGGCGTTGGCGTACGTCAGGGACGCGCCGGTGGAGTAGTAGTTGGACACGTTGACGGAGAATCCGCGCACGTTGGCCACGCCCGCCGCGGCCAGCCGGTCGGCCATGGTGGCGGCCGAGGTCCAGCCCGCGTTGCCGCCGTCGAGGTAGGCCCAGGTGTTCGGGGCCTTCTGCTGGAACATGCGGGTCGCGTAGGTGAGCATGTCCAGGCGTTCGTTGATCTTCGTCTGGCTCATACAGCCGAAGTCGCCGAGGGCGTCGGGTTCGATGACGACCACGGCCGGGCGGTCGGCGACGGCCGCGGCGAAGGTGGAGATCCACGCCTTGTACTCCGCGACGCTGCCCGCGCCGCCGCCGGACTCCCCTCCGCAGGCGTCCCTGCCCGGGAGGTTGTACGCGACGAGGACGGGGAGTTTGTCGTGGCTGTCGGCCTGGCCGACGTAACTGGCGACGGCGCTGCCGGTGGAGCCGGTGCCGAACCAGCGGGCGATGGGCCGGGAGGCGATGTTCGACTGGATCGAGCCCGCGCGTGAGTCCGAGGGATGGGCGGCCACCCAGGCGGCTGGGCTGGAGTTCGGGTTGACGTAGAAGCCGCTGGTAAGGGTGGTCGGGTCGGCCGCCGACGCGGAGTCGGCGGAGGTCAGGGTCCAGACGGGGACGGCTGCGAGGCAGGCGAGTCCTGCCGCGACTCGGTGCAGCGTTTTCATGGGGCGATTCCGCTCCCTTCGTGGGGTGGGCTGCCGCGGGGCCCCGGCTCGGTGCGCCCGCCCGCGCTCGTCCGGCGCGGGTGGGCGCACCTGCGGCGGTGGTGCGGTTCGCCGGCGCGGCGGCACCGGCCGACAGCTCACGGTCGGTGCGCGCGGTCGCCGGACGGCTCAGCGGGCGGCGGCGAAGGTGGCCACCCAGGCGAGGGCGGAGTTCCAGTTCACCGCTACCTCGTTGGTCGAGTACGAGAAGATGTCGTCGATGTAGCAGGTCGCGGGCTTGCAGCCGACCAGGTTCTGCTGTGCGACGGGGTCCTGGAGGGCGGAGTTGGGGCCGCCCGCGAGGGATCCGGCCGGCGGGTTGGGCAGCGCGGGATTGAGCTGGTGGGCCCACCAGCGGCTGTGCTGGTTGTGGCTGGCCCGCTCGCCGTAGCCGGTGACGAAGGACTGGTCGAGGGCGTTACGGCCGAGCAGGTAGTCCAGGGTTTCCAGCACCGCGTCGCGGTAGGCGGGCCGGTGGGTGAGGTCGTACGCGGTGGCGAGGACCAGGGCGTTGTTGGCGGAGGCGCTGTTGGAGCCCCACACGTACGTGCCGTCGGCGGGGAGGTAGGGGTTGGGGTAGCCCTGGGACCTCTGGTCCCGCAGGAAGGCGTCGGCGACGGAGATCACGCGTTCGCGGGCCTCGCGCACCATGCGGCCGGGGAAGCGCTGGGGCAGCCGGACGATCGTCAGGTCGGTGAGGCCCTCGGTGTCCCGCCAGGAGAACCCGGTGCGGGTCAGCTCCGCGTCGATGCGCCGCAGGTACGCGCGGTCACCGGTGGTGGCGTACAGCTCGGCGGCCGCCCAGGAGAACTCGTCCGTGACACGGGTGTCGTCGTAGGCGCCGCCGCCGATCTCGTCGCTGTCCGGGGCATAGCGGTCGGGGTGGGCGAGGGCCGCCTTCCACGCCGCCCTGGCCGCGCTCAGGCAGCGGGCGGCGAAGGCCTTGTCGTAGGGCTTCCACACCCGGGCACTCTGTGCGGCCGCGGCGGCGAGGTTCAGGGTCGCGGCGGTGCTCGGCGCGTGCAGGTAGCGGGGCTGGGAGTCCTGGTGGGGCAGGGTGGGCAGGGCGGTCCACGCGGCGTCGTGGATCTTGTGGTGGGCCATGCCGGCCAGCGGCTGCCCCTCGGGGACCTGCATCCTGAGCAGGAACTCGGTCTCCCAGCGGGCCTCGTCGAGGACGTCGGGTACGCCGTTGTCGTGCTCGGGGATGTTCAGCAGACCGTCGCGGACGGCCGCGCGGTCGTGCCGGTCCCGGGCCCGCTCGTAGGTGTCCATCAGCTGCCAGGCCGCGAGGGCACCGTTGACCACGTACTTTCCGTGGTCGCCCGCGTCGTACCAGCCGCCCCGGACGTCCAGTGAGTAGTCGCAGGTCCCGGGCTGGCAGGGGACGTCGGTGTCGCCCTTGTTGGGGGCTACGCCGAGGTGGCCGGCCGGGCGGGCGTAGGCCTCTCCGGCGTGGGCGGCCTCGATCTCGATGCCGCTGCGGGCCGGATAGAAGTAGGACAGGGCGTCGGTGCGCAGGGCGGCGTAGGGGTTGGCCGCGATGTCGAAGGGCGCGCTGGTCCGCTCGCCCACGACCAGACTGTAACCGGTCCCAGTCTTCCGGTACGAGCTGAAGTCGGCGATGTGGACATGGTCGCCCGAGCCCGGGTCGTCGCCCACGACCTTGGTGCGGCCCTGGCGGACGACGGCGCCCGAGGAGTCGACCAGCCGCCACGGCACCGGCTCGGTCGAGGGGTCGGCGACGGACGCCTTCTTGGGGCCGGAGGTCTCGTAACCGTACTGGTTGACCCGCACCGGGGAGCCGAAGTCCCGGCCGCCGCCCGGTGGCACGACCCCGCCGGTGAGCGAGATGTCGTCGAGGCACAGGGTGAACGGCTGCGCGGCTCCTCCCTGCTGGAAGGAGAGCTGTCCGTGCAGGTCGGAGGCGTTCGACAGGCCCGAGACGGTGAAGGTCTGCGGGGTGGAGGTGAGGTTGATCGTCTTGTTGAACGTGGTGGTGCGCGGGGGCAGTCCCAGTTGCAGCACCGCGCGCACACCGGTGTCGACGGTGGCCGACGCGGTGAAGCTCAGGGTGTAGGTCTGGCCGGATTCCAGGGGGATGTTGTCCTGGGCGATCATCGAGTCCCAGACATTGGTGGTGCCGGCCGGGACATCGGCGCACAGCCTGCCGTCCACCACCCGCGACGGGGTGTTGCCGCTGCTCCACCACGGGGACTTTCCGCTGGTGAAGGTGCCGTTGAGGATCCGCTCGTGGGCGGCTGTCTCGGCGGGGGCCTCGGCCGCGACCAGTCCCACGACGAGGACGGCGGGCAGGCCGACAGCGCAGAGCCTTGTTCTGAGTGACATTCCGGGTCCTTGTCCGATACGACCCGGCCTGCTGTGGCGTCAGTGGCCGATCGTGGGGGCCCGGCGAGGAGCGTGTCAACGGGTCGTACGCGTCGAAATTATTCGACGACCCCTTCCCCGCGCCCCGGCGATGACCTACTCTCCTCGCTGTTACCGCTTCCAGTCTCTGCACAGAAGCGAACGCCAGAACCGGCTGCAGCTGTGGCGTCACCCCAGGTGCATGGTGGTCCCGTGCTCAAAAACCCTTCCCCATCGGACTGTTACCGCTCCCGGCAATTGCCTGGCGCGAGGAGAGGAACCGCGCAATGAGACGACTCACGCGAACCTTGGCGGCACTGACGGCCGCGGCGTCCCTGACCGCACTGGCGGCCTGCGGGGGCGACGACGGCGACAGCGCGTCCGGGAAGACCACGCTGGTGATCAAGACGTTCGCCCAGTTCGGCTACGAGGACCTCTACAAGGAGTACGAGGCCGCGCACCCCGATATCGAGATCAAGGAAGAGAACATCGCCAAGCTCGGCGACTACGCGCCCAAGCTCCAGCAGTGGATCGCCACCGGGAGCGGGGCGGGGGACATCGTGGCGATAGAGGAGGGCAACCTCAGCCAGTACATGACGACCCCGGATCAGTTCGTCAACCTGCTGGATCACGGCGCCGGGTCGCTGAAGGGCGAGTACCTGGACTGGAAGTGGGACCAGGCGCTGACGCAGGACGGCAAGCACCTGGTCGGCCTGGGCACGGACGTCGGCGCCCAGGGCATGTGCTACCGCACCGACCTGTTCGAGAAGGCCGGGCTGCCCACCGACCGGGACGAGGTCGGCGCCTTGTGGCCGACCTGGGACGACTACCTGGCCACCGGCAAGAAGTTCACCAAGGCCAAGACCGGCGCCCACTTCTTCGACTCGGCCGGCAGCGTCTACCAGAACATCCTGATGCAGCAGGGCGACCACACCTACTACGACACCGACAACGAGCTGGTCATCGACTCCAACCCGGCGGTCAAGGCGGCCTGGGACAAGACCACCGAGCTGGTCGACGCGGGCCTGTCGGGCAACATCACCCCGTGGAGCCCCCAGTGGAACGCGGGCTTCAAGAAGGGCACGTTCGCCACGATCCCCTGCCCCTCCTGGATGCTCGGCATGATCGAGCAGCAGTCCGGCGAGGAGAACGCCGGCAAGTGGGACGTGGCGAAGGTACCGGGCAACGGCGCCGTGCGCGGCGGCTCCTTCCTGGCCGTCCCCAAGCAGAGCGACCACCCCGAAGAGGCCGCGGACCTGGTGAAGTTCCTGACCAGCGCCAAGGGGCAGACCACCGCGTTCAAGGCGAAGGGCAACTTCCCCTCCGCGCTGAAGGCCATCGACAGCCCCGAGGTGAAGGAGTACAGCGCACCGTACTTCTCCGACGCCCCGGTCGGCGAGATCTTCGGTGAGAGCGTCAAGGCGCTCAAGCCGGTCTACCTCGGACCGCAGAACATCGCGATCAACGACGCCGTCGTCGCCGCGCTGACCGCCGTGGAGCAGGGCAAGCTCTCGCCCGACAAGGCATGGGACAAGGCAGTCGCGGACGCCGAGCGCCTCGTCCGATAACCCCTGTGCCGCCGGGTGCGGCGGCTCTCCCACCGGCCGTACGCAGTGACGCCCCTGACCGGTTCACGCGTACCGCCCCCGCCGCCGCGCCCGGCCCATCGACCTCCGAAGGAACCACCTTGGCCACCCAACTCCGGCCGCGCCCCTCGGTCCGCGACGAGGCGCACGCCGACCCGCCACCCGAGAAGACCCGCGGAGGCCTGCTGTCCAGACTGGACAAGTCCGGCTCCCCCTACCTCTTCATCGCCCCCTTCTTCCTGCTGTTCGCCGTCTTCGGGCTGTACCCGCTCGGCTACACCGCCTGGGTCTCCCTGCACGACTGGCAGATGGGCGGGAAGGGCGACTTCGTCGGGCTCGACAACTACGCGGACCTCTTCGACGACCCCGACTTCTGGAACGCCACCGTCAACACGCTGGGCATGCTGGTCCTGGCCACCCTGCCCCAGCTGCTTCTGGCGCTGGTCATCGCGAATCTGCTCAACCAGAAGCTGCGGCACATGACGCTGCTGCGGCTGGGCATCCTGCTGCCGATCGTCACCTCGGTCGCGGCGGTGGGCATCGTCTTCAGCCAGATCTTCGACCGCGACGCCGGCATGGTGAACGGTCTACTGGACCTCATGGGCATCGATCCGGTGGACTGGCGTGCCGACAAGTGGTCGTCGTGGCTGGCCATTTCGGTGATGGTCGACTGGCGGTGGACCGGCTACAACGCGCTGATCTACCTCGCCGCCATGCAGTCGATCCCGCGCGAGCTGTACGAGGCGGCCGACCTGGACGGCGCGAGCCGCCGCCGACAGTTGTGGAGCATCACCGTCCCGATGATCCGCCCGGCGGTGATCTTCACGGTGATCTCCTCCACCATCCACGGCCTGCAACTGTTCACCGAGCCGCTCATCTTCGGCCAGGGCGGCGACGCGATCACCGGCGGCAGCCTGCGGCAGTTCCAGACCATGTCGATGTTCATGTTCGAGAAGGCCTTCAAGAACTTCGACTACGGATACGGCTCCGCCGTCGCCTGGATGATCTTCCTCATCATCCTGCTGCTGACGGTCGTCAACTACCTGCTCGTGCGAAGGATGAAGTGACCGTGCGCAAGTCCTCCTCACCCCTGGTCTATGTAACCCTGCTGGCCGCCATCGCACTGTCCGCCTTCCCGCTGTACTGGCTGTTCGTCGTCGCCAGCCGCTCCAACGACGTGGTCGGCGACTGGCCGCCGCCGCTGGTGCCGGGCGGCAACCTGTTCGACAACATGAACCGGCTCTTCGAGGCCGAGAACGCCCACTTCCTCAAGGGCATGGTGAACTCCGCGATCGCCTCGCTGACCATCACCGTCTCAGTGGTGTTCTTCAGCACGCTGGCCGGGTTCGCCTTCGCCAAGCTCCGCTTCCGGGGCAAGAACTTCCTGCTCATCGCGATTCTCGGGACCATGATGGTCCCGGTGCAGATGGGCATCATCCCGCTGTACATGATCATGGTGGAGTTCGGCTGGACCAACCAACTCCAGGCCGTCATCGTCCCGTTCCTGGTCTCCGCCTTCGGCGTCTTCCTGATGCGCCAGTACGCCGAGCGCGCCGTGCCCGACGAACTCATCGAGGCCGCCCGCGTGGACGGCTGCTCCACCTTCCGCATCTACTGGACGGTCGTCCTGCCCGCCCTGCGCCCCGGCGCGGGTGTGCTCGCCCTGTTCACGTTCATGGGCGCGTGGAACGAGTTCCTGTGGCCCCTCGCCGTCCTCGAACAGGACAACCCCACCGTCCAGTTCGCCCTCAACCAGCTGTCCACCGGCTACTACACCGACTACACCCTGATGTTCTCCGGAGCCCTCGTCGCGACCCTGCCGCTGCTCGTGGTCTTCGTCATCTCCGGCCGCCAGATCATTGGCGGCATCATGGAAGGAGCCGTGAAGGCGTGAGCACCGCCACCGAGCCCGGCCTGTCCCAGACCCGGTTGTTCCCCGAGCACTTCGTGTGGGGCGCGGCCACCTCCAGCTACCAGATCGAGGGCGCCGTCACCGAGGACGGGCGCGGCCCCTCCATCTGGGACACCTTCTCCGCGACGCCCGGCGCCGTCGACGGCGGCGACACCGGCGCCGTCGCCACCGACCACTACCACCGCTACCGCGACGACGTCGCCCTGATGGCCGGAATGGGCCTGGGCGCCTACCGGTTCTCCATCGCCTGGCCCCGCATCCAGCCGGACGGCACGGGCCCGGTCAACCAGCCCGGACTGGACTTCTACCGCAGGCTCACGGACACCCTGCTGGAACACGGCGTCGAGCCGTGGCCGACCCTGTACCACTGGGACCTGCCGCAGCCGCTGGAGGACGCGGGCGGCTGGCCCGTACGCGACACCGCGCTGCGCTTCGCCGACTACGCCTGCGCCGTCCATGACGCGCTGGGCGACCGGATCGGGCACTGGACCACCCTCAACGAGCCATGGTGCTCGGCCTTCCTCGGCTACGCCACCGGCCGCCACGCCCCCGGCCGCCGCGAACCGGCAGCCGCGCTGCGCGCCGCCCACCACCTGCTGCTCGGGCACGGCCTTGCGCTCCAGGCCATGCCGGAGGCACAGGCCGGCATCACGCTGAACCTCACCGACGTACGCGCCCTCAGCACCCGGATCGAGGACGTGGACGCGGCCCGGCGCATCGACGGCATGCAGAACCGCCTCTTCCTCGACCCGCTGCTGCGCGGCGCCTACCCCGAGGACGTCCTGGACGACACCCGCGAACTGGGCGCACCCGACTACGTACGCGACGGCGACCTGGCCGCGATCTCCACGCCGCTGGACTTCCTGGGCGTCAACTACTACTCGCCCATGCTGGTGGCGGCCTCCGACACCGCCCAGAACCACGCCTACCCGGGGTCTTCGTACGTGCGGACGGTCGACGGCGGACGTCCCAAGACCGCCATGGGCTGGGAGATCGACGCGGAGGGCCTGCTCACGCTGCTGACGCGGCTGCACACCGAGCATCCGTCGCTGCCGCTGTACGTCACCGAGAACGGTGCCGCGGTCGACGAGGGGCTGCGGGACACCACCAGGATCGGCTACCTCGACAGCCACATCGGGGCCTGCGCCCGCGCCCTTGCCGCGGGCGTCGACCTGCGCGGCTACTTCGTCTGGTCCCTGCTGGACAACTTCGAGTGGTCCTTCGGCTACCGTCACCGCTTCGGGCTGGTGCACGTCGACTACGCGACCCAGGAGCGCACCCTGAAGGAGAGCGCCCACTGGTACGCCCGTCTCATTCGCGACGCCCGTGGCGGGGCGGGGTGAGCGACGGTGTACGGCGGCAGATGCGGTCCCGCTATGTTGGGAGCGCTAACAGTGCAGGTGGATTCGTGAACCAGGGGATCGAGGGCGGTAAGAGATGAGCAGTCGGCAGCCCACACTCGACGAGGTGGCCGAGCTTGCCGGTGTGTCACGCGGGACGGTGTCCCGGGTGCTCAACAACCACCCGCACGTCAGCAAGAAGGCCCTGGAGGCGGTCCGCGCCGCCATCGACGAACTTGGCTACGTCCCCAGCGCCGCCGCCCGCTCCCTGGCCACCCAGCGGCGCGGCGCGGTCGTCCTGGCGATCTCCAGCGACGATCCGGCGCTGTTCGCGAACCAGTTCTTCGCCGAGGTGATCGCCGGGGTGAACGCCGTCATCGAGGAGTCCGACCTGGAGCTCCTGCTGGTCATGGCCGCCACCGAGCGCGGCCGTGACCGCCTCACCCGGATCCTGCAGTCCCGTGGCGCGGACGGGGTGATGCTGCTGGCCCTGCGGGAGAACGACCCCCTGGCCAAGGTCGCGGAGGGCGGCGGCATCCCGGTCGTCTACGGCGGCCGGCCACTGGAGCGGGCGCCGCAGCACTACATTGACGCCGACAACCGGGGCGGCGCCCGGGAGGCCGCGGAGTACCTCATCGCCAGCGGCCGCCGGGCCATCGCCACGATCACCGGCCCGCAGGACATGCACGTGGGTGTCTCCCGTTACCTGGGGTTCCGGGAGGCGTTGGCGCTGGCCGGTCTCCCGGCCCACCGGGTGGTGCACGCGGACTTCAGCGAGGCGGGCGGGGCCGCGGCGATGGAGCAACTGCTCGACGAGCACCCGGATCTGGACGCGGTGTTCGTCGCCTCGGACGCCATGGCCGCCTCGGCCCTGCGCGTGCTGCGCGAGCGCGGTCGCCGGGTGCCGGAGGACGTCGCCGTGGTCGGTTTCAACGACATCGTGACCGCCCAGCACACCCATCCCGCCCTGACCACGGTCCGCCAGCCCATCGAGGCCCTCGGCCGCGAGATGACCCGCATGCTGCTGCGCCTCATCAACGACGAGAAGCCCACGCCGCTGATCCTCCCGACCCACTTGGTGATCAGGGAATCGGCCTGAGCGGGCGGGCCCGCCCGCACCGCGCCGGGCGGGCGGGTCCGCACCCTCGCGACGACCACGGAGTGTCCATGCACCCGCCCCTGCGGCATGCCCCCATACCGTCCCCGCGGCTCCCCGACCCCGACCCGGCACTCAGCCCGTACACCGGCTTCACCCGCGCGCACTGGCAGGCCGTGGCCGACGGTCTGCTGACCGCCGCCTGGCGCTGGGCCACCCCGGGCCGCGCCCTGCTCGACCTGCCGGGCCGACCCTCGGCGTCGGGCACCCGCTCCGACGGGCTGGAGGGCTACGCGCGCACCTTCCTGGCCGCCGCCTTCCGTGTCGCCGGGGCCGACGGCGCCGACCCGCACGGCTGGCTGGGCCGCTACGCGGACGGGCTGGCCGCCGGTACCCGGACGCCCGGACGCGACGACGAGGAGTCCTGGCCGCTCATCCGCGACATCCACGTGCAGGGCCAGCCCATGGTCGAGTCCGCGTCCGTGGCACTGGGACTGCAGCTGACCCGCCCCTGGCTCTGGGACCGCCTGGACCCGGAGGTGCAGGACCGCGCCGAGCGCTGGCTGCGCGACGCGCTCCGGCACACCCCTCCCCCAACAACTGGTACCTGTTCCCCTTCACCGTCGCCTCCTTCCTGGAGTCGGTCGGCCGGGGCGACAAGGAGACCGCACGCGCCCGCGAGCGCGGACTGGAACTGCTGGAGGGCTGGTACCAGGGCGAGGGCTGGTACTCCGACGGCGACGGCCGCGCCTACGACCACTACAACGGCTGGGCGCTGCACCTGTACCCGATGCTCCAGGCGCACCTGACCCAGGACCCCGACCTCCTGAACACCTACGGCCCCCGCCTGCGCGCCCACCTGGACAGCCTCGCCCTGCTCTTCGCCGCCGACGGCGCGCCGGTCCACTTCGGCCGGTCCCTCACGTACCGCTTCGCCACGGCCTCCGCCGTGGCCCTCGGCGCCGTGACCGGCCACACCCCGCTGGCGCCGGGCGTCTCGCGCCACCTGGCGAGCGCGTGTCTGAAGTACTTCCTCGACCGTGGCGCCGTGGACTCCCGGGGCCTGCTGACCCTGGGCTGGCACGGCCCGCACGCCGCCACCGTGCAGCCCTACTCGGGCCCCGCCTCTCCGTACTGGGCGTCGAAGGCGTTCGTGGCGCTGCTCGCCGACGAGGACCACCCCCTGTGGACCGCCCGCGAGACACCCCTGCCCGTGCAGGAGCGCGACCAGGTGCGCGCCCTGGCCGGTCCCGGTCTGCTGATCCACGGCACGGCGTCCGACGGCATCGTCCGTCTGCACAACCACGGCAGCGATCACGTCCGCCCCGAGGAAGGGGAGTCGGCCGCCGCCGCGGACCCCCTGTACGCCCGCTTCGCCTACTCGACCCACACCGGCCCCACATCGCAGAGCAACGCGGGTGACAACCACCTGGCCCTCGTCCTGCACGGCGGAACCGGCCGCAGCGTGCGCCGCCGCATCCGTCCGCTGGGAGCGGGAGTCGACGGCACCCGGGGCTGGGCCGCGTCCCGTCATCTGCCCGTCTTCCCCGACGGCCCGCCCCTCGTGCCCGGGCTGCGCGTGGAGAGCGTCACCGTCGTACGCGGCCCGTACGAGCTGCGGGTCCACCGGGTCCTGGGCGGTCCGCCCAACGCCCGTGCGGAACAGACCGGTTGGGCCACCGGACCGGACGGCACCCCGGTATCGGAGCTGCACCCGCTCCTCGGCTGGGACCGGCGGGACACGGTCCGCGCACCGCAGGGCACCGCGTACACCCCGTGGGCGACCTTGCCCCGTCTGAGCGGGGAGGCGAGCGGCACCCGCGTCTACGCGGCCGTCGCCACCCTCACCGCCGAATCACCCGCCGTACGCGCGGCGGCGGCCGTCACCGAAGTGACGACCGCCGCCGACGAACTCCGCGTGACCTGGTACGACGACACGGTGACCCGCGTCGCGTTCACGCCCCAGGTGCGGGTGACGTGGTCCGGAGGGCCCGGCTAGGCCCGACCTGCCACGGCGGGCTCACCAACGCCCGCACCCGCCTCGCCGCACCCGTCGCCGAGCGCCGCGTCCAGGTCCGCCCACAGGTCCTCGACGTCCTCCAGGCCGACCGACATCCGCAGCAGCCGGTCGCTGACCCCGGCGTTCCGCCGGTCCCCCGCGTCCACGATGCGGTGGCTGATGGACGCCGGGTGCTGGATGAGGGTGTCCACGCTGCCGAGGCTGACCGCCGGGGTGATCAGGCGGACCGAGGAGATGACCTCGTGCGGATCGCCGGCCACCTCGAAGGCGACCATCGCACCGCCGATGCTCGGGTAGTGCACGCGGGTCACGCGCGGGTCGGCGGCCAGCCGCCGCGTCAGTTCGGCGGCGGTCGCCGACGCCGCGCGGACCCGTACCGGCAGGGTCGACAGACCCCGCAGCAAGAGGTAGCCGGCAAGCGGGTGCAGCACGCCACCGGTGGCGAACCGGATCTGGCGCAGCCGTCCGGCCAGTTCCTCGTCGCAGGCCACGACGCCCGCGAGCACGTCGCCGTGGCCGCCGAGGTACTTGGTGGCGCTGTGCAGCACCAGCCGCGCGCCCTGTTCGGCGGGGCGCTGGAGGACGGGGGTGGCGAAGGTGTTGTCGACCAGGAGCGGGACCGAGCCGCAGGCGTGGGCGACCGCGCGCAGGTCGATCTCGGCCAGGGTCGGGTTGGCCGGGGACTCCACCATCACCAGACCGGTGTCGGGGCGCAGGGCGTCCTCGACCCCCGCCGGATCGGTCCAGGTCACCTCGGTGCCGAGCAGCCCGGCGGTGAGCAGGTGGTCGCTGCACCCGTACAGGGGGCGGACGGCGACGACATGGCGCAGGCCCATCGCGGAGCGGGCCAGCAAAACCGCGCTGAGCGCCGCCATACCGCTGGCGAAGGCGACGGCCGACTCGGTGCCCTCAAGACGGGCGAGGGCGGTCTCGAAGCGGGCGACGGTGGGATTGCCGAGCCGACCGTAGATCGGGGGTCCGTCCAGGGTCGGCTCGGCGCCGGTCTCGGCGAAGGCGTCGATCCGGGCTGCCTCGGCGCGGCTGTCGTGGGAGGGGTAGGTCGTGGACAGGTCGATCGGCGCGGCGTGCAGGCCAAGGGCGGCGAGGTCTTCGCGGCCGGCGTGCACGGCTTCGGTGGCCAGGGCTCTCGATCGCACAGGGGTCTCCATGCGCGGAAGAGTGAACGCCGACCGGGTCACAGGAGTCGAACACCGTGCTACGTTCGGCCAGTGGCCGAATCTGTCGTACTGGATCCGGTGGATCTCCATCTGCTGCGGCTGCTGCAGAACGACGCCCGGATGACCTACCGGGATCTCGCCGCTCAGGTCGGGGTCGCACCGTCGACCTGCCTGGACCGGGTGACCCGGCTGCGGCGGGCCGGGGTGATTCTCGGCCATCAGCTGCGGCTGGATCCGGCGAAGCTCGGGCGTGGACTGCAGGCGCTGCTGTCGGTGCAGGTCAGACCGCATCGGCGGGAGCTGGTGGGGCCGTTCGTGGAGCGGATCAGGGCGCTTCCGGAGTCGCTGACCGTCTTCCATCTCACCGGGCCCGACGACTATCTGGTGCATGTCGCGGTCAGGGACATGACCGACTTGCAGCGCCTGGTGCTGGACGAGTTCACGGCGCACCGGGAAGTGGCGCGCGTCGAGACCCGGCTGATCTTCCAGAAGTGGGACTGCGGGCCCCTGCTCCCGCCTTCGCCCACGGCTCAATCCGGGTGACGTCCACAGACCGTCGTACGAGGATGGTCGCCATGTCAGAGACGAAGAGCCCGCTGCCCCGTGAGATCGCCGACGCCTATGTCGACGAGCTCATCGCCCTCGATCCCGTCACCGGTACCTACCTCGGCAACAAGGAGAGTTCGAGCAGACTGCCCGACCTCTCCCCCGCGGGCCAGGAGGCGCTCGCGGACCTTGCGCGGGCGACGCTGGCCCGGCTCGACGAGGCCGAGCGGCAGCCCGGCGCGGACAGCGAGAGCGAGCGTCGCTGTGCCCGGCTGCTGCGCGAGCGGCTGACCGCCGAACTCGCCGTGCACGAGGCCGACGAGGGCCTGCGCGCGGTCGGCAACCTGGGCACGCCCGCCCACTCCGTGCGCGAGGTGTTTACCCTCACCCCGGCCGAGACCGATGAGGACTGGGCGGCCATCGCCGAGCGGCTGCGCGCGGTTCCCGGGGCACTGGCCGGCTACCGCGAGTCGCTGGCCCTCGGACTCGAACGCAAGCTGTACGCGGGGCCGCGTCCGACGGCCGTCTTCCTGGAGCAGCTCGACGAGTGGGCGGACACCGGGGAGGGGCGGGGCTGGTTCGAGGACTTCGCCTCGGCGGGCCCGGAGGCGCTGCGCGGCGAGCTGGACAAGGCGGCCCGTGAGGCCACCGCGGCCGTGGTGGAGCTGCGGGACTGGATGCGGGACGTGTATGCGCCGGCCGTCGAGGGCGCCCCGAACACGGTGGGCCGGGAGCGCTACGCCCGGCTGGTCCGCTACTTCAACGGCGCCGACCTGGACCTGGACGAGGCGTACGCGTACGGCTGGTCGGAGTTCCACCGGCTGCTCGGCGAGATGAGGCAGGAGGCGGAGAAGGTCCTGCCCGGCGCCGAGACGCCGTGGGTGGCGCTCGCCCACCTCGACGAGCACGGCAGGATGATCGAGGGCGTCGACGAGGTGCGGGCCTGGCTCCAGGGCCTGATGGACGAGGCGATCGAGGCGCTGGACGGCACCCACTTCGAACTCGCCGAGCAGGTCCGCAAGGTGGAATCACGGATCGCCCCGCCCGGCGGAGCGGCCGCCCCGTACTACACCAGCCCCTCCGAGGACTTCTCCCGCCCGGGCCGCACCTGGCTGCCGACCATGGGGCAGACCCGTTTCCCGGTCTACGACCTGGTCTCCACCTGGTACCACGAGGGCGTCCCCGGCCATCACCTCCAGCTCGCGCAGTGGGTGTACGTCAAGGACAGCCTCTCCCGCTACCAGGCGACCGTCGGCCATGTCAGCGCCAACTGCGAGGGCTGGGCGCTGTACGCGGAGCGGCTGATGGACGAGCTGGGCTTTCTGAAGAACGCCGAGGAACGGCTCGGCTATCTGGACGCGCAGATGATGCGCGCGGCCCGCGTCATCGTGGACATCGGCATGCACCTGGAGCTGGAGATCCCGGCGGACTCGCCCTTCCACCCCGGTGAGCGCTGGACGCCCGAGCTGGCGGAGGAGTTCTTCGGGGCGCACAGCAGCCGTCCGCGGGACTTCGTGTCGAGCGAGCTGACCCGGTATCTGACGATCCCGGGCCAGGCGATCGGCTACAAGCTGGGCGAGCGGGCCTGGCTGCTGGGCCGGGACCGGGCGCGTGAGCGGCACGGCGACGCGTTCGACCTCAAGGCCTGGCACATGGCGGCCCTCTCCCAGGGCTCCCTGGGCCTGGACGACCTGGTGGACGAACTGTCCAACCTGTAGGTCAGCGGCGGAATCCGCCCTCGGAGTCGATGACCTGACCGGTGATCCACCCGGCCTCGTCCGTCGCCAGCCAGGCGATGAGACGGGCCGGGTCGTCGGGCATCCCCCACCGCCCGGAGGGGAACCGCGCGGCAACCGCGTCGTAGGCGTCGCCAGTCAGGTAGTCGGTGTCCACCGGGCCCGGGTTGACCGTGTTCACAGTGATCCCGTGCTCGGCGAGCGTGGTCGACAGGGAGCGGGTGATCGAGGCGAGGGCGCCCTTCTGGAGGGCGTAGGCGATCTCGCCGGGCATGCCGCCCCCGTGGTCCTGCCCGGACGTCATCATCACGACGCGTCCACCGCGCGGTCGCTGCCGCTGCCGGGCGTAGGCCTGCACGAGAAGCACCACGGAACGCGCGTCGACGGCCCAGTGCGCGTCCAGCATCGCGGCGTCGATGGTGTCGAGGGTGCCGTCGGAGCCGCTGAGGGCGTGGTTGGCGACGAGGATGTCGAGCCGCCCGCCCAGCGCCTCGGCGGCCCGGTCGACCAGTTCGGCCGGGACGGCGGGGTCGGAGAGATCGCCGGGCCCGGTGAGAACCGGCGCGCCCGGGTCCCCCTGTGCTTCCCGCACGGAGGCGGCGACGGCCTCGGGGTCATCGGCGCCCCAGGGCATGGCCGCGTCGTGCGGCACATGGTGGTGCAGGTAGACCCCGGCCCCGTGGGCGGCGAGCCGCCGGGCCACCGCGTGTCCGATGCCGCCGCGTCTGCTCGCCCCGGTGACGAGGGCGGTACGGCCGCGCAGGGGCAGCGGGTCGCGGCGGAGCTGTTCGGGGGTGGGGTGCGGGAGTCGGGGCATACGGCCATGATCGCGACCCCCGCCGACGCCGCGCACGCGAATATCGGCCCCGCGCTCCCGAGAGTTCCGTACTACCGCTCCAGCGCCCGTAGTTGGACGAGCCCGAGCCAGGTCTCGGGGCCGGGCCGGGTCCAGGCCGCGCGGACCGCGTACGGACCCGGCGGCAGGGTGACCCGCAGGGGGTCGGAGCGCTCGGGGTCGGTGCCGGGCCGGGCGGAGTCGAAGAGGTGGACCGGCCCCGGCACCTTCCAGCGCACTTCCTTCTCCCACTCCGCGGTGGCGAGGGCGGCGGGGACCGCGGAGAGGACGTCCGCCTCGGAGTCGGCGGCGTACCGGCGGACGAAGGTGGCGTGGTCCGGCAGATAGGCGGTGGCGGCGGGTTCGTCGCCGAGGACGAGGGCCGCGCCGTCCCCGACGGGGAGCAGTCCGACGGGCCCGTCGATCTCGCAGGCCCGGTCGTGGTCGGAGGCGGTCTCGTCGCCCTCGGCGCCCGCCCAGAACGGCAGCACCGTCTCCGGGACCGCTATGAGCGGCCCGCCGCCCGACTCCACCCATCGCACCCTGTGTCGCGCCATGGCGCAGCAACCTACACGCCTGCCGCACAGGGGAGTTCAGTGTCCCGGACACCTAAATTGCCCGGGACGGGCGGCGGTTGTCAGCAGCCGCAGTCGTCGCTGTCGACCGGCGCGGTCAGCGGGTCGACGGCGCGACGGGCGGGGCCCTCCCAGGTCTCGTAGGCGAAGCCCTCACGGGCCCAGTACTCGAAGCCGCCGAGCATCTCCTTGACCTGGTAGCCGAGTTCGGCGAGGGCAAGGGCGGCACGGGTGGCGCCGTTGCAGCCGGGGCCCCAGCAGTAGGTGACGACCGGCACGCTCTTGTCGAGGAGCTGTGCGGCCTGCTCGGGGATGAGGGTGGTGGGCAGGTGGACCGCGCCGGGGATGTGGCCCTGGTCCCAGGCGGCGGTGGAGCGGGAGTCCACGACGACGAACCCGGGCTCGCCCTCACCGGTGAGCGCGGCGGCGACGTCGGCGACGTCCGCGTGGAAGGCCAGGCTGGCACGGAAGTAGGCGGCGGCCGTCGCGGGGTCGGCGGGGGCCACGCGCAGGACGGGGTTGGCGGCAGCGGTGATGGTCATGTTCCGGCCTCTCTGGGGTGCCTCGTGAGTGACTCCTTCTGTCCGGAAATCTACGTTGTGAAGATCAACTCCCTGAAGGGACGATCCCCGGCACCCCCCTTGATCGGCCGGGGAATCCCCGGTTAGCTCTGCGCATGACCACGTTTTCCCCGGACGCCACCGACTGGCGCATCCTGGACGTCCTCCAGCGCGAGGGCCGCGCCAGCTTCGCCGAGCTGGCCCGCGCCGTCTCGATGTCCCCGAGCGCGGTGACCGAACGGGTACGGCGGCTGGAGGAGGCGGGCGTGATCCAGGGCTACTCGGCCGTGGTCTCCCCGGAACGGCTCGGCATGCCGATCCTGGCCTTCGTCCGCGTGCGCTACCCCAACGGCAACTACAAGCCGTTCCACGACCTGGTGGCCGCGACCCCGGAAATCCTGGAGGCCCACCACGTCACCGGCGACGACTGCTTCGTCATCAAGGTCGCCGCCCGCTCCATGCGCCACCTGGAAGAAATCTCGGGCAAGATCGGCGCCCTGGGTGCGGTGACGACGTCGGTGGTGTACTCCTCACCGCTGCCACGCCGTCCCCTGGGCACCTGAGAACACAGGCGGGCAATCTCAGCCCGTCCGGCGTCTGAGGACAAGGCCCGTCCAGGGCCGATCAGGGGGTCTGGGGGCGAAGCCCCCAGGGACGGGAACGGGAAGGGGCGGCGGGGGCGAAACCCACCTCACCCAACCCCCCGCTGCCGCAGCACAGACCCCGACCGCCCCTTCACGACCTCCAACTGCGCATGAATCCGCCGCCGCAGATCGGCGACATGACTGACGATCCCCACACTCCGGTCCCGCTCCCGCAAGGAGTCCAGCACGTCAAGAACTTCATCGAGCGTCTGATCATCAAGACTCCCGAACCCCTCGTCGATGAAGAGCGTGTCCAGCCGCACCCCACCCGCCTCGTCGGTGACGACATCCGCCAGCCCCAGCGCCAACGCCAGCGAGGCGAAGAAGGTCTCCCCACCGGACAGCGTGGCGGTGTCCCGCTCCCGCCCCGTCCAGGCATCCACGACATGCAACCCGAGTCCACTGCGCCCCCGCCCGGCACGGTCGTCGGAGTGCACCAGGGTGTACCGACCGGACGACATGCGCCGCAGCCGCGCGGTCGCCGCGGCGGCGACCTGCTCCAGCCGGGCGGCGAGGACATAGGACTCCAGCCGCATCTTGCGCTCGTTGTCCGCGGAGGTCCCGGCGGTGAGCGCCGCCAGCCGGGCCACCCGGTCGTACCGGGTGCGCAGCGGGGCGAGCCGCCGTACGCCCTCCGCCGCGCGCGCGGACAGGCGGTCGAGTTCGGCGCAGCGCCGGGCGGCGGCGTCCCGCGCGGAGGCGGCGTCG
>NZ_FLSP01000010.1 GCF_900091315.1 Streptomyces sp. DI166
GCGGGTGGGCGTACGGCTTGCGGGACTCGAAGGGGTCCGGGTCGGGGCGGTAGACGTAGCGGAGGATCTCCGTGCCGTTCGCCGCGGCGACCGCGATGTGTTCGCCGTGCAGATGGCTGACTCGGATGGTCACGCGCGCTCCTCGGGGGCCCAGTCGGGGTGGTCTCCGTGCATCGCCGCGTAGAAGGGGTCCCCGGGTGCGATCTCGCCGGAGCGGACGGGCAGACCGGTGAAGGCCGCCTTGTAGAGGGCGGCGGCGAATTCGAGCGTGGCCCGCGCCTCGGGACCGCTGCCGGGGGGCCGTACGCCCGCGTCGTAGGCGTCGAGGAGGGTGCCGAGCTGGGCGGTGTGGGAGCTGGGGACGTCGGCGGGCGGGGTGCGCCAGGCGGCGGCGCGTTCGGGGGCGACGTGCGGGGCGGGGGTGTAGGCCCAGTCCTCGTTGCGGTGCCCGTAGAGGTGGGTCAGTTCGACCGTGGCGTCGGCGCAGTCGATGCGGATGCGGCTGACCTCGTCCGGGGAGAGCACGCTGTTGACGACGGTGGCGAGGGCGCCGTTGCGGAAGCGGACCAGGGCGGTGGAGACGTCCTCGCTCTCGGTGTCGTGGACGAGGCGCGCGGCCATGGCGCGGATCTCGTCCCACTCGCCGAGCAGGTGCAGCAGCAGGTCGTACTGGTGGATGCCGTGGCCCATGGTGGGGCCGCCGCCCTCGCTGGCCCAGCGGCCCCGCCAGGGCACCGCGTAGTAGGCGGCGTCCCGGTGCCAGGTGGTCTGGCAGTGCGCGACCCGCGGGGCGCCCAGTTCGCCGCCGGTGATCAGCCTGCGGGCGTGCTCGGCTCCGGAGCCGTAGCGGTGCTGGAAGATTACGGCCGCGTAGGCGCCGGTGGCCTCCTCGGCGGCGGCGATCTCGTCGTACTCGGCGAGGGAGAGGGTGAGCGGCTTCTCGCACAGCGCCCAGGCGCCCGACTTGAGGGCGGCGACGGTCTGCTCCCGGTGCAGGGCGGGCGGGGTGCCGATGAGGACCAGGTCGGGGCGTTCGGCGTCGAGCATGGCGCCCATCGAGGTGTAGCCGGTGACCGTGCCGCCCGCGAGCTCCCGGAAGGCGTCGAGCCTGCCCTGGTCCACGTCCACCGCGGCGACCAGCTCCGTCCGGTCGGCGTGGGCAGTGAGGGCGGACAGATGGCTGCCGCTGACGATGGCACCGGTGCCGACGACGGCCACCCGGCGGCGAACGGGGTTCGCTGGGGACAAGGACATGCGGCGCTCCTCGGACGGCCGACGGACATGCCAACTAGAAAGCGCTTGCTCTCACAGGTCAGACCCTAGGCGCCGAGGCATTGTCCGGACAACCCCCTGCATGGACCAATGATGTGGAGGTCAGGTACCGGGTCCCCGCCGACGGCGGACCGCCCGGTCGCTGACGTCACGCCCGCTTGAGGAGCGGTGCGTCCCGGGTGAACCTCCGGAAGCCGACGCTGTAGTACAGCCCCACTGCCGCCGGATGACCGGGCGCGCCCAGGCAGGCCACCGTCATCTGCTCGGCGCCCGCCTCCCTCGCCAGCCGCATGCCGTGCAGCAGCACCGCCCGGCCCAGGCCCCGGCGCCGGTATGCGGGGTGGGTGCCGACCGGTTCGAACTGGGCGGACCGGTTCACCGTGTCCAGCCAGACGAGCGCGGAGGCGGCCATGGTGCCGTCCGGCGCCTCGACCAGCACATGCAGATCACCGCGGTACGCCGCGGTCCCCCGCACGCCTTCGTAGCTCTCCGCGGTGTACGACGAGGGCGCCCAGGCGGCCACATGCGCCTGTACGGCCGCTTCCGGACCGGCCTCGTCGGCCGTGCGGAACCGGAATCCGTCCGGCAGCGACGGCTCCTCCACGTCGGTGAGGTCCCGTTGGTTGAGCTGGGTCCAGGACCCGGTGTCGCCGATCGCCGCGGGATCGGTGTCGTAGCCGTGGGCCGCCCAGCGCTCCAGGCCGTACGTGTCGACGGCGCTCGGCACCACCGTACGGTCGGCGCCCTCCGCCGTGGTGTCGTACCAGTCGATGACCTCGTCGACAAGCCCGGCGTGCTCCGGGTGGACCTGGTAGACGAGATAGGCGTACGTGACGTCCTTCACCGATCCGTCGCCGCGCCGCACCGTGTGCGGCGGCTGCAACCAGCCCCACGCCACCAACTCCCCGCCAGAGAACCACAGTCGGCGGGTCCACGTCGAGCCGCGGGCGCTGCGTCCCCTCCCCCAGTTCCAGGCCAGCTCCCCGTAGGAGGCGTCGCTGTTCACCAGGTCCGGCCGGAGCGCGGTGACCCGCTGCGCCATGGCCTGCATGAGGCCGAGGTCCGCGGCGGTCAGCTCTTCGTGATGCGGCATGGTGCGCCACTGTGCCAGGACCGGGTCCTGCCGTCGACAGGATTTCCGCACGGTTCCGGACTGGCCGCCGCATGTCCTATGTGCCCAGCGGCGCCGTCGGGTTGGGCTCCTGCGGGGCCGGGACGAAGGTGGGCCGGACCGCGGTCGCCCGGTCGCGGGTGAGGGCGGAGACCGTACGGCGGGCCAGCAACGGATCGACGGGCAGGACGTGGGAGGCGAACCAGCGGGCCGCGCGGGGGTCCGGTGACGGGTCGACGAACTCGGCGCCCGCGTAGTCGTCGAGGGGCGGGTCGTAGACGTAGCCGCAGACCATGCCATGGTCGACCATGCGTTCCAGAAGGGTGTCGCGGTCCCTGACCAGCAGGGGGACGCGGAACAGCGGCAGCGGTCCGTCGTGGACGGCGCGTTCGCTCAGGGCGGTGGAGGCCCAGGCGGTGCCGGAGAGCAGGGCGACTCCGGCGCGGCGGCGGGCGAGGTCGTCCTCCAGCCGGGCCATGCGCAGGCCCAACTGGCCGCGTACCAGGGTGCCGTGGCGGACCCGGAAGCCGTGCAGGTCGACGCGGACCCAGGGTTCGTAGGCGGTCAGGCTGGGCGCGGAGCGGGCGGAGGTGGTGAGCCGGGGCGCGTGCAGGTCCATGCGGAAGCCGTCGCGTTCCATCAGGCCGAGGCGTTGCATGGTGCGCCACACCGGGCGTACCAGCCGCAGGGTGCGGACGGTGGAGCGGGCCAGGGGACGCAGGGTGACATCGAGGTCGTCGCGCAGCCGGCGCGGGGTGAGCAGGTCGTCGCGCAGCCGCTCCAGTTCGCGGCGGGTGCGGGCGTCCTCGACGGCGAGGAAGCCGCCCGCCATGGCGGCGACGTGTTTGGAGAGGCTGAACGCGGCGGCGGTGCCGAAGGTGCCGATCGGCTGCCCGTCCACGTGGCTGCCGATGGCGTGGGCCGCGTCCTCGATCAGCGGGATGCCCAACCGCTCGCAGCGGCGGCGCAGTTCGAGCACACGGTCGGGGACGCCGTAGAGGTTGGTGGTCAGTACGGCGTCGATCTCGCGCCAGGTCGACTCGGGCACGGCGGCCGGGTCGATGTTGCCGTCCCACGGGGAGACGGGCGCCTGCACCGGGCGGCAGCCCGCCGCCAGCACGACGAAGAGGATCACGTCGTCGTTCACCGGTGACATGAGCACCCGGGCGCCGGGCCTGCACCAGCGCCGCAGCGCCAGGTAGAGGGCCAGGCGGGCCGAGGGCGTGTACACGCATTCGCGTCCGAGCCGCCGCGTCATCGTCGCGGCGAGCCGGGATCCGTACGGCATCGTCACTTCTTCCGTCGAGGGTGGGACGGACGTCTTCCGTCGGGGGTGGGACGGACGCGGCACGTGGCGCGCGCCGATCGGAGCCGTGAGCCTCGTGGCTCGGAGAACCGTCGCCGTCAGCGGTGGCGTGACGGGACGTGAAAACGGGTTCGGACGGGTTCAGTGGCCGCGACCGGAGCGCATCGAGCCGACCGTTCGCAGCAGCCGGTCGGCCGGCTCGCGCAACTGGGGGTGGGCGAGCACGGTGTTGCGCAGGCCCCGGACGGGTCTGCGCCACATCCGGTGGGCCGCCGCCACGGGGTGGGGGCGGGTCGCGAACCCCTCCCCCACGCGCAGTTCACGGGTCTTGAGCCAGTCCTTGTACTCCTTGTCGCCCCGCCCGAGGTCGATCACCCGCACGCCGTGCCGGGCGGCGGCCTCCGCGGTGCGCAGATGCATCATCAGGCCCGGTGAGTAGTAGTGGAACTCCGGGTCGTAGGCGGTGAACCAGGCCGCGAGGACGGTCCGGGAGCGTGGCCCGAAGTGCGCCGCGACGGGCCGGTCACCGGCGTAGAGCACGGAGAGCACACCGGTGAAGTGTTCCTCGCGCAACTGGAAGAGATGGTCCACCAGGTCGACGATCCAGGGCCGGGCGAAGCGGTCCATCCGGCCGGTTCTGCGGTACTGGGCGGACTTCCACTCCATGAGCCGGTGCAGCACCTCGGGGTCCCGCTCGTCGAAGACGAACCGCACCTCGCCGTGGTCGCGCGCCAGTCGGCGCTCCTTCTTCAGCGTGGTCTTGGCCTGGCCGGGGTAGGTCGCCCGCAGCCACGCCGGGTAGTCGCCGTCGCCGGGTTCCAGGTCGATCACCGGCGAGGCGAACATGCCGGTGGCGTACCGCCCGAACGGCTTCTGTTCCTCGACGAGATGGTCGAACTCGAAGCTCACGAGCCCGCAGGCGCGCAGCAGTTCCTCGGCGTCCCAGATGACGCCGGGCCGGTGCACCAGGGCCTGGCAGTCGGAGAGCCCGATGCCGACGGCCCGGCCCACGCCGAACAGGTTGCGCTCGTACGGGAAGAAGCCGACGGGCTCGCCGTCCTCGTGCAGTACGCCGATCTCGACCCCGCCCCGGTGCCGGCCGACGCCGTCGGCGAACTCCGGTGCCAGGAACGGGTTGGCGTACTCGGGTGACTCGTCCATGGCCCGGTGCCAGGCCGAGCGCGTCGCGGCGCTCAACTCCCCGGGTCTGTGGACCGTTATGTCCGTGTCGGTACTGCGTGTGGATCGCATGGGCGACCGCTCCCCCCAGTTCCCCCCGGATGACGCGCGGTCCGCGTCAGTCCCCTCCGGTACCGGCCGTCCGACCACGATCGGAGCGGGCCGACAAGGATCAAACGTGGCGAAACGGCACCGAGGCTGTCAAGACCGTCGCTCGTAAAGGAAGGGCATGTTCGACGACTTCTCGCCCCGGGACGGCGGAATGGCGCTCATCCGCCCAACTCACCCCGGGAGCGGCACGGTGCACATCGGACGCGGACATGACAATCAGATGGGAAGCCCTGACGCGCCACCGACGGGCGGACCGGTCACTCCCCGCAGGGACCCAGATCCGGCAGATACTTCTTCGCCCACTCGCCGAGTTCCTTCAGCGCGGGCTCCAGGGCGGCACCCTTCTCCGTCAGCCGGTAGGAGACGCGCAGCGGCGGCCCCTCGTCGACCTCGCGCAGAACGAGGCCGGCGGCACCCAGCTCGGTGAGACGGTCGGAGAGCATGCGCTCACTGATACCCGGGATCGCCCGGCGCAGCTCCGCGAAGTGCGCGGGCTGACCCACCAGCACGGACACGATCGGGCCGGTCCAGCGCTTCCCGAGCAGCTGGAAGACGCGGCTGATGCCGCCGTCCACCTGTTTGCACGCCGCACCGTCGTGCAGCTCCTCTACCGCCATGCCCCCAAGGGTACTGTGCGGCCCAGAAGGGGGTGAAAAAAAGTAAGTCCATGTGTTATCCATAGTCGAGTACAGATTTTTAGCCGCTCACTCTTTGGAGATCCTCATGGCCACCCTTCTGCACATCGACTCGTCCGCGTTCCCCACCGGGGCCTCCTCGTCGCGGGCCGTGACCGAGGCGTTCCGGGCCGCGTGGCAGGAGCAGCACCCCGAGGGCACGGTGATCTACCGGGACCTGCACGCCGAGCCGGTGCCGCACATCACCGCCGACGCCACGACGGCGTTCTACGCCGACCCCGCCGACCACACCCCCGAGCAGGCCGCCGCCTTCGCCGAGCGCAGCCGGCTGGTCGAGGAGCTGGAGGCGGCGGACGCCGTGGTGATCGGCGCCCCGATGTACAACTTCACGGTCCCGTCCACCCTCAAGGCGTGGCTGGACCACGTGATCGTCGTCGGCCGTACCGCGGGCGACGCCCCTTCCCTCAAGGGCAAGCCGGTCACGGTCGTCGCCAGCCGCGGCGGCTCCTACGCGCCTGGCACGCCGCGTGAGGGCTTCGAGTACGTGCAGAACTACCTGAGCGCGGTCTTCGCCGACTGGATGCAGGCCGACCTGGAGTTCATCGTCCCGGAGCTGACCATGGCCCCGCACAACCCCGCGATGGCGGAGCTGGTCCCGCTGTTCGAGTCCTCCCGCGAGCAGGCCCTCCAGGCGGCCGACCGCAAGGCGAAGGCGCTGGCCGAACGCCTGGCCGCGTAAGCACAGGACCCGCGCGGGGGCGCTCAGTGGCCTCTGAAGGCCTCCTCCAGCCACCAGCTCCCCCGCTCGGCCACCACCTTCGCGTCGATCAGCAGCGGAGCCGTCCGCGGCCCCGCCAGCCAGTCGGCGACGGCCTTGAGATCGGCCCGGGTGCGCACGGTCACCGCCTCGAAGCCGTAGCCGCGGGCCACGGCCGCGATGTCGGTCTCGGGGAAGCGGACGGTGTCGAGCGGATGCCCCTCGGGGCCGAAGTGGTGGACCTCGGCGCCGTAGGCGTCGTCGTTGTGGACGACCACCACCATGGGCAGCCCGAGGCGGCGGACCGTGTCCAGCTCCGCCGCCCCCATCAGCGCCCCGCCGTCGCCCAGGGCCGCCACGGGCAGGCGGTCCGGGCGGGCCAGGGCGGCACCGATCGCGGTCGCCAGGCCCAGGCCGATCGACTGGAATGCCTGGGTGAAACACAGGCCCTGCTCGTCCGGGACCGAGAGGTACATGGTCGGGTAGCCCATGAAGTTGCCGGAGTCCACCGCCACCACGCGCTCGGCGGGCAGCAGATCGTCCAGGGCGATGCTCAGGGTGCGCGGGTCGATCCGGTCACGGGTGCTCCGGTCCTCGTACGGCACGTCCCGCCAGCGCACCCGGTCCGCCAGCGCCTCGGCGATCCCGGGCGTGCGGTAGCCCTCCCGGGCGGCACCGGCCGCCTCCAGCACGCGCCGCGCGGTCAGCTCGACATCGCCGGTGACGTCGTACGGGCCGGTCGGCGGGGCGTCGTCGTCGACCCGTACGACGGAGGCGCCGGGGCCGATCAGGCGGCCGTGCCGGGTCGTCCAGGGGGTGAGGGAGCAGCCCCAGGCGACGAGGGTGTCGGCGTCCGTGATCAGCTCGGCGGCGAGCGGTGAGGCGAACCCGCCGGACACGTCCAGCCCCCAGGGGCTCCCCCGGAACAGCCCCCGCGCCACGGCCGAGGTCGCCAGCAGCGCCCCGCAGCGCTCGCCGAGGGCCTCCAGGGCATCCCGCGCGCCGGGCGAGCGTGCTCCGCGCCCGGCCACGAACACCGGGCGCCGGGACCGGGCCAGCACCCGCGCCAGCGCCTCGACACGGGCCGCCGACGGTTCGACCGCGTCCCTGGGCAGGGGCCATACCGCCTCCCCCAGGGTGTCCGCCGGAACCTCCGAACCCTGTACCTCCAGCGGCAGGTTGAGCAGCACCGTCCGTCGCTCGTGCAGGGCCCTGCGCACCGCCTCGCAGGCCGTCGCCACCGCGTCCTCGGCGGCACCCACCCGCATCGGCACCGCGCCGACCGCCCGCCCCAACGCCTCCTGGTCCACATGGAAGTTGGACCGTGCCTCGGTCACCTCCGCCGCCGCGACCACCAGCGGGGTACGGCTCTTGGCCGCCTCGGTGATCCCGGTCAGCGCGTTGGTCAGACCGGGCCCCTGGTGCACGCTGAGCACGGCCACGGTGCCGCTGGTGCGGGCGTACGCGTCCGCCATGGTCGCCGCGCCGCCCTCGTGCCGCGCGGCCGTGAACCGCGCCCCGGCCGCCACCATGGCGTTGGTGAGGTGGAAGTTGCCCGATCCGACGACCCCGAAGACCTGCCCGGCCCCGGCGCCCACCAGGGCCCGTCCGACCGCCTCCGCGCCCTTCACCGCCGCTCCACCAGCGCCAGTACCCGTGCGGGTGACCCGGACCCGGTGACGATGGGCAGCGGCCCGGCGATCACGACGGCACCCGTCGGCGGCAGCAGCGCCAGGTTCTGGAGCTGTGTCAGCCCGTACTTGTCGTTGCCCATGAGATGGGAGTGGCAGGGGAAGGCGGGTTCGAAGGAGTGCGCCCGGCCGGCGTCCGTGCCCACGGTCTCCACGCCCAGCCCGATCACCGGCGCCTCCTCCGCCAGCCAGCGCGCACACTCCGGGGAAAGGCCGGGGGTGTGGGGGCCGTTGTCGTCGGCGTTGAGGAACTCCTCCTGGGAGCCCGCGCGTTCGTCCCAGCCTGTCCGGAGCAGCAGCCAACCCCCGTCCGGCAGCGGCCCGTTCTGCGACTCCCAGGCCTTCACATGGTCCACCTCGACCAGGAAGTCGGGGTCCCGTTCCGCCTCGGCGGCGAAGTCCAGGACGACAGCGGGCGCGATCAGGCGGCGGACCGGCACCGAGGCCACGTCGGCGAGGTCCTTGCCGGTCACCCAGTGGTTCGGGGCGTCGAAATGGGTGCCGGTGTGCTCGCCGGTACGGAAGTTGTTCCAGTACCAGGCGGGGCCCCGGCCGTCGTACCGGCTGATCTCCTGCAGCTCGAAGGCCGCCGTCTGCCCGAACTCCGACGGCAGCTGGATCAGCGGGGTCGCCGCCGACAGCGGCGCGGTCAGGTCGACGACCTCGATCGACCCCTCCCGCAGCGCGGACACCAGCGACGCGAGGACGGACGGTTCGGGCATGAGGGCCTCCGGACGACTGCGGACAGCACGCGGGACTCCCAGGATGGATCGGTTCCCGGGGATGCACCATGCGACGGGAGCAATCGGCCCACCGAGTCCGTGATCAACCTCCTGACCTCGCACGCAACCGACCGGCCGGGCGCGTCGTCTCAGTCACCGAGACGAATCACGAGGAGGACCCCATGGCCATGGTCGGCCTGTTCTGGATCACCGACGACGCGGTGTACATCGGCGCCGAACCGGCGGGCACCGCATCCGGCGTACGGCTGTCCCAGGACGGTGTCGAGGTGCTGGGGCGCAACGCGGGCACGTGGAGCTGGGCCGAGGTGTGCGGGATCGAGGTGGCGGACGTGGCCGTGCGCGCGCTGCCGCAGCGCTGGGTGTCGCAGGCCGTGGACGTGGTGACCAGCGCGCTGACCGGGGGCGGGGAGCTGCCGCCGCCCTTCACCGTCCGCGTGACCACCGCCGACGGGTCGGTGGAGACGGACGCGTACACCGCGGTGGCCGGGGGGTTCTACGGCCCGACCGAGTACGAGCTGTCCAGGACGCTGCTGGCCCGGCTCGTCGACGGCCGTACCGCCCTCGACGACCTCCTCCAGTGGCGCCGGGACCGGGCCGGTGACAGCACTCCGGCCCGGGAGGAGCGGGAGGCGCTGATGCTGAAGTGGACCGGTGGCGGCGAGCCCTCATGACCTCTGGGTGACGCCCGGCTCGACCAGTGCGGCAATGTGCGCGGTGACCGTGTCCAGGACACCCGCCCACGCCTCCTCCTCGCCCAGGACCAGGTAGTTGAGGGTCAGCCCGTCGGTCATGGCGGCCAGATAGCGGGCCAGCACCGGGACGGGCACCCGCAGTTCGAGGCCCATGACGGGGCGCAGGTCCTCTATCAGTTCGGCGAAGACGTCCCGGTACAGCTCGTGCTGGCGCCGGGCCAGGTGCTCGAAGCCGGGCTGGCGCAGGGCGTACTGGGTGAGTTCGTAGGTGAGCATGTGCTCGTCGGGGTGGGCGCGGACGTGGTCCCAGTACGCCTGGAGTCCGGCCCGTACCGTCTCCTGGAGGGTGTCCCTGGGGCGCAGGGCGTCCTTGACCAGGCCGACGTAGTGGTCGGTGATGGTGGTGATGACGGACTCGATCAGCGCCTGCTTGGAGTCGAAGCAGTAGTGGACGACGCTGAGGGACACGCCGGCCTCGGCGGCGATGGACCGGGTCGTCGTCCGTGCGACGCCGTCCCGGGCCATCGCCCTGATCGCCGCTTCCGTCAGCTGCTGTCGCCGTTCCGCCGACGGCCTGCGTGCCATACGTGTCCCCCGTGAGTGCCGGATCTCAGTCGCTGTGGACACTCACCTCGTGCAGTGAGTAGCCCCATTGTGTGCCGCGTTCGAGACCGAGGACGCGCACGTAGCGGGCGGGGGTTCCGGCGAACGTGGCATTGTCCAGGCCGCCGTCGCCCGCGGTGGTGGACCAGGCGGTACGCCAGTTGGTGCCGTCGGTGGAGAGTTCCACGCGGTACGACTTGGCGTAGGCGCGCTCCCAGTCCAGGGTGACCCGGCCGACGCGGTGGGTGGCGCCGAGGTCGATGCGCAGCCACTGGTCGTTGCTCCACTCGCTGGCCCACCGGGTGCCCCGGTCGCCGTCGACGGCCCGGCCGGGCGCGTAGCTGACGAACGGGTTCCACCACTCCGTCGAACTCGCGGTGGCCGGTGCCTTGTCGGCGAGGTTCACCGACGCCTTGTGCCGCTCGGAGGCGCCCCAGGTGTCCAGGTAGGACTCGGCGCCGCGGAACAGGTCGTCGACGACGTGCTGGCCGCCGACCTTGCGGATGTCCTCGATCCAGTCCGGGACCAGCCCGTAGTGGGCGGCGCCGTCGGTGTTCAGGTCCCAGGTGCGCTGGCCGGTGGTCTGCCGGTCGATGACGGAGCCGCCGTCGACGCTCTTGAAGGGGTACGTCACCTTGTTCGGCGCGTCCGCCCCGCGCGGTGCGGGCCAGCCGCCGACGCCGTTCATGTCGGTGCCGAAGCCGTAGCCGACGCCGTGCTTGTCGCGCAGCGCCTCGGTGCGGTCGGCCTCCGCGATGAAGCCCTCGGAGCCGTGCATGTACTGGCCGATGAAGCCGCCGAGGCCGTAGACCCGGTCGGTCCAGTCCATGTCCATCCAACTGTGCGAGGAGATGACGCCGGGGTAGGACTCGGCCTCGAAGATGTCGAGCACCCGGCCGACCGACTTGACGCTCATGTGGTCGATCTCCAGCATCATCTTCCGCTTCATCATGCCCCGCACCGCGTACTCACCAAGGTCGGTCAGTCCGCGTACGTTGCACTGCGCGCCACTGGCGTACGTCGGCACGTCCACGCCGGCCGGCAGCTCGTCCTCCGCCTTCGCGGCGGTGGCGTTGCCGATGGGGTTGTCGTGCTGCGGGCCCTTGCAGTCCTCGGTCTGCCAGAAGGTGCCGGTGGACAGGAACTGGCCGACGTTGATGGCGGTTCCGAGCGTCCCGGAGTCGAAGCGGACGCCGCACAGGGCGTTGTCGAACTTGTGGCACAAGAACATGCTGCGCACGCCCAGGTCGTACAGCTCGTCCAGGCCCTTGTCGATGTCGGCCTTGCTGCACTGCGCGATGTCCAGGATCATCTTGCAGCCGAACGGCTCGGAGGTCTCCACCCCCAGGATGACGGCGAGTTTGCCCTGCTCGATGACCTGGCGGGCCTGCGCGCTGTCGGTGACGATCCGGAACCAGCCCTTGCCCGTGCCGCCGTACATCTTGTCGATGTAGGCCTGGAGGTCGTAACTCAGCTTCGCCTGCAGGCGGATGGAGGTCATCTCGTCGCAGGAGCGGTCCTTGAAGAAGTAGACCGAGCAGATCACGCCGTTGGTGACGAGGTCGTTGACGAGGACCCGCTGGCCGCCGCGCCAGGCGCGCTCAACCCAGGCGTAGTAGTTCTGCTGGTGGGTCAGTGAGTCATGGGCGGGCCAGTCCTTGAAGGTGGGCCAGCCGACCGGGTCGTGCTTGCCGTCGCCGCCGTTGGTGATGAAGTCGAAGATGGCGAGCGAGCCGTCGGGGTAGTGCTCGGGGCAGTCCTTCAGCGCGTCGGCGACACCGGCCTCGGAGAAGGTCTTGCCGCAGATGAGCCGTCCGCCGAACGCCTCGTTGGAGAACAGGTGGTTGTGCGTGTCGACGAAGCCGCGCACCTCGCCCTGGGCGTTGGTGCCCTTGAACGGCTCGCCGGTGACATTGATGTCGGAGTCCGGAGCGGGCCGCGCGGTCGGCTGCCACCAGTCGGTCCCGGCCGCCGAGCTCGGCGCCGGGCCGAGCAGCAGGGCCAGTACCAGGAGGAGCAGTGAGGCGACGGTCACGTCCTTGCGCCTGCGGTACGGGAGTCGAGCCATGGGCCACCCTCCTGGAACGGCATGACGGCATTGTCATGGCCAGCCCAATGTGTGGGTCGAGGATGACGACTGGCTCAATATGAGTCAAGAGTCCGGGACAAGTGACCTGATACGGAGGCGCCCGCCGCAACTGCCGTTTCGTTTCCGGTCAGTTGTGGTCGATCTACCCGGAACGGCCGGCCCCGGCCGCGCGGAGCATCCGCCGGAAGGTGGGGCATTCCAGGTGGGTGGGGGCGGGGCAGGCGGCGGCGTGGCGCAGGGAGTCACGCAGGACGCGGAGTTCCCGGATGCGCGCCTCCAGTTCGTCGGCCTTCGCGGCGAGCATCCCTCGGTCGATGTCCGGCCGCCCGTCCGGAGCGAACATGCGGGCGATCTCGTCGAGGGAGAAGCCCGCGGTACGGCCCAGAGTGATCAGCGCCAGCCGCTCCAGCACGGCCTCGTCGTACTGGCGGCGCAGCCCACGCCTGCCGGACGGGGCGATCAGGCCCCGCTCCTCGTAGTAGCGCAGGGTCGAGGCGGCGAGCCCCGAGCGGCGCGCCACTTCCGCGATATCCAGGTCCGTCATGGTGTTGACCTCAAGTCGGCTTGAAGTAGCACGCTGACATCTCCACCCGCTGACCGCAACCACGGGAGACGATGATGAGCATGACGCACAGCCCCGAGAACGACATGGCCGCCCGCTGGAACGGACCCTCCGGAAACGTCTGGGTCGAGGAACAGCCCCTGCTGGACGAGGTGCTGCGCCCCATGCAGGACCTCCTCCTGGAAGGGCTGCCCGCCGGGAGCGGCGGCCGCATCCTCGACGTCGGCTGCGGCACGGGCGGCACCACCGTGGCCATCGCCCGGCGCCTCGGCCCCGGGGGACAGTACGTGGGGGTCGACATCTCCGAGCCCATGGTCACGGCGGCGCGGGAACGGGCCGGGCGCGAGGGCGCGGCGGCGACCTTCGTACAGGGCGACGCCCAGGAGTACCCCTTCGAGCCCGGCTCCTTCGACACCGTCGTCTCACGGTTCGGCGTGATGTTCTTCAACGACTTCGTCCGCGCCTTCACCAACCTCCGCCGCGCGGCCGCGGACGGCGCCGGACTGCGGATGGTGGTGTGGCGCGGCGCCGAGGAGAACCCGTTCATGACGACGGCCGAACGCGCCGCGGCACCCCTGCTCCCCGACCTTCCGGCCCGCCCGAAGGACGGCCCCGGCCAGTTCGCCTTCGCCGACCCAAAGCGGGTACGGGAAGTGCTCGACCGCAGCGGCTGGGCGGAGGCGAACGTCGAGCCGTACGACGTCCCGTGCGCGTTCCCCTCCGCGGACCTGGTCCGCTACTTCACCCGGCTCGGCCCGCTCGGGCAGGTCATGCCGGACGTGGACGAACCGACGCGGACCCGCCTCGTCGAAACCGTCCGCGCCGCCTTCGAGCCGTTCGTGGACGGACCGCAGGTCCGCTTCACGGCGGCGTGCTGGGTGATGACCGCCCGGGCGTCGTAGCGTCAGCGCCGGGCGAACTGCACCTGGGTGCGCTGCACGACGTCCGGCCGGATGGCGATGCCTGGAACGGTGAGCCGCTCCCCGTAAATGTCGGTGATCCGGATGGTGCCGCCGCAGCCCCCGCCGTCCTCGGCGAGGAAGTAGTTGTACTCGGCGCGCGGCAGTTGCCGCCAGCCACCGCCGCGGCTCACCTCCAGCCGGGCCACCGGATTGCGGTGACCGATCACCTGGATGCCGCACCAGTAGGCGCTGGACCCGGTCTTGTACCGGACCGACAGCGGGCCGGGGTCGGAAGGGCTTGCCAGCTCCCAGGTGATCGGGATCTGCCCGGCGACGGGCGGGGCGAGCTTGGCGAACGCCTCGGCGCTGAGGTCGAGGTGGCCGGGCGCGCACTCGGGGCACTCGTTGGTGATGCGGACCGTGATGGTGGTCCCGTCGGCGGCGCGGACGTTGACGTACGCCCCGCACGCCTTGGCCGTCTCGTAGTCGGTGTGGTTCATCGCCGCGGTCATGACGTCACCGCTCGCGTCGTACGCGCAGGCGCCGGTGCCGTCGGAGTCGTAGAAGGTGGCGACGCCGCGGTAGCTGACGCCGGGCCGGATGCGTCCGGCCAGCGCGGCCGAGCCGGAGGCCGTGCGGGGCGCGGTCGTCGCGGTCGGCTTCGCGGAAGCGGTGCCCTTCTTGGCCTTCTTGGAGCGGGACGGCTCGGCCGAGGGGGACGGCTTCTTCTTCGAGGGTTTGGTGGTACTGACCGACGGACTCGGCGACGGATCGAGCGCGTCCAGTGGGGCACTCGCGGTGGGAGTGGCCTCGGCCCGGTCCGCGTCGGCCTCGCCGTCGGAGAACAGTACGGCTATGCAGGAGACCACGATCAGGGCCGTGGCCGCCGTTATCAACAGCCACCGTCTGTGCACCGGACCTCCTTGACGGCCGCGGTGCCGCTCGTGCCGTGGGCGGCCGTGTCGCGCGTGCCGTGAGTGACGGGAGCAGCGATCGTGCCAGAACCGGCCGCACACCGACAAGCCGCGACATTCGCGGGTTCAGTACTGCAGGGCCGTCATGACGTCCCGGCCGATCCGCTCGACGGCGGCCGTGTCAAGGACGTAGTGCACATACCGGCCGTTGCGCTCCACCCGGACCAGTCCCAGGTCGCGCAGGGCCCGCAGATGGCGGGAGACCTGGGGCCGGGTCATCGACAGCCGGTCGGCGAGGTCGGCCGTGGTCATGGCCTGCCGGGCGATGAGCCGGCACAGGCGCACCCGGCGTGGATCGGTGAGCGCCAGCATGCGGCTGCGCGCCAGGGTGACGCCGATCTCGGGGGCCCGTACCGGGAAGTGGACGACGGGCGGCAGGCCCGGTTCGTCCTTGACCAGCAGGTGCGGGGCGCCGTAGCGGGTGGGGATGAGCAGCAGCGGCGTGCGGGCCGGGTTGATCAGCGCGTGGTGCACCTTGTCGAAGACGACGCGTGAGGGTCCGGCGGGCCGGGCGCTGGAGGGGCTGAGGGAGAGCAGGGCGGCCTCGGCCCCCTCGTCCGCCAGCCGCTTGCGGACCAGGTGGGCGGCGCGGGTGAGCACCGGTTCGGTGGCCGCCCACAGGTCGGCGAAATAGACGTCGCGGCACAGGTCGAGGAAGGCGAGCAGGTCGGCGCGCAACCGCTCCGGGTCGCGCAGCAGGTCCTCGGCGAGGGCCGGGTGCGGGTCGGGCAGCGCCGAGGCCGCCCGGCGCAGGGTGGCGGCCTGGTCCGGGTCGTCCAGCAGCCGGCCGAAGTCGAAGCCCCGGTAGCCGCTGACGCAGGTGTGGGCGGTGAGTTCGGCGAACCGGTCGATCGGCAGGCGGGCCGGTGCCGTGCCGAGCCCGGGGTAGAACCCGCGCCAGCGCAGCGCGGTCCACAGCGGGGCGAACCGGCGCAGCCCGGCCCGGAACCCGGGCGGGGCGGCGCGGGTGATCTCCTCGGCCCAGAGGGCGTGTTCGGTGTGGTGGGTGTGCTCGGTCAGGACGTGCAGGGTCGCGGCCAGTTCGGCGAGCGGGGACACCGTGACGGTGAGGCGGTCGGGGGCGGCCCCCTCCAGGACGATCACGACCGGCATGGCGGGAGTGTAGGCCGGGCGGCCGGGACGGCGGACGGCTCCGCGCCGGTCGGCCGGGCGGCCGGGACGGCGGACGGCTCCGCGCCGGTCGGCCGGACCGCCGCGAACTCCTCCCGCGCGGCGTCCAACAGCTGCGGGTCCATGAGGAGTTCGGCCGTCACGCGGGCCAGCCCCGCGGCCGCGATCTCGGTGCGGTCGTGGGCGAACGTTCCGGCCGCCGCCTCGCGCATCGCCCGGGAGTGGGCCGGGGTGCCGGGCGGCGCGATCCGGATGTACGGATGGATCACGGGCAGCAGGTGGGAGAGGTTGCCGATGTCGGAGGAGCCCGCCGGTTCGTCCGGCGCGCCGGGCCCGATATCGAGCCCCAGCTCGCGCACCGCCCGTCCGAACCGCTCGGCGAGCACGAGGCTGTCCCGGCGTTCGGCGTACAGCGGCCCGGTCTCGGACACCTCCACGGCGGTACCGGTGGCGAGGGCGGCTCCCTCGGCGGCGGCACGCACCCGCTCGACCAGCTCCTCGGCGGCGGCGGTGGTGCGGTCCCGTACGAACAACTCCACTGCCGCATGGGCGGGTACGACGTTGGGGGCCTGCCCGCCGTCCGCGACGACGCCGTGCAGGCGGGCCGTGGGTGGCATGAACTGCCGCATGGAGTCGAGGGCGTTGAGGAAGAGCTGGGCGCCCGCGAGGGCACTGCGTCCCCGCCAGGGCGACCGGGCGGCATGCGCGCTCAGCCCGGTGAAGTCGATCCTCAAGTGGGCTGCCGCGAGGGCGTGTTGCGTGGTGACGGACCGGTCGCTCGGATGGAACATCAGCGCCGCGTCCACGCCTTCGAACACCCCGGCCTCGGCCAGCCGCACCTTTCCGGCGCCGCCCATCTCCTCACCGGGGGTGCCGATGACGGCGACGGTACCGGGGTGCGCGGGCAGGGTCCGTACGACGGCCAGCGCGGCGGCGACGGCACCGGCGGCGATGAGATTGTGCCCGCACCCGTGCCCGACGCCGGGCAGCGCGTCGTACTCGGCGAGCAGCGCCACGCAGGGCCCGGGCCGGGTACCGCGGTGCACGGCCACAAACGCGGTCTCCATCCCCGGGATGCCGCTCTCCACGACGAACCCGCCCTCGGTCAGCCACCGCGTCAGCACCTGATGGGCGTGGTACTCGGCGAACTTCAGCTCCGGCCGGTCGTGAATGGCAAGGCTCACGGCCTCCAACCGGGGCCGCAGCAGGGCGATTTCGGCGGCCAGGAGGCTGGGCGCGGGCGGCTCGTCGCGGGCGGTGGACGCGCTGGATGTAGGGGAGGCACTGGACGCGTGGGATGCATGGGATGCCATGGACGTCTCCCTGACTGGACTCGACTGCGTAGGGCGTGTGCCTATGCAGCGTGCGCCGAAGGGAGCACGGCGGGCCCGTTGTTACCGCGGCACAGGTAATCGGAGGCGTGGTGCCGCGGCCCCGTCAGCCCTCCTCCCACACCAGCACGGTGAGCACGGCTCTGGTGACCGTGACGGGCACGTCCGCCTGATTGAGCAGCCGGATGCGCATGCCCCGGCCCGACCCGATGCGCTTGGTGAGGGGGACGACGGCGAAGGAGCCGCCGCTGGTGGCGGTGGTCTCGTGGACCGGGTGGTCCGCGCGGTGATCGGAGCCCTCGTACTCGGACATCCGGGCCTGGACGACACAGCCGGCCGGCAGATCGTCCAGGCGCAGGCTGAGGGAGCCGGTGAAGCGGGCCGGGCCGCGGACGAAGACGCTGCCGCCCCGGCCGTGGTCGCCGGGCTCGTCGGTCCACTCGGTGGTGAACTCTATCGAGTCCCATACGCCGGGCCGCAGTTGGTAGGGGTCGGCGATGCCGAGATTGACGTACTGGGGCATGGGGTCGTCGTCTCCTTCCCACGCGCCTGCCGGGAGGCGCAGGCATGCGGCGAGATCGCTGCGGAAGTCCTTCATGTCGAAGCCGCGGGGGTCGGGCTTCCAGTCCGACCACTCCAGGTGGCCGATGGCACTCTTCGCGCTCCAGCCGTGCGCCCGGCACACCGCCGCGGTCGCCTTGACCATCGCGGCGTACTGCACGCGTGGCCAGGGGTCGCGGCCGTCGCCCTTGTTCTCGCACTCCCAGCCGTAGAACCGGGCGTTGCCGTCCACGGAACCGGGACTGCCGTCGTGCTCGTGGGTGGGTGGCGGATAGCTGCCGTACGACTCGTTGATCACGGCGGCGAGCACATCGGGGTCTCCCCCGCCGGCGTGGTTCGCGCGCCCGTTGCCGGTCATGTGGACCGTGCCGTCCTTGGTGATGCAGGCGGTGGCCAGCGGGCCCGGCAGGGCGCTGTGCCCGTGATAGACGAGACTGACCACGTCGGTCCCGGGCCCGGTGACCGTGTGATGGACCACCACCCCGTTGACCGGACCCCAAGGCCCTTTGTGATTACGGTTGTTGGTCCGCCATCCACTGACCTCGTGCACTCTGCACCCCTCAGCGCGCAGAGCCGCCACGAGCCGACTGGCCGTGAGCGGAGTGGCCATAGGCAGGTCTCCTTCCTGCTCGGCACCGAGGCACCGCGGGGTTCTTGCCCGCCGGGGGTGGCGCGTACGCCAGGGGACTGGTGTACGAGGGGTGGTGGGGGCGTGTGGGTCCGGTGCGTCCTGACTTCTTCGCGCGGGGGGTGGTATCGGTACCGGGGAGGGAGTTGTTGAAACGTCTGGGGCGGAAGTGGGCGCGCGTCATGGACCGGGTGACGCGGAAAGGCGGGGCCGGGATAAGCCGACCTCAGAGAGTGGCGCGCCACGTCCCTCGGGCGAGGCGGGTGCGCCCGTCCTCGCTGACGAGGACGCGGGCACCGCGCACGGGTAGCTCGCCGTGCTGGAGCCAGTAGGCGCGGATGCCGTCCAGGATCTCCCACAGTCGGCGCGGGCCGCCCTGGTGGACCACTGTGCGGCCGTCGGTTTCCGTCGCCCGCGCCCACGAGCCGTCCGGGTGCGCCATCACGGCAGTCTTGTGTGTGCCCCGGTCATGGTAGGCGTGCTCGATGCCCGGCGCGAGGATGCCGAGCATCGAATCCACGTCCCAGGCGTTGGCGACGTCGATGACCGGGTACGGGCTGGTGTGCACGTCCTCTCCGTCCCAGTCGTGGGCGGCCGCCAGCAGTTTGGAGGCTGCTCGCGGACAGTCGGCGCCGTGACGGGCGGGCATGAACCCGGCGCGCTCCCACTCCAGTCGGCCGACGGCCGCGCCGTCCGCCCGCTTGTCGGCGGTCAGGATCAGCGACGTGCCCGCGATGGTCGCGATGATCCGCCCGCCGGGCCGGAGCACCTTCAGCCAGTTGGCGGGGATCGGGCGGACTCCGACGGTGGCCACGATTCGGTCGAATCGGCCTTCCCATTGCGGCAGTGGGCCCGTCGCATCGACTGCTTCGACACGGGGCGAAAGGCCCGCTTCGGCCAGGCGCTCGCGGGCGACGCGCACCAGGTAGGGGTCTACATCGACGCTGATGACCGCGTCGTCTCCCAGCCGGTGGGCGGCCAGGGCAACGCCGTAGCCGCTGCCGGTGCCGACGTCCAGGAGCGTGTGACCGGTGTCGATGCGGGCGTACTGGAACATGCGGACCACCAGGCTGGGCAGCGTGGCGGACGAGGTCGGCAGTCCGACGGGATGGTCGTCCGGCTCGGCGTTGTCGGCGTGGGCCCCGGCGACACTGGTGACGAGGGAGCGGTCCGAGTACGCGGCCACGAACCAGTCCTCGTCGGTCGTCGGCGTGCACAGCGTCCACCGGTCATCTCGGGTGTCCCACCACCGCGGTACGAACAGATGCCGCGGCGTCGACGCGACCGGGCCGCGCCAGCGGGAGGACGCGTGGCTGACCTGACCGGCCAGGTGTGCGGCGTGAGATTCCCAGGTCACCGGGCGGCTCCCATGGAGGGGAACGGGAAGGCGTCATAGGCAGGGTCGCACGCCGGGGTGTTGGCCGGGTCACAGTCACCGGAATCGTCGGGAGGGCAGGCGTTGCGTGGCCGCGGCACGGCATCGGCGAGCTGCTGCCATCGCCTGCTGGCGAGAATGTCCACGAGCCGCTGCTCCCGGACGTTCCCGGCGACGAGGAAGCGGGAGAGGATGCAGCCGGACACGGCTCCGTCCGGCGAGATCGACATACGCTGCCGGAAGCAGCGCCCGCACAGTTCGGACGTGCTCGGGATGGTGTGGGCCGCTGCGGCGGCGCGGCCCACCTTACGGGCACGGTCAACCTGGATGCTGCACACGCCGAGGCTGCGCAGTTCCTCCTGCGCCTGGTCGACGCGCTGTCCTTCGAGGACCTCGACGATGCCGACGCGCAGAGGGATGCCCCGACGTACCGCTTCGGCGATGTTGGCACGGGTGCGGCGGTGGCTGCCGGGCCTGTTGGTGATCTGCTCGTGCTGGTCGGCCTGGTCGCTGTAGTAGCTGGTGGCGAGGCATACGCCGGGCCGGGTGAACGCGGACCACAGGCCGGGCCGGACGTGCGTGAGGTTCGAGTACACCTCCACCTTCAGGTCCAGCCTGAGGGCGTGGTCGATGTACGACGGCAGGTGTGGGCTGAGAGTGGGCTCGCCGCCGATGAACTGCACGGACGGAATGCCGAGTTCGCAGATGTCGGTGATGACGTCCAGCCAGTTCTGTGCGGTCATGATGCCTGGGCTGCTCCCGGGGCCGGAGTCGGTACAGCAGTGGGTGCACGACAGTTGGCAGCGACCGGTGACTTCGAGCTCGACAGAGCGGATGGTTGCCACTGTCTGAGCAAGGCCGGATGAGGCGGTTGTCATGTGGGCCTCCGAGAGGAGTCGGAACATGGTCCGCCCTGGCCCCTTGACCTGTCCGAGGTGGGGCGCGGGGCGGAGGGTTTAAGGAACCCCGTCCCGCCGGGGAGGCAGCGGCTCCCGGCGGGACGGGCGTTCGAGGGGTGCGACCCTGACCCTGCGGTCGCCATGGGGCCCCATACACCGGGGCAAGGCACCAGTCAGCGGCCGCTGTAGCGGACCGTGTTGATGCAGCAGTCGTGGACGCGGCCGGAGCGCATCGCGCCCCCGGACGGGCTGTCCTGGTCGTACGGTTGTGTCGCCTCGCCCGGTCTGATGGGACGGTCGCAGGCCAGGCACACGCGGACGTCGGCAAGGGCCTCGTAGTGATCGCACAGCGCCACCAGTGACCGGCCGAGTCTGCGCGCCTGCGCCGCCATGTCGTACGGCAGCAGGGCAGGGACGGCTTCCAACTTGCCGCGGGCCTCGGTGACGCAGGCGAGCGCCACATAGCGGGGCACCTCATCGACGGGCCGCTGCGCGGCGGCCTGTTCGACCTCGGGGATGAGGCGTTCGATGTGGCCGCGCAGCAGGCCGATCAGCCTGTTCAGGGGCGCCGGGTCTGTGGGTGTCACCTCAGGCGGCAGTACCTCCGCCACGACCGTACGCATCGCGGCGATGTCTACCGGCGTCGCGCGGGTTTCCTCGGTCGTGTTCATGCGCTCGCCTCGTGCTCGTCCTCGTCGTCGGCGAGGCAGCCGCCCACCGTGGCCAGCACCAGGACGTCCCTCACACGGCAGAGTTTGCCGGGCCGGGACACCGGGACCGCCCAGTACGAGTGACGTGTGACCTGGTCCGGTTCGGTGAGGTCGGGGCGGGGGACGCCGAGGTAGACGTCCCGGCCGAGGCATTCGGCGCCTGGCGCCGTCCAATCCTGGGCGGTGCCGGGCGGGACAAGGGCGTAGTAGCGGTGCCCCTCGGGGTCGTGGATGACGGGGCCGCCCCGCAGGTGCCGCGCCAACCGTCGCTCGACGACCGCCTGGTCGTGGCTGGCGAAGGCGAGGTGGGCGACTTCAGCAGGAATGCGCACCGCGTCGAAGTGCCGCCCGAGCGGGATCAGGGCAATCCGGGCCTCGCCGTTCCACGCCTCGTGGACCGAGTCGGGGCGGGTGTGCGCAGAGGCGATCCACGCTCCGACGCCGACTGTCGGGATCGGACTCGGTGGTGTTAATGCCCTACGCGGGGCCGTACTGTTCGTCATGTCGACGCTCCCTGGGAGACGTGAGCGTTGATCACCCCCTGGGGCCGTTCACGCGGCCGCCGGGCTGATCTCCTACGCGTCGAGGTTCGTCGCTTGTTCGCAGCTCGGGGATGCCCAACGGGGGTTACCGCGGCGGTAATACACTCGTTCCTGCTTCGGAAGGGCGCGACGAAGCGCATACGATCACCCCGGAAGTTGGCCCCATGGAAGCCACCACACCCGGCCCGCTCGCCCCGGAAGTCCTCGAACGGGACGACGTCAGGCGAGCCCTGGCAGAGCACGACTTCTCCGCTGCCTTCTCGCTGATCAAGAAGTGGGGCGGCCTGTCCCAGAACCGCATTGCTGCGGTCTGCCACCTCACCCCCGGCAAGGTCTCTACGATCATCAACGGCCAGCACCAGGTCACGTCCTTCGACGTGATCCGCCGCATCGCCGACGGACTGCGGATCCCAGGACACATGGTCGGTCTGGCCGACCGGCCCTGGGAGAGCCGGCCCAGCGCGCCCGACCCGCCAATACAGCCAGCCACACGGCCGTCCGACGACGCCCCCTGGCAGCCCGATGCGGCCGTAGGCCTGGCCGCAGACTTAACCCGGAGCGATCTCGTGATGGACCGCCGCGCCGCCACGCGCGCCCTCGCCGGCGCAGCCCTCACCGGGGGCGCCCTGCTTGACTCGATCGAAGGGTGGCTCCAGCCCACCTCATCTGCCGACACCGCCCGCCGACCGGGCCGCGTCGGGCAACGGGAAGTCAGCGAGCTGGAGACGACAGCACGCGCCTTTCGTGCCTGGGACCACAAGTTCGGTGGTGGCCTGCGCCGCAAAGCCGTCGTCGGACAGCTGAACGAGGTGGCATGGCACCTCCAAGAGCATCAAGCGCCCGACGTTGAACGAGGCCTGTTTCGGGTGATGGCCCAACTCGGCGGCACAGCAGCCACTATGGCCTGGGACTCCGGACTCCAGAAAGCGGCTCAGTCCTACTATCTGCTGGCCCTCCGGGCGGCCCACGCCGGCGGTGACGCCGCCTTCGGCGCGAATGTACTGGCAGGTATGGCCCGGCAAATGCTGTACACCAATCGTCCACACGATGCTCTTGAGCTCGTCCACCTCGCGCAGAAGGGCACAGGACAAGCTGCGGGAGCACGCCTGCGCGCCATGCTCCACACCCGCGAGGCATGGGCCTATGCGGCCATGGGCCGAAGTGCCGCGTTCCGCCGGGCCACCAGCGAGGCCGCCGACGCCCTCGCCGACGCCGCCCCAGGCGAAGACCCCTACTGGATCGCCTACTTCGACGAGTCCGAACTCGCCGGCGTCACCGGAGGCCGCCTGCTCGACCTTGCCCGCACCGACCCGCAGCAGCACGCCGAAGCCGCCGCCGCAAGCATCCGAGCCGCACTCACCAATCGCAGCGCAGAGGCAGGCCGCAGCTACGCGCTCGACTTGATCGGTCTCGCAGAATGCCACTTCCTGATGGGCGACGTGAAGTGCGCCGTCGACCACACGCACCGCGCCGTCGATGCGGCCGGGCGAACCAGGTCCAACCGGGTCCGCGCTCAACTCGGCCAGCTGTACCCCTACACCGTCGGCCACTCGGCCTCGCGTACGGTCGGCGAAGCACGGGCGCGAATCCGCGAAGTCCTGTCGAGCTGAAGGAGCAACGTGACCACGATCGCCGTCACCGGACACATGGACCTGACCGAGGCCACCGTCCCCCTCGTGCGTGATGCCCTGAAGGCGACTCTGAAGCCGTACGCCGGCGACCTGACGGGTGTCTCGTGCATCGCGAAGGGGGCCGACTCGATCTTCGCGGAGGTCGTCATCGAACTCGGTGGCCGACTCGTCGTGGTGATTCCGTCGAAGGACTACCGGCAGACCAAGGTCAAGCCCGACCACGCAGAGACCTTCGACCGGCTCAGGAATGCAGCCGTCGAAATCGTCGTCCTCGACCACGAGAGCGCCAACCGCTCGGCGTACGAGGCCGCCAACCGGACACTCCTGAAGCGCGCGGAGCGGCTCGTCGCCGTATGGAACGGCGAGCCTCCGAGCGGCAAGGGCGGCGGCACCGCGGACACCGTCATGGAGGCGCGGGACGCCGGCCTCGCCGTGGACGTCGTCTGGCCTGACGGAGCCGCACGCCAACCCTGATCACGGGCGAGCCCTGCCCGTCGACCACCAGGGGCCCTTCTGCCCGCCCAGACCTCCCGGAGCAGGGCCCGACTGCGTCCAGGTCACCCCGGACAGTCGTCCCCCAGCACCTCCCGCCGCGCCGCGGCAGCCTTCCGGTTCGACGCACCCGTCATCCGGAACAACGCCACCGTCAGCGCGACGAACACCAGCAGCATCAGCACCTGCGTGATCACCGACACGACAGCGACCTCCTTCGTCGCGTTCATGATGATCGCCATGATGAAGTTGCCCGTCAGCCAGGCGAACCAGATCCGGAACTCCTCCACCCGCACCGCACGCTGGACATCGCTGTAGTTCGACATCGCATCCCCCCAAGGATCGTGGTGCCGGGATCGTAGTGACCCCCACCGGCACGACGGACAGGAAAGCCAGGAGTCCACCCCAGGGGTTGCCCCACCGTTCCCAGAGCGCCCGAAGCCCGGCCCGAGTTGTTGGAACGCCGGGACAGAAGGGGACGCGCTCTTGGGATACCCGAAAGTAACCCCCTTGCCCCCTCTCCCCACCCTTCCCGTACCCTGACTTTGTGCCGCCGATAAACAAAACCCGTTCGCACAACGTCGTGCCGGGTACCGACGTCGACCTCACCCGTCTCCGTATCGCCCTCACCGTCTTCTTCGCACTCGACGGCTTCGTCTTCGCCGGCTGGGTCGTGCGGATCCCCGCGATCAAGGAGCAGGTCGACGCGTCCGCGGGCGCGCTGGGTATCGCGCTGCTCGGGGTGTCCGCCGGGGCCGTCGTGACCATGACGCTCACCGGGCGGCTCTGCCGTCGCTACGGCAGTCATCCGGTCACCGTCGCCTGCGCCGTACTGCTCTCCCTCAGCGTGGCCCTGCCCCCGCTCACCCATTCCGTCGCGGCGCTGACCGCCGTCCTGTTCGTGTTCGGGGCCGCGTACGGCTCCATCAACGTGGCCTTCAACAGCGCCGCCGTCGATCTCGTGACCGCGCTGCGACGGCCGATCATGCCGAGTTTCCACGCGGCGTTCAGCCTCGGAGGAATGGTCGGGGCAGGGGTTGGTGGGCTGGTCGCCGGGAGCCTGTCCCCCACCTGGCATCTGCTCGGGCTCACCTTCGTCGGGCTCGTCGTGACCTTCTTCGCCGGACGGGTGCTCCTGCGCATCGCGCCGCCCGCGGCACCGGAGACGACCGGGCGGGATCACCGGCCCCGGCGGCTCGACCGCCGTACCCGCGGGCTGGTCGCCGTCTTCGGGCTCATCGCCCTGTGCACCGCGTACGGCGAGGGCGCGATGGCCGACTGGGGTGCCCTGCACCTGGAGCAGGACCTGGGCGCCTCGCCGGGGCTCGCCGCCGTGGGGTACTCCTGCTTCGCGCTCGCCATGACGCTCGGGCGGCTCACCGGGTCCGCGCTGCTCCAGCGGCTCGGCCGCACCCGTACCGTGGTGCTCGGTGGAGCCACGGCCGCCGTCGGCATGCTCCTCGGGGCGCTCACTCCGATCACCTGGCTCGCCCTCCTCGGGTTCGCCGTCACCGGGCTCGGGCTCGCCAATCTCTTCCCCGTCGCCATCGAGCGCGCCGGGGCGCTCGCCGGGCCCAGTGGGGTGGCGACCGCGTCCACGCTCGGCTACGGCGGCATGCTCCTCGGGCCGCCCGCCATCGGGTTCATGGCCGAGTGGTTCTCCCTGCCCACGGCTCTGACCAGCGTCGCCGTGCTCGCCGCCGTCGCCGCGGTCATCGGGCTCGCCACCCGACGGGCGACCTCACCTCACACAGAGACGTCCTGACACCTCACACACACCGAGACGTCCTGACACCTCTCACAGAGATCACGCAGAGGCATCCCGACACCTCATGTAGAGACGTCCTGACATAAGCGTTGACATCACCTCGGGGCGGGCCCATAGTACGTGCCACTAGAGCGCGCTAATAACGCGCTCTAGTCCACCCGTTCCCGCTCCCGTCCACGCGTCCCGCACCCCCGCGCGGGCCGCGGCCCGCCCCCACGGAGCCCCCACCCCACCAGCACAGCGAGGTGCACAGGGACATGCGCAGACACCGCCGTACCCCCGCTCTCACCGCCGCCGCCCTCGTCGGCGCCCTGCTCGCCGCCGGCTGCTCCAGCAGTTCCGGCGGGAAGGCGTCCGAGGACAGCGCCGACGGAGTCACCGCGGGCAAGGCCGACACGCCTCGGATGACCGTCGCTCTGATCACCCACGCGTCGCCCGGCGACACGTTCTGGGACATCCTCCGCAAGGGCGCCGAGGCCGCCGCCGCCAAGGACAACGTCAAGCTGATCTACTCCTCCGACCCCAGCGCCGGCACCCAGGCCAACCTGGTGCAGAACGCCATCGACCAGAAGGTCGACGGGATCGCGCTCACCGCCGCCAAGCCGGACGCCATGAAGGACGTGGTCGCCAAGGCGAAGGCGGCCGGAATCCCGGTCGTCGGCTTCAACTCCGGCCTGGACGACTGGAAGGAGCTGGGCATGCTGGAGTACTTCGGCCAGGACGAGAACATCGCCGGGCAGGCCTTCGGCGAGCGGCTGAACCAGCTCGGCGCCGAGCACGCCCTGTGCGTCATCCAGGAGCAGGGCCAGGTCGCCCTGGAGGCCCGTTGCGCCGGACTGAAGAAGGGGTTCAGCGGCACGACCGACATCCTCTACGTCAACGGCACCGACATGCCCTCGGTGAAGTCGACGATCACCGCCAAGCTCAAGCAGGACTCCTCGATCGACCACGTGGTCACCCTGGGCGCGCCGATCGCGCTGACCGCCGTGCAGTCGGCCTCCGACGCGGGCGGGAAGGCGAAGGTCGCGACGTTCGACCTGAGCAAGGAGCTGGTGCAGGCCGTGAAGAGCGGCTCGGTCGAGTTCGCGGTGGACCAGCAGCCGTATCTCCAGGGTTACTTGGCGGTCGACGCGCTGTGGCTGTACCGGACCAACGGCAACTTCAGCGGCGGCGGCACCGCTCCGGTACTCACCGGGCCCGCGTTCATCACCAAGGAGAACGTCGACCAGGTCGCCGGATTCGCGGCCAAGGGAACGCGCTGACCGACGGCCCCCGCAGGGTCAGCCGTCGGCGGGGGGCGGTCCACTGGTCCCGCGTACCACGAGTTTCGGGTCCAGTACCGCCTCCCGCGGCGCCGAGTCCGGGTCGTCCAGGCGCTCCACGGCGAACCGCACCGCGTACTCGGCCATGAGCAGCGCGTCCTGACGGACCGTCGTCAGGCCGATCGGCATCAGATGGGAGAGGTGGCTGTCGTCGTAGCCGACGACGGACAGGTCCCGCGGCACCTCGACGCCGGCCCGGGTGAGCGCCATCAACAGGCCCATCGCACAACGGTCGTTGCCCGCCAGTACCGCCGTGGGCAGCGGCAGCCCGCTGTCCCGCTCGGCGAGGAACAGCCGGCCGGCCTCGATACCGGACTGCTCGGTGTGGTCACCGGGGATCACCCGCGCCTCGTCGCCGAGTCCGTGGCGGCGCATCGCGGCCCGGTACGCGCGCCGCCGCTCCGCCGAGCCGGGGCCCTTGCCGCCGTCGATGTGGACGACACGGCGGTGGCCCAGCTCCACCAGGTGGTCCATGGCCTGCCGGATGCCCTTGCTCTCGGCGGTGTGCACGCTGTCGACCCGGGCCCCCGAGACCCGGCGGCCGACCGCCACGGCGACCGTGCGCCTGCCCAGGGCGTCCAGTTCGGCGGTCTCCGCGCCGGTTCCGAGCATGATCACGGCCTCGCAGCGGTGGCCGAGCAGGGACTCCACGGCCTTCGCCTCGCCGCGGCCCGGCGCGGTGGCGGAGAGCAGCACCTCGTAGCCGAGCCGCTCCGCCTCGCCGTAGATGCCCTCCAGCAGGTCGGCGTGGAAGGTCTGGTGGGCGGTGAACATCACGCCGAGCGTGCGGCTGCGCCCGCGGGCCAGCAGCCGGGCGGCGTTGTCGGGCCGGTAGCCGATCTCGTCGGCGACCCGCAGCACCCGTTCCCGTGTCTCCCGGCTGGCACCGGGCTGATCGCGGAAGACGATCGAGACCAGTGCGCGCGAGACGCCCGCCCGCTCGGCGACGTCCGCCATCGTGGGCCGCTGCCTGCCCGCTGCATCCACCTGTGCACCCACCCTTCGACGCGGCCCACCCTAAGGGCGATCCCCGGGCGGGCCGGAAACTTACCGGCAACAAGCTATTGACATGACATTTGGACAGGGGTCATCGTACTCGCACTAGAGCGCGCTAGTAGAGCGCGACAGGTCATTCATTCTCCGGTGCGGACCGACCGGGTCCCGCCGGAGCGAAGGGAAATCCAGCGTGATGTCGTGCGAAGTGCTGACCATGGGCCGCGTCGGGGTGGATGTGTATCCGCTCCAGACAGGAGTGGGGCTGGCGGAGGTCACCTCGTTCGGCAAGTTCCTGGGCGGCAGCCCCACCAATGTCGCGGTGGCCGCGGCCCGGTACGGGCACTCCAGCGCCGTCATCACCAAGACCGGCCGCGATCCGTTCGGCGACTTCGTGCGCAGCGCGCTGGCGGGCTTCGGCGTGGACAGCCGCCACGTCGGTACCTCGGACCACGCGCCGACACCGGTGACGTTCTGCGAGATCTTCCCGCCGGACGACTTCCCGCTGTACTTCTACCGGCAGCCCAAGGCGCCCGACCTGGACATCGAGACGGACGAGCTGGATCTGGGCGCGGTTCGGGACGCGGCCGTCTTCTGGTTCACGGGCACGGGGCTGAGCGAGGAGCCGAGCCGCTCGGCCACGCTGGCCGCCCTGGCGCACCGGGCGAAGAGCGGCACGACCGTCTTCGACCTGGACTGGCGGCCCGTGTTCTGGGCCGACCGGGACCGGGCGCGGTCCTCCTACGCCGAGGCCCTGCGCCACACCACCGTGGCCGTCGGCAACCTCGACGAGTGCGAGGTCGCCACCGGTGAGCGCGAACCGCACGCCGCCGCGAAGGCCCTGCTCGCCGCCGGGGCCGAGCTGGCCGTGGTCAAACAGGGCCCGAAGGGCGTGCTGGCCATGGACCGGGACGGGCGGTGCGTCGAGATCCCGCCGGTGCCGGTGGAGGTGGTCAACGGGCTCGGCGCCGGGGACGCGTTCGGCGGCGCCCTGTGCCACGGGCTGCTGTCCGGCTGGGACACCCACCGGACCGTGGCCTTCGCCAACGCCGCCGGCGCCCTGGTCGCGGGGCGGCTGGCGTGCGCCGAGGCGATGCCGACCGAGGCCGAGGTCGAGGAGAAGCTGCGGGAGGTGTCCGGTGCGGCCTGACTTCCGGTCCTCCGACCTGCTGGCGCGCATTGTCGGCACCCGTGTCGCCGACCCCGGCGCCATCGCCCGCGCCGCCGCCGAACGCACCCCCGCGACCTCGCTGCTCGGTGACCACGGCAAGGCGATGATCATCGCCGCCGACCATCCCGCGCGCGGCGCCAACGCGGTCGGCGCGGACCGCAACGCCATGGCCGACCGGGCGGAGCTGCTCGACCGCATGTGCGTCGCGCTGGAGCGGCCCGGTGTCACCGGGGTGCTCGGCACCGCGGACATCCTTGAGGATCTGCTGCTGCTCGGCGTGCTGGACGGCAAGAGCGTGTTCGGCTCGATGAACCGCGCCGGGCTCGCCGGTTCCGTCTTCGAGATCGACGACCGCTTCACCGGGTACGACGCTGAGACGATCGCCGCGATGGGCTTCGACGGCGGCAAGATGCTCACCCGCATCGCCCTCGGCGACCCGGCGACCCCCTCGGTCCTGGAGAACACCGCGCGCGCCGTCGACGAGCTCAACGACCGGCGGCTGGTCGCCATGATCGAGCCGTTCGTCTCCGAGTGGCAGTCCGGCCGGATCCTCAACGACCTGTCGACCGACGCCGTCGTGAAGTCCGTGACCATCGCCTCCGGTCTGGGGCGGCGTACCGCGTACACGTGGCTGAAGCTGCCGGTGGTCGAGGACATGGAGCGGGTGCTGGGCGCCTCGACCCTGCCCGCGCTGCTGCTGGGCGGCGAGGTCACCGACCCGGATGCGGCGTTCGCCTCGTGGGGCAGGGCGCTCAAGCAGCCCACCGCGCAGGGGCTGGTCGTGGGCCGGTCCCTGCTCTACCCCGCTGACGGCGATGTCGCCGGTGCGGTCGACAGGGCGGTGAGCCTGCTGTGAGCCGCACGAGCAAGTACCACCTACCGAAGGGGACTTCGGCCGAGGGCCCCTATGACGTCCTGGTCACGCCGGAGTCGGCGGGCTGGGGATACTCCGGCCTCGGGGTGCTCACCCTGGAGCCGGGTGCGGCGCACACCCTGTCCACCGGGGACCGCGAGTGCCTGGTCCTGCCGCTGACGGGTTCCTGCACCGTCACCACGGACGGCACGGCCTTCGAACTCGCGGGCCGGACAGATGTGTTCGCCTCGGTCACCGACTTCGCGTATGTGCCGCGCGGGTCGGAGGCCGTCATCAGCAGCACGCACGGGGGCCGTTTCGCGCTGCCCTCGGCCCGTACCGAGCGGGGAGGTCACTCGGCTCGGTACGGGCGCAAGGAGGACGTGCCGGTCGAACTGCGCGGCGCGGGCGCCTGCTCCCGGCAGGTGAACAACTACTGCCTGCCCGGCACGTTCGAGGCGGAGCGGCTGCTGGTGTGCGAGGTGCTCACACCGGGCGGCAACTGGTCGTCCTATCCGCCGCACAAGCACGACCGGGCCCGGCCCGGCGTGGAGTCGGAGCTGGAGGAGATCTACTACTTCGAGGTCACCGGCTCCGGCTTCGGATACCAGCGTGTGTACGGCACCGAGGACCGGCCCGTCGATGTGCTCGCCGAGGTCCGCTCGGGCGACACGGTGCTGGTCCCGCACGGCTGGCACGGTCCGTCGATCGCGGCCCCGGGCTACGACCTCTACTACCTCAACGTCATGGCCGGTCCGGAACCCGACCGCGCCTGGCTGATCTGCGACGACCCGGCCCACGCCTGGGTGCGCGCCACCTGGGACGCCCAGGACGTGGACGACCGGCTGCCCTTCGGAGAGACCCGATGACCAACACCGTACGACTGACCACCGCACAGGCCCTGGTGCGCTTCCTGGCCAACCAGTTCAGCGAGCGGGACGGGCAGGAGCAGCGGCTGATCCCCGGGGTGTGGGGCATCTTCGGGCACGGCAATGTGGCCGGCCTCGGGCAGGCCCTGCTCCAGGCCGCGGTGACCGGCGAGGCCGATCTGCCGTACTACCTCGCGCGCAACGAGCAGGGCATGGTGCACGCCTCGGTCGCCTACGCCAAGATGCGCGACCGGCTGGCGACCTTCGCCTGCACGGCGTCCACCGGTCCGGGCTCGACGAACATGATCACCGGTGCGGCGCTGGCTACGACGAACCGGCTGCCGGTGCTGCTGCTCCCGTCGGACATGTTCGCCACCCGCGCCGCCGACCCCGTCCTCCAGCAACTGGAGGACACGCGCGGCGGGGACGTCACCGTCAACGACGCCTTCCGCGCCGTGTCGAAGTACTTCGACCGCGTCTCCCGGCCCGAGCAGCTCGTCCCCGCCGCACTCGCCGCGATGCGGGTGCTCACCGACCCCGTGGAGACGGGCGCGGTCACCCTCGCGCTGCCACAGGACGTGCAGGCCGAGGCCCACGACTGGCCGGTCGACTTCTTCCGGCGCCGCGTCTGGCACGTGGGCCGCCCGGTGCCCGAGCCCCCGGCCGTCGAGCGGGCCGCACGTCTGCTGCGCGGGGCGCGCACGCCCCTGATCGTGGCCGGCGGCGGCGCCGTCTACTCGGGTGCCGAGACGGAGCTGCGGGCCTTCGCGGAGGCCACCGGGATACCGGTCGCCGACACCCACGCGGGCAAGGGCGCGGTGCCCTGGGACCACCCTTGCGCGGTCGGGGGCATCGGTTCGACCGGGGCGTACGCGGCGAACGAGCTGGCCCGCGAGGCGGATGTCGTCCTCGGCATCGGCACCCGCTACTCCGACTTCACCACCGCCAGCCACACCGTCTTCGGCAACCCGGACGTCACGTTCGTCAACCTCAACGTCGCCCGCCTCGACGCCGTCAAGCACTCGGCGGAACCTCTGGTGGCCGACGCCAGGCTCGGCCTTCAGGCCCTGGCCGGCCCGCTGGCCGACTGGGAGGTGGACCCGCGGTACCGGGCGCGGACCCGCGAACTCATCGCCCGTACGCGGGAGATCGAGGACGCCTGCTTCACGGTCGGGCACGGCCCGCTGCCCGCGCAGACGGAGATCCTGGGCGCCCTCAACGACGCCCTCGACGACCGTGCCGTGGTCATCAACGCGGCCGGTTCCCTGCCCGGGGACCTCCAGCAGCTGTGGCGGGCGCGGGATCCGAAGGCGTACCACGTCGAATACGCCTACTCCTGCATGGGTTACGAGGTCGCCGCGGGGGTCGGCGCGAAGATGGCCGACCCGTCGCGCGAGGTCGTCGTCCTGGTCGGTGACGGCTCGTACCTGATGATGGCCCAGGAGATCGTCACCATGGTCTCCGAGGGGCTGAAGGTCATCGTCGTCCTGGTCCAGAACCACGGTTTCGCTTCCATCGGCGCCCTCTCCGAGTCCCTCGGCTCGCAGCGCTTCGGCACCAAGTACCGCTATCGCGACGATAGTTCGGGGCTCCTCGACGGCGACGTGCTGCCCGTCGACCTCGCCGCCAACGCCTCCAACCTCGGCGCGGACGTCCTGCACGCCACGAGCGTCGGGGAGTTCCGCGCCGCGATGGAGAAGGCCAAGGCCTCCAGCCACACCACCGTCGTGCATGTCGAGACCGACCTGTACGGCCCCAACCCGCCCGGCCACGGCTGGTGGGACGTCCCCGTCAGCGAGGTCTCCGCCCTGGAGTCCACCCGGACGGCCCGTGCGGCCTACGCCGCCCACAAGCTCAGCCAGCGCCACTACCTGTAAGGACACCCTCGAAGTGAAGACCATCCCGCACTGGATCAACGGCGCACCGGTCCCCGGCGCCGAAACAGCCCCGGTGTTCGACCCGGCCACCGGCGCCGAGCAGGCCCGCGTCGCCCTCGGCGGCCCCGCCGACGTGGACGCCGCCGTCACCGCGGCCCAACACGCCTTCGAGACCTGGTCGGAGTCGTCCCTCACCCAGCGCACGCAGGTCATGTTCGCCTTCCGCCAACTCCTCGTCGAGCACGAGGAGGAGCTGGCCCGGATCATCTCCGCCGAGCACGGCAAGACCGTCGACGACGCCCGCGGCGAGATCACGCGAGGGCGCGAGGTCGTGGAGTTCGCCTGCGGCCTCGGCGACGTCCTCAAGGGCAGCTTCTCCGACCAGGTCTCGCGCGGCATCGACGTCCACAACTTCCGCCAGCCGCTGGGGGTCGTCGCGGGCATCACTCCCTTCAACTTCCCCGCCATGGTGCCGCTGTGGATGCACCCCATCGCCATCGCCACCGGCAACACCTTCATCCTCAAGCCCTCCGAACGCGACCCGTCCGCCGCCGACTTCGTCGCTGGGCTGTACCAGCGGGCGGGCCTGCCCGACGGCGTCTTCAACGTCGTCCACGGCGGAAAGGCGGCCGTCGACGCCCTCCTCACCCACCCCGGCGTCGAAGCCGTCTCCTTCGTCGGCTCCACCCCCATCGCCAAGTACGTCCACCAGCAGGCCACCGCCCACGGCAAGCGCGTCCAGGCCCTCGGCGGCGCCAAGAACCACGCCGTCGTCCTCCCCGACGCCGACCTCGAATTCGCCGCCAACCACATCACCGCCGGCGCCTACGGCTCCGCGGGCGAACGCTGCATGGCCCTGTCCGTGGCGGTCGCCGTCGGCGAGGCCGCCGACGCCCTGGTGGAGATCCTTCGCCGCAAGGCACACGAGGTGGAGGTCGGCCCCGGTGACCGGCCCGGCACCGACATGGGCCCCCTCATCACCGAGGCCGCACGGGAACGCGTCGAGACCGCCGTCGGCACGGCCGCCGCCCAGGGCGCCACCGTCGTCGTCGACGGACGCGGGCTGAAGATCGACGGCCACGAGAACGGGTTCTTCACCGGACCGTCCCTGCTGGACCACGTCACCACCGAGATGGAGGCGTACCGGGAGGAACTCTTCGGCCCGGTCCTGGCGATCGTCCGCGTCGACACCCTCGACGAGGCCATCGACCTGATCAACGCCAACCCCTACGGCAACGGAACCGCCCTGTTCACCGCCTCCGGCGAAGCGGCACGCCGGTTCCAGCGCCGCGTCCGGGTCGGCATGATCGGCGTCAACGTGCCGGTGCCCGTCCCGATGTCCTACTACTCCTTCGGCGGCTGGAAGGACTCCCTCATCGGCGACCACCCCATCCACGGCCCCGAGGGCATCCGCTTCTACACCCGCCCCAAGGTCGTCACCACCCGCTGGCCCCAGCCCAGGCAGCAGGCCACCGCAGGCTTCAACTTCCCCACCTCCCACTGATCTCCCGCTATTCCCCGAAGGACACGTCATGGCAACGGCGCCACCCACCCCGCTGCGCACCACCGCAGGCAACCTCTGCCTCGGCTCCGCCCCCGACTCCTGGGGCATCTGGTTCCCCAAGGACGAGCACCAGGTGTCGTACACCCGCTTCCTGGACGAGCTGGCGCAGGCCGGCTACGAGTGGCTCGAACTCGGCCCGTACGGCTACCTCCCCACCGACCCGCAGCGCCTGAAGGAGGAGTTGGACGCACGCGGCCTGAAGGTCTCCGGCGGTACCGCCTTCGGCGCGCTGCACCGGCCCGAGGCCTGGGACGACATGCTCGCCCACGTCCGTCAGGTCGCCGCGCTGACCCAGGCGGCGGGCGCCCACCACCTGGTGCTGATCCCGCCCATGTACCGGGACGAGAGGACCGGTGCGTTCACCGAGTCGCCGGAGCTGACCGCCGAGCAGTGGGCCGGGTTCGGCAGGGCGGCCGACCGGCTGGGCCGGCTCCTGCTGGACGAGTACGACGTGCGGCTCGTGATCCATCCGCACGCCGACAGCCACATCCAGACGCAGCCGGAGATCGAGCGGCTGCTCAACGAGTCGGACGCGGCCTACACGAACCTCTGCCTGGACACCGGTCACGTCGCCTACGGCGGCGGCGACAACCTCGACCTGATCCGCCGGTTCGGCGAGCGCGTCGGATACGTCCACATCAAACAGATGGACCCCGCCGTGCTCGCCCAAGTCGCCGCCGAGGACCTGTCGTTCGGCGAAGCGGTCAGACGGGGTGTGTGCGTCTCTCCCCCGGCCGGTGTGCCCAACCCCGCCGACGTGGTCGCCGAACTGGCCCGGCTGGACGCCGAGTTGTTCGTGATCGTGGAGCAGGACCTGTACCCGTGCGTCCCGGAGGTGCCGCTGCCGATCGCGGTGAGCACCCGTGAGCACCTCGCGGGCTGCGGTCTGACGGGTACCCGGCGTCCGGCGCTCAAGGGCTGAGGGGCGGTCATGGACGTCGTTCGCGAAGACGCGACTCAGGTTTCCGCCCCGGCCGAGGCCATCCCGCCCGCCGTCTCCCGCCGCCTGCGGGTCATCACGCTCGTCGCCACCTTCGGCGGCCTCCTCTTCGGCTACGACACCGGCGTCATCAACGGTGCCCTGCCCTACATGACCGACGACCTCGGACTGACCCCGGTCACCGAGGGCATGGTCACCAGCTCTCTACTGCTCGGCGCCGCCCTGGGCGCCGTCGCCGGTGGCCGGCTGTCCGACGCGCGCGGCCGGCGCCGTACGATCCTCACCCTCGCCGTGCTGTTCTTCGTCGGGGCGCTGGGCTGCACCCTCGCCCCGACCACCGCGGTGATGGTGGTCGCCCGGTTCGTGCTGGGCCTCGCCGTGGGCGGCGCGTCGGTGACCGTGCCGGTGTACCTGGCGGAGGTGTCGCCCGCCGAGCGGCGCGGCGCGCTGGTCACCCGCAACGAACTCATGATCGTCACCGGTCAGTTGCTGGCGTTCACCTCCAACGCGGTCATCGCGCGGGTGGGCGGGGAGTCCGGCGGCGTCTGGCGCTGGATGCTGGTCGTGGCGACCCTTCCGGCGGTCGTGCTGTGGTTCGGGATGCTGGTCATGCCGGAGAGCCCGCGCTGGCTGGCCTCGCAGAGCCGGTTCTCCGACGCGCTGGAGGTGCTGCGCCAGGTCCGGTCGTCGCAGCGGGCCGAGGCCGAGCTGGCGGAGGTGTCCGCGCTGGCCGTCAAGGACGGGGAGGAGAAGCTCGGCGGCTGGCAGGACATGCGGTCGACGCCGTGGGTGCGCAGGCTGATGTTCATCGGCTTCGGCATCGCGATCGCACAGCAGATCACCGGCGTCAACACGATCATGTACTACGGCACGCAGATCCTCACCGACGCCGGTTTCGCCTCGGACAGCGCGCTGACGGCGAACATCGCCAACGGTGTGATCTCGGTGCTGGCCACCTTCGTCGGGATCTGGCTGCTCGGCCGGGTCGCCCGGCGGCCGATGCTGATGACCGGTCAGATCGGTACCACCGCCGCCCTGTTGCTGATCGGGATCTTCTCCCTGGTGCTGCCCGCCGGGGACGGCCGGGCGTACGCGGTGCTGGCCATGACGGTCACCTTCCTGGCCTTCCAGCAGGGCGCGATCTCGCCGGTGACCTGGCTGATGCTCTCGGAGATCTTCCCGATGCGGATGCGCGGCTTCGGCATGGGTGTGGCGGCCGTGGTGCTGTGGCTGACCAACTTCGTGATCGGGCTGGTCTTCCCGTCGCTGGTCGACGGCATCGGGATCTCCAACACCTTCTTCCTGTTCGTGGTCGCGGGCCTGTTCTCGCTGGCCTTCGTCAAGCTCTACGTCCCCGAGACCAAGGACCGCACCCTCGAATCCCTCGAAGCCGAGCTCCGTGCGCGCTTCTCGCAGTGAGGAACTGACCATGACCGTTCGTGTAGGAGTCATCGGGGCCGGCTGGATCGGCAAGGAGCACATCCAGCGGCTCACCCACACCGTCACCGGCGCCCGGGTCACCGCGGTGACCGACATCGACGCCGCCCGCGCCGAGGAGGCGGCAGCACCGGTCGGTGCCCGGGTGCTGCCCGACGGCGCCGCCGTGATCGCGGCGGACGACGTGGACGCCGTCCTCGTGACGTCCTGGGGCCCCACCCATGCCGAGCACGTCCTGGCGGCGGTCGCCGCTGGCAAGCCGGTGTTCTGCGAGAAGCCGCTGGCCACAACTGCCGAGGACTGTCTGCGGATCGTCGAGGCGGAGCAGGCGCACGGCCGCAGGCTGGTGCAGGTCGGCTTCATGCGCCGCTACGACAGCGGCTACCGGCAGCTGAAGCAGGTCCTCGGTTCGGGCCGGATCGGCGAGCCGCTGATCGTGCACTGCGCCCACCGCAACCCGAGTGTCCCGGAGTCGTACACCTCCGCCATGGCCGCCCTGGACACCGCTGTGCACGAGGTGGACGTGCTGCGCTGGCTGCTCGACGACGAGATCGTCTCCACCCAGGTGGTCACCCCGCGCTCCACCGGGAAGCGGTTCGCGCATCTGAAGGACCCGCAGATCATGCTCTTCGAGACCGCCAAGGGCGTCCGGATCGACCTGGAGGTCTTCGTCAACTGCCAGTACGGCTACGACATCCAGTGCGAGGTCGTCGCCGAGGAGGGCCTGGTGCGGCTGCCGGACCCGGCCACCGTGGGGGTGCGTACCGCCGCCCGGCACGAGACGGAGGTGCTCACCGACTGGGTGGGCCGGTTCCGCGAGGCCTTCGACACCGAGTTCCGCGAGTGGATCGCGAGCCTCGCCGCCGGCGCGGCACCCACCGGGCCCTCCGCCTGGGACGGTTACGCCGCCACCGTCATCACCGCCGCGACCGTCGAGGCCCTGGAATCGGGCCGCGTCGTCGCCACCGACCTCAAGCCCCGTCCCGCCTTCTACGGAGGTGCCGCGTGAAGATCGCCCTCGACCCGTACATGTTCCGTGCGCTGCCCGTCGACGAGATGGTGCGCACCGTCGCCGAACTGGGTTATGAGTACATCGAGTTGTCGCCGCGCGAGGACTTCATGCCGTTCTTCCTGCACCCGCGGGCGGACGACGGGCGCGTCGCGGAGCTGAAGAACTTCCTGCGCGCGCACGGCGTTCAATTGTCCTCGGTGCTTCCGCTGTACAAGTGGTCCTCGCCGGACGAGGCTGAGCGGCAGGCCGCGGTGCACTACTGGAAGCGGATGATCGAGATCACCTCGGAGCTCGAATGCCCGCTGATGAACAGTGAGTTCAACGGCCGCCCGGAGCGCGCCGCGCAGAGCGAGGCCGCGTTCTGGCGCTCCCTGGAGGAGCTGCTGCCCGTCTTCGAGCGGGAGGGCATCGCCCTGAACCTGGAGGCGCACCCGGACGACTTCTGCGAGGAGAACACCCCGGCCGTCGACCTGGTCCGCGCGATCAACAAGCCGTGGGTGAACTACCTGTACTGCGCGCCGCACTCCTTCCACCTGTCCGGCGCCGATCCGACGGCGGACATCGCGGCGATGCTGCGCTACGCCGGTGACAAGCTGAAGCATGTGCACATCGCGGACACCTTCAACCACAAGGGTTCCTCCGGGCTGCGCTACATCCTCAACCCGCCGGGCACCCCGGCCCGTATCCATCAGCACCTGGACATCGGTCAGGGCGAGGTGGACTGGGACGCCTTCTTCGGCACCCTGCGGGAGTTGGAGTTCGACGGAGTGGCCACGGCCTGTGTGTTCGCCTGGGAGGAACGGGCCCGGGAGTCCTCGGCGTTCATGCTGGACCGCATCCGCAAGGAACTGACCGTCTGAGAAGCGGCGTTCAGGCCCGCACCAGCTCCGCCGCGCCGAACGACACGTCGAACCGGTCGCACCAGATGCTGACGCTGCTGTAGCGCGTCAGGTCGAGGTCGGCCGGTACGACGTAGTTCTGGCTTCCCTTGTTGCCCTTGAGCTTGCCGAGGCTGACATGGAGCCCGTCGTCGAAGACGCGCCAGCCGCCCACACCCTGCTTCACGGGGGCGTCCGTCAGCCAGACCCGCAGGTCGGGGCCGTTGCTGGTGTCGAGGTTCTCCAGCCGGACCACATGGGAGCCGTCGGCCAGCCGCACGAGTTTCACACTGCCCGAGGTGTCGTGCTCGTGGCTGATCAGCTCGCCATTGGCGAGGACTTGGGGGGCGGCGGGGCTGCTCGTCGCCGACGCGCTCGGCGCCGCCGTGCCGACGGCGACGGGCAGGGCCTCCTCCACGGTCGTGTCCTGCCACAGCTTCCACGGCTGGAACCAGTACAGCCCGAACCCGAGTCCGGCGACCGCCACCACCAGCACCCCGACGATCAACGACTTCCGCCTCCGCCACATGGCGCGTTCCCCCGATTCCTGAGAGTTGCTTACGCTGCTCCCATTCCAACGGGTCACGGTGCCGTAAGGCATCCCCGAACCGATGACGAAACTCTTACGTCCCGCTTGCCCTGGAGCGTGCTTCACCAGGCAGACTCGGCCGTATGACAACTGCCGAGTTCATCCGTGCACTGGACCGCGAGGGCCGGTTGCTGGCCGAGGCGGCCGAGCGGGCCGGGACCGACGCCAAGGTGCCGACCTGCCCCGAGTGGCAGGTGCGGGACCTGCTGCGGCACACGGGGATGGTGCACCGCTGGGCGACCGTGTTCGTCGCCGGGGAGCAGACCGAGTACCGGCCCGCCGCCGATCCGCCCGGCCTCGACGGCACCGAGCTGATCACCTGGTTCCGTGAGGGGCACCGCCGTCTCGTCGACGCCCTCGACGGCGCGCGGCCGGACATGCGGTGCTGGCACTTCATGCCCGCGCCCTCCCCGCTCGCCTTCTGGGCCCGCCGTCAGGCGCACGAGACCGCGATCCACCGTCTGGACGCGGAGTCGGCCCGCGGCGGCACACCGACCGGGATCGACCCCGCGTTCGCGGCCGACGGCATCGACGAACTCCTCCTCGCCTTCCACGCCCGCTCCAAGAGCCGGGTGCGGTCGCCCGAGCCCCGGGTCCTGCGGGTCCGGGCCACCGACAGCGCGGACGCGGTGTGGACCGTACGGCTGTCCGCGGAGCCGCCCGCGGCGACGCGGGGCGCGAAGGGCGAGGCGGACTGCGAAGTGTCCGGTCCGGTCGCCGAGTTGTACGCGGCGCTGTGGAACCGGTTGCCCTTCCCGGACGTGCGGGGAGACGCGGCCCTGGCCGCGCTGTGGCGGGAGAACTCCGCCGTCACCTGGGGCTGACCCCGGTCAGCCCGACAGCATCCTCGTCAGTACGGCGCGCTGCACGGGCAGCACCTCCCCGTGCAGCCGGCGCCCTTTCGCCGTCAGCGCGACCTTCACTCCACGCCGGTCCTCGGGGCACATCCGGCGCTCGACGAGTCCGTCCTTCTCCAGCCGGGCGATCAGCCGCGAGAGCGCGCTCTGGCTCAGGTGCACCTGCTCGGCGATCTCCTGCACGCGTCGCGCGCAGGTACCGCTCGCCAGGACGTCCAGTACCTCGAAGTCGCTGCCGCACAGGCCGTGTTGATTCAGTGCCCGGTCGAGTTCGCACTGGGTGCGGGCGTGCAACGCCAGCATGTCCCGCCACTGGTCCACGAGCTCCTGCTCGGCCTTGTTCGCCGCCATGGGCGCACCGTAGCAGAGAAAAGATTTCCATGCATCTGAATTAAATGCACTTGCATTCGATGCGTGTGCATGTAGTGTCTCCGCCATGACCTCTCCGCTCTCCCACCCCACGGCCGACGGACGCTGGACACCCCGTCTGTGGGGCACTCTGCTGGTGCTCTGCGCCGCGATGTTCCTCGACGCCCTCGACGTCTCGATGGTCGGCGTCGCCCTGCCCTCCATAGGCGCCGACCTGGACCTCTCCACCTCGACGCTGCAGTGGATCGTCAGCGGCTACATCCTCGGCTACGGCGGACTGCTGCTCCTCGGCGGACGCACCGCGGACCTGCTCGGCCGGCGTCAGGTCTTCCTGGTCGCCCTCGGCGTCTTCGCCCTCGCCTCGCTGCTCGGCGGGCTCGTCGACTCCGGCCCGCTGCTCATCGCCAGCCGCTTCATCAAGGGCCTGAGCGCGGCCTTCACCGCGCCCGCCGGACTGTCCATCATCACCACGACATTTCCCGAGGGCCCGCTGCGCAACCGCGCCCTCGCCATCTACACCACCTGCGCGGCCACCGGCTTCTCCATGGGCCTGGTCCTCTCCGGCCTGCTCACCGAGGCCAGTTGGCGCCTGACCATGCTGCTGCCCGCGCCGATCGCCCTGATCGCCCTGGTCGCGGGCCTGAAGCTGCTGCCGCGCAGTACCCGCGAGAAGAACCACAACGGTTACGACATCCCCGGCGCCGTGCTCGGCACCGCCTCCATGCTGCTGCTGGTGTTCACCGTGGTGCAGGCACCGGAGGTCGGCTGGGCCTCCGCCCGCACCCTGCTGTCCTTCCTCGCCGTGGCCGTCCTGCTGACCGCGTTCGTACGGGTCGAGCGGCGCTCGGCCGGGCCCTTGATCCGGCTCGGCGTACTGCGCTCGGGCAACCAGGTCCGCGCCCAGCTCGGCGCCCTCGCCTTCTTCGGCTCGTACGTCGGATTCCAGTTCCTGACCACCCTCTACATGCAGTCGCTGCTCGGCTGGTCCGCGCTGCACACCGCCCTCGCCTTCCTGCCCGCGGGCGCGCTGGTGGCGCTGTCCTCGACGATGGTCGGGCCGATCGTCGACCGGTTCGGCACCCAGCGGCTGATCGCGGTGGGCTTCGCGCTCATGGTCCTGGGCTACGCGCTGTTCCTGCGCGTCGACCTCGACCCGGTCTACGCGGCGGCCGTCCTGCCGTCGATGCTGCTGATCGGCGCGGCCTGCGCGCTGGTCTTCCCCTCGCTCAACATCCAGGCCACCAACGGCGTCGAGGACCACGAGCAGGGCATGGTCTCCGGACTGCTCAACACCTCGGTGCAGGTGGGCGGCGCGATCTTCCTCGCCGTGGTGACCGCCGTGGTCACCGCGGGCGCCCCGGACCGGCCCACCCCGCAGGCGGTCCTCGACAGCTACCGCCCCGGCTTCATGGTGGTGGCCGGTGTCGCCGTCGCGGGCCTGCTGATCACCCTCACGGGTCTGCGCGGAAAGCGCCGCGCCCAGCAGTCCATGGTGGTCGCCAAGTCCCCTGTGCGGGAGACGGAGCAGGACCGGGTGCCGGTCCGCGACTAGGGGGACGTCTCCATCACCGGGTGCCCGGCGGGGGTCGCTTGCCCCGCCGGGCACCCGGCTGTTTCACTTCCGGCATGAGTCAGTACGGGGGACGCTCACACAAGGCCCAGCAGGACGCGTTCGTGGTCGAGGTGGGATACGCGCTGGTCAGCGCGGTGTTCGCGGCGGGGCTCCTGTTCGGGGCCGTGGGTGGTCCGGCGCTGCTGTTCGACCTGCCGCCGCTGGCGGCGGAGGTGCTGCTGCAGAGCGGTCTGTGGCTCGCGGTGGTGGTGTTCGCCGTGCGGGTGATCAGCGTGGTCGTACGCTTCCGGCGTACGCCTCAGCCCAGCCAGCCCGGCCGCACCAACCCCGACTCGTAGGCCAGGACCACCAGTTGGGCGCGGTCACGGGCGCCCAGCTTCACCATGGTGCGGCTGACATGGGTCTTGGCGGTGAGCGGACTGACCACCAGCCGGCGCGCGATCTCCTCGTTGGACAGCCCGATGCCCACCAGGGCCATCACCTCCCGCTCCCGCTCGGTGAGTTCGGCCAGCGCGTCGGCGCCCGAGGGCTCCTTGGAACGCGCCGCGAACTCCGCGATCAGCCGACGGGTCACACCGGGCGAGAGCAGCGCGTCACCGCCCACCACGGCCCGTACGGCACGCAGGAGTTCCTCCGGCTCGGTGTCCTTGACCAGGAACCCGGAAGCGCCGGAGCGGATGGCCTCGAAGACGTACTCGTCGAGCTCGAAGGTCGTGAGCATCACCACCTTCACATCCTTCAGCCGGTCGTCCCCGGTGATCCGCCGGGTCGCCGCCAGCCCGTCCAGCACCGGCATCCGGATGTCCATCAGGACCACGTCCGGGGTCAGTTCGCGCACCGCGCGCAGCGCCTCCTCCCCGTCGGACGCCTCACCCGCCACCTCGATGTCGGGCTGCGCGTCCAGCAGCGCCCGGAATCCGGCCCGCACCAGTGACTGGTCGTCGGCGAGCAGTACACGGATCACCGTTCCTCCTCCTTCACGGCCTTCGTAGTGAGCGGGAGCACGGCCAGCACCCGGAAACCACCGTCGGCCCGCGGGCCCGCCTCGATCCTGCCACCCAGGGCCGCGGCCCGCTCCCGCATCCCGGCCAGGCCGTTGCCGCTCCCGCCCGCGTCCGCGCCGGTCGCCGGGCCGTCGTCGTCGATCCGCAGCCGCAGGGCGCCGCCCTCCCGATCGACGTGCACGCGCGCCTGCCGCGATCCGGAGTGCCGTACGACATTGGTGAGCGCCTCCTGCACGATCCGGAAGGCGGCGAGGTCGGTGCCGGGCGGGAGCGGGGGCGGGGTGCCGTGTACCTCCACGGTCAGTCCGGCCTGGGCCGCCTGCTCCACCAATTCGGGCAACCGGTCGAGTCCGGGCGCGGGCGCGCGCGGCGCGTCCCCGGGTGCCCGGAGTGTGTCGAGCACCTGGCGCACCTCGCCGAGCGCCTCCTTGCTCTGGGCCTTGATGGTGGTCAGCGCCGTACGGGCCTGCTCGGGATCGGAGTCGAGCAGGGCAAGTCCCACACCGGCCTGGACGTTGATGACGGAGATGCTGTGCGCCAGTACGTCGTGCAGTTCCCGGGCGATCCTCAGCCGCTCCTCGTCGGCCCGCCGCCGCGCCGCCTGCGCCTGCTCGGCCCGCGCCTTCTCCCACTGCTCCCTGCGGGACCGCACCAGCTCCCCCAACGCCCCCACGGCCAGCACCCAGGCGGCGACGGCGCCCTCCTGGCCCCAGGACGCGGCGCCGTCCCCGGAGGGCGGCAGCCACTGGTAGAGCCAGTGGACGATCAGCACATGCCCGGCCCACAGCGCACCCATCGCCACCCAGGCGGCGATCCGCCGGCCGAGGACGATCGCGTTGAAGCAGGCGATCGCCACGGCCACGTACACCGGCCCGTGCGGATACCCGGCGCCGGTGTACAGCAGGACCACCGCGGCCGTCCCCAGCGCCACCGCGCCCGGGTACCGGTGCCGCCACAGCAGAAGGAGCCCGGCGGCGGCGAGGAGCAGCCGCGCCCAGACGTCGAGGCCGACCCGCTCACCGGTCTGACCCTCGGCGGCGAAGTGCGACCCGACGAACACGAAAGCGGTCACGAGCACCGTCGACGGCCACGGCCACCGCTGCCCGTCGCGCCACCACCACGGCGGCCCGCTCCGCCACCACTGCCCCGGGCCGGCGGCCACGGACCCCTGCTGCTCCTCCATGCCCGCCACGCTAGACGCCGCCACCGCCGCACGGCGTCACCCGCGCGTGGTGATCACACGTACTCCCGCCGAAGTACGCCGGTCCGTCGGCCTCCCGGCCGGGGACGGGCCTCTGGGGATGCGCTCAGCGCGGGGCTGCCGCTGTCGGCCCCGTCTGCGGATACACCAGCCCCACCCCGTGGGCGAGTTGGGACACCGCGTGCCGGAAGAACCGGTCGCGGTCCTCGACGACCCGGTTGAACTGGCCGAACACCTCGAAACCGATGAGGCCGTACAGCTGGGCCCAGGCCGCGATGAGGGCCGCCACCGTCTCCGGGGGGAGGTCGGGGGCGAAGTCGGCGGCCATGCGCTCGGCCTCGGGGCGCAGGTCGGCGGGGAGCGGCGGCTTGGCGACTCCGAGGCCCTGGTGGGCGTCGCGCAGGATGCCGATGAAGACCTGGCCGACGCGGGCGGCGGCCGGGATCGTGGTCTCGGGGGCTGTATAGCCGGGTACGGGTGAGCCGTGGATCAGGGCGTACTCGTGCGGATGGGTGAGCGCCCACTGCCGTACCGCCTCGCACACGGCGGTCCAGCGGTCCCGGGGCCCGGCGTCGGCGTGCTCGTCGCGCGCGGTCTCGGCGCTCTCACCGACCGCGTTGTAGGCGTCGATGATCAGCGCGGTCAGCAGGTCGTCGCGGCTCGGGAAGTAGCGGTAGAGCGCGGAGGAGACCACGCCGAGGTCGCGGGCCACGGCGCGCAGCGAGAGCTTGGCGGCGCCGTCGGCGGCGAGCTGTCTGCGCGCCTGTTCCTTGATGGCGGCGGTGACCTCGATCCGCGCCCGGGCGCGGGCTCCCTTGGGTGTGCTGCTGGCTGCGGTGCTCATAGGGAGAGTGTGCCACGAAAGCGAGAGCACTGCACTCAGTCGAGAGCAGTGCACAAAAAAGAGAGCACTGCTCTTGCAATAGAGCACGTGTCTCATGCATGCTGAACGAGCGATCGTGAGCAGTGCTCACAGAAAAGAGCACTGCTCACGCGACTGAGTGCAGCAGCACGCAGCAGAGCAGAGCGCAGCAGCACAGAGCACCGCACCAGCACCGACCCGAGAGAGCGCCGCTCACCAAACAGAGCACCGCTCCACAGCGCACTGCCACTGCCACAGCAGCCACAGCCCACAGCCCACAGCCCACAGCCCACAGCCCACAGCCCACAGCCCACAGCCCACAGCCCACAGCCCACAGCCCACAGGGAGTCCCCATGACCACGTCCGCGCACGTCAAGAAGCCCGGCTGGATCACCGTCAACGTCGTCAACCGCTTCGTCGCCTGGCTGACCCGCCGCGGCGTCAGCGTCTGGGGCTCCCGCGTCCTCGCCGTCCGCGGCCGCAAGAGCGGCCAGTGGCGCACCACCCCCGTCAACCTGCTGACCTTCGAAGGGGAGCAGTACCTGCTCGCCCCGCGCGGCCACGTCCAGTGGACGCACAACATGCGCGCCGCGGGTGGCGGTGAGCTGCGCCTCGGCAAGCACGTGGACGTGTTCACCGCGACCGAGGTCGCCGACGACGACAAGGTGCCGCTGCTGCGTGCCTACCTCAAGCGCTGGAAGGCCGAGGTCGGCGTCTTCTTCGACGGAGTCGGCCCCGACTCCCCCGAGGCCGACCTGCGGCGCATCGCCCCGAACCACCCGGCGTTCCGGATCACCGTCCAGAGCCGACGAGTCGACAAGTAGACCCACCCGCCCCGGACGGCAAGACCTCAGGACCCGGCGCCGGCCTCGCCGACCGCACCGGCCCCGCCGGCTTCGCCGGCTTCGCCGCCCACCGCCGCGCCCGGCCGCCGGTCCATGACCATCAGCGCGCGCTGCGCCATCGGGTGGCTGCGCACCAGCTCACCCAGCGTGGTCGCCCCGCGCGTGATGTCCATGAACGCCCGCCACGCGGGCCGGAACCCAGTCAGCGCGGCGTGGAACAGCCCAGGACGCCGCTCGAAGGCCGCCAGCATCCGCTTGCCGACGCTCATCTCCACGCCGAGCCCGGCCTTGACCGCGAAGGCGTAGTTCAGGGCCTGGCGGCGGGTGTCCACGGCGTCGTGCGCCTCGGCGATCCGCACCGCCCACTCCCCCGCGAGCCGCCCGGAGCGCAGGGCGAAGGAGATGCCCTCGCGGGTCCACGGCTCCAGCAGCCCCGCCGCGTCCCCGCACACCAGCACCCGTCCGCGCGAGAGCGGTGAGTCCTCGGACCGACAGCGCGTCAGATGCCCGGAGGAGATGCTCGGTTCGAACCCGGCGAGCCCGAGCCGACCGATGAACTCCTCCAAGTACCGCTTGGTGGCCGCGCCTTCACCGCGCGCGGAGATCACACCGACGGTGAGGGTGTCGCCCTTGGGGAAGACCCAGCCGTAACTGCCGGGAATCGGGCCCCAGTCGATGAGCACCCGCCCCTTCCAGTCCTCGGCGACGGTCTCCGGCACCGGGATCTCGGCCTCCAGACCCAGGTCCACCTGGTCCAGCTTCACGCCGACATGTGCTCCTATGCGGCTGGCGCTGCCGTCGGCGCCGACGACCGCCCGCGCGAGGAGGGTCTCGCCACCCTGGAGGACGACGGCGACCGAGCGCCGGTCCGGCACGGCCGAGCCGTGCTGCTCGACCCGCTGCACCGCGACGCCGGTGCGCAGTTCGGCGCCCGCCTTCTGGGCGTGCTCGACGAGCTGCTGATCGAACTCGGGCCGGTTGATCAGCCCGAAGAGCATCTGCTTGGAGCGCCGGGTGCGGGCGAAACGGCCGTTGTTGGAGAACGTCACCGCGTGCACCCGGTCGCGCAGCGGCAGTTCGAAGCCGGGCGGCAGGGAGTCGCGCGACGGACCGATGATGCCTCCGCCGCAGGTCTTGTAACGCGGCAGCTCGGCTTTCTCCAGCAACAGCACCCGCCGCCCCGCGACCGCTGCCGCATAAGCGGCGGAGGCCCCCGCGGGCCCCGCGCCGACCACGACGACGTCCCACACCTGCCGCACGTCGTCCGCCGAAGAGTTCTCGCTGCTCACGATGGTCTACTGCTCCCGATCAAGCCGCCTGCCGCTGCTGTCTCCCGCATCCTACGGCGGCGGTCACCGCAGGCCGCTGTGGGAGGATCAAGCCCGTAGGCACCCACCGAACCCGGAGGGGCTTACGCTCGCCCGATCAGCCGTACACAGAAGTACGCACTTCTACAACGTCGCACCTACAAGGAGCGTGCCCATGTCGTCGAATCCGGTCGCCGAGACCGTCGCCTCGCTGATGCCGAGGGCGAAGGAAGAGCTCACCGAACTGGTGGCCTTCAAGTCGGTGGCGGACTTCGAGCAGTTCCCGCGCAGCGAGAGCGAGGGCGCCGCGCGCTGGGTCGCGGACGCGCTGCGCGCCGAGGGATTCGAGGACGTGGCGTTCCTGGACACGCCGGACGGCACCCAGTCGGTCTACGGCTACCTGCCCGGCCCCGCGGGCGCGAAGACGGTGCTGCTGTACGCGCACTACGACGTGCAGCCCCCGCTGGACGAATCGGCGTGGCTGACTCCGCCGTTCGAGCTGACCGAGCGCGACGGCCGCTGGTACGGCCGGGGCAGCGCCGACTGCAAGGGCGGCGTGATCATGCACCTGCTGGCGCTGCGCGCGCTCAAGGCCAACGGCGGTGTCCCGGTGCATGTGAAGGTGATCGCCGAGGGCTCGGAGGAGATGGGCACCGGCGGCCTGGAGCGGTACGCCGAGGCGCACCCCGAGCTGCTGCGGGCCGACACGATCGTGGTCGGCGACGCGGGCAACTTCCGGGTCGGCCTGCCGACGGTGACCACCACGCTGCGCGGTATGACCATGCTCCGGGTGCAGGTCGACACGCTGGAGGGCAATCTGCACTCCGGCCAGTTCGGCGGCGCCGCCCCGGACGCGCTGGCCGCGCTGATCCGCGTACTGGACTCCCTGCGCGCCGAGGACGGCTCGACGACGGTCGACGGGCTTGAGCAGGGTGCGGCGTGGGACGGGCTCCAGTACGACGAGGAGCAGTTCTGCAAGGACGCCAAGGTGCTGGACGGGGTGGAGCTGATCGGCTCCGGCACGGTCGCGGACCGGATCTGGTCGCGGCCGGCCGTCACGGTCCTCGGCATCGACTGCCCGCCGGTGGTGGGCGCGACCCCGTCGGTGCAGGCCGGTGCCCGTGCGCTGGTCAGCCTGCGGGTGCCGCCGGGCGTGGACGCCGCCGAGGCCACCAAGCTGCTCCAGGCCCACCTGGAGGCGCACACGCCGTGGGGTGCGCGGGTGCGCATCGAGCAGGTGGGCCAGGGCCAGGCGTTCAGCGCCGACACCACGAGCCCGGCGTACGCGGCGATGGCCCGGGCCATGGCGGTGGCCTACCCGGGCCAGGAGATGCAGTACGCCGGTCAGGGCGGCTCCATCCCGCTGTGCAACACCCTCGCCGCGCTGTACCCCGAGGCCGAGATCCTGCTGATCGGGCTGAGCGAGCCGGAGGCCCGGATCCACGCCGTGAACGAGAGCGTGTCGCCCGAGGAGCTGGAGCGGCTGTCGGTGGCGGAGGCGCTGTTCCTGCGCGAGTACGCGGCGAGCTGACCGGTCGCGGGGCCGTGGATCAGGGGGTGGGCACGCCCGCTTCCAGGTAGAGCGCGGCCCCGCGTTCCCGGGCGCGCAGGGCGCCGCGCAGGCGTTCGTAGCGGACCGGTGGCAGGAGTTCGGCGGCTTCCTCCTCGGTGACGAAGCGCCAGTCGCGCAGTTCCGGGCCGGGCAGCAGCAGCCGTCCGGCCCGTACGGCGTCCAGCCGTCCGCCGTCGAAGAGCAGGCGCAGTCCGCCGTATCCGGGTGGTGCGGGCGGTTCCCAGTCGACGACGAGGAGCCGGGGTACGTCCTCCAGGTGGATCCCGGTCTCCTCGGCGACCTCGCGCATACCGGCGCGGGCGGGGGCCTCTCCGGGTTCGACGACTCCGCCGGGGAACTCCCAGCCGGGTTTGTAGGTGGGGTCGACGAGGAGGACGCGGTCCTGTTCGTCGAAGAGGAGGACACCGGCGGCCAGGGTCTCGGCCGTGGGTTCGGGGGTCTGCACGATGTCGCAGGCGGGCACGGCTCCGCTGGCGACGGCCTCGGCGATCCGCGCGGCGGTCTGGCGCGGGGTGAGGTGGCCGTTGTCCACGGGGTGGGCGTCGGCGGTGAGCCAGGAGGCGAGGGCGGACCGGTAGGGCTCGATGCGGTCGTAGGCCCACTGCCGGGTGCGCAGTTCTCCGTCCGGGGTGTCGGGGACCTCCCGCTGGGCTATCCGCTGGCGCAAAATCGTTTCCGCCGGGGCGAGGAGAATGTGCCGTACCGCGATCCGGCGGGCGGCGAGGCCGCCGAAGATCTCGTCGCGGTACTCCTGACGCAGCAGGGTCATGGGGACCACGAGGGTCCCGCCGAGTTCGGCGAGCATGGCGGCCGCGGTGTCGATCACGAGCCGCCGCCAGATCGGCAGATCCTGGAGGTCGCCGACCTCGGCGAGGTGTTTGGGCGGCAGCAGGTGCGGCAGTGCTCCGCCGATGACCTCGGGGTCGAAGAGCGTGCTGTTCGGGATCAGTTCGATCAGTTCCCGTGCGGCGGTGGTCTTCCCCGCACCGAACGCGCCGTTGATCCAGACGATCACGGACTCCCCCTCTTCTGTTGGCCCCCTGTGGCTTGCCCGCTCCACCCTGCCACGGAAACCAGTTCCAGTTGAGGGCGCACACGCGGCGGCGCCGGTGCCCCCGGTAGCGGAGGCGCCGGCGCCGTGCTCCGTGCCGTCGGGTCAGCCCTTCTGGCCGAGGGCGTTGTCCTCCACGGCCAGGCTGTCGCTGGCGATCGTCTCGTCGACTTCGCTGAGGGTGCTGAGGGTCTCGCCCACGTCGAGGTCGGTCAGGTCGCTGCCGAGGGAGTGCGAAGGCGTGATCGCGGCGACGACGAATCCGGTGGCCAGGGAGGCGATGGCGAGCATGCTGCGCTTCTTCATGCCCGGCTCAACTGCGAGGGCGGCGCGTGGGTCACGGCATCGCCCCCGGAAAACGCTCGGTCACTTCACCGGCCCCGTGTACGCCGTGCCGCTCCAGCCGCGAAGCTCCGCCGCGGTGTCCACCCGCAGGGCAACGGGCGAGGGGCGCCCGTCGGAGCACGCTCCGGCCCGGAGTCACAGCCCACTCCCGCGCCGTAACGTTCCTTCCGCCCCACCGGCCCCCGACGTCACACCGTTGCCGCGTCCGCCTGCCGGGCCAGCGCGGCCGCCGCAGCGCCCACCAGCCCCGCGTCCGTGCCCATCCGGGCCGGGGTGACGACCAGGCGCTGGACGAAGGAGAGGGTGGCGTAGTCGGTCAGGGCCTTGCGCAGGGGGGCGAGGAGCACCTCGCCCGACTTGGCCACGCCGCCGCCGATGACGGCGATGTCGATCTCGACCAGCGTCGCGGTGGCCGCGATCCCGGCGGCCAGGGCCTGGGCGGCGCGCTCGAAGGAGGCCACGGCGACCGGGTCCCCGGCGCGGGCGGCGGCGGCCACCGCGGCGGCTGAGGTGTCGCCGTCGGGGCCGGGCGTCCAGCCGTTCTCCAGGGCGCGCCGGGCGATGTTGGGCCCGCTGGCGATGCGCTCCACACAGCCGCGCGCCCCGCACGGGCACGGGTCGCCGTCGAGGTCGACGCTGATGTGGCCGATGTGACCGGCGTTTCCGGTGGGCCCCGGGTGCAGCCGTCCGCCCAGGACGAGGCCGCCGCCGACGCCGGTGGAGACCACCATGCACAGGGCGTTGTCGTGGCCGCGGGCGGCGCCCTGCCAGTGCTCGGCCGCGGTGATGGCCACGCCGTCGCCGATCAGCTCCACGGGCAGCCCACCCGTCGCCTCACGGACCCGGCGGACCAGGGGGAAGTCCCGCCAGCCGGGCACGTTGACCGGGCTCACGGTGCCCGCGGAGGCGTCCACGGGCCCCGCGCTGCCGATCCCGACCGCGCTCACGCCCGCCCACAGCGGGGAGGCGGTCAGTTCGGCGAGCACCGCCTCGACGGCACCCATCACGGTGTCACCGTTCTCGCGCGCCGGAGTGGGTCGCTGGGACCGCGCCAGAATCCGGCCGCGGCCGTCCACGAGCGCTCCGGCGATCTTCGTGCCGCCGATGTCGAGAGCGGCCACGAGGTCGGTGTGCATCAGAGTCAGATCTCCCGGTCAACCATGCGGAAAAGGGAAGCCGGACTAGCGGTGGGGCGCAGGCCGGAGAGTGCGGTGGACAGTGTCTCCTGCATCTGACAACGTTGTCCAGGCTCTATGCTCGACGCCACATCCTCATACAAACCATGGATCTGCGCATCCCCGTGGACGAACAGGACAGGACCCGCATCGTGCCCGAGACCATCCGTCGCGCCGACCGCTCCCCGCACAACCGTTACGGCAACCGGCCGACGATGAAGGACGTGGCCGCCCGGGCGGGAGTGGGTCTGAAGACCGTCTCGCGGGTCGTCAACGGCGAGCCCGGTGTCACGCCCGAGACCGAGCGCCGGGTGCAGGAGGCGATCGAGGCCCTGGGCTTTCGCCGCAACGACAGCGCACGGGTGCTGCGCAAGGGCCGTACCGCGAGCATCGGGCTGGTGCTGGAGGACCTCGCGGACCCGTTCTACGGCCCGCTCAGCCGCGCGGTCGAGGAGGTGGCGCGGGCGCACGGGGCGCTGCTGATCAACGGCTCCAGCGCCGAGGACCCCGACCGCGAGCAGGAACTGGCGCTGGCGCTGTGCGCCCGGCGGGTGGACGGCCTGGTGGTCATCCCGGCCGGGGACGACCACCGGTACCTGGAGCCGGAGATACGGGCGGGCGTGGCCACGGTGTTCGTGGACCGTCCGGCCGGGCGGATCGACGCGGACGTGGTCCTGTCCGACAACTACGGCGGTGCCCGTGACGGTGTCGCCCATCTGATCGCGCACGGCCACCGCCGGATCGGCTTCATCGGCGACATGCCCCGCATCCACACCGCCGCCGAGCGGCTGCGCGGCTACCGGGCGGCCATGGAGGACGCGGGGATACCGGTGGCGGACTCCTGGATGTCCCTGGGCGTCACCACCCCGGAGCGGGTGCGCAGCGCGGCCGAGGAGATGCTCTCCGGCCCCGAGCCGGTCACCGCGATCTTCACGGGCAACAACCGTGTGACGGTCACCGTGATCCGTGTCCTCGCCGAGCAGTCCCGACAGGTGGCGCTGGTCGGCTTCGACGACCTGGAACTGGCCGATCTGCTCCAGCCCGGGGTCACGGTCGTCGCCCAGGACGCGGCCGCCCTCGGCCGGACCGCCGCCGAGCGCCTGTTCCGGCAGCTCGACGGTACCCTCGTGACACCCGAGCGCATCGAACTGCCGACCCGGCTGATCACGCGCGGCTCGGGCGAACTGCCCCCGGCGGACTGAGCGGGCGATGGACCACCTCACGCTCCAGGCACTGGGCCTCGGCGAGGCCCCGAGGGACCAGCCGCTGCTCTACCCGGGCTGCTGGCCCGCGGACTCCGGGCTCCTGGACGGCGAGTACTACCTGCCTCTGGACCGGCCGGCCCACCCCGACCGCACACCGGTCCTGGCCATCGGCTCCAACGCCTGCCCCGGCCAGCTGCGGCACAAGATGGCCGAGGCCGGCCTCGACACACCGATCCCCATGGTCAAGGCGCGGGTCACGGGCGTGGAGATCGGGGTCTCGGCGCACGTCAGCCTGATGGGGTACGTCTCGGCGTCGCCGTTCCACGCGCCCGCCACCGTGCGGGAGCTGTTCGTGCTCTGGCTCGACGACGAACAGCTCGCGGTGGTCGACGCCAGCGAGGGCGTGCCCCTGCCGCTCGGCAACTACCGGCGCGCCTGGCTGCCCTCACCCGAGGTACGCGTCGACCTGCCGGACGGCACCACACTGCCGGGCGTCTTCTCCTACGTGAACAGGCGCGGCGTCCTGCGCAACGGTACCGGCGCCCCGCGCACCCACCCCGGCCAGCGCGCCCTGCTCACCGAACTGCTCGTCGACTCGGCCGAGTTGAGGGAGCTGTTCGGAGTCACTCCGGAGGAGTTCTGCGCGCGCGCCCGTGCCGACCGTGCCCTGTGCGAACGGGGTACGCGATGGTTCGCGAGCGAGAAGCTGGTCACCGAGCACGGTTTCGAGCGGTACGCCGGTCAGCACAGCGGGAGTCCGGGCACCGGTTCGTCGTTGTCGCCGCCTTTGACGTAGACGTCGTTGACCCAGACGTCGGTGTTGCCGCTGTCGTCGTCGGTCTTCGCCCACCAGATGTTGGTCCACTGGCCGACGCTCTGACGGCGGCCCAGGTTCTGCTGACAGTAGAAGTAGTTGGTGCCCGTGTTGAGGACGCCGACCTCGGTGCCGGCGGCGGTGTAGGACTTCGCGGTGCGCCAGACCTCGCAGTTGTACTTGCCGCCGCCGATGGGATGGCAGGCGGCCGCCGGGGTGGTCGCCCCTCCTCCGCCGCCGGAGGTCCGGGTGGGGGTCGGGCTGGGTTTCGGGGACCGCTCGGTCTCGGTGGTGGGGGTCGGGGTCGGCGCGGGGGACTTCTCGTCGGCCTTGTCGGTGGACTCGGTCTCGGCCGAGCCGTCGGGGCTGGCCGCGCCGCCGCTCTTCGAGGGGGTGCGGGCCGCGGCGGTGACGCTCTTCCTGGGGTCCGCGGTCGTCCTGGGGTCGTCGCCGTCGCGCAGGAGCGCGACCGTGGTGCCGGCCGTGGCCAGGACGAGGGCGACGGCAGCGGCGGCGAGCAGGGCGCGGCTCCGGCCGCGGGAGGGGCGGTCGGCGGTGGTGGTCTGGGGTGCGGTGGTGCTGTCGAGGGACGGCACCGCCCGGCTCGGCGGCACGGGCGGCCCGAAGCCCTGCGGGACGGCGGGGGCGACGCGCTCGGTCGGGGTTCGTTCCGGGACCGCGGTGCCGCGCAGCGCGGTCGTGGGGGTGTCCTGGCTGTCCCCGTCGGCGACGGACTGGAGGAGGTCGCGGGCCTCCTCGGCCTCCGGGCGGGACTCGGGCCGCTTGTCCAGCAGGCGGTGCAGGACGGGGGCGAGCGGTCCGGCGCGGAGCGGCTCGGGCAGCGGGTCGCTGACGATCGCGGTGAGCGTGGAGAAGGTCGAGGTCCGGCGGAACGGCGAGGAGCCCTCGACGGCGGCGTACAGCGTCGCGCCGAGCGCCCAGACGTCGGAGGCCGGGCCCGGGTCGGCGCCCTGGGCGCGCTCGGGCGCCAAGTAGTCCAGGGAGCCGACCAGTTCTCCGCTGCGGGTGAGATGGGTGGCGGAGCCGTCGCCGGGGTCCTCCATCGTGGCGATGCCGAAGTCGGTGAGGACGACGCGGCCCGAGCGGTCGAGGAGGATGTTCCCGGGTTTGACGTCGCGGTGCAGCACGCCCGCGCGGTGGGCGGCGGCCAGCGCGTCCATCACCTTGGCGCCGATCCCGGCCGCCTCCTGGGGGTCGAGGGTGCCGCGCTCGCGCAGCACGTCGTCCAGGGAGGGCCCGTCGACCAGCTCCATGACGATGAGCGGGCGCCCGTCGACCTCGGCGACGTCGTGCACGGCCACCACACCGGGGTGCCGTACGCGTGCCGCCGCCCGGGCCTCGCGCTGCATGCGCACCCGCAGCCCGTCCAGTTCGGGCCCGTCGGCATCGGTGTAGGTCCGCAATTCCTTGACGGCGACCTCGCGGCCGAGGACCTCGTCGACGGCCCGCCAGACCACTCCCATACCGCCGCGGCCCAGCTGGGCCCGCACCCGGTAGCGCCCGGCGAGCACCCGCCCGACCTCGTCAGTCCGCCCGTACTCCCCCGATGACACGACCGCCCCGTTCCTGCTGTGAACCCCGTTTGCGTGGCGTACAGCCTAAGGGGCGGCGGTGACCACCGGCCTACGCCCCGGAGACCGTCAGGTCCCCCCGTCGCGGCGCGGCGAAGCCCTCCAGGTCGGCCCGGGTGAGTCCGGTGAGCCGGACCACCTCACCCGCGTCCAGGGCCCCGCAGTCCAGGCCGCGCAGCAGGTAGCCGCTCAGGGCCTTGGCGGTGGCGGGCTCGTCCATGACGTCGCCGTCGACGCGGTGAGCGTAGCGGGCGAGACGGGCCGCCGCCTGTTCGAAGCCCTCGCGGTAGAAGGCGAAGACGGCCGCGTAGCGGGTCGGGATGTGGCCGGGGTGCATGTCCCAGCCCTGGTAGTAGGCGCGGGCCAGGGCGCGGCGGGTCAGGCCGTAGTGCAGCCGCCAGGCGTCGTGGACCTTCTCGGTCGTACCGACCGGGAGGACGTTGGTGGAGCCGTCGGAGACGCGCACTCCGGTACCGGCCGCGGCGACCTGCATGACGGCCTTGGCGTGGTCTGCGGCGGGGTGGTCGCTGGCCTGGTAGGCGGCGGAGACGCCGAGGCAGGCGCTGTAGTCGAAGGTGCCGTAGTGCAGTCCGGTGGCGCGGCCCTCGGCGGCCTGGATCATACGGGCGACCGTGGCGGTGCCGTCGGCGGCGAGGATGGCCTGGCTGGTCTCGATCTGGATCTCGAAGCCGAGCCGACCGGGCTCCAGGCCGCGTGCCTTCTCGAAGGCCTCCAGCAGCCGGACCATGGCGGTGACCTGCTCGGGGTAGGTGACCTTGGGCAGGGTCAGGACCAGCCCGTCGGGCAGCCCTCCGGCCTCCATCAGGCCGGTGAGGAAGATGTCGAGGGTGCGGATGCCGCGGTCGCGGACGGCGGCCTCCATGCACTTCGTGCGGATGCCCATGTACGGGGCCGCGGTGCCGTTCGCGTACGCCTCGGCGATCAGGCGGGCCGCTCGGGCGGCGTCCGTGTCCTCGTCGGTGCCGTGGTAGCCGTCCTCGAAGTCGACCCGCAGGTCCTCGATCGGCTCGCGCTCCAGCTTGGCGCGTACGCGGGTGTACACGGGCTCGGCGAGGTCGTCGGACAGGCCGAGGACGGCGGCGAAGGAGGCGGCGTCGGGGGCGTGTTCGTCGAGGGCGGCGAGGGCCTGGTCGCCCCAGGAGCGGACGGTGCCGGCGGCGAAGACGTCGCCGGGGACGTAGACGGTGTGGACGGGCTGGCGGGTGCCGGGGTCGCCGGGGTAGCGGCGCTCCAGTTCGGCGTCGACCGGCGCGAGGGAGGCGCTGATCTCCTCGCTGACGGCACCCGCGAGGCTGGTCGCCACCGTCTCCTGCTGGCCCTGACCCATCCCACACCCTCCTGTTTTCCGCTGTACGGAATCAACAATCCGTAGAATGAAGTTATCTGGGCGCTGTCGCGGAGGTCAACACCATGTCCGGTCGCGATGGCCGACACCACGTCCAGTACAGCACCGGAGCACGGCGAGGCCCCCGTCACCGCCGAAGCGGTCACGGGGGCCTCGTACAGCCTGGGGTGATCAGCCCTTGCGGGTGTTGATCTCCTCGGTGAGCTGCGGGACGACGTCGAACAGGTCGCCGACCACGCCGTAGTCGACGAGGTCGAAGATCGGGGCCTCGGCGTCCTTGTTGATCGCCACGATGGTCTTCGAGGTCTGCATGCCCGCGCGGTGCTGGATCGCGCCGGAGATACCGGAGGCGATGTACAGCTGCGGCGAGACCGACTTACCGGTCTGGCCGACCTGGTTGGTGTGCGGGTACCAGCCGGCGTCCACGGCGGCACGCGAGGCACCGACGGCCGCGCCAAGGGAGTCGGCGAGCGCCTCGATGATCGCGAAGTTCTCCGCGCCGTTGACACCACGGCCACCGGAGACCACGATCGCGGCCTCGGTCAGCTCCGGACGGCCGGTCGACTCACGCGGCGTGCGCGCGGTGACCTTGGTGCCGGTCGCCTTGTCGGAGAAGGTCACGGCGAGGGCCTCGACCGCACCGGCGGCCGGGGCGGCCTCCACGGCAGCCGAGTTCGGCTTGACCGTGATGACCGGGGTGCCCTTGGAGACACGGGACTTGGTGGTGAAGGAGGCGGCGAACACCGACTGGGTGGCCACCGGACCCTCGTCGCCGGCCTCCAGGTCGACGGCGTCGGTGATGATGCCGGAGCCGATGCGCAGCGCCAGACGGGCGGCGATCTCCTTGCCCTCTGCGGAGGAGGGGACCAGCACGGCGGCCGGGGAGACGGCCTCGACGGCGGCCTGCAGCGCGTCGACCTTCGGCACGACCAGGTAGTCGGCGTACTCGGAGGCCTCGTGCGTGAGGACCTTCACCGCGCCGTGCTCGGCGAGCGTGGCGGCGGTGTCGGCGGCACCGTTGCCGAGGGCGACGGCGACCGGCTCGCCGACGCGGCGGGCCAGGGTCAGCAGCTCCAGCGTGGGCTTGCGGACGGCACCGTCCACGTGGTCGACGTAGACGAGAACTTCAGCCATGGGATTGCTCTCCTGCGAAACGAAGTTGAGGGGCGGTCGGCGAATGGGCTCAGATGAACTTCTGGCCCGCGAGGAACTCAGCGAGCTGCTTGCCGCCCTCGCCCTCGTCCTTGACGATCGTGCCCGCGGTGCGCGCCGGACGCTCGGCCGCGGCGTCGACGACGGTGTAGGCGCCCTCCAGGCCGACCTCCTCCGCCTCGATGTCGAGGTCGGACAGGTCCCAGGACTCCACCGGCTTCTTCTTGGCCGCCATGATGCCCTTGAAGGACGGGTAACGGGCCTCGCCCGACTGGTCGGTGACCGACACGACCGCCGGCAGGGACGCCTCAAGCTGCTCGGAGGCGGCGTCGCCGTCGCGGCGGCCCTTGACCGTGCCGTCCTCGACGGAGACCTCGGAGAGCAGGGTGACCTGCGGGACGCCCAGACGCTCGGCGAGCAGCGCGGGGACGACGCCCATGGTGCCGTCGGTGGAGGCCATGCCGGAGATGACCAGGTCGTAGCCGGCCTTCTCGATCGCCTTGGCCAGCACCAGGGAGGTGCCGATGGCGTCGGTGCCGTGCAGGTCGTCGTCCTCGACGTGGATGGCCTTGTCCGCGCCCATCGACAGCGCCTTGCGCAGCGCGTCCTTGGCGTCCTCCGGACCCACCGTCAGAACGGTGACCTCGACGTCGTCGTCGGAGTTCTCGGAGATCTGCAGCGCCTGCTCGACCGCGTACTCGTCGAGCTCGGAGAGCAGACCGTCCACGTCGTCCCGGTCGACGGTCAGGTCATCGGCGAAGTGCCGGTCGCCAGTGGCGTCGGGCACGTACTTCACAGTGACAACGATCCTCAAGCTCACGCCGGCTCTCCTACTGCATCGTCAGTTCTCTGCTGCCTTCTTGCAGGCAGCATAGGCGCCCCAAGTGGCCGATCCCGTTCGGGGCGACCCGCGCTCCGAGCGAAATATTACTCGTCAGTACACCCAGTTCGTTACCGCTAAGCAAGCGCTTTGAACTGTGACGTCTGCAACGCAGCGTAATCGGAAACCGATGAGTTCGCAGACCAGCGGGGTGCCGGTTCGATCACACGAGGCCGGTGAGCTCAGTCACGCAGGCCGGTGAAGCGGCCCTGGTGGTACAGCAACGGCTGCCCGGGACCGGTGGGATCGCCCATCAGCACCTCGGCCAGCACTATGCGGTGGTCCCCGGCCGGTACGCGCGCGGTGATCCGGCAGATCAGCCAGGCGGGCACGGCGTCGAGGACGGGCACACCCTCCGGTCCCGGGCGCCAGGACGTGGGCGGGGCGAAGCGGTCGGCGCCGCTGCGGGCGAAGGTGGCGGCCAGCTCCCGCTGGTGCTCGCCGAGCAGATGTACGCCCACATGCGTGGCCCCGGACAGTGTGGGCCAACAGGAGGACCCGGTGCCGATACCGAAGGACAGCATCGGCGGCTCCGCGGAGACCGAGGTGAGGGAGGTGGCGGTGAACCCCACGGGGCCGCGCTCGCCGTACGCGGTGATCACCGCGACTCCCGCCGCGTGCCGCCGGAAGACGGTGCGCAGCAGTTCGGGCGAGGCGAGCCGGGGGGCGCCGAGGTCGGGCGTCGCGGTCATGAGCACCTGAGCAGGACGAGCACGGGGGACATCCCGTCAGACTGACGATAGTTGCTCTGTGCAGTCAAGTGCGTACCGCGATGTGGGAGATGACTCACTGTCGGACGGGTGCTCATGTCACAATGCCGCGCCGATGGCCGCGATCACGTCGGCCTTGCGCGGCTGTCCGGAGGCCCGGCGCACCTCCCGTCCCGCGGCGTCGAGGACGAGGACGGTCGGCGTCCTGACGATTCCCAGCTCCCGGACCAGCTCCAGCCGGGCCTCGGCGTCGATCTCGACATGGGCGACCCCGGGGACCATCTCAGCCACCTCGCCCAGCACCCGGCGGGTGGCCCGGCAGGGGGCGCAGAAGGCGCTGGAGAACTGCACCAGGGTGGCTTTCTCGCCGAGCCGGCCGCCCAGTTCGTCCGACCCCAGCCGCTTGTCGTGGCCTTGCTCAAGCACCCGTCTCCTCCTCCGGTCGTCGCCCTGTGCAGCGCTCCCGGGCGCGTGAGGATTCCCGGGCAACGACAGTTGATCAGGGCCGACGTGACGAGAATCTCGCCGTTGACGGGCACTGGGACTGGTTCCCCGTCCGTTCTTGGGGCACGATCTGCGACATGCCGTAAACCTACGGCTGCGTAACTTTCCCGCCGGGAGATCCCTTCCCAGGCAGAGAAGGAAGGGTCCAACCCGTCCATGGCAGAGCTTGTCTACCGTCCCGTCGTCGGTCTCGCCCTCACGATGTTCAAGGCGTGGGACCTCAAGATCGACTGCAAGGGTTCGGAGAACATCCCGCGCTCGGGCGGCGCTGTGCTGGTGAGCAACCACATCAGCTACCTGGACTTCATCTTCAACGGCCTGGCCGCGCTGCCGCAGAAGCGTCTGGTGCGCTTCATGGCGAAGGAGTCGGTGTTCCGGCACCGGATCTCCGGTCCGCTGATGCGCGGGATGAAGCACATCCCGGTCGACCGCAAGCAGGGCGAGGCCGCCTACCAGCACGCGCTGGAGTCGCTGCGGTCCGGTGAGATCGTGGGCGTCTTCCCCGAGGCGACGATCTCGCAGTCGTTCACGCTGAAGAGCTTCAAGTCCGGCGCCGCGCGGCTGGCCCAGGAGGCCGGTGTCCCGCTGATCCCGATGGCGGTCTGGGGCACCCAGCGCCTGTGGACCAAGGGCCACCCGCGCAACTTCAAGCGCAGCCACACCCCGATCACCATCCGCGTCGGCGAGGCCATAGAGGCATCCAAGGACAAGTACGCGGGCGCCATCACCCGTCAGCTCCGCGAACGCGTCCAGGAACTCCTGGAGGCCGCGCAGCGGGCGTACCCGGTCCGCCCCAAGGACGCGAACGACACCTGGTGGATGCCGGCCCACCTCGGCGGCACGGCGCCCACACCGGAAGAGGTCCGCGCGGCCGAGGCCCGCTGACGCCCGTTCAGAGCGCGGCCGGGAGCAGCTTCCACAGGTGCTCCCGGTCTCTCGCGTTTTGGAGGGCCCCGAGGACCGCCGGGTGCGGCACGGCGTACAGGGTCGGGTAGTCCAGCTCGCCGGACGCCGGGTCGACCGGGAACGCCAACTGCTCGCCGTCCAGGCAGAACCGGGCGTTCACGCCGGGCTTGTTGCCGCGCGGGTCCTGGCGGTGCCAGGCGCCGTTGAAGCGGACGGCGACCAGGCCGTGGACGACGTCGAACTTCTGGTAGCACAGCGCCGTCGGGATGTCCTCGGCGCGCAACAGGGCCGCCAGGGCATGGGACTTGGCGTAGCAGATGCCCGTGCCCTGCTCCAGTACGTCCGAGGCGCGCCAGGTGACACGCGGATCGCCGGAGTCCTCGGAGTGCGGGACGGTGTCGCGTACGAACTCGAAGGCCAGCCGCGCATAGGCATACGAATCCTCGGCCTGCGCGGCGAGCTGCGCCGCCGTTTTCCGCACGACCGGGCTCTCGTGGTCGATGACTTCGTCAGCGGCCAAGTAGGCGGAGAGGTCGGGGGTTTCCTGGATGAGCTCCATGACGGCAGAGCATAGGAATGCGATCACCCAAGAGTCAATGACTTTTCAGGTGGCCGCATACCTATGCATAGTCCGGGACGGCTACCGGGCCATCTCCTCCTTGAGCGCCGCGAGGAACGCGTCCACGTCGTCCTCGGTCGTGTCGAAGGCGCACATCCAGCGCACGACGCCCTCGGCCTCGTCCCAGAAGTAGAACCGGAACCGCTTCTGCAGCCGCTCGCTCACGTCGTGCGGGAGCTTGGCGAACACGCCGTTGGCCTGCACCGGGTAGAGGACCTCCACGCCGTGCACCGAGCGGACGCCCTCGGCGAGCCGCTGGGCCATCTCGTTGGCGTGCCGGGCGTTGCGCAGCCACAGGTCCTTCGCCAGCAGCGCCTCCAACTGCACCGACACGAAGCGCATCTTGGAGGCGAGCTGCATGGACAGCTTGCGCAGGTGCTTCATGTGGCTGACGGCGTCCTGGTTGATCACCACGACGGCCTCGCCGAAGAGAGCACCGTTCTTGGTGCCGCCCAGGGAGAGGATGTCCACGCCGACGGCGTTGGTGAAGGACCGCATCGGGACGTTCAGCGAGGCCGCGGCGTTGGCTATCCGGGAGCCGTCCAGGTGCACCTTCATGCCGTGCGCGTGGGCGTGCTCGCAGATCGCGCGGATCTCCTCGGGCGTGTAGAGGGTGCCCAGCTCCGTGCTCTGGGTGATCGAGACCACCTGTGGCATCGCCCGGTGCTCGTCCTCCCAGCCCCACGCCTGCCGGTCGATCAGCTCGGGGGTGAGCTTGCCGTCCGGGGTGGGCACGGTGAGCAGCTTCAGGCCGCCCATGCGCTCGGGGGCGCCGCCCTCGTCGACGTTGATGTGCGCGCTCTCGGCGCAGATCACCGCGCCCCAGCGGTCGGTGACCGCCTGGAGCGCGACGACGTTGGCGCCGGTGCCGTTGAAGACCGGGAACGCCTCGGCCGTGGGACCGAAGTGGCTGCGGATGATCCCCTGCAGGTTCTCCGTGTAGTCGTCCTCGCCGTAGGCGACCTGGTGGCCGCCGTTGGCGAGGGCGAGCGCGGCGAGGACCTCCGGGTGGGCGCCGGCGTAGTTGTCGCTGGCGAATCCGCGGACCTCCGGGTCGTGGTGGCGACGCGCATCGGTCTTCGGGGGGTTCACGGCTTCTCGGTGAGCCACAGACGCTGTCCGTTCACTTCCGCGGCGGGCTTGTCCCAGACGCCGGTGATGGCCTCGGCGAGGTCCTTCACGTCGGTGAAGCCCGCGAACTTCGCGTTGGGCCGCTCGGCACGCATCGCGTCGTGGACCAACGCCTTGACCACCAGGATGGCAGCCGCCGACGTCGGGCCCTCGGCGCCCCCGGCCTTGCGGAAGGCGTCGGCCAGCGCCAGCGTCCACGCCTCGGCGGCGGCCTTGGCGGCGGCGTACGCGGCGTTGCCCGCGGTGGGCTTGGACGCGCCGGCGGCACTGATCAGCAGGTACCGGCCGCGCTCACTGCGCTGCAGCCCCTCGAAGAAGGCCAGCGAGGTGTGCTGGACGGTACGGATGAGCAGCAGCTCAAGGAAGTCCCAGTCGTCCAGGCTGGTCTTGACGAAGGTCTCGCTGCCCCGCCAGCCGCCGACCAGATGGACCAGGCCGTCGATCCGGCCGAACTCCTTCTCGGTCCGGGCGGCCCAGTCCTTGGTGGCGTCCAGGTCGAGCAGGTCGACCGGCTCACCGGTGACGGTGGCGCCGCCCCCGGCGTAGCGGGCCGCGTCGACGGCCTCCGCCAGCCGCTCGGGGTCGTTGTCGGCGCCGACGACGGTGGCGCCCGCCTCGGCCAGCTTGAGCAGGGTCGCCCGGCCCGCCGGTCCGCCCGCCCCGGCCACCGCGATCACCGCACCGCTGAGCGGCCCGTTCCCGTTCGCCATCTTGCCCTCCTGAGCCGTGTCCTCGCTGAGGTCGCTCACGCGGCGACCCGCTCGGCGCTGTCCGCCGTGATGCCCTTGGCCGAGGCGATCACATTCTTGAGCTTCTTGGACAGGGCCTCATAGAACATGCTCAGGGGAAACTCGTCCGGAAGCACGTCATCGACGAGCTTGCGCGGCGGCAGGGACAGGTCCATGGCGTCCGGACCCTTGGCCCACTTGGAGCCGGGGTGCGGGGCGAGGTAGGTGGAGACCAGCTCGTAGCCGGCGAACCAGTGCACGAGCTTGGGACGGTCGATGCCGTCGCGGTAGAGCTTCTCGATCTCGGCGCACAGCTCGTTGGTGACCTGCGGGGCGCGCTGCCAGTCGATGAAGAGCTTGTTGTCGGTCCAGCGCACCACGTCGTGCTTGTGCAGGTAGGCGAAGAGCAGCTGGCCGCCCAGGCCGTCGTAGTTGCGGTTGCGGTCGCCGGTGACCGGGAAGCGGAACATCCGGTCGAACAGCACCGCGTACTGCACGTCACGGGCCTGCGGGACGCCTTCGGCCTCCAGCTTCACGGCCTCCTTGAAGGCGGTGAGGTCGCAGCGCAGCTCCTCCAGGCCGTACATCCAGAACGGCTGGCGCTGCTTGATCATGAAGGGGTCGAAGGGCAGGTCGCCGTGGCTGTGGGTGCGGTCGTGGACCATGTCCCACAGGACGAAGGCCTCCTCGCAGCGCTTCTGGTCGTGGACCATCGCGGCGATGTCCTCGGGCAGCTCCAGGCCGAGGATGTCGACGGCGGCGTCGGTGACCCGGCGGAAGCGGGCGGCCTCGCGGTCGCAGAAGATACCGCCCCAGGTGAATCGTTCCGGCGCCTCGCGCACGGCGATCGTCTCGGGGAAGAGCACCGCGGAGTTGGTGTCGTACCCGGAGGTGAAGTCCTCGAACTTGATGCCGCAGAACAGCGGGTTGTCGTAGCGGGTGCGCTCCAGTTCGGCCAGCCAGTCGGGCCAGACCATGCGCAGCACGACCGCTTCGAGGTTGCGGTTCGGGTTGCCGTTCTGCGTGTACATGGGGAAGACCACCAGGTGCTGGAGGCCGTCCACGCGGTTCGCGGCGGGGTGGAAGACCATCAGGGAGTCCAGGAAGTCCGGCACCTCGAAGCCGCCCTCGGCCCACCGGTTCAGGTCCTTCACCAGGGCCTGGTGGTAGTCCGCGTCGTGCGGCAGCAGGGGCGACAGCTCGTCGACGGCCTTCGCGACGCGGGCCACGGCGGCCTCGGCGTCGGCGACGGCCGGGGCGCCCTCGGCCTCGAAGTCGATCGACCCGTCGGCGGACTGCCATGGCCGGATCTGCTCCACGGCATCCTTGAGCACGGGCCAAGCAGGGTGTTCCACCACCCTGGCCACAGGAGAAACCTTCTCCCCCACACCCGACTGCACAAGAATTTCCGTCATGTCCCATCCTCCACTGGAGAACCTCGTGTAGAGACACCGTACGCACACGAGGTTTCTCTCAGCAAGAGGGACCTCGGGAAAATATCCTGCATCACCCCCACCGTCGCCGCATTTTTTCCTGCGAGATGGGGTAGAGGCACTCTTACGGGGTAAGCGCAATGGGCCGCCCGGTCAATGCGCCGCGGACTCGCCCACGGCCGGGTGACGCCCGGTCCCCGCCCCGTACCGGTGCCCGCCAGGTACTGGCCGGATCCATCCGCCCATCGGGCCGATCCGCCGTGTACGCACGGGTTTCATCCGGGGTCCCGGCGGCTAGGCTGCGCCTGCCGCGCGAACGTCGCGTTCCGGTCGTACGCGCGCGCCGAGCCGCCGTCGACGGAAGCGAGTCGAACCTTGAACTTCCTTACCATCGGTCACCGCGGAGTCATGGGTGTCGAACCCGAGAACACCCTCCGATCCTTCGTCGCCGCCCAGCACTCCGGCCTCGACGTCATCGAACTCGATCTGCACCTAAGCAAGGACGGCCATCTCGTCGTCATGCACGACACCGAAGTGGACCGCACGACCGACGGAAGCGGCCCCATCGCCGAGAAGACCCTCGCCGAGCTGCGCGCCCTGGACGCGGGCAAGGGCGAGCGGGTGCCGGTCTTCGAGGAGGTGCTGGACGCGGTGACGGCACCGCTCCAGGCCGAGATCAAGGACGTGGCGGCGGCGCGGGCGCTGGCGGAGGTGATGGAGCGGCGGGACCTGGTCTCCCGGGTGGAGGTGTCCTCGTTCCACGACGAGGCGGTCGCCGAGATCGCCCGGCTGGTGCCGGGGGTGCGCACCGCCCTGATCGGCAGCCGCTACGGCACCGACATCGTCGAGCGGGCCGTCGCCGTGGGCGCGGGCACGCTCTGCCTCAACATCCGCCGGATCACCCTGGAAGTGGTGGAGGCGGCCCGCGAGGCGCAGCTCAAGGTCATCGGCTGGGTGGTGAACACCCAGGACCATCTGCGGCTCGTGCGCGCCCTGGAGCTGGACGGGGCGACCACCGACTTTCCGGAGATCAAGCGCACGGGCCGCTTCACGGCGTAAGGGGCGGCGTCAGCCGAGTTCCTTGGTGAGCAGCTCGAACTGCAGGTCGTCGCGCTGCGGGATGCCGAACCGCTCGTCGCCGTACGGGAACGGCGTCATCCGTCCCGTACGGCGGTAGCCGCGCCGCTCGTACCAGGCGATGAGGTCCTCGCGCACGGAGATCACCGTCATGTGCATCTCGGTGACGCCCCACTCCTCGCGGGCGGTCCGCTCGGCCTCCGCTATGACGGTCTTGCCCAGGCCCCCGCCCTGCAGGGTGGGGCTGACCGCGAACATGCCGAAGTAGGCGTGCCTGCCGCGGTGCTCCAGCTGGCAGCAGGCGACGATCGTGCCGTCCCGCTCCACCGTCAGCAGTCTGCTGTCCGGCGACTTGATGACCTCCAGCACGCCCTCCGGGTCCGTGCGCTGGCCTTCGAGAATGTCCGCCTCGGTGGTCCAGCCGGCCCTGCTGGAGTCGCCGCGGTAGGCCGACTCGATCAGCGCCACCAGCGCGTCCACATCGGCGTCGGTGGCGTCCCGGAAGGTCAGTGCGGCGGCGGTCTCCATCGGTGTCTCCAGCTTCTCGGCGCTGCGCGAACAGGGACGAGAGTATCCCGGGCCCGTTAGGCTCCCGGATCATGGTGCATGTACTCAGCAGCCGAATCCTGCTCCGTCCCGTCGACCCCGACCGCACCCGCGCCTTCTACGGCGAACAGCTCGGCCTCGCCATCCAGCGCGAGTTCGGCACCGGCCCCGAACGGGGCACCGTCTACTTCCTCGGCGGCGGCTTCCTGGAGGTCTCCGGCCGCTCCGAGACCCCGCCCTCCCCCGCGCTCCAGCTCTGGCTCCAGGTCGAGGACGCGGCGGCGGCGCACGAGGAGCTCACGGCCAAGGGCGTGGAGATCCTGCGTCCGCCGGTGCGTGAGCCGTGGGGCCTGATCGAGATGTGGATCGCCGATCCGGACGGCACCCGGATCGCGCTGGTGGAGACGCCGAAGGACCATCCGCTGCGATACCGGCCGGGCATCTGAGGGGTCGGCGGACCCTCGCTTTCCGATGGCCCGGCCGCGGTGCCGGGCTTAGCGTGCTTCAAGGGGTCCGCCGCTCGGAAGGAACGCCATGAAGCTCGACAAGCCGGTGATCGGCGGGCCCTGCTGGACCGAGCTGGGGACCAGTGACCTGGACGGCGCCCAGCGGTTCTACCACCGGCTCTTCGGCTGGCGCTCCGAGACGGACCCGCGCCAGGAGGCGGGCGGCTACACGGTGGCCCACCTCGGGGACGCGGCGGTCGCCGCGCTGGCCCCGCTGTACCAGGAGTCCCAGCCCGTCGCCTGGAACGTGTCCTTCCTGGTGGCCGACGCAGACGCCACCGCCGCCCAGGCCGAGGCTTCGGGGGCGACGGTACTGGTCGGGCCGATGGACGTGTTCGACGTGGGCCGTTTCGTGGTGGTCCTCGACCCGACGGGGGCCGCCTTCCAGCTGTGGGAGGCCCGTACCTTCCCGGGCGCCGGCCTGTTCAACGCGCCCGGCACGCTCGGCTGGGTGGAGCTGATGACCCGCGCCCCCGAACGCGCCATCGCCTTCTACCGCGCCCTGTTCGGCTGGAGCGTCAACGCCTCCCCGCACTACACGCAATGGGGCATCGAGGGCGCCGACTTCGGCGGCATGGTCACCATGGACGAGAAGTTCCCGCACGAGGTGCCCGCACACTGGCTGCCGTACTTCGCCGTCGCGGACGTGGACGAGAGCGCGGCGAAGGCGACGGAGGCGGGCGGCAGCGCGCTGATGGAACCCACGACCGTGGCCGACGGCCCGCGCATCGCCGTACTGCGCGATCCGCAGGGCGCGATGTTCGGGGTGTACCGGGCCGGGGACTACGCGGACTGAGGTGCCCGGAGCGGGTGCCGTGCTCCCCCGCATGCCCCCCGTGTACATCCTTGCGCTCGCGTGCGCGCCGCGTGGTGCGGGCATTCTCCGACCGACCGCGGGCCAGAGCCCGCACCGTCGAGCGGGGAGGGCGTGTGCATCTACCGGCTTCGCCCGGCTGGCTGCTGGTCGCGCTGTGCGCGGCCACCGGCGCCTACTGCCTGCTGCGCATGCGCAGCGATGTCGAGGAACAGCGCCGGGCCGCGGGCGGCGAGGCGCTGATGGGCTTCGGGATGGCCGCGATGGCCGTGCCCGCGGCCGTGTTCACCCCGCCGCGGTGGGCCTGGCCGGTCTACGCGGTGGTGTTCGGCGCGGCGGCGCTGCACGCCCTGTGGGCGGCCCGGACCAGCGCCCACCACCGGCACCACCTGGTCGGCACCGCCGCGATGGTCTACATGGCGCTCGCGATGGCGGCCTCCCCCGGGCACGGCGGCTCCGGCGTTGCGCCGGTGACCGGCGCGCTGCTGCTCTACTTCACCGGATACGTGCTGCTCACCGGGGTCCGGCTGGTGCCGGTCGGGGCGGGCGGTACGGCCGTACGGCTCGGTGACCGGCCGGAGTTGGCGCGCGCCTGCCGGCTGTCGATGGGGATCGCCATGGTCGCCATGCTGCTGACGATGTGAAACCGTGGTCTGTGTCACTTGGCTGTTCGGCCCGTACCCCTGAGCGGCACGCCGCTCATAGGCTGATCCCATGATGGTCCCCGCGGCACTGTTGCTGCTCGCCGCTCTGACCGCCGTGGTCGCCCCCCGGTTCCTGCACCGGGCCGACTGGCCCGACCGGGAACCGGTGGTCGCGCTGTGGGCGTGGCAGTGCGTCGTGGCGGCCGTCCTGCTGTGCTGCGCGCTGTCGATGACGCTCAGCGCCGCGGCGGCCTGGCAGGCGGTGCGCGGCCATGTGTTCGCCCCGGCACCGAGCGCGGTGGTGGACGCGTACGCCCTCGGCGTGAGGGGTCCCTGGGCGGCGCTCACCGCGGTGACGCTGGCCTGTGGCGGGATCTGGACCGGGGCGATGCTGGTCCGCGAGATCGTACTGGCCCGGGCCCGGCGTCGGCGCCGACGGGCCGAACTCCTCTTCCGCGCACCGCTGTTGCCCGGCGAGGAGCCCGGTCCCGAGCGGCGCCTGGTGGTCCTGGAGGGCGAGCGCCCGGATGCCTGGTGGCTGCCCGGCCCGTCACCGCGGCTGGTGGTCACCACGGCGGCGCTGCGCCGCCTGAAGGGGCGGCAGCTGGACGCCGTGATCGCCCATGAGCAGGGGCACGCCCGGGCGCGGCACGACTGGCTGCTGCACTGCTCGGCCGCGCTGGCCGCCGGGTTCCCGCAGGTGCCGGTGTTCGCCGGGTTCCGGGACGAGATGCACCGGCTGGTCGAACTCGCCGCGGACGACATGGCCTCCCGCCGCTTCGGCCGCCTCACCACGGCACTGGCCCTGGTCGAACTCAACGAGGACCGGGGCGTGTTCGGCCCCACCCCGACCCAGGCCCACGTCCCTGAACGGGTCACCCGCCTCCTCACTCCCCCGGACCGCCTCCCCCCGTTCCGCCGCCTGCGGCTGACGGCGGCCGCGGCGCTGGTACCTGTGGTGCCGGTGCTGGTGACGTTCGTACCGGGGTTGCGGGCACTGGGGTAGCAGGCCCGGGTTCCGTGGCTTTCAGGACGGGGTCGCGGACGCCCGGGGCCCGTTCCCGACGGTCGCCCCGCCCCCGCGCAGGCGTCACGCCCCCGCGTCCATTGGCCTCCGGCGCCCTCGGTCGGCGAGGATCGCAGTATGCAGACGCAGTCCGTCGACTCCTCGCCCCGTATGTCGCTGCGCGGGCCCGCACTCGGCTGGGCGGGGGCGCTGACGCTGTGCTCCGTCCTGCTGCTGGCGCTGGTCGCGGCCCGGTGGCGTCCGCTCATGGACCTCGACGGTGACATCGCCGGGACCACGCACCGGTGGGCGGTCGCCGAGTCCGGCGTGACGCAGACGAACCGGATCCTGACGGACTGGGTCTGGGACCCCTGGACGATGCGGATCCTGTGCGCGGTCGCGGCGGTGTGGCTGATCTGGCGGTACGCGGCGCGATGGACGGCCCTGTGGCTCGCGCTGACCGTCCTCCTGGCCAACATCCTCCAGCAGGGCCTGAAGGCGGCTGTGGACCGCCCCCGCCCCGTGTGGCCCGACCCCGTCGACTCCGCGCACTACGCCGCCTTCCCCTCCGGCCACGCGATGACCGCCACGGTCGTCCTGGGCCTCCTGCTGTACCTGCTGCGCCACTACGGCGTCGGCCGGGCCCTGTGGTGCACGGCCGTGGCCGTGGCGGCGGTTTCCGTCGTCGGCGTCGGTCTGACCCGGGTGTGGCTCGGCGTGCACTGGACGAGCGATGTGATCGGCGGCTGGCTCATGGGCACCGCCGTGGTGGCACTGGCGATCGCCCTGCACCGGCGCCACCTGCGGCCTCGGGGATCAATGGAACCGTGATTGCCGGTGAGAACGACGGTTCGTCGCGCCGCGCGAGCGCCGGGAGGCGCTTCACCGCCCGCTTGCCGCCGGCTGGACAGTCGCTGAGGTGGTCTCGGTCGGTCAGTCTGCTGTCGGGTCCTGTGGGACCTGCGCTCGCGTGAACCCGCTGCTCCGTTCCACTTTCGCCACGTGCAGCGTGTAGCTCTGGTACCACTCGGCTCGCCCGCGCTGTTGCGCCGCGCGGTGCTCGACATCGGTCCGCCACTTCGTGAGGGCGTCGGCGTCGCGGAAGTAGCTGACGGTGATGCCCAACCCGCCAGGAGTCTGCGCGTGGTCCGTCCCCAGGTACCCGGGGATGCCCTTCACCAGGTCTTCCAGGCGTGCGTCGGTCTCGCTGTAGCCGCTCTGGTCCTGGGTGCGCAAGGTAGTGAAGACAGCCATGCAGTAGGGGGGTTCATAGGCCTCGACGGGCACGGCAGGCGCTTCGGAGTGACTGCTCACGGCGCCACCGTGAGGCGGGAGGCGCCGCCGTGCGTCCACCTCTATTTCGATCTTCATCCGTGGGTCGGCGAGACCGCACACGAGCATCGTGGCGGCCGGCCGAACGTCGCCGAAGCAGCGGCGCAGGACCGGCCAGCAGGGTTCGAAGTCCGCACGGTCGGGCAGCAGGTAGCGCACGCGCACCACGTCGGCAAAGGTGCACTTCGCCTCGGCCAGCGCGGCCTCGATGTTGCGCAGGCACTGCTCGGCCTGGTCCACCACGTCGTCGGAGATCGTCATGGTGGCGTAGTCGAATCCGGTCGTCCCGGATATGTGCACCCGGTCGCCGTCGACGACGGCCCGGGCGTAGCCGATCTGCTCCTCGAACGTCGAGCCGCTGAGGATCGCGTGTCGCTCCGTCATGCGCGGAACGCTAGGTGACCAGCACTGATACGTCTAATACGGCTGCGTACATGGTCTGATATCTCCAGGCGTATGGAGCGCCCCGAACTCCCCCTCCCGCAGCTGCACGCCTTCGTCGTGCGCGCAGAGGAACTCCACGTCGGACACGCGACCGCCCATGTCGGCCCTCGGGGGCCATGGCACAACGGCCTGATCCTTCCGCACCGTCGGTCCGCGTTCCGTAGGATTCGAACATGATCGCCGTGCTGTTCGACTTCTCCGGCACCCTGTTCCGTGTCGAGTCCACCGCCTCCTGGCTGCGCGGGGCGCTCGCCGAGCGGGAGCTGGAACTGCCCGAACCGGAGGTGGCGGAGGCCGCCGCGGCGCTGGAGCGGATGGGGGCGCTGCCGGGCGGCGCGAGCCCGGCATGGCTGCCGGAGGACGTGGCGAGCGTGTGGGGTGTCCGGGACAAGAGCCAGGAACTGCACCGCGCCGCGTACACGGGCCTGTCCCGGCACGTCCAGCTGCCCGACGAACGCCTGCACGACACGCTCTACGACCGCCACATGACGCCCGCCGCCTGGGAGCCCTACCCCGACGCGCCCGAGGTACTGGCCGGGCTCCGGCAGCGCGGCATCGGCGTCGGTGTGATCAGCAACATCGGCTGGGACCTGCGTCCGGTCTTCCGCGAGCACGGCCTGGACCAGTATGTGGACGCCTACGTCCTGTCCTTCGAACACGGCATCCAGAAACCGGACCCCCGCCTCTTCCGCACGGCCTGCGCCGCGCTGTCCGCCGACCCGCGCGAGGTCCTGATGGTCGGCGACGACCGCCGCGCCGACGGCGGAGCCGCGGCCCTGGGCTGCTCGGTCCACTTCGTCGACCACCTGCCCGCCGCCGAACGCCCCGACGGCCTGCGACCGGTACTGGACCTGGCGGAAGGGCGCCGCGCGGAGGGCTCGGGAGTCGGCGCCTGATCAAGTCGCCTGGGGCCACCATCCGGGAGAGTGGCCGCCTGCCTTAGGCGATCCCCCGTGTCGCCCAAGGCAGACGGCACCCGAACCGGCCGGAAACGGAGTCCGGTCGGCTGCGCTGAGTATAGTTGGCTGGCAGCCAGTCAACGCAGGAGTCCAGGATGTCCCCGCGAAGCGCCTCGGTCAATGAAGAACTCCGACGGCGTTCTCGCGAACGGCTGCTCCAAGCCGCCGTGGAACTGGTCAGTGAGCACGGCTACGAGGCCACGACCTTGGGAGACATCGCGGACCGGGCCGGTTCGGCGCGCGGTCTGGTGTCGTACTACTTCCCCGGAAAGCGCCAGCTCGTCCAGTCCGCGGTGCACCGCCTGATGCACCGCACGCTGGAGGAGGCACTGGAGCGCGAGCCGCGTACGGACGACGGACGCGAGCGGATGGCACGGGCCATCGACGCGATCCTCGGGCTCGCCCGGGACCGGCCGGTGCTGATGCGGCAGCACATGGCCGGGATCCTCCAGGCCGAGGGGTTCGTGCAGTGCCCGGAGCAGCGCCGGCTCGCCGAGCTGCTGCGGGACACCTGTGCCCGGCACGGCTCCGAGAACATCGATGTCGACTACCCCATGCTGCGGGCCCTGCTGATGGGCGCGGTGTTCGCGGCGCTGGTGCCCGGTGTGCCGATGCCGGTTCCGGTTCTCCGTGCCGAACTGTTCAAGCGGTACCGGCTGGACTGGGAGATGGGGGTTCCGCCCGAGACGCCGACCCCGACCTGCACCTCGGACCTGTCCCGGTTCTTCGAGACCGGCGAAGGGCCCAAGTGCTAGCCGATACGGCTCAGTGTCAGCGCCGGGCGTGGCCGGGTGTGAGGTAGCCCGCGTCCCGGGCCTGGGCGATCAGGCGCAGTGACTTGCGGCGGCTGTGGCCGGTGGCGCACATGACGGCGAGGACGGGGTCGTAGCCCTCCTCCTGGGCCGCCAGGTACTCCTGCGCGACCAGCCACCGCCCCTCGATGCCGCGCGGCCACGCGGGCCGGGCCCGCCGCCCGGTGCCGGTCTCCTCAGCGTCCTCGCGCACCCGGGGTTCGTCGCCCCCGCCGCACGCCTCGAACAGCGGTTCCTCGATCCAGTCGGCGAGTTCCGCCAGATCGTGCAGGGACAGCGCCGGCTGTGCCCGTACGTCCTCGATGGAGACGCGCCCCTCGGACACCACCGCGAGCGCGTCGACCCGGGCGCCGTCCGTGAAGGCCAGCCTGACCTGGAACCACGCCGTCGCGCCCGCGCTCTCCCGCACTTCCCACGCGGGCCACACGGACACCTGGCCGTCCGTCGGACAACGATCAGAAAGATTAAGAAAGGATGCTTCTAGCACACACGGAACGTAACCGCATCATCACATTCCATACGAACGGACACGCACGGCCACTCGGCGTCGGCACCCTGTCAGCGCAGCACCCCAGGTGCGATGCTGGAAACGACAGCACCCTCCTGCGAGCCCACGGGTGAGGAGTTCCGCCGTGCTGCGTGTCGCCGTGATCGGCTCAGGTCCCAGCGGGTGTTACACCGCGCAGAGCCTCGTACAGCAGGATCCGACCGTCCGCGTCGACGTCCTGGACCGGCTGCCGTGCCCGTACGGCCTGGTCCGGTACGGCGTGGCGCCGGACCACGAGAAGATCAAGTCTCTCCAGACCAACCTGCGCAGGGTGCTGGAGCACGAGCGGGTGCGCTTCCTCGGAGGCGTCCGGGTCGGCGCCGACGGGGTGTCGACGGCACGGCTGCGGGAGCTGTACCACGCGGTCGTGTACTGCGTGGGCGCCGCCTCCGACCGGCATCTCGGGATTCCCGGCGAGGATCTGCCGGGCAGTTGGTCGGCGACACAGTTCGTGTCCTGGTACAGCGCCCATCCGGACGCCGTGGACGACGGTTTCGTCCGCGGGGTGCGCTCGGCCGTGGTGATCGGTGTGGGCAATGTCGCCGTGGACGTCGCGCGGATGCTGGCCCGGGGGCCGGAGGAGCTGAGCCCCACGGACATGCCGCAGGCCGCGCTCACCGCCCTCGCCGCGAGCGAGGTCACCGACATCCACATGGTGGGGCGGCGCGGCCCCTCCCAGGCCCGTTTCACCACCAAGGAGCTGCGCGAACTGGGCACGCTCCCCGGCACCGACGTCGTCGTGGACCCCGCGGAGGCCGCCCTGGACCCGGCCTGGTCCGACCCCTCGGAGCTGCCCGCCGCGCAGCGCCGCAATGTCGACGTGCTGCGCGCCTGGTCCGCGGGCCGGACCCACGACTCGCCCCGGCGCATCCGGCTGCGGTTCTTCCTGCGTCCCGTCGAACTCCTCGCCGACGACGGCCGGGTGGGCGCCGTCCGCTTCGAACGCACGGCGCCCGACGGGCGGGGCGGAGTGGTCGGAACCGGCCAATTCGAGGTGATCGAGGCCCAGTTGGTGCTGCGCTCGGTCGGATACCGCGGAGTGCCCCTGGACGGGCTCCCGTTCGATCCGGCGACGGGCACGGTCCCCAACACGGCCGGCCGCGTGGAGCGCGACGGCGCGGTCTCCCCCGGCGAGTACGTGGCCGGATGGATCAAGCGCGGCCCGACCGGTGTCATCGGCACCAACAGACCCTGCGCCAAGGAGACGGTGACCTCCCTGCTGGAGGACGCCCCGGCCCTGCTCGCCAAGGAGGTTCCCGAGGATCCCGTGGCGGCGCTGCGGGCGCAGGGCGTCGAGCCGGTGAGCTGGGAGGGCTGGCGGTCCATCGAGCGCGCGGAGGCGGAACTGGGGGCGAGCCTGGGGCGGCGCGTGGTGAAGCTGGCGGACTGGGGCTCCCTGATGGCCGCCGCGCGGCGCACCTGACGCGACTCGGTGCCGTGCGAGGTGCGACGCGCGGGGCCGACGGGGAGGCTCAACCCGCCGTGCAGGCGGTCCCGTTGAGCGTGAAGGAGCCCGGCGCCGCGCTGTTCCCCGTGTGGGTCGCCTGGTAGCCGATGCTGACGCTCGCGCCGGGTGCGAGGGTGCCGTTGTAGGAGGCGTTCGTGGCCGTGACCGTCCCGGAGGGCGGGCTGTAGGAGGCGTTCCAGCCGTTGGTGATCGTCTGGCCGGAGGGGAGGGTGAAGGCGAGGCGCCAGCCGTTCACCGTCGTCGTCCCGGTGTTGGTGAGGGTGACGGTGGCGGTCAGGCCGGTGCTCCAGGCGTTGGTGGTGACGGTGACCTCGCAGGGTCCGGCCGGGGGTTCGGGGGCAGGGCCGTCCTCGTCCAGGCCGAAGAAGGTGATGGCCAGGGGGCCCATCACGCCGTAGCTGTAGAGGTTGTGGCCGACGCCCTGGAGGCTGATCGTCTCGACGGGGGCCTGGTCACCGGTGCCGCCGTAGCGGGTGCGGGTCCAGCCCGCGCGGGGCGAGTCGGTGGCGGCGGGGGTCTGGCCGAGTCCGTGGACGTTCGTCCACTGCTTGATCTCCTCGCCGAAGTTGGGGTAGCGCAGCACGTCGTCCTCGGTGCCGTGCCAGAGCTGCATACGCGGCCGGGGGCCGGTGTAGCCGGGGTGCGCGGCGCGGACCAGGTCGCCCCAGGCCGACGGGGTCCGGGTGACCGTGCCGTTCGCGCAGGCGCTGTTCCACTCGGAGCCGTCGGTGGTGGCGAAGCAGCCGAACGGTACGCCCGCGAAGGCGGCGCCGGCCTTGAAGACGTCGGGGTACACGCCGAGCAGGACGTTGGTCATCATCGCGCCCGAGGAGATGCCGGTGGCGTAGACGCGCCCGGTGTCCGCGTCGTACGTGCGGACCACCCAGTCGACCATGGACTTGATACCGACCGGATCGCTGCCGCCGCCCCTGGTCAGGGCCTGGGGTGAGGAGACGTCGAAGCATTTGCTCGCCCGGGTGACGGACGGGTAGATCACGACGAACCCGTAGCGGTCGGCGAGCGAGGCGAACTCGGTGCCGGAGTGCATGGCCGGGCCGGAGCCGGTGCAGTAGTGCACGGCCACCAGGACCGCGGGACGCTCGGTCACGCTGTCCGGGACGTACACGTACATCTGCAGGCCGCTGGGGTTGGCGCCGAAGTCGGTGACCTCGGTGAGGGTCGCCGCGGGGACGGCATCGTCGGCGCGGGCGGCCGTGGCGGCGGGGGCGGTGACGAGCAGCGCCGCGAGGAGCGACAGCAGCGCTGTCAGGAGAACGGCACTTCGTCTGGTGGGGGTGGGCACGTCCTGGTCCCTTCTGGTCGCGGCTCGGGGACGTGGGTCATCGGTGCTGTTCCACCGGCATCGTGGCATGCACATGGCTGCCATGGAAGCGCTCCCACACCTCGAAAGAATTCGCTCGGGACCGGCGGCCACCGCGACCACGGTGGCCGAAAGTGGCGTACGCGAAGCGTTGACCAGAAAGCGCTTACCCTCTACGTTCCGTTCATCAGCGTGACCAGCTAGCGCCCCAACAGGCGTAAGTTGCCACGCAGTTCATGGATGGTGTTCATATACACGAATGCCGTTCACGAACAGGAGCCGACAGATCTGACCCCACTCAGAAGAAGGCATCGGGACATGACTTCACGAAGGACCAGGCACCGCGCCCTGATCGGCGGGCTCGCCTCACTCGGCGTCACGGTTGGCATGATCACGACTGGCCCGGCCCCGGCCGCGCAGGCCGCCACCTGGCCGACCCCCACGGGCAGTCAGGCGGTGAGCAGCACCATCTCCGTGTCCGGCACGGTGGACGGCGGGATGAAGCGCTACTACGGCAGCGGCGACCTGGCCGGTGACGGCCAGGAGGAGGGCCAGGACCCCATCTTCAAGCTCGCGGCGGGCGCGACGCTGAAGAACGTCATCATCGGCGCCCCGGGCGCCGACGGCATCCACTGCGAGGGCAACTGCACCCTGCAGAACGTCTGGTGGGAGGACGTCGGCGAGGACGCCGCCACCTTCCGGGGCGGCTCGACCTACACGGTGACCGGCGGCGGGGCGCAGAAGGCCGCCGACAAGGTCTTCCAGCACAACGGTCCGGGCACGGTGAACATCTCCAACTTCGCCGTGAGCGATTTCAAGACGCTCTACCGCTCCTGCGGCGACTGCTCCACGCAGTACACGCGCAGGGTCAACCTCAGCAACATCGAGGTGACCGGCACCGGTTCGACCGCCCGTCTGGTCGGCATCAACGTCAACCGCAACGACGTGGCTACCCTGCGCGGGATCACGATCCTGAACGACTCCGGCCGCAAGGTCATCCCCTGCCAGAAGTACAACAACAACACCGCGGTCGGCACCGGCCCGGACAGCACCAACTGCCTGTATTCCAGCTCGGACATCACCTACCGCTAGCCCCGGCGGCATCAGCGGCCGTACGCACGTCCCCGCGCGGGGCGTCGTACGGCCGCCGTGTCATTCCCGGCCGGTACGCGCGCGTACCCGCTCGGTCAGCTCGCTCTGGTACTCGGTGTAGGCGGCCCGCAGCCGCCCCCCCGGCCAGTCGCCGGGCAGGAGTTCGGGCGGCAGCACCGGATCGGCCAGCAGATGCCGTACGGCGGCGGCCAGCGCCGTGAAGCGGTCGGCGTAGCCGTCCGTCGCGGCGATGTGGTCCAGCAGTGCCCGCGCGGTGGCGGCCCAGGCGTCCAGGGGCCACAGGCTCGCGGCCAGTTCCCGCGCGGGGGTGTCGGGGCGGGCCGTGTACCGCTGGGCCACCGGGTCCAGGTCCTCGGGGAGCGGGCGGACGAGGTTGGCGGGGCGCAGCCAGACACCCTCGCGCAGTTCGGCCAGGCGCAGTTCGGCGAGCCGGGTGCGCAGTTCGGCCCGTTCGGCGGGGCCGCGGCCGGCCGCGGTGATCACGACCATCTCCCAGTCGCCGTCCCACGTGCGCGTGCGGGGCCGTACGGACTCGTCCTGGCGTCGCTGGCGCTCCAGCAGCCGGTCGCTGAGCCGGTAGACGGTGTCCGTGCGGTGCAGGTCCCCGGCGGCGACCATCCGGCTGAGGGCGGCCCGCACCGTGGACCCGCCGACCCCGAACGGCTCCACCCCGCGCACCAGGTCCTTCGCGGGCAGCTCGGGCGGATGGCTGCCGAGCAGCAGGCTCAGCACGACCGACCGCGCGGACAGGGGCCGCAGGGCGAGCCGGTCCGCGGTCGGCGCCGTGTCGTTCGTCCGCATGAGCACGTACTGTACGCACCGATCTTCATGTTGCACTCTTGCTGCGGTCGCAGCGAAAGTGCAATATTCGCCGTATGGACCTGACACCCGAGCACGCGCCGTACGCCACGCACGACGTCACCAACCAGCCGCCCTTCCTGGCGCCCTACGACGCCTCCGAGGACGTCGCCCTGCTGGAGGGGCTGCGCCGGGAGGGCGCCGGATGGGCCGAGCGGGACATCCGGCGGCTCGGCACCCTCGCGGGCGGCGCGGAGGCCCAGGAGTGGGCGGAACTGGCCAACCGCCACGAGCCGGAGCTGCGCACCCACGACCGGTACGGCCACCGGATCGACGAGGCGGACTTCCATCCGAGCTGGCACGAGCTGATGCGGGTCGCGGTGACCGAGGGGCTGGCCGGGGCGCCCTGGGCCGACGACCGCGAGGGCGCGCACGTCGCCCGCAGCGCGGGCGGGCTGGTGTGGGGCCACACCGACGCCGGACACGGCTGCCCGACCTCGATGACCTACGCGGCCGTCCCCGCGCTGCGCGCCCAGCCGGATCTGGCCAAGGTGTACGAGCCGCTGCTCACCAGCCGGGAGTACGACCCGGGGCTGCGGGTGCCCACCGAGAAGCGGGGCCTGCTGGCCGGCATGGGGATGACCGAGAAGCAGGGCGGCTCCGACGTGCGGACCAACACCACCACGGCCACGCCCACGGACGAGCCCGGCGTGTACGTCCTGCGCGGGCACAAGTGGTTCACCTCGGCGCCCATGTGCGATGTCTTCCTGGTGCTGGCGCAGGCGCCGGGCGGGCTGTCCTGCTTCCTGGTCCCGCGCATCCTGCCCGACGGCACCCGCAACACCTTCCGCATCCAGCGCCTGAAGGAGAAGCTCGGCAACCGCTCCAACGCCTCCTGCGAACCGGAGTTCGACAACACGGTGGCCTGGCTGGTCGGGCCCGAGGGGCGGGGCGTGAAGACCATCATCGAGATGGTCAACTGCACGCGCCTGGACTGCGTGATGATGTCGTCGGCCCTGATGCGCAAGACCCTCGTCGAGGCCGGGCACCACGCCCGGTACCGCAGCGCGTTCGGGGCACGGCTGCTCGACCAGCCGCTGATGCGCAATGTTCTGGCCGACCTCGCCCTGGAGTCGGAGGCCGCGACCACGCTCACGCTGCGGCTCGCGGGCGCCGCCGACCGCGCGGTGCGCGGGGACGCCGGGGAGGCGGCGTTCCGGCGGATCGCCACGGCCGTCGGCAAGTACTGGGTCACCAAGCGCGGCCCGGCCTTCACCGCGGAGGCCCTGGAGTGCCTCGGCGGCAACGGCTACGTCGAGGAGTCGGGCATGCCGCGCCACTACCGCGAGGCGCCCCTGCTGTCGATCTGGGAGGGCTCGGGCAACGTCAACGCCCTCGACGTGCTGCGGGCGCTGGGCAAGGAACCCCAGGTGGCCGAGGCGCTGTTCGGTGAACTCGCCCTCGCCCGGGGCGCGGACGCCCGCCTGGACGCGGCCGTGACCCGGCTGAAGGACACGCTCCCCAAGGCCACCCAGACCGGCGCCCGGCGCCTGGTCGAACAGATGGCGATCACGCTCCAGGCGTCCCTGCTGGTCCGGCACGCCCCGGCCGCGGTCGCCGACGCGTTCTGCGCCACGCGGCTCGGCGGCGACTGGGGGCACGCCTTCGGCACCCTGCCCGACACGGCGGACCTGGGCGGCATCCTGGACCGGGCGCTCCCCGCCGGACACTGACCGGATCGCACACGGTCACGTCGCGATTCCGCGCCGTTGTCGGTGCGGTGGTGCACACTCCGAACCAGGTGGTAATTGCCTGGGGAGGACTACGTGTTCACGGGGATCGACGAGGTCGACTGGGCCTCGATGCGACATGCGTACGGAAGCGCCGAGGACGTGCCCGCGCTGTTACGGGGGCTGGCCTCGGCGGACTCCGCCGAGCGGGAGACCGCGCTGGACGCCATGTACGGCGCGGTGCACCACCAGGGCGACGTGTACGACTCGACGCTCGCCTGCGTCCCGTTCCTGTTCGACCTGGCGACGCGTCCCGAACTGCAGGAGCGGGGCGCGCTCGTGGAACTGCTCGTCAGCATCGGCGGGGACGACACCGACGGCGCCGCCGCGGTACGGGCGGGCGCGGAGACGTTCGTCCTGCTCGCCGGGGACCGGGACCCCGGGGTGCGGCGGACGGCACCGGGCGCGCTGGTGCGCTTCCTGGACGAACCGGCCCGGGTCCTGGGCCTGTTGCGGGAGCGGATCACCGTGGAGCGGGACGACCGGGTCCTGCTCGCCCTCACCGAGAGCCTGGGCCTGTACGCCCGGAGGCACCCCGCGCACGCCGACGCCGCGGTGGACCTCCTGGACGCGCAGAGCGCCGAGCCGTACGCGCCGGAACTGCGGCTGGCCGCCCTGGGCCAGCTGGCGGGCTGCGCCCCCGACCGCACCCCGCCGGACCTGGTGCCCACGGCCCTGGCACTGCTGCGGGAGCGGTCCGAACGACGCGCCCGCCGGGCCGTGGTGTGCACCCGCCCGTACAGCGACACCCTGGTCGGGCGCCTGCGCCGGCTGCGGCCGTCGGACGAGGAGGGCTCGCATCTGCTGCGCACCCTGCACCAGGCACTGGACGACCGGGTGTCCGACCGGATCGCCCTGCTGGTGGGGCAGTTGAGCAGCCCCGACTGGGCGGACCGGTGCAACGCGGTGTGGATGTCCGGCCCGTTGCTGCGCGCCTGGCGCGCCGACTTCAGCGAGCCGGTGGCGCTGATCGGGGCGCAACTGGCCGAGGAGGACGACCGGTTGCGGGACGCGGCGGTGGCCGCGCTGAAGCCGCTGTTCGGGCTGGCCGCCCCGGCCGCCGACGACCTGCACGGCCTGGTCACGGCCCGCCCCGACCTGTGGGTTCGGCAGTGGGAGCGCGGCGCTCCGACCCTGGGCGATCCGCTCAGGACGCTGGTGCGGTGCGGGGACCCACGGGCCGTGCCGGTGCTGGGCGAGGTGCTGGCCGGGGCGGTGGTGCCGGACGACCTGGGTCATGAACTCGCCTGTCTGGGCCCGGCCGCGGCACCCCTGGCCCCGGCGCTGCGGCGCCGCCTGGGCTCCCTCGACCTCGACGATCCGGCCACTCCGGGGCGGGCGGGGCCGCTGCTGAGCGGGCTCCGGGCGCTGGGGGAACCGGGGGCCGTACCGGAGACCGTCCGGCTGCTGGAAGGCCGCCCTCCCGGTGACCGTTCCTGGGACACGGCCGTCGAGCACGCGCTCCTGGCGCTCGGTGCGTGGGGAGCGGGCGCGCGGGACGCCATACCCGTACTCCGGGGGCTGCTGGACACCGGGTTCGGTGTCCCGGCGGCGGCCGCGCTGTGGGCGGTCGAGGCGGACCCGGCGGCCGTACTGCCCGTCCTGCTCCGCGAGTTGGCGGACCGGGACTCCCCGCGGTGGGTCACGGCCACGGACACCCTGGGCCGGATGGGAGCGGCGGCCGGTCCCGCGCTGCCGGTGCTGCGCCGGGCGGCGGGGGCCGCGGCGACAGCACAGGAGCGTACGGCGGCGGCGGGCGCCCTGTGGCGGATCGGCCGAGAGACGGCAGCGGTGACGCCGGTGCTGCGCGCGGCATGGCAGGAGCAGCCGGGCCTGCGCCGCACGATCGCCGGGTGCCTGCTCGCCATGGGACCGGCGGGCTCGGAGCTGCGGGACCTGGTGGAGCAGGAGCTGGCGACACCACGGCGGCACACGGACCAGGAGCACAGCTACAGCAGCCATGACATCGCGCACGACGAGGAGCTGCTGAGGATGTGCGGGGAGGTGTTGGAGGGCCTGTAGGTCGCGTCCGCGAAGTCGCGTCGTCCACGCGGAGGGCGGGCCGGGCGGGGCATGGCCCCCCATGAGCCGGGCGGAGCCGGGTCCGAGCGTGGGGAAGCGTGCTGCCGGCGTGCCGGACGGGCGCCCGCGTGCTGTTTGTACGCGGGGGCGTGGACCGGTGCCGCGAGCGGGCGTGCCGGGCGGCAGGCGGGACTTCCTGGACACGCCCTGGGCGGGCGGGGAGGCTCCCGTCGGCCTCAGCCCGTCGTCCGTCCCCACATAGGGCCGAAGCGGGCCCACTCCGCGGCCCACTGGTCGATCCGCTGCCGTTCCAGGCGGCCGCACAGGGTTCGGCCGCCGGCGAAGGGGACCATCGCCGCGCCCGTTCCGACCAGCACACCGGCGAGGGCGGCGCGCAGGCGGGCCTGGGCGGCGGTGGCGGGCGCGGTGACCAGGCGGCCCGCGCGGTCCGTCCAGACGGTGACCGCGGATCCCGCCGCCCGGCCCGGGCTGACCCGGACCTGACCGGTGCGGTGGGAGCCGTCGGGGGCTGTCCAGCTCACCTTGGCCCACATCTGCTCGCCGTTGGGGACACCGGGCGTGCCCTGGGTCAGCCGGGCCTGCGCCGGGCGCCACTCGGCGCGCTCGCGGGCCATGCCCCGCTCGACGGAACCGGACGTGATCAGGCCCACCGCCACGCCCACCAGGACGGTGGCCGCCCAGGCCCCCAGCAGCACCCAGGACTCCACCACATCGGCGCGGCGCTTGAGCGGATTGCGCCGCCAGCGCCACAGCCACGCCCTCGGACCTCGCAGCGCCATCGCGGGGCTCCTCCTCATGCGCACACCGACCTGCCCGACCGCCCTCCCATACGGCGCGGGGCCGCCGGATGCTCATGGACTCCGTGATCGGATCGCCGGACCGTGCCGGCCCTCGCCGCGCTGACCTGCGGCGGGGCGGCATCGAGAGGTGACTGTCAGTGGTGGGGTGCAGACTGGCCGGTGACTGGGACACAGACGTCACGGAGGTGTTCGGCATGACCGAGGTACTGCTCACCGTGGGAACCCGAAAAGGCCTGTTCATCGGCCGGAAACGGGGTGACAACTGGGAGTTCGACGAGAGTCCGTACTTCAACGCGCAGGCGGTCTACTCGGTCGCCATCGACACCCGCGGTGAGCGGCCCCGGCTGCTGGTCGGCGGGGACAGCGCGCACTGGGGGCCGTCGGTGTTCCACTCCGACGATCTGGGCCGCACCTGGACCGAACCGGCCCGGCCCGCCGTCAAGTTCCCCCAGGACACCGGCGCTTCGCTGGAGCGGGTGTGGCAGCTGCACCCGGCTGCCGCCGAGCCGGACGTGGTGTACGCGGGTACCGAACCGGCGGCGCTGTACCGCTCGGAGGACCGCGGCGAGAGCTTCGAACTGGTCCGGCCGCTGTGGGAGCACCCCACGCGCTCCCAGTGGGTGCCGGGCGGCGGCGGTGAGGGCCTGCACACGATCCTCACCGACGAACGGGATCCCCGGTCGGTGACGGTGGCCGTGTCCACCGCCGGTGTCTTCCGCACCACGGACGGCGGCGCGAGCTGGGCGCCCTCCAACTCCGGTGTGTCGGCGGTGTTCCTGCCCGATCCGAACCCGGAGTTCGGGCAGTGCGTGCACAAGGTGGCGCGGGACTCGGCCAACCCGGACCGGCTGTACCTGCAGAACCACTGGGGTGTGTACCGCAGCGACGACGCGGGGGCGCACTGGACGGACATCGGCGAGGGGCTGCCGTCCACGTTCGGTTTCGCGGCCGCCGCGCATCCGCACCGCGGTGACACGGCGTACGTCTTCCCGATCAACGCCGACGCCGACCGGGTGCCCGCGGAGCGCAGGTGCCGGGTCTTCCGTACGGCGGACGCGGGCAAGACCTGGGAGGCGCTGTCGGCGGGCCTGCCGAGTGAGGACCACTTCGGCACGGTGCTGCGGGACGCCCTGTGCACCGACGACGCCGACCCGGCGGGCGTGTACTTCGGCAACCGCAACGGCGAGGTGTACGCCTCCGCCGACGACGGCGACTCCTGGCGGCAGTTGGCCTCGCACCTGCCCGACGTGCTGTGCGTGCGCGCGGCGGTGATCGGATGAGGCACAGCCGCTTATCGCGGGGCGTTGGCCACCGGTTGATCTCCGCCGTGTGTACGGCAGTAGGGTGACGCCCGTGGCTCCACGACCCTTGCATGAAATCGTCGAACCGGGCTGGGCGCAGGCCCTCGAACCCGTCGCCGGGAAGATCGCCGAGATGGGGGACTTCCTGCGCGCGGAGATCGCCGCGGGACGGACGTACCTGCCCGCCGGTCCGAATGTGCTGCGGGCCTTCCAGCAGCCCTTCGACGAGGTACGCGTCCTGATCGTCGGACAGGACCCCTATCCCACCCCGGGGCACGCGGTGGGGCTGTCCTTCTCGGTCGCGCCCGAGGTGCGCCCGCTGCCCGGCAGCCTGATCAACATCTACCGCGAGCTGCACACCGACCTCGGGCTGCCGCAGCCGTCCAGCGGTGATCTCACGCCGTGGACGAAACAGGGCGTGCTGCTGCTCAACAGGGCGCTGACCACGGCTCCGCGCAAGCCGGGCGCGCACCGGGGCAAGGGGTGGGAGGAGGTCACCGAGCAGGCGATCCGGGCGCTCGCGGCGCGCGGCAAGCCGCTGGTGTCCATCCTGTGGGGCCGGGACGCACGCAATCTGCGCCCGCTGCTCGGCTCGCTGCCGTCGGTGGAGTCCGCGCACCCCTCCCCCATGTCGGCGGACCGCGGGTTCTTCGGTTCGCGGCCCTTCAGCAGGGCCAATGACCTGCTGATACAGCAGGGCGGACAGCCGGTGGACTGGCGCCTGCCGTGACCGCAGACCGGGTCCTGCTCGCCGTCGACTCCGGGGGCTCGGGCCTGCGGGTCGTCGTCGGCACCGTCGAGCGGGGCGTGCTGGGGCGGCGGGAGTCCCGGGTGCCGGTGCGCACCGGGGCGCGGGGGATCGACGCCGGGCACCTGATGGATCAACTGGTGCCCCTGGTACGGGAGCTGACCGCCGCGTGGGGGTTCACGGAGGTGGGCACCGCCGCGCTGGGGGCCGCGGGGCTCGCCACCCTGGGGGACGACCTGCGGGCGGAGCTGCCGGGGGCGTTGGCGCGCGAGTTCGGCGTGCGCGCGGTCGCGCTGGCCGCCGACGCGGTGACCGCCTACGTCGGGGCCCTCGGGTCCCGGCCCGGTGCCGTGGTCGCCGCAGGTACGGGTCTGATCGCCGTGGGCACGGATCTGACGCGCTGGCGCCGGGCGGACGGCTGGGGTCATCTGCTGGGCGACTGCGGCGGGGGCGCGTGGATCGGGCGGGCCGGTCTTGAGGCGGCGCTGCGGGCGTACGACGGGCGGCCGGGCGGGTCTTCCGCGCTGCTCGCGCGCGCAGAGGAGAGGTACGGGCCGATGCCGGGGCTGCCCGGCCTGCTCTACCCGCGGACCGACCGGCCCGCCGTCCTGGCCTCCTTCGCGCCCGACGTGGCCGCCTGCGCCGGGAGCGATCCGGTTGCCACGGGCGTCCTCCGGGAGGCGGCCCGCGCCATGGCGGAGTCCGCGGCGGCGGTCTGCCCGGCGCAGGGCGAGCCCCGAGTCGCGCTCACCGGCGGTCTGTTCAAGACGGGGGACGTGCTGCTCGGCCCCCTGGACGAGGAGTTGTCGGCGCGGCTGCCGCACGCGCGGCGCGTGCCGGCCGACGGGGACCCGTTGCTGGGGGCGGTACGGATCGCCACCGACCTGGCGTCCGGGGCACTCACTCTGCCGAGTGACGGGGTGATGCTCGGCGTGGTCACCGGCGAGGGGGGTTGATCGTCCGGCCCGCCCGGTGCCGCAACGCGCGTAACTCATCAGACAAAACCGGACGGATACCGCTCACCTGCACCCTCCCCGAACAGGGGAGCACCGGAAACCAGTAACATGCGGCGCCATGAGCACCCCCACTGGGCCCGCCGGCCTGCCAGTACGAATGCCGCGCCCCCGCCAGCCCGGGCGGCACCGCCGACCCGAGCCTCTGGCCGCGCCCGAGGGCGCGCCCGCGCTCGTCCTCGCGGTGCCGGGCTCACCGGGTGCCGCCACGCGCAGTCTCGCCGAGGAGGTCGTGAGCATCGCCCGCTCCGAGCTGCCCGGCCTCGACGCCCGGATCGGGTACCTCGACGGAGACGACGCGGAGTTCCCCACGCTCCAGTCCGTCCTCGCGCACACCGCCCAGGAGCGCACCGCCCGCTACGAGCAGGCGATCGCCGCGGGCGTGGAGGCCAAGGAGCCCGAGGGTCCGGTGGCCGTCGTGGTGCCGCTGCTGGCCGGTCCGGACAGCGCGCTGCTGCGCCAGGTCCGCCAGGCCGTGATGGACAGCCGGGTGGCCGCCGATCTGACCGACGCGCTCGGCCCGCACCCGCTGCTCGCGGAGGCGCTGCACGTGCGGCTGTCGGAGGCCGGTCTGGCCCGCGCCGACCGCGCCCGCCTGTTCACGGTGGCGACGGCCGCCGACGGCATCATCCTGGCCTCGGTGGGCGGCGATGAGGCCGTGCAGGCGGCCGGGATCACCGGCATGCTGCTCGCCGCGCGCCTGGCCGTGCCGGTGATGGCGGCGGCGCTGGACCAGGAGGGCTCGATCGCCTCCGTCGCCGAGCAGCTGCGCGGTTCCGGGTCGCAGCAGCTCGCGCTCGCGCCGTACCTGATAGGGCCGGAGATCGACGCCGCGCTGGTCGAGGAGGCGGCCAAGGAGGCGGGCTGCCCCGCCGCCGAGCCGCTGGGCGCCTACCCGGCGATCGGCAAGCTGGCGCTGGCCAAGTACACGACGGCCCTGGGGATCGCGCCCCAGACGCCGCAGGGGGCTCCGGTCCGCTGACGGCGGCGAACGCGAGAAGGGCCCGCCCCGGGATGGGAGCGGGCCCTTCGTCGTATCTGCGCGGGCACTTCTGAAGCGAGGATCAGCCGATGACCACGCAGGACGCCGCGGGCACCTCGACGGAGCCGCCGTAGCGGGGCAGGCCCGAGGCGGGGTCCACGGCGAACCAGGCCACGTCTCCGGAGCGCTCGTTGGCGACGTAGAGGAAGCCGTTGGCCTCGGTGAGGGCGCGCGGCCAGTGGCCGTGGCAGGGGACGGTGGCGAGCAGCCTGAGCGTGTCGCCCTCGACGGCGAACGCGGACAGGACGTTTTCGCCGCGGGTGGCGGTCCACAGGAAGCGGCCGTCGGGGGCGACGGCGATGCCCGACGGGTAGGCGTCGCCCGCGGGGGCGCCCGGCAGGACCGGCGTCTCCCACAGGGGCTTGAGGGAGCCGTCGGCGGTGTCCCAGCGGCAGACGGTGACGGTGGGGGTCAGCTCGTTGACGATGTAGGCATGGCCGCCGTCGGGGTGAAAGGCCAGGTGGCGGGGGCCCGAGCCGGGGCGCAGGGCGTACTCGCCGTGCACGTCGAGGCGCCCGTCGGTCAGCGTGCAGACCCGGACGGAGTCGGTGCCGAGATCCACGCTGACGGCCCAGCGCCCACTGGGGTCGGTCTGCACCTGATGGGCGTGCGGGGCCTGCTGGCGGGGCGCGTACGGGCCCGAGCCGGTGTGCGGAAGGACACCGGAGGGCGCGGGGGCGAGCGAGCCGTCGGAGCGCACGGGGACGGCGCTGACACTGCCGGAGCCGTAGTTCGCGGTCAGCACGTGCCCGGCGTGCAGAGCGAGGTGCGTGGGTCCGCTGCCGCCGACCGGTGTGGGCGGCGCGATCAGTTCGGGTCTGTCCCCGGTGACGCGGTACGCGGCGACCGCGCCGTCGGTCGTCTCGCTGACCGCGTAGAGCGTGCGGCCGTCGGGTGCGAGGGCCAGATAGGCCGGGTCGGGCACGTCGTCCGCGCCGGAGAGAACGGTCAGGGCCCCACTCCCGCCGTTCACGGCCGCGGCGACGATTCCCGGCCCCCCGGCCGCCGTGAACGACCCGATGAAGGCCCGCCTGCGCTCGTCCGCCACCACTGTCCCCTCTCGGTCGGGTGCATCCGGATGCGACGGTAGCAGTCGATCATGCGCGGTCTAGACCAAGTGGGGGTCGTGTACCGGCGAGTGCGTCTGCCCGGGTGGTGGGGGTGGTCCGTGCGGCGGGCGTGGGCTCAGGCGCCGACCAGGGGTGATCCCGACGGTGTGCGCAGCGGTGCGGCCAGTTCGGCCAGGGCCCGTTCCAGGCCGTGCAGGTGGGCCAGGGCCGGTCCGGCCGCCGTGGTGTGCGTCGCGGGCGCCGCCGGTTCGTCGGGGGTGTTGCCCGTCAGGGCCTCCACCGCCGCCTCCACGCGCCAGCACGCCGCCGCGAGGCGGGCGTCGTGGGAGGCCTCCGGGTCGGCGGCCACCGCCACCAGGCCGCGGATCTCCCGGGCGCAGTCGTCCAGGAGGGCGAGGACGCGGCGGGCGCGGTTCTTGCGGCTCAGCATCGGGTTCAGGGGGTGGACCAGGGGGGCGACCGAGAGGCGGACCCGCGCCAGGAGCTGCTCCAGTTCCGCCACCCGCGGGGCCGGGTCCGCCGTCGGAGAGCCCGCCAGGCGGGCCGCCGCCTCCGCCGTCGCCGCGTGAACGCAGCGCAGGGCACGCTGGATCCAGGCGTCCGTCGTGGCGTGGGTCGTCACGGGCAGTACGAACAGGACCGCCAGGACGGCGCCCAGCGCGCCCACCGCGGTCTCCGCGAGCCGGAGTGCCAGCAGGGCGGGTTCGAGGACGCCCAGCAGGCCGTAGAGGAGTTCGGCGAGGAGGGTGACCCAGAGCATCATCCAGGTGTACGAGACCGCCGCCGTGTAGAAGATGCCGAAGACGCAGATCGCGAGGACGACGGCGGAGGGCACCGGCGCGCCCGCCACGGGGACCGCCACGAGCAGGCCCAGTCCGATGCCGATCACCGTGCCGAGGACCCGGCGGAAGCCGCGGACCAGCGTCTCGCCGCGCGAGGTGGTGTTCACGAAGACCCACCACGTGGCGCCGACGGCCCAGTACCAGCGCTCTCCGGAGACCAGCTGGCCCACCACGAGGGCGAAGCCCGCGCCGGCGGTGGCCTGCACGGCCTGGCGGGCGGTCACGCGGGACAGTCCGGTGCCACCGGGTGCGGCCGGTACCGGTGCCGGGGGCAGGCGGCGCTCGTAGCACCACAGGCCGAAGCGGACCCCGGCGGCGACGAGCAGGGACAGCAGGAGGGCCGCGTACAGCTCGGGGAGGTGGCGCGGGGTCGCCTGGAGGAACTGCGCCACGAAGTACGTCATGAAGGCGAACACGCCGAGGCTGTGCCCGCGCGGGCCCCACCTGCGGGCGTACACCCCGGCGCCGACGACGGCGAGGAAGGCGAGGTCGCGGGCGAGCGGCCGGTCGTGCAGTTCGGCGGCGACGGCGAGCACGGGCAGCCCCACGACGGGCAGCAGCGCGGTCGTGACCGCCTGTCCGCGCACGGTGGAGTCGGTGACGGTGAACAGGGCGAGCAGCGCGGCGAGGCCGCCGGTGACGGCGCCCACGAGCGAGTGGCCGGCGAGTCCGCAGCCCACGACGGCGAGACCGATGCCGAGCACGGCGCGCACGGCGAAGCGCAGCCGCACGCGGCCCGGGTCCGGCGCCACGAACACCCTCTTCAGCACTGCCTACCGCCCCCTGATCAGAAATGGCATGAAAAAGGCGCCGCGGAGGTCCGCAGCGCCATCGACGGGTTCATTGCAGCATCCAGTCATCTGCTGGCTCAAGTGGCCTCCAATATGCTGGGCCATTGGCATGGACAAATCGGACCCCGGCCGCCCACCGGCGCGCCAACGGTCCAGGCACGACAAGGCACGAGGAGGACCGGCCCCATGGCCGTGGACGAGCTGGACACCCGGATCCTGCGGCTCCTGCTGGAGCAGCCGCGCACCAGCGTGCGCGAGTACGCCCGCATCCTCGGGGTGGCCCGCGGCACCCTCCAGGCGCGCCTGGACCGGCTGGAGCGGGACGGGGTGATCACCGGTACCGGGCCCACCCTCTCCCCCGCCGCGCTCGGCCATCCGGTGCTGGCGTTCGTGCACATCGAGGTGACCCAGGGCCACCTCGACGACGTGGGCGACGCGCTGGCCGCCGTACCGGAGATCGTGGAGGCGTTCTCGATCACGGGCGGCGGGGATCTGCTGACCCGGGTGGTGGCGCGGGACAACGCACACCTGGAGGACGTGATCCAGAAGCTGATCAGCCTGCCCGGCGTGGTGCGCACCCGGACCGAGGTGGCGCTGCGCGAGCGGGTCCCGCACCGGCTGCTGCCGCTGGTGGAGTCGATGGGGCGTACGGCGCGCAAGTGACGCTTGGCATGCTGGACCCCATGGGCAAGCTCGGCGGCATCTCGGTCATCTTCGATCTCGACGGAACACTCGTGGACAGCGAGCCGAACTACTACGAGGCGGGCCGGCTGACCCTCGCCGAGCACGGCGTGCCGGACTTCACCTGGGCCGAGCACGAGGCCTACGTCGGCATCAGCACCCTGGAGACGGTCACCGGCTGGAAGGCCCGCTACGGGCTCAATGCCTCCGTCGAGGAGTTGCTCGCCGCGAAGAACCGCCGGTATCTCGAACTCGCCCGCGCCTCCACGCGTGCGTACCCGGAGATGCGCAAGTTCGTCGAGCTGCTGGCCGCCGAGGGTGTGCCGATGGCCGTGGCGTCGGGTTCCTCGCGGGAGGCGATCGAGGCGGTGCTGACCGGTACCGGACTGCGCGGCCACTTCGGCATCGCGGTCTCCGCCGAGGAGGTCGAGCACGGCAAGCCCGCCCCGGACGTCTTCCTGGAGGCGGCGCGCCGTCTGGGCGCCGAGCCCGCCGACTGCGTGGTGCTGGAGGACGCCGCCCCGGGTGCGGCCGCCGCGCACGCGGCCGGTATGCGCTGCATCGCCGTCCCGTATGTCGCCGCGCACGCCGACGCCCCCGAGTTCGCGACGGCGGGGCTGCTGCTGCGCGGCGGGCAGGAGGAGTTCACGGCACGGGCGGCGTACGAGTGGCTGGCCGGGGAGGCGCGCGCCTGACACGGACGATCGACTGACCGGGATGGCGCGCCGCTGACACGGACGAGCGGCCGACCGGGAAGGCGCGCACCTGACACCTACGGGCGGCTGACCGGGAAGGCGCGCACCTGACACCTACGGGCGGCTGACCCGGAAGGTCCGCCCCGGCCCCTCGCGGGTGGCCGGAACTGGTCCCTCCCGAGCCGTTGACCCTCAGCCGCCCCGTTTCTATCGTCTGGTCGACCATCCGTACACCGTTCGATATATCGACCGGCGCAGAGGAGCACCCCCATGGCACCGCCCCTCTCCAGACGATCCCTTCTCCGGGCCGCGGCGCTCGCCTCGGCCGTCCCCGCGGTCTCCCTCTCCCCCACATCCGCCTCTCCGGCGCCCACCGTCCCCGCAGCGCTCCCCGCACCGGACGCCTGGACGGTTCGGCCCTTCCCGCTCGACCAAGTCGCCCTCCGCGCGGGCCTCTTCGCCGACAAACGCGAGCTGATGCTGGACCACGCCCGCGGCTACGACGTGGACCGGCTGCTCCAGGTCTTCCGCGCCAACGCCGGTCTCCCCACGGGAGACGCGGTGGCTCCGGGCGGCTGGGAGGGCCTGGACGGGGAAGCCAACGGCAACCTGCGCGGCCACTACACCGGTCACTTCATGACGATGCTCGCCCAGGCCTGGGCCGGCACCGGCGAGCAGGTCTTCGCCGACCGGCTGCGCACGATGGTCGGCGCGCTCACCGAGGTCCGCGCGGCACTCCGCGAGGACCCGGCGGTCACCGTGACGGACGGGAGGTTCGGCACGGCCGTCGAGCAGATCCGCGGCTCGTACCAGTACATCGACCTGCCCTCCGGCACCCTCGGCGGCGCCCGGGCCATCACCCTGTCCGTCTGGGTGAGACCCGCCCACGACGGCGCCTGGGCCCGGGTGCTCGACTTCGGCGACAACACCACGCGCTACCTGTACCTGGCCGCCCGCAACGCCGACGGCGTCCCGCGTTTCGCCGTCACGACCGGCGGTCCGGGCGCCGAGCAGGGCCTCGACGGCACCGCCGCGCTCCCGCTGAACCGGTGGAGCCACCTCGCCGTCACCCTCGCCGACGGCACCGGCGTCCTCTACGTCAACGGCACCGAGGTCGCCCGCAACACCGCGATGACCCTCACCCCGGCCGCGCTCGGCACCCCGGTGAACAACTGGCTGGGCCGCTCCAACTACCCGGCCGACCCCGTCTTCGCGGGCGCCTTCGACGAGTTCAACGCCTGGTCGCGGGCCCTGGACGGCGCCGAGATCGCCGCCCTCCAGGACAGCCGCGCCGCCGACACTCCGGCCGGGCGTGGTGACCTGGCGTCGTACGCCTTCGACGAGACCTCCGGCGGGACCCTCACGGACGGCTCCGGCCACGGCCGTACCGCCGCCCTGCGCCGTACCTGGGGCGGGCCGAGCCATCCGGGGTTCCTCGCGGCCTACCCGGAGACGCAGTTCATCGATCTGGAGTCCCGGACCACCAGCGACTACACGAAGGTGTGGGCGCCGTACTACACCGCGCACAAGATCCTCGGAGGGCTGCTGGACGCCCACCTCGCCACCGGCGACAACCGCGCGCTCGACCTCGCGTCGGGGATGGGCGACTGGATGTACTCACGGCTGTCCAGGCTGCCCGCGTCCACCCTGCAACGCATGTGGGGCCTGTTCTCCAGCGGTGAGTTCGGGGGCATCGTCGAGGCGATCTGCGATCTGCACGCCCTCACCGGCAAGCCCGAACACCTCGCGCTGGCCCGGCTGTTCGACCTCGACCGGCTCATCGACTCCTGCGCCGCCGGCACCGACGTCCTCGACGGCCTCCACGCCAACCAGCACATCCCGATCTTCACCGGCTGCCTCAGGCTGTACGACACGACCGGCGAGGAGCGCTATCTCGACGCCGCCCGCAACTTCTGGGGCATGGTCGTCCCGCACCGCATGTACGGCATCGGCGGCACCAGCACCGGCGAGTTCTGGAAGGCACGTGACGTCATCGCGGGGACGATCAGCGCCACCACGGCCGAGACGTGCTGCGCGTACAACATGCTGAAGCTGAGCCGGACCCTGTTCTTCCACGACCAGCGGCCCGAGTACATGGACCACTACGAGCGAGCGCTGTTCAACCAGGTGCTCGGCTCCAAGCAGGACAGGCCCGACGCGGAGAAACCGCTCGTCACCTACTTCATCGGGCTCACCCCCGGCCATGTCCGGGACTACACCCCCAAGCAGGGCACCACCTGCTGCGAGGGCACCGGCATGGAGAGCGCCACGAAGTACCAGGACTCGGTGTACTTCGCGGCGGCGGACGGCAGCGCTCTCTACGTCAATCTCTACAGTCCGTCCGAACTGACTTGGGCGGAGCAAGGGGTGACGGTCACTCAGATCACGGCCTTCCCGCACGAGCAGGGGACCACGCTGACCGTCGCGGGCGGCAGCGCCTCCTTCGAGCTGCGGCTGCGGGTGCCGGCGTGGGCCACGGCGGGGTTCCGGGTGACGGTCAACGGGCGTGCGGTGAGCGGGACTCCGGTGACCGGCAGCTACTTCGGGGTGTCGCGCACCTGGCGCGGCGGGGACACCGTACGGATCGCCATGCCCTTCCGGCTCCGCGTGGAGAAGGCGCTGGACGACCCCTCGCTCCAGACGCTGTTCCTCGGCCCGGTGAACCTGGTCGGCCGCAACTCCTCGACGGAGTACCTGCGGTTGGGCCTGTACCGCAACGCCGGACTCTCCGGCGATCTGCTGCCCTCCCTGACCCCGGTGTCCGGTGAGCCGCTCCATTTCACCCTGGACGGCACGGAGTTCGCCCCCTTCCACGAGGGGACGGAGGACCCCACCCACGCCTACTTCCGGCGCGTGGAGCCCCGGGTGGTGTTCGGGGGTGTGGACTCGGGTGTCGCCAACCCTGCCCGCTTCGACGGCACGACGCTGCTGGACGAGGTCTGGGCAGGGGCTCCCTTCGGCAGCAAGGGGGCGCTGGTGGCGCGGGTGCGGGCGACCGTGGACGCCTGGGTGGCGGCGGGGCTGCTCGGTGCGGGCGACGGGCGGACCGTGGTGGCGACGGCGCGGCGGGCCGGGTACGCGCCCTGAGCCTCAGCGGTAGTCGGGATTGGGTGCGTCCAGTCGGCAGCCCGCGTCCCACTCCGAGCGCTGGTTGCCGTGGGCGGGGATCCCTCCGTTGCGCTTGAGCAGGGCCGCCATGTGCATCAGGTTCCAGGTCATGAAGGTGGTGTTGCGGTTGGTGAAGTCGTTCTCGGGGCCGCCCGAGCCGGGGTCGAGGTACGACGGACCCGGTCCGGCGGGGCCGATCCAGCCCGCGTCGGCCTGGGGCGGGATGGTGTAGCCGAGGTGCTGGAGGCTGTAGAGGATGTTCATCGCGCAGTGCTTCACGCCGTCCTCGTTGCCGGTGATCAGACAGCCGCCGACACGGCCGTAATAGGCGTACTGGCCTGCCTCGTTGAGCAGCCCCGAGGCGCCGTACAGGCGCTCGATGACCTTCTTGGTGACCGAGCTGTTGTCGCCGAGCCAGATGGGTCCGGCGATGACCAGGATGTCGGCCGCCATCACCTGCTCCTGGATCCGCGGCCAGGCGTCGCTGGTGAAACCGTGCTCGGTCATGTCGGGGTAGACGCCGGGCGCGATGTCGTGGTCCATGGCCCGGACCACCTCGGTGCCGACTCCGCGCGAGTCCATGATCGCCCGGCTCCTGTCGATCAGGCCCTGGGTGTGGCTGAGCTGCGGCGAGGGCTTGAGCGTGCAGTTGATGTACAGGGCACGCAGATCGTCGAAGCGGTAGGCGTCGGCGGCGGCTGCGGTCATCACGGGCTCCTTCGCACGGAGGTGGTTCCGACACAGCCTCTCCGCCCGACAGCGGTCCTGTCGCGCCCGCTCACCCGCTCGGGGTGGTCTACGAGCGGCGGCGGGGCTTGCCCCGGCGGCCGGGGGCGGCCTTCTTGCCCGGTGCGGGCTTGCGGCGGGGCTGTTCCTGGGGCTTGGTCTTCGCCTTCGCCTTGGCCTTCGGCTGGTCCTCGGGCTTGGCGCGGCCCCGGGTGCTGTTGACCGTGCGGCCGCGGACCACGCCGATGAAGTCGTCGACGAGGTCGGTCGTGGCCTCCTCCGGCCAGCACAGGGCGACGCCGGACTGGGGGGCGTCGACCAGGGTGCGGTAGGTGAGGTCCTTGCGGTGGTGGAGGCGGGCCAGGGACTGGGGCACGATCAGCAGGCCCACATTGGCGGCGACCAGCTCGATCGCGTCCTCGGTGGTGGCGGGCCGTTCGAAGCCCGGCTCCCCCGGCGGTCGCTCCCAGCCGAGGACGTCGTCCAAGGGGTGGAAGACGACCTCGTCGGCCAGATCCTCCGCGGTGACCTCGTCGACGGCCGCGACGGCGTGGTCCTTGGGCACCACGACCACGGTGGTCTCGGTGTAGAGAGGGATCGCGCTGAAGTACGTGCGGTCCACCGGCAGCCGGACGAGACCGGCGTCCGCGCGGCCCTCCCGCAGCACCTGCGGGGCCTCCGCCACGCTGACCGGGATCAGGTCGAGGGGGGTCTCCGGGTAGCGCTCCTGCCAGATCCGCACCCACTTCGCCGGGGTGGCTCCGGGCACGTAGGCGAGCCGGAAGGTCTGGGGTGCTGCCGAGCCTGTCACCTGGCCAGGTTACCGGCCGTGGTCGGCGCGGGTGTCACCGGTGGATACCCTGGAGGCATGACGCAGCACCAGAGCACCCAGACGATGAAGCCCGCGACGGCGGCCAAGAAGCTGGGTGTGTACCTCGACGCCACCCCCGCAGAGTTCCGTGAGGGTGTCGTCTCGCGCGCCGAGCTGAACGCGCTTCAGGCCGAGCCGCCGGAGTGGCTGCGCGAGCTGCGCCGCAATGGTCCGCACCCGCGCCCGGTGGTCGCCGCGAAGCTCGGCGTGTCCATCTCGGGCCTGGCCCGCGGCGGGATCACCGAGCCGCTCACCACGGAGCAGATCGAGGAGCTGAAGCGGGAGCAGCCCGAGTGGCTGCAGAAGGAGCGCGCCACCCAGGCCGAGGTCCGCAAGGAGGCCGCGCGCGTCAAGGCGAAGCAGGCCGAGCGCGCGGCGCGCGAGGACGACTGACCTCACACGCCAGGCGGCCCCACAAAACCCGAATGCGGACAGGTGTACGAGCCTGGGATCATCCCAGGCATGTCGTACCGCCTGGAACCGCTGGTCGTCCGCCACACACTCCGCCTGCCCGCACCCACCGGTCCCTCGGGACAGGGTGCCGCGGCCGCGCGGCAGTTCGACGCCGCCCTGATGCAGGTGGGGTTCAAGCTCTCGGCCGAACTGCTCGCCCGGCTCTCGGAGTTGTCCGAAGAGACGGTCGTGGACACCGCCGTGCGCACCCTGCCGGTCGTCCGCGAGCTGGTCGGTGACCACGTCCGGCACAACGCGTACTTCATCGACTTCCCGGCCAACGTGCCGGACACCGTGGACTTCTGGCGGGACTGCGTCCTCAAGGCCCTCGCCGACGAGAAGGTACGGCCGGGCGTCCTCGCCCAGTTGAGCGCGGGCGCCCTGAACCTGCTGACGCTGCCCGCCTACGGTCGCTACCAGCACTCGTACGAGGAACTGCTCGCCGCGCACGACGAGTTGATCGCTGCCGTCGGTGACCGGGTCACCGTGCTGCACCTGGGCGGACCGCTCGACGAGGAGGTCCGCGCGCTGTACCTGGCGCTCGCCGGGTCGGTCACGCCGCTGGGCGACGAGCATCTCGCCGATCTCGCGGTACTGGCCGAGGTGTGCGCCGACGGACCACAGCCCGAGGCGATCCCGGTGAGGGAGAACCGGGCGGTGGTCAACCGGGCCCGGCTGGCGGCGGGCGCCGCGCCGCTGCTGGACACGGTCACGGACGTGCTGCGGCTGGCCTGCGCCCTGTCCGACGGCGATGTCACGCTCCAGGAGCCCACCAGGTTCCGCTCGCTGTCCCGTCCGGTGCGCCGGGCGCTGCTCGCGGGGCTGGACTCCGTGGTCGCCGACGCGCCGGGCAAGCTGGCCGATGTCCTGGTGCACCGGGAGGAGTTCAAGCGGCTCGGGGAGCGGCTGCACCCGCACGAGTACCCGCGGTGGCCGCACGCGGCCGAGGTGTTCGCGGTGGCGCGCGGCGAGCGCCAGGCCCCGTCGTTCACCGGCCGGGTGGAGGCACTGCTCGACGCGGGCGAGGTTGCCGAGGCCGCCGAGCTGCTGAAGCACGCGCCCGGTCGGCTGTTCCGGTCCCTGGACCGGCTGCTGCGCAGCTGCGGGACGCAGGAGGAGCGGGACGCCGTCGTGGCCGCCGCCGAGGCGGTCGCACCCGAGGTCGCGGGGCGCGTACTGCTGTCGGTGCGGGAGCACCTGCACAACCGGGCCGGGGCGACACGTGCGCGCCGGGTGTTCGTCAACTGGCGTGGCCGGGCCTGGGTGACGGACCCGCTGCGGACGCCGCTGCCGGAGCCCGAACGCCGACGCCTGGTCGAGGCGCTGGACGCCGAGATCCGCCGACGGCTGCCGGAGCCCGGGGAGCTCTACGTCGACCCGGACGTGCTGGATGTGGCGCTGCCGCTCAGCGGGCGGGCCACGGCGGCCGGGCTCGGTGTGCTGCCGCGTGGTTCCCTCTCGCCGGTCGAGGGCGAGCTGCTGCGGTTCTTCGTGTACTGGAAGGAGCGTCGGCGCTCCACGGACTACGATCTGTCGGCCCTGATGCTGGACGAGAAGTACGCGACAGTGGGCTGGCTGTCGTACACCAACCTCACGGAGGTGGAGGGCGAGCACTCCGGTGACATCACCGAAGCGCCCTATGGGGCCTCGGAGTTCATCAACCTGCGGCTGGGGGCGGTGCGCGGCGCGTTCGTCGTGCCGCAGGTCAACATCTACTCCGGTGAGGGCTTCGAGGAGGTGGAGGAGTCGTTCTTCGGGTTCATGCTGCGTGAGGGTGAGCAGAAGGGGCGGCCGTTCGAGCCGCGGACCGTGCGGATGAAGTCGGAGCTGCGCGGGCCCGGGCGGGTGGCGCTGCCGCTGGCCTTTCTGCGCGGGGCGGACGGGCGGTGGCGGGCGAAGTGGCTGCACCTGTATCTGCACGGCTCGCCGTCGGCCAACCGGGTCGAGGGGAACCGGGTGTCGGTGGCGACCCTGCTGCGGGGCATCGTCGAGCGGGAGCAGTTGACGGTGCGCTACCTGGTGGAGCTGATGGCGGCGGACGCCGTGACGGTGTGGGACGGCGGGGAGTTCCCGGACCGTCCGGTCACCTGGATCGGGCTCCAGCGGCCCGAGGGGCTGCACCCTCAGTCCCGGATCGTGACCGTGGAAAATCTGCGCGACCTGATCCCGGAGTGACTGGTAGCGTAAGGCGCGGCGAGGCCATGAGGGGGCTTCCTTCTATCCTCCGCAGCAGCGGATTCCTGAGCTAGTCCTCTCGCTCTCCTCGCCCTCGACGTGGAGAACCCCGGCCGTCCGCCGTACGGACAGCCGGGGTTCTTGCTTTTCAGCTGTCGAAGTCCACCGTCAGCGTCTCGGAGACCGGGTACGACTGGCAGGTGAGCACATAGCCCGCCTCCACCTCGGCCTCTTCGAGGGCGAAGTTGCGGCGCATGTCGGCCTTGCCGTCGGTGACCAGGGCGCGGCAGGTGCCGCAGACGCCGCCCTTGCAGGCGAACGGCAGGTCGGGGCGGCTGCGTTGGGCGCCGTCCAGGATGCTGCTTTCCCTCGGCAGGGCGGAGGTGGTGGTGCGGCCGTCGAGGACGACGGTCACCTGGCTGACGGGGCCGGTGGGTCCGGCCTCGGTGTGGTGCACCTCGCGCACGGGCTCGTCGTCGGCGTAGAACAGCTCCTGGTGGACGCGGTCGGTGGGCACGCCGAGCCCTTCGAGGACGCGCTGGGCGTCGCGGACCATGCCGTGCGGGCCGCACAGCCACCAGTGGTCGGCGGTGCTCACGTCGACCAGGCCGTCGATGAGGGTGGAGAGCCGTTCGGCGTCGAGCCGGCCGGAGAGCACCTCGGCCTCCCGGGGCTCGCGGGACAGGACGTGGGCGAGCTGGAAGCGGCTCGGGTAGAGGTCCTTGAGGTCGGCCAGTTCGTCGGCGAACATCACCGTGCCGGAGCGGCGGTTGCCGTAGAAGAGGGTGACCCGGGAGCGGGAGTCGGCGGCCAGCACCGACTCGGCGATGGAGATCATCGGGGTGATGCCGGAGCCCGCGGCGATCAGCACGTGGTGGCCGGGGACGGTCACGTCCGGGGTGAAGTTGCCGGTGGGGGCCATGACCTCGACGGTGTCGCCGGGGCGCACCTCGTTGACCAGCCAGGAGGAGAACACACCGCCGGGCACCACCCGGACGCCGATGCGCGGGGCCGAGCCGACCGGCGTGCAGATGGAGTACGAGCGGCGCTCGTCGCGGCCGTCGATCTCGCGCCGCAGGGTCAGTGACTGACCCGGCTCGAAGGCGAACTCCTCGGCCAGCTCGGGCGGGATCTCGAAGCCGACGGCGGCGGCGTCCTCGCACAGCGGGCGCACCTCGGCGACCCGCAGCGCGTGGAAGACCGGGCGGCGGCGCGGGCGCGGCTTCACGGCCTCGGCGGGGCGGTCGGGGCCATCAGATCTCCTTGACGTACTCGAACGGCTCGCGGCAGGCGCGGCAGCGCCAGAGCGCCTTGCAGGAGGTGGCGGCGAACCGGGAGGTCTCCTCGGTGTCCGCCGAGCCGCACCGCGGGCAGGGCACCTCGCGCCGGGTCGGCGACAGGGTGAGCGGCACGGGGCCGCGCGGGGCGGCGTCGGGCGGGGCGATGCCGTGCTCGGCGAGCTTGCGGCGGCCCTCGGGGGTGATCCAGTCGCTGGTCCACGGCGGGTTCAGGACGGTGCGGATCTCCACGCGCTCGTAGCCGGCCTCCCGCAGCCGGGCGGCGACGTCGGCGCGCATCTCGGCCATGGCGGGGCAGCCCGAGTAGGTGGGGGTCAGCTCGGCGACGACCGTGCCGTCCTCGGTGAGCCGGACGTCCCGCAGGACGCCCAGGTCGGCGAGGGTGAGCATGGGCAGCTCGGGGTCCGGCACCCGCTCGGCGATCTCCCGGGCGTGCCGTGTGCCGAGCTGGAGGGTCACCATGTCGCCCCCGGGGTGGCGCGGGCGACGCCCTGCAGCTCCGCGAGGAGCGGGGCGAGATGCTCGGTGTGCTCGCCGGCCCGGCCGGAGCCGGAGGACGGGCGGTAGGCGGGCATGGGCAGCCCGGCCTCCTCGGTGACCTGGCGCAGGACGGCGACGACCTCGTCGCGTACGTCGCAGGCGGTGAACAGTTCGCCGAGGTAGGGCGCGACCTTGTCGAGCGCCTTGCGCATCCGGCTGTGGGACTCCTCGGTGCCGTCGCCGAGGCGGACGGCCCACTCGGCGGCGTACTGCCGGTGGTACGTCAGCTCCTTGGCGCCCTTGGCGGCAACGGCGGCCAGCACCGGGTCGGGGTGGCCGAGCAGCCGCTCGAACTGGGCGAGCCGCCAGGAGGAGAGGACCAGCAGCCGGACGACGCAGAACGCGAAGTCGCCGCGCGGGAGTTCGGCGAGCCGTACGTTGCGGAAGTCGGCGGCGTCGCGGAAGTAGGCGTAGGCGTCCTCGTCGCGGCCGGTGCCGTCGACCTGGCCCGCGCGGGAGTACAGCAGGCGGGCCTGGCCGAGCAGGTCGAGGCCGATGTTGGCGAGCGCGACCTCCTCCTCCAGCTCGGGGGCGCGGGTGATCCACTCGGCGAGGCGCTGGGCCGAGACCAGCGCGTCGTCGCCCAGGGCGACGCAGAGAGCGGCCAGTTCCCCGGCGTCGACGGTGTCGGGCACGGTGGTGTCGACGCCGTGCAGGGGGTCCTCGAAGCCGGTGCCGTAGGCCCAGCGGCTGTCGTCCTCGTGGCCCTCGGCGAGGGTCATGTAGACGTGGTCCTCACTCATCCCCGGCTCCTAAATGTGCGGGACATCGTCGGGGATGTCGTAGAACGTCGGGTGGCGGTAGACCTTGTCGGCGCTGGGGGCGAAGAAGGGGTCCTTCTCGTCGCGGGTGGAGGCGGCGATGTGCTCGGAGCGCACCACCCAGATCGACACGCCCTCGTTGCGCCGGGTGTACAGGTCGCGGGCGTGGGTGAGGGCCATCTGGTCGTCGGCGGCGTGCAGGGAGCCCACGTGGACGTGGTTCAGGCCGCGCTTGCCGCGTACGAAGACCTCGTACAGGGGCCAGGTCTCTTTGCTCATGCCGCCGGTTCCTTCCGGGCCCGCTTGGCCGCGTGGGCGGTGGCCGCCTCGCGCACCCAGGCGCCTTCCTCGTGGGCGCTTCTGCGCCGTTCCATCCGCTGGGCGTTGCAGGGCCCGTTGCCCTTGATGACCCGCATCAGCTCGTCCCAGTCCGGGGTGCCGAAGTCGTGCCGGCCCCGCTCGGGGTTCCACTTCAGCTCCGGGTCGGGCAGCGTCACGCCGAGCTTCTCGGCCTGCGGGACGGTCATGTCGACGAAGCGCTGGCGCAGTTCGTCGTTGGAGTGCCGCTTGATCTTCCAGGCCATGGACTGCGCGGAGTTCGGCGAGGCGTCGTCGGGCGGGCCGAACATCATCAGCGACGGCCACCACCAGCGGTTCACCGCGTCCTGGACCATGGCGCGCTGCTCGTCGGTGCCGCGCATCATCGTCATCAGCAGTTCGTAGCCCTGCCGCTGGTGGAAGGACTCCTCCTTGCAGATGCGGACCATGGCGCGCGCGTAGGGGCCGTAGGAGCTGCGGCACAGGGGGACCTGGTTGCAGATCGCGGCGCCGTCCACGAACCAGCCGATGACGCCGACGTCGGCGAAGCTGAGCGTGGGGTAGTTGAAGATCGAGGAGTACTTCTGGCGGCCCTCGATCAGGCGGTCGGTGAGCTCCGCGCGGTCCACCCCGAGGGTCTCGGCAGCCGAGTACAGGTACAGGCCGTGTCCGGCCTCGTCCTGCACCTTGGCGAAGAGGATCGCCTTGCGGCGCAGCGACGGCGCGCGGGTGATCCACTCGCCCTCGGGCTGCATCCCGATGATCTCCGAGTGGGCGTGCTGCGCGATCTGCCGGACGAGGGTCTTGCGGTAGCCCTCGGGCATCCAGTCGCGCGGCTCGATGCGCTGGTCGTGCGCGATCGTCGCGTCGAAGTGCGCCTGGAGCTCCTCCGGCGACTCGGGGGGCGAGTCCTCGGCGAGGCGTGTCGTGGTCATCTGCACCAGCTTCCCAACCGACCATTCGTTCGGCTCCCAGTGTGACGCGTTTCGGCGCCCCGGGCAAGACCCCATTGGTCCCCGGACCGCCCTTGACAGGCCCTTGCGCGGCTGATTGTTTGGCCGGGAGCCAAATGCAGACCGAATGGTCGGTTGGGACTGAGGTGGTGGAGATGACCACGGCACACCCCGCGGAGGCGATGTTCGCCGCGGACGAGGCCTCGCGGAGCCTGGGGATCGAGCTGCTGGAGCACGGCCCGGGCCGGGCCGAGCTGCGGATGACGGTGACCCGGGCCATGGTCAACGGGCACGGCATCGCCCACGGCGGCTATGTCTTCCTGCTCGCCGACACCGCCTTCGCCTGCGCCTGCAACAGCCACGGCCCGGTAACGGTCGCGGCGGGCGCCGACATCACCTTCGTCGCCCCGGCCCACGCGGGCGACGTCCTGGTGGCCCGCGCCGAGGAGCGGACGCGGTTCGGCCGCAGTGGCATCTACGACGTGAGCGTCCGGCGCGGTGACGAGGTCATTGCGGAGTTCCGCGGCCGCAGCCGCAGCGTCGGCCGCGCAACCGGTGACGCGCCGAAGGAGTCGCAATGAGCAACCTGGGTGAGCCCCTCCCCCACGACCTGCTGGACGACGGCGAGCGGATGAGCCGTGAGCAGCTCAGGGAGCTCCAACTGGACCGGCTGCGCGCCACGTTGCGGCACGCCTACGACAACGTGGAGCTGTACCGCAGGAAGTTCGACGCGGCCGGGGTGACCCCGCAGGACTGCCGCACGCTGGAGGACCTCGCCCGGTTCCCCTTCACCACCAAGGCCGACCTGCGCGACACCTACCCCTTCGGCATGTTCGCGGTCCCCATGTCCGAGGTGCGGCGCGTGCACGCCTCCAGCGGCACCACCGGCCGCCCCACGGTCGTCGGGTACACCGAGAACGACCTGTCGATGTGGTCGGACATGGTCGCCCGCTCGATCCGCGCGGCCGGCGGCCGTCCCGGCCACAAGGTGCACATCTCCTACGGCTACGGCCTGTTCACCGGCGGCCTGGGCGCCCACTACGGCGCCGAGCGCGCCGGATGCACGGTGATCCCGGCCTCCGGCGGGATGACGGCCCGGCAGGTGCAGATCATCCAGGACTTCCGGCCCGAGATCATCATGGTCACGCCGTCCTACATGCTCACCCTGCTCGACGAGTTCGAGAAGCAGGGGGTCGATCCGCGGGACACCTCGCTCCGGGTCGGCATCTTCGGCGCCGAGCCGTGGACGGAGGAGATGCGCCGCGAGATCGAGGAGCGCACCGCGATCCACGCCGTGGACATCTACGGCCTGTCCGAGGTGATCGGGCCGGGCGTGGCGCAGGAGTGCGTGGAGACCAAGGACGGTCTGCACATCTGGGAGGACCACTTCTTCCCCGAGGTCGTCGACCCGGTCACCGACGAGATCATGGCGGAGGGCGAGGAGGGCGAGATCGTGTTCACCTCGCTCACCAAGGAGGCGCTGCCGATCATCCGCTACCGCACCCGCGACCTGACCCGGCTGCTGCCGGGCACCGCGCGGCCGGCGTTCCGGCGGATGCAGAAGGTCACCGGGCGCTGCGACGACATGATCATCCTGCGTGGGGTGAATGTGTTCCCCACTCAGATCGAGGAGATCGTGCTGCGCACGCCCGCCGTCGCCCCGCACTTCCAGATCCAGCTCACCCGGCGCGGCCGGATGGACCATCTCACCGTGCGTGTGGAGAGCCGCCCCGACGCGAACCCCGAGCAGCGCGAGGCGGCCGCGCGGGCCATCGCGCAGGGCGTGAAGGACGGCGTCGGTGTCAGCGTCGACGTGGAGATCGTCGAACCGGAGACACTGGAGCGCTCGCTGGGCAAGCTGAAGCGGGTGAAGGACCTCCGCGAGCCGTAGGTCGGGTCCGCAAAGTCCCGGCTGCCGCCCGACGACCCAGGTCAGCCCGGTTGCCCTTCGATCCGGGCGAGGTGCGCCACGTTCTCCCGGTCCTCGGCGTCCTCGCTGGCCTCGGCCGCGAACCAGGCGTCGAGGATCTCCTTCAGCAGTGGCCCGGAGGTCAGCCGCAGGCTGAGCGCGAGCACATTGGCGTCGTTCCAGCGGCGCGCGCCGTCCGCCGTTCCGGCGTCCGTGCACAGGGCGGCGCGTACGCCGGGCACCTTGTTCGCGGCGATGGAGGCGCCGGTGCCGGTCCAGCAGCAGACCACGGCCTGATCGGCACGTCCGTCGGCGACGTCACGGGCGGCGGCCTCGGAGCAGACCGCCCACTGGGGGTCCGCGCCCGGCCGCAGGGCCCCGTGCGGCACGGTCTCGTGGCCGCGCCGCTCCAGCTCCTCAACGAGGAGGCGGGCGACGGGTTCGTCCATGTCGGAGGAGACGGAGATCCGCATGCCCCGCAGCCTACTCAGCGCCTCTTCCGTGATCCACGCCACAGGCTGTCACAGGGTTCGTCCGCGCGGTGTCTTGAGGCCGACACCTTGATGCGGAGGAGACACCATGACTGCCCACTCGCACGTGATCGTGGTCGGCGGCGGCTTCGCGGGCGTGATGGCCGCGAACCGGCTGACCCAGCGCCCCGATGTGACCGTGACCGTGATCAACTCCCGCCCGGTCTTCGTCCCCCGGCTCCGGCTGCACCAGCTGGTGGGCGGCGCCGACGACGTACTCGTCCAGTACCGCGAGGTCCTGGCGGACCGGGTCCGGCTCCTCGTCGACCACGTGACCCGGATCGACGCGGCCGGGCGCGCGGTCGAACTGGCCGACGGCAGCCGCCTCGACTACGACTACCTCGTCTACGCCGTGGGCAGCGGCGGGGCCGAACCGCGGGTGCCCGGCGGCGAGTTCACCCACGCCGTGGCCACCCTGGAGGCAGCGCGGGCGTTGCGGTCGCGCCTCGACGACACGCCGGGGACCGCCGCGGTGACGGTGGTCGGTGGCGGCCCGACCGGTATCGAGACCGCCGGTGAACTGGCCGAGCGCGGACGCCGGGTCACCCTGCTCTGCGGCGGCACGCTCGGCCCGTACCTGCACCCCCGTGCCCGCCGTACGGCGGCCGGGCGGCTGGCCCGGCTCGGCGTGACCGTGCTCGACGGCCCGGGGACCAAGGTGACGCGGGTGACGCGGGAGGCTGTGCACCTGGCCGACGGGCGCGTGCTGCCGAGCGAGGTCACCGTCTGGACCGCCGGGTTCGGGGTGCCGGACCTGGCCGCGCGCAGCGGCCTGACCACCGACTCGGCGGGCCGGCTGCTCACCGACGAGACCCTGACCTCCGTGGACGACGAGCGCGTCGTGGCGGCCGGCGACTCGGCGGCGCCGTCCGACCTGCCGTTCCGGATGAGCGCCTACGCGGCCGGATGCCTGGGCGCACACGCCGCGGACACCGTCCTCAACCGGCTCGCCGGGCAGCCGGCCGAGCCCCTCGACCTGTCGTTCAACGCCATGTGCGTCAGCATCGGCAGCGGGGCGGGCATCTTCCAGCTCGCCAGCAAGGACGACACCGCCAAGCGCCTCTACGTCAGCGGCCGCGCGGGCGCGAAGCTCAAGGGGCTGACCTACACCTTCAGCGTGAAGCACCTGGTGAAGGAGGCCCGCAAGCCCGGCTCGCACCACTGGCCGAAGGGCGAGTACCGCCGCGAGGTCCTGCGCGACCGGCCCGCGCAGGCACCGGTCGCACAGCGGTGACGGGTGCGGCCCCCGTTACGCGCCGCCCGCCCCCTGGGCCGCGCGCAGGCGCAGGGCTTCGCGGGTGGCCGCGACGTGGGTGCCGCGCGGGCGGTTGTGGGGGAGCTTGGCGAGGACGGCGGCCATGCCGCAGGTGTTGGTGAGCGCGGAGAAGACCAGGCCGCCGCCGATGCCCGCGGAGAGCAGCTGCCAGGCCGGGTGGACGAAGGCGCCCAGGAGGATGCCCAGGACCACCAGCGAGCCCGCCGTGAGGCGCACCTGGCGTTCCATGCCCCAGACCGTGCGGGCGGTGCCGGGTTCGGGGTGGTGGAGGTCGTGGCCCTCGGCGGCCCAGGCGCTGGTGCCTCCGGCGAGGGTGGCGGCCTCGATGCCCTCGGCGGCCAGGACGCGGCAGGCGTTCTCGGAGCGGGCGCCGGAGGCGCACACCAGCAGGAGCCCTGCCGTCTCGCGCAGCTCGGGCAGCGCGCCGCGGATCTGGTCGAGCGGGAGGTTGAGAGCGCCGGGCAGGTGGCCCGTGGCGTGCTCTCCGGGGGTCCGGACGTCGATCACGGTGAACTCGTGCAGGCGGGCGCGGGCCTGGCCCGGGGTGATGACGACGGGGGTCAGCGGTGCGGTCATGGCAGATGTGATCCTTGTTGTTCGATGTTCGACGTGTTCCCGAACCGGGACGTAGAGTACCCCTAGGGGTATTCATGGAGGAGTGATGGTGGAACTGGACCTGGCGGGTGCCGAGCTGAAGGCCGTGCTGAACCGGCTGCGCCGGGCGCAGGGCCAGATCTCCGGCGTGATCCGGATGATCGAGGAGGGCCGGGACTGCGAGGAGGTCGTCATGCAGCTCGCCGCCGCCTCCCGCGCCCTGGACCGGGCCGGCTTCGCCATCATCGCGACCGGCCTCCAGCAGTGCGTGGCCGACATGGAGGCGGGCCGCAGCAACGGCGAGGACGCGGAGCAGATGCGGGCCCGCCTGGAGAAGCTCTTCCTGTCGCTGGCCTGAGCGCCCGCCCGCGGCGGAGGGCCTGAGCGCCCGTCTCGGCGGAGTGCCAGAGCACCCGCCCCGGCGGAGAGCCAGAGCACCCGCCCCGGCGCGGAGGGCTCGGGCCCGGCTTCCGGGTGTTCAGAGCGCGGCCTCCGCCAGCATGAAGGCCGACACCGCCAGCAGGGCCATCGCGAACGCCCGTTGCAGGGTGTCCGCGGACGTCCTGGTCGCCAGCCGACGGCCGTCCCAGGCGGCCAGCATCGCCGCGGCGGCGAACGGGGCCACCAGGGACCAGTCCAGGTCGGCGGTGGTGTCGGCGCGGGCGGTGAGCGCCGTCAGCGAGTTGACGGTGATCACCAGCAGGCTGGTGCCCACCGCGACGCGCATCCGCAGGCCCACGCCCGTCACCAGTGCCGGTACGGCCAGAAAGCCGCCGCCCACCCCGAGCACGCCGGTGACGGCGCCGAGCCCCGCGCCGACCCCGGCCGCGCGCCGGGGCCGTAGGGGACGCTCCCCGATGGCCGGTCCGGGCCGGCCGGCGCGGAGCATACGGGTGGCGACCACGGCCGCCAGCACCGCGAAGGCGGCGGTGAGCAGGGCGTCGGGGATACGGGCGGCCAGGGTGCCGCCGAGCAGGGCCGGGACGGCGCCCGCCGCCGCGAAGGCGAGACCGGCGCGCCAGCGGACCCGCCCGTCGCGGGCGTGCCCGTACAGGGCCGTGGCGGAGGTCAGGACGACGATCACGAGCGAGGCCGTGGTGGCCGCCGCCGGGCTGAAGCCGAGCAGGTAGATCAGCGCGGGGACGGCGAGCACGCTGCCGCCGCCCCCGAGGGCGCCGAGGGCCAGCCCTACGACGGCACCGGCCGCCAGGGCGAGGAGCACGGGAGTCACGGCGTGGCGCCGTCCGGTTCCACGGGCAGTCCGGCCCGCGCCCACTCGGTCATCCCGCCGATCACGTCCACCGCGTCGACGCCCAGGCCGGTCAGCAGGTCGGCGGCCCACTGGGAGCGGTTGCCGGAACGGCAGATCAGCAGCAGGGGGCGGCCCTGCGCCTCGGGCGGCAACTGGGGCAGGGCCCCGAGCGGCAGATGCAGTGCCCAGGGGACGTGGCCCGCTTGCCACTCGTCCGTTTCGCGTACGTCCACCAGCAGGGCCGGACCGCCGTCGCGGGTCAGTTCGGCCGCCTCCTGGACGGTGATGCGCCCCGCCATGTCAGCGGGCCCGCACGACGAGACCGGCGCGTTCCGCGGAGTCGAAGGCGTCGTCCACCGCGACGACGCGCCGACCCGCCGCGTCGAGCAGGGACGCGGCGATCGCCGCCCGCGTCCCGCCCGCGCAGTGCACCCACACCTCGCCCTCGGGGACCTCGTCGATCCGGCGGTGCAGGGTGTGCAGGGGGATGTGGACGGAGCCCTCGATGTGTCCGTCCGCCCGCTCGGAGTCGCGCCGTACGTCGAGGACGACCGTGCCCTCGGCCGGGTGACGGCGGGCCAGTTCGGCGAAGTCGGCGCGCGGGAAGGCGGCGGCCGTCCCGTCCGCGGGGAGCCAGTCGGCGGGACCGCCGGTGGCCGCGGCGGCGGGCCGGTCGATGCCGACGCGCGTCAGCGCGCGCTGGGCGTCGGCCAGTTGCTCCGCCGACTCGGCGAGCAGGGTCACCGGCCTGCCCCAGGGGATCAGCCAGGCGAGGTACATCGCGAACTGGCCGACGGCCTCGAAGTTGAACGTGCCCGCGACGTGCCCCTCGGCGAAGGCGACCCGGCTGCGCAGGTCCACCACCCACTCCCCCGCGGCGAGCCGGGCGGCGATCTCCTCGGCGTCGGCGACGGCGGGCGGGGTGAGGTCGACGGGCCGGGGTCCGGCGGCGTTGAGCGGGCCCATGTGCGTGTAGTAGGCGGGTATGTCGTCGAGGCCGGCGAGGAGTTCGGCGACGAAGGTGTCGACGTCCAGGGTGAGCGCCTCGTTCTGCGCCTTCTCCTTGCCGATCGTCGTGGCGTCGCCCGCGGCCTGGGTCGAGGAGCAGAAGCTGCCGAAGCCGTGCGTGGGCAGGACCGGCGTCTCGTCGGGGAGTTCGGCGGCCAGACGGTGCGCGGAGGCGTGCTGGGCGCGGGCCAGCCGCTCGGTCAGCCTGGGCTCGACCAGGTCCGGACGGCCGACAGTGCCGATGAGCAGGGAGCCCCCGGTGAAGGCGGCGACCGCGGTGCCGTCCTCCTCCAGGACGTAGGAGGTGTGGTGCGGGGTGTGGCCCGGCGTGGCCAGGGCGCGCAGGGTGAGGCCCGCGCCGGCGTCGACGGTCACCCGGTCGCCGTCGCGCACCGGGGTACGGGCGAAGGAGACCTGGGCGTCGGCGGGGACCAGGTAGACGGCGCCGGTCAGCCGGGCCAGCTCCAGGCCGCCGGAGACGTAGTCGTTGTGCAGGTGCGTCTCCACGACGTGCGTGATGCGTACGTCCCGCCGTACCGCTGCCGCCAGCACGTGGTCGATGTCGCGCGGCGGGTCGACCACCACGGCCGTCCGCTCGCCGCCCGCCAGATAGCCGCGATTGCCGAGTCCTGCCACGTCGACGGTGTCGATGAAGAACACTCCGGGCACTCCTTTCCCATCCACGGATTACCCCCCGGGGTATACGGCGAATGTAGCACGGGTACCCCCAGGGGTATTTTTCGGAGCCTGGAACGGCCGAGATCGGCGTCTAAGGTGATCGGCATGCAGTCCTACACAATCGGCCAGGCCGCACGGCTCCTCGGCGTGAGCCCCGACACCGCGCGCCGCTGGGCGGACGCCGGCCGCGTGGCCACCCGCAGGGACGAGACCGGTCGGCGTCTGGTGGACGGAAAGGATCTGGCCGCCTTCTCCGTGGAGCTGGCCAAGAGCGGCGGGGCCGAGGGCGAGACCCCCTACACGTCCGTCCGCAACTCCTTCCCCGGCATCGTCACCGCGATCAAGCTCGGGGACGTGGCGGCGCAGGTGGAGATCCAGGCCGGACCGCACCGCCTGGTCTCCCTGCTGACCCGCGAGGCGGTGGAGGAGCTGGGCCTGGAGGTCGGCATGGAGGCCACGGCCCGGGTGAAGTCGACAAACGTACACATCGACCGGCCGTGACCCGCACCGGCAAGACCGCCGCCCGGCGCCGACGCCTCCGCGCGGGCGCCCCCGTGCCCCTGCTGGTGCCCGCGCTGCTGGGGCTGGCGTTCCTGGTCGTCCCGCTGATCGCCCTGCTCGTACGGGCTCCCTGGCGCAGCATGCCCGAGCTGCTGACCAGCGCCGAGGTGTGGGACGCCCTGCGGCTGTCCCTGGTGTGCGCGACGGCGGCGACCGCGGTGAGCCTGGTCGTGGGCGTGCCGCTGGCCTGGCTGCTGGCCCGCGTCGAGTTCCCGGGGCGGGGTCTCGTACGGGCTCTGGTGACCCTTCCGCTCGTGCTGCCGCCGGTGGTCGGCGGTGTCGCGCTGCTGATGGCCCTGGGCCGCAACGGCATCGTCGGGCAGTGGCTGGACTCCTGGTTCGGGATCACCCTGCCCTTCACCACGGCGGGGGTCGTGGTCGCAGAGGCGTTCGTGGCGATGCCGTTCCTGGTCATCAGCGTCGAGGGCACGCTGCGGGCGGCCGACCCGCGCTTCGAGGAGGCCGCGGCCACCCTGGGCGCCTCCCGGTTCACCGCGTTCCGCCGGGTCACGCTGCCCCTGATCGCGCCCGGTGTCGCGGCCGGTGCCGTGCTCGCGTGGGCGCGGGCACTCGGGGAGTTCGGCGCGACGATCACCTTCGCGGGCAACTTTCCGGGCCGGACCCAGACCATGCCGCTCGCTGTCTATCTGGCGTTGCAGAGCGACCCCGAGGCGGCCATCGCCTTGAGCCTCGTCCTGCTCGCCGTGTCCGTCGCCGTCCTGGCCGGACTGCGCGACCGCTGGATGACCGCCTCATGACCGGACTCGACGCCCATCTGGTGGTGGACCGCGGGGAGTTCCGCCTCGACATCGCGCTGACCGTCGCCCCGGGCGAGGTGGTCGCGCTGCTCGGCCCGAACGGCGCCGGCAAGTCCACCGCGCTGCGCGCCCTCGCCGGACTGACCCCGCTCAGCGACGGCCACCTACAGCTGGACGGCGAGGAGTTGGACCGTACCCCGCCCGAACACCGGCCGGTCGGGGTGGTGTTCCAGGACTACCTGCTGTTCCCGCATCTCACGGCGCTCGACAACGTGGCCTTCGGACCGCGCTGCCAGGGCGCGTCCAGGGCGGAGTCCCGGGCGCGCGCCGCCGAGTGGCTGGACCGTATGGGGCTCGCCGACCACGCCCAGGCCAAGCCGCGCAGGCTGTCCGGCGGGCAGGCGCAGCGTGTGGCGCTGGCCCGCGCCCTGGCCTTGAACCCCCGGCTGCTCCTGCTCGACGAGCCCCTCGCCGCCCTGGACGCCCGTACCCGGCTGGAGGTGCGGGCCGCGCTGCGGCGGCACCTGGCCGACTTCGAGGCGGTGGCCGTTCTCGTCACCCATGACCCGCTGGACGCGATGGTGCTGGCCGACCGGCTGGTCGTCGTCGAGCACGGCCGGGTGGTGCAGCAGGGCGCGCCGTCGCACATCGCCCGGCATCCGCGTACCGACTACATCGCGCAGTTGGTCGGCCTGAACCTGTACCGGGGTGAGGCGGACGGACACGCCGTGCGGGTCGAGGGCGCGGCCGAGGTGATCACCACGGAGGATCTCCGCGGCCCGGTGTTCGTCGCCTTCCCGCCGAGCGCGGTCACCCTGCACCGGGACCGGCCGACCGGTTCCAGCGCCCGGAACCTGTGGCGCTGCGAGGTGGCGGGCCTGGAGAGTCACGGCGACCAGATCCGCGCCGACCTGACCGGTGAGCTGGCGCTCGCCGCCGACCTCACCACCGTCGCCGCGGCCGAGCTGGAGCTGCACCCGGGCGCCACGGTGTGGGCGACGGTGAAGGCGGCCGAGACGCACGCCTACCCGGCGTGATCAGTGGGTCGGGTCCGCCCGGGTGATGTCGGCGAGCGCGGTGTGCGGCTCCTCGGTGACGGCGAGGTCGCCGAGACTGACCATGCCGACGGGGCAGCCGCCGCGTTCCACGACGGGCAGCCGGCGCACCGCGTACTGGCGCATCAGCTCCGCCGCGTGGTCGGTGGTGTCCTCCGGGCTCACGGTGACCACCGGGGGCCTGCTGCACACCGAGCCGACGGCCGTGGTGTGCGGGTCGACGCCCTCGGCGACGGCCCGGACCACGATGTCGCGGTCGGTGAGCACACCGAAGAGGTCGCAGTCGTAGGCCACGAGCACATCTCCGACGTTGTGCTCGTTCATCACGCGGGCCGCCTTCTCCAGCGTGGTCATCGGTTCGACGGCCACCGCTCCGGGCGACATCACATCGCGTATCCGATGGGTCATGGGGGCATCTCCTGTCCGGGTCGGTCCGGCTACGCGCGCCCCTTGCGCAGGAAGCGCCTGAGCCGGGTCAGGGTCCAGGTGTTGATCACGTCGTCCTTGGTCAGCCAGCCGCGCTGGGCCGTGGCCACGCCGTAGCGCATATGGGCCAGGTGGGGTACGGCGTGGGCGTCGCTGTCGACGGCGAAGCGCACGCCGTGCCGTTTGGCCCGCAGGATGTGCTCGTCGTTGAGGTCGAGCCGGTCCGGGTGGGCGTTGATCTCCAGGGCGGTGCCGGTGCGGGCGCAGGCGGCGAAGACCTCGTCGAGGTCGGCGTCGATGCCGGACCGCCTGCCGATCAGGCGGGTGGTGGGGTGGCCGATGACGTTGACGCAGGGGTTCTCGCAGGCCCGCACCAGGCGCCGGGTGAGCGCGTCCCGGCTCTGGTCGAAGTGGGAGTGGATCGAGGCCACGCAGACGTCGAAGTCGGCGAGGAAGTCGTCCGGCCAGTCGACGCCGCCCTCGGGGCCGATGTTCAGTTCCACGCCGTGCAGGAGCCGCATGCCGCGCGGGGGACTGAGTTCCCGTACCTGTGCGCGCTGGGCGAGCATCCGCTCCTTGGTCATGCGCTGCATGGACAGGTCGGGGGCGTGGTCGGTGATCGCGTAGTAGGCGTAGCCGCGCCCGGCGGCCGCGGCGACCATGTCCTCCAGGGAGGCGAGTCCGTCGGTGAGGTCGGTGTGGGTGTGCAGGTCGCCGCGCAGGTCCGCCTCGGTGACCAGCTCGGGCAGGGTGCCCTCCAGGCCGGCCTCGATCTCCCCGCGGTCCTCGCGCAGCGGGGGCGCGATCCAGGGCAGCCCGAGCCGGGCGTACACGTCCTCCTCGGTGCGGGAGACGATCCGCTCGCCGGTCTCGGTGTCGAAGAGTCCGTACTCGGAGAGCTTCAGCTTCTGGTGGACGGCCCGTTCCCGGATCCTGATGTTGTGGGCCTTGGAGCCGGTGAAGTACAGCAGGGCCGCGCCCCAGGAGTCCTTCGGCACGACGCGCAGGTCGACGTTGAGTCCCCGGTCGGTGCGCACGGAGGTCTTCTTGTCGCCGTGGGCGATGACCTCGGTGACGTACGGCAGCTCGGTGAACGCCTTCATCACCGGTCCGGGCGTGCGGGCGGCGACCAGGACGTCGATGTCGCCGATGGTCTCGCGGCCCCGGCGCAGCGAACCCGCGTAGGCGCACCGCAGTACGCCGCTCGCCTCGGACAGCGCGTCGACGACGGACTCGGCGAGGTCGGCGGCGACGTCGACGAGGACCCGGTCCCCGGCGGAGCGCAGCAGGTCGATGCCGTGCAGGAGTTTCTCCTCGGTGCGCGGGCCGAAGCCCTTCAGGTCGCGCAGTTTCTGTTCGTGGATGGCGTCGGCGAGTTCGTCGACCGAGGAGATGCCCAGCTCCTGGTAGAGCACCAGGGCCTTCTTGGGGCCGAGGGAGGGGATGGCGGTCAGCCGCCGGACTCCGGCCGGGATCTTCGCGCGCAGTTTCTCGACCGCGGCGACGCTGCCGGTGCCCAGGTACTCGACGATCTTCTCGGCGGTCGACTTGCCGACGCCGGGGATCTCCTGGAGGCCCTTGAGGTCGAGGGTGGAGACATCGGCGTGGTGGCCGCCGATCGCGCGGGCGGCCTTCTCGTAGACGCGCGCCCTGAACGCGTCTCCTCCGGTGATCGAGATCAGGTCCGCGTACTCCTGGAAGAGCGCGGCCACCTCGTCGTTGGCACGAGCCACATGTTCAGGGTAGGCACGCGGGACGGTTTCAGTCCCCCGAGGCGGCCCGTACGTGGTCCGCGCACCACTGCCGGGCCGCGTCGGCGACGGTCTCCAGCGCGCCGGGCTCCTCGAACAGGTGCGTGGCTCCGGACACGACATGCACGGTGCAGGGCACCCGCAGCCGCCGGGCCGCGTCCTCGTTGAGCCGCATCACTTCCAGGTCCCGCCCGCCCACGATCAGCAGCACGGGCGCCCGTACGGCCTCCAGGGCGCCCTCGGCCAGGTCGGGACGGCCTCCGCGGGAGACCACGGTCAGCACGCGCGCGGGGCGCTCGGCGGCGGCCACCAGTGCGGCGGCGGCGCCGGTACTGGCGCCGAACAGCGCCACCAGCAGGTTCCGGGTCTCCTCCCGCTCCGCCAGCCAGTCGATCGCGGCCACCAGGCGCCCGCCGAGCAGCGGGATGTCGAAGCGGTACCCGCGCGTGATCTCGTCCTCGCGTGCCTCCTCCTCGGTGAGCAGGTCCATCAGCAGCGTGCCGAGGCCGACGCCGTGCAGGGCCTGGGCGACCTTCCGGTTGCGGGGGCTGTGCCGGGAACTTCCGCTGCCGTGCGCGAACAGCACGACGGCCCGGGCCCGGGAGGGCAGGACCAGTTCACCGGCCAGTTCGACGCCCCGGCCCGCGGGCACGACGACCGCTCGGGAGATCATCGCCATCGCCTGCTTTCCCTGCTCCGCCGTTTTCCGTGTCTGCTTCCACGATCCCCGGCATCGGCGGTTTCCACGATCGGTACCGGGTTCCGGGTGCCGCGGGCGGCCTACCGTGGAGTCATGGGCGGCGGTGTCGTGACGCTGTTCCTGTGCGGCGATGTGATGCTCGGGCGCGGCGTCGACCAGATCCTCGCGCACCCCGGCGACCCGGCCCTGCGCGAGACGTACGTGACGGACGCCCGCGCCTACGTCCGTCTCGCGGAGGCCGCGAACGGTCCGGTCCCGGCGCCCGTGCCGCCCTCCTGGCCGTGGGGCGAGGCGCTGCCCCTGCTCGCCGCGAGCGCCCCCGACGTGCGGATCGTGAACCTGGAGACCTCGGTCACCGCCGACGGCTCCTTCGCGCCCGACAAGGAGATCCACTACCGGATGCATCCGGCCAACCTCCCCGCCCTGACCGTGGCCCGCCCCGATGTCTGTGTGCTCGCCAACAACCACGTCCTGGACTTCGGCACCCTCGGGCTGGCCGAGACCCTCACCGCGCTCCCCCGCGCGGGGCTGCGCACGGCGGGCGCCGGGCGGGACGCCGAGGAGGCGTACGGACCGGCCGTGGTACCGCTCGGCACGGGCGGCCGGGTGCTGGTGTGGGCGCTGGCTTTTCGGTCCAGCGGTGTGCCCGACTCGTGGGCGGCGACGGCGGAACGGGCGGGCGTGGCGTACCTGCGCGCGGCGACGCCTGATGCGGCCACCGCCGTGCTGGAGCGCGTGGAGCGGTTGCGGCGGCCCGGTGACCTCGTGGTCGTGTCGGTGCACTGGGGGTCCAACTGGGGCTATCAAGTGCCCGGGTCCCACGTCGAGTTCGCGCACGCCCTGGTCGACGGCGGGGTCGACGTGGTCCATGGGCACTCCTCGCACCATCCGCGTCCGGTGGAGGTGTACCGCGACCGGCTGATCCTGTACGGGTGCGGCGACTTCGTCGACGACTACGAGGGCATCGGCGGATTCGGGGAGTACCGGGCGGAGTTGCGGCTGATGTTCCTGTTGTCGGTGGCGGACAGCGGGCGGCTGACGGGGCTGCGGACGGTGCCGTTGCGGGCCCGGCGGATGCGGCTGGAGCGGGCCGGGGCGGCGGACACGGAGTGGCTGCGGGAGACGCTCGGGCGGATCAGCGCGGGGGTGCGGGTCACGGTCGCCGACGACGGTTCGCTCACGCTCACTTGAAACAGTTTCGCTGCAGGTCAGGCACCCCGGCGCCGCGTTGTCAGTGGTCTCCCCTAAAGTTCCCGTCACTTGATCGACGAAGTGACGGGGAGGCACCTGTGGGGTGGGTGAGCGCGGGCGACTACGAGGTCGCGCTGGACGCGGGGAAGGTCGTGTGCCGCAACGCGGCCGGGCGGCGGCTGAAATCGGTGCCGGCCAAACTCGCCGACGAGCCCGCGGTGGTGGGCCTGCGTCAGCTCGCCGAGTGGCTCCAGCGGCACGAACGGCAGTGCCTGACCGACGTGGAGCGCTGGATGGTGCGCTCCCTTCCGGTGCCGCTCGCGGTGATCGCCCGGGTGTGGCCGGACCCGGCCTGGCAGGCGGCGCTGCGCGACCTGGTGGTCACCGGGCCGGACGGTGAGGTCGCCGGGTTCCTGCGGGACGCCGACACCGAGCGCGGACTCGGTCTCGTCGATCTCGACGGCGACACCGTGCGCATCAGCCCCGACCTGGTGCGCATCCCCCACCCGGTGCTGCTGGAGGACCTGGAGGAACTGCGGGAGTTCGCCGTCGAACTCGGCGTCGAGCAGCGCGCCCAGCAGCTGTTCCGCGAGGTGTGGCACCGCCCGGAGAACCTCGGCGCGGACGCCACCTCCGTCGACGAGTACGCGGGCGGTGTCTTCAAGGAACTGCGGTTCCTGGCCGGACGGGTCACCCAGCTCGGTTACCGGGTGCGCGGCGGCGACGCCGTGTGCGCGCTGCGCGAGGACGGGCGCGCGATCGAGGCCCGCGTCTGGATCGGCGACTACGAGACCTACATGGAGACCGAGACCGGCCCGCTCACCTGGACGGACGACGCCGGGAAGATCCTGAGGCTCGGTCAGGTCGGGCCGGTGTCCTGGTCGGAGGGCATGCGCATGGCGGCCGCGCTGTACGCGGGACGCGACATCGAGGACGAGGAGAAGGCCGCGTGACCACCTACGACGAAACCACCGCGGCCGCCCTGCTGGACGCGGGCGCGATCCTCCCGCCGGGCGCCACCTCCCGCGAGGACGCCGACACCCTCACCGTCCGCACGTACACCCACCCCGCCCTGGACGAGCGGCCGGTCGTCCGGCTGGTGCCGGGCACGCTCGGCGAGGCGGAGGATCTGGCCCTGGAGTTCCTGGGGCTCGGCCGGGACCCGGAGGCGCCCGAGGTCGGGCAGGTGCGGCGGGAGACGCTCGGCTTCCCCGCCTGGGCACTGGTCCACGACCCGGCCAACGGCCACCACGCGCTCGCCCTGGTCAAGGACGTGGAACGGCTCTCCCGGCAGGCCAAGTCCCGCCCCGGCGCGGCCAAGGACGGCTTCGAGGAGCTGGGCGAGCGGCTCGGCCGTGCCGTCCCGCACTTCCTGCCGACGTTCTACGAGCAGGCCGCGCGGGTCTTCCTCCAGCACGAGAACACCACGTACGCGGCGGCCTTCTTCGGCAAGGCGCGCGAGGCCGAGCGGGTGCACGCGCTGACCGTGGACGAGGAGCGGCAGCGTGCGGTGTTCCTGGAGTTCGCCTTCGCGGGGGCGCTGACCGTCAAGGCGCTCAAGGAGCACGTGAAGGCCCTGTCCCAGCGGCTCGACCCGGCCGAGGCGTGGGCGCAGTACCGGCAGTTGACGGTGGAGCGGTGCGCGGCGGGCATGCCGCCGTACGCCTCGCTGCCGCAGGACGCCCGCGGCCTGATCAAGGCGGCCGGTCTGAACCGGGTGGCCGAGGAGTGCGCGCTGGTCGCGGACCTGATCGCCTCCCCGGCGGCGGTGCGCGCGCCCGCGTCCTTCTGGAACACCTATCGCGCCACCCTCGCCGTGCTCGCCAAGGAGCGCCCGGAGACGCGCGTCCGGCTGCTGGAGATCATGCCGTCCGGGCTCGGACGCTCCGTCGAGGACGACGAGTTCTGGCTGGCGCTGCTCGCGGAGACCGGCGCGGACCGGCTGCTGACCGGTGAGGACGAGGGGCCGGTCGACGCGGCGGACTGGCTGAGCCGGTGGGCCACGTACCGCAAGCACGGCGCCGCTTCCGCCAAGCGCTCCCCCGCCACGCTCGCGCTGGTGGAGCGGATGGCACCGCGGCTGCGCGCGGACGGACGGCCGGTCGACCTGTTCGTCGGCCGTTGGCACGCAGGCGCCGATCTGGACCTGCTCGACCTGTGCGCGGCCGAGGGCGTCCCGCTGTCGGTCCCCGACCGGGACACCCCCGTCCATCTGGATCTCGACCGCTGGCTGGGCGAGAGCCGGGGACGCCGGGACCTGGTGGCCACCGCCGCCGACCCGCGACTGCGGCGCCTGATCTACGAGGAGCTCGGCAGCCTCGGCCGGGGCCAGGTGCCCCAGTACCGGCAGGAACAGATCGCCGAGCATCCGGTGCTGAGCGGAGTGCTGCGGGAGTGGATCGCCGACCGGGCCGAGGAGTACACCCGCGCGACCGGGCTGCCCGCCGTCAACGCGGCCCTGGACCGGCTGCGCATCTACCGCTCGGTCGCCGCCCAGGTCCACGGCGAGGCCGTGGCGAGGGTCACCGCCCACGACCTCGCCCCGCTGCTGGGCCGCACCCTGCGCACGGGCATCATGGCCGAGCTGGGCTGGCCCGCCCTGGACGAGGCGTTCACCCGGCTCGGCCCCGAGGTCCTGCCCAAGGGACAGCGCAATCATCTGCTCGTCACCGAGGCATGGCCCGCCCTGATCCTCTGCCGGGGCAACAAGGCGGTCGTCGTCGGCCCGGACAGCGTGCTGCTCGAACACGAGCTGCGCGTGCCGGTCCCGCTGGACCAGTGGAACCGCCCGCGCTTCCGCTACACCGACGGCGAGCTGCTGGTGATGTGGCAGCAGGACGGGAAGGAGCACGGCTACTGGTCGTCCCGGCCGTCCGAGGTGTTCACCGTGAGCGGTGAACACGTGGGCTACTGGTACGGCAATCAGCTCGACGCCCCCTCGGTCCCGCTGCCCGGCGGCGGCCGGGCCACCGGTGGCCGCACGCTCCACGCGGGCGACACCGTCCTGCCCCCGAACCGCCCGGTGCTGAGCGACGGCACCACGCTGTGGCGCCAGGGGCGGGACGGCATCCGGCAGGTGTGGCTGGAGTACGACCCGGCGACCGGTGCCCACGGCCGCGCCTCGCTGCCCGCGTTCCTGCGGTCCGGCATCTGTGAGGGCGCCACGCTCGACCAGCATCTGTGCGAGGTGCTGCCGCTCCAGCCCGGTCTGGAGAACACCCCGTTCGGCACCGACGGCACCGTCCTCGGCCGCTGGGTGCGCACCGCGGCCGAGGACGAGCGGGTGACGACCGCCGGAACGCCGGACGGCCGTACGGTCACCCTGCGCGCCAAGGGCGTTCCGCTCGGCGCGCTGCGGCTGCCCGGCGGCGCCGAGCCCGTTGTCGCGCAGGTCGGCTCGCACATCGCCCTGTTCGCCGCCGACGACACCTCGGACGGCGCTCAGCTCACCCGCGTCACCACGGGCGAACAGCACGGCGAGTTCGACAAGGAGTTGCCGTATCTGCCCCCGCCGGCGTTCTGGCACGCGCTGCGGCCCCGCGACGAGCGGGGCTCGGCGGCCCTGCGCGCCCTGAGCGACGAGCGCGCGGCCGAGCTGCTGCGGGTCGGCGCCGCCGCGGTGGCCGAGTACCACGCGCAGGTCGCCGCCACCAAGTCGTTCGAGGGGAAGGCCAAGATTCCCAGCACGCCGAGGTTCGTCCTGACGGCTGTCCGCAAGGCGCTGCCGGAAGTGACCGACGAGCGGCTGCTCATCGGTGTCACGGTGGAGGTCCGTGCCGCGCAGCACATCATCGAGCAGGCCGCCGCCTTCACGAAGCGGCCCGCCGAGCAGCAGCCCGCGACCCGGAAGCAGCCGGTGCGGGAGATGTTCGCCGACTATCGCCCGCGGCACGGCGACGACCGCACCCTGCTCGACGCGGCGGACGGGCTGGCCCGGATGTGGGGCGGCTGGGGCGGCAAGGACCAGTGGAGCGCGCTGCGCCAGATCCGCGCGGTGAACCACGTTCTGTCCGGGCTCCCCGCCGAGGGCCCCGCGCTGACCGCCGAGCACAAGGCGTCCGCCGGCGACGGCTGGATCAGCGACGGGCACACGATCCCGCGTATGGGCCCGACTTGGCCGTCGCTGCTCGACGCGGTCCGGCCGCTCGCCTACCGGGCCGCTCTGCCCGCGGTGTCCGACGAGCACCGCGAAGCGCTGGTGCTGCTGTTCGAGGCGTTCGCCGAGGGGCATCTCGCCAAGGGGGAGAACCTGCGCGAGGTCGTCCTCGGCGAGCCGCACGACAATCAGCAGCGGACCGGGCAGGTACTGCGCCGCGACGGGCGCACGGTCGTCGTGCTCGGCTGCCAGAACATCGACAACGCCAAGGGCCGGGTCAACTGGCTGGCCCTGGACCACGACCCGTCCGGCGCGTTCGGTGCCGTCGCCCACTTCACCCTGGAGCAGGAGAAGCGGTTCGCGCGGGCCTTCCCCGACGACGGGCTCGCCGCCCTGGCCCGGCTGATCCGGGACAAGGGCGCCGCGCCCTGGCGGCCCGAGGCGATCGGGGCGTTCGCCGCCGGGACCGGGGGCGGACTGGGCCCGCTCCAGGCGGGCGTGCTGCTGGCCGCGCTGCCGCAGGACCGCGACCGGGCGCTGGAGCTGCTGGGGCTGAAGCCTCGTCAACTCGACCGGGCGAACGGCATGCTGGGCTCGCTCGACCAGCAGGACCGGGCGGCACTGCTGTCCGCCCTGCTGCCCGCCGAACCCGCCGACCTGTGGTCCACCGGCCCCGACGTGGCGGCCGCGAGCCGGGGGTGGGCCGAACGGTTCGGCTCGGTCGTGCGGATCCCCGAGGAGCTCTCGGACGACCTGGCGGGGCTGCCCGTGCAGTCCGCCGACGCGGTCCTCAACCCCGCCCGCACCCGCTGGATCAGCGGCACCACGGCCCTGTGCCACGACAAGGACGGCAACCTGGCCGAGGAGGACCCGGCGGCCGCGGTCGGCGGGCATCTGCTGTCCAACGCGGTCGACGCGCTGGTCTCCCTCGCCTACGCCCTGCCGTACGGGCACCGGTTGCGCGCCGTCCTGCCGGAGGGGCTGGCCGCGCTGCGCCGCCGGATCGCCGACCCGCAACTGTTGCTCACGGTCGGCGCCGAGTGGACCGAGAAGGGCCGCCAAACCGCCCTGGAGTTGCGCACAATGTACGGCCTCGCGGAGTCCGGCGGCGGCGACGAACTCGGCCTGGTCCGGCTCAGCGAGACGCTGGTCCTGCGGCCCTGGTACCGCGACCGGGAGTCGCCGGTGATCCGCACGGCCGCCCTCACCGGCCCGGACGACCCGGTGTTCGGGCTCCTCCAAGGGCTAGCGGGTCCGCTGCGCGCCGGTCTCGACGGACTGCGGGCGCTGCTCGCCGACGATCTCACCCGTACGGTGACCGCGGGCCTCGACCCCGAGGGACCCACCGGTTACGCCCAGGACCCGACGTCCGTCGTGCCGGACCTGGTCCGCGAGGTCGCCGCGGACCGGGGGCTGAGCGAGGACGCGGCGGCGCTGTACCTGCAGTTGCTGGCGCTGCCCGATCCGACGGACCGCAACTGCGCCCGCTGGACCGGCTGGAAGCCCGCGCGGCTGAAGAAGGCCCGGGCCGAGCTGGCGGCGACCGACCTGGTCGTCGAGGCCAAGCGGGCCCGCGCGGGACGCACCCTGTTCCTGCCCGGCCCCTGGCGTGACCTGAAGGGCTCCGCGCTGCCGATCGAGGCGTGGAAGGAGGGCCTGTTCCCGGTCCCCGGCAACGCGCGCGCCGTCCCGCACCTGCCGCTGCCCGAACTGTTCGCCCGCGCCTGGAAGCGCATCCAGGACGGCGACAGCCCGGCCTACGAGGAACTCGTCACGCGCGCCACCCGGAAGGGCCGCCGCCGATGACGACCGCCCCTGCCTCCGTCCCCTCCGACCGACCGGAAGAACCACCGACGATGACCACCGCCGCACCGGCCCGCCAGATCGTCCCGCCGGAGGATCTGTACGCCACCGAACTGGCCTTCCTCGCCGCCTACGACGACGGCCCCCGCCCGCCCGCCTGGCGGCTCACACCGCGCGCCGTCGTCACGTTCGTGATGGGCAGCGGCGGGCAGCCGCTGAAGCTGCCCGACTCCGCCGAGGCACCGGAAGGGGTGCCTCGGCGGCTGGAGGTGTCGGCGAAGTTCGTCGGCGACCGCGCGCTGGTCGAGCGGTGCGTCGTCACCCTGGCCGGAGAGCGCGGACTGCTGCTGGTCGGTGAGCCCGGCACCGCCAAGTCCATGCTCTCGGAGCTGCTGTCGGCCGCGGTGTGCGGCACCAGCGGCCTGGTCGTGCAGGGCACCGCGGGCACCACCGAGGACCAGCTCAAGTACGGCTGGAACTACGCCCTGTTGCTGGCCCAGGGACCGAGCCGGCAGGCCCTGGTGCCGTCGCCGGTGCTGACCGCCATGAGCCGCGGCGCCATCGCCCGGGTCGAGGAGGTCACCCGCTGTCTGCCCGAGGTGCAGGACTCGCTGGTGTCGCTGCTGTCCGAGCGGCGGATCGCGATTCCGGAACTGGCGGGCGGTCAGGAGTCGTTGGCGCACGCCGCGCCCGGCTTCAACCTCATCGCCACCGCCAACCTGCGCGACAAGGGCGTCTCGGAGATGTCGGCCGCGCTCAAGCGCCGCTTCAACTTCGAGACGGTCGGCCCGATCGCGGACCTCGACGCCGAGACCGCGCTGGTGCGCAGCCAGGCCCGCGCCTCGGTGGAGCGGGCCGGTGCCGCCTTCAAGGTCGACGACGCGGTACTGGAGGCGCTGGTGACCGCGTTCCGGGACCTGCGCGAGGGCCGGTCCGCGGAGGGCTGGGAGGTCGAGCGGCCGTCCACCGTGATGAGCACGGCGGAGGCGGTGTCCGTGGCGGGCGCCCTGGGCCTGGCCACCGCGTACTTCCCGGGCGACCACGACGTGCTCGGACTGCTGCCCGGCCATCTGCTCGGCGTGGTCCGCAAGGACGACCCGGCCGACGCGGCCCGGCTGCGCGGCTACTGGGACGGCCCGGTCCGGCGCCGCGCCGAGCAGGGCTCCGCGACCTGGCGCACCCTGTGGGACCTGCGCACGGTGCTGGAGGACTGACGCCGTGTCCCTCTCCCCCGACGAGGCCGTGACGGCCCTCACCGACCCGGCCGCGCCGTACCTCATCGGCGTACGGCACCACGCGCCCTCCCTGGCCGCGGCCGTGCCCGCGCTCCTGGAGGCGGCCGAGCCCGATGTGCTGCTGGTGGAGCTGCCCGCGGAGATGCAGGAGTGGCTGCCGTGGCTGGGCCACGCCGAGACCCGGGCGCCGGTCGCTCTCGCGGCGGCGCCCACGGGCCAGGAGACGGCCGCCGGACCGGCGTTCTACCCGTTCGCCGACTTCTCGCCCGAGCTGGCGGCGGTGCGCTGGGCGGACCGGCACGGGGTGCCGGTCGTCGCGTGCGATCTGCCGCTGGCGGACCGCGCGTGGGCCGAGGGACGGACGGCGGCACGGTCGGCATCCGTGGGCCCCGGGATCGCCGACGCGCTGCGCGCCCGGCTCACCGGCCGCCCGGGGGACGATCTGTGGGACCGGCTCGTGGAGGCCACCGCCCCGGGCTCCCCGCCCGAGGCGCTGCGCCGGGCGGCGCTGCTCACGGGCTGGGCGCTGCGCGAGGACGCGACGGCCTGCGGGGGCGTGCCCGAGCTGGATCTGCGGCGCGAGCGGTGGATGCGGGCGCGGATCGCGGAGGCCATCGCGCGGGGGGAGCGAGCGGCGGTGGTCGTGGGGGCGTTCCACGCTCCGGCACTGTTGTCGGGGGACACCGAGGTCGAGACGGTCGCGGGCACGCACTGGACCACCTCCCTGATTCCCTACGCCTACTCGCTGCTGGACGAACGCTCCGGGTATCCGGCGGGCATCCGCGACCCCGAGTGGCAGCACCTGGTACTGGAGGCGGGCGGGGAGCCGGACGCTCTGGAGGAGGCGCTGACGCGGGCGGCGGTGCGGGTGTGTGCCGAGCTGCGGTCGCTCGGACATCCGTCGGGGCCCGCCGACGCGCGGGAGATCAGCCGTCTCGCCGGTGATCTGGCCCGGCTGCGGGGGCTGCCCGCGGCGGGGCGCGGAGAGCTGGTCGAGGCGGTGCAGACGGTCCTCGCGCAGGGCGAACCGTACGGCAGGGGGCGGGCGGTGGCCCGCGCGATGGAGCGGGTGCTCGTCGGCACCCGGGTCGGGCGGCCCGCGCCGGGCGCGCCCCGCAGCGGCCTCGCCCCGGCGGTGGAGGCCGAGGTCGCGGCGCTCGGTCTGCCGGGGCCGGACGACGGGGCGGCACGGGATCTGCGGCTCGATCCGCTGCGGTCGGACCTGGACCGGCGGCGCGAGCTGCTGATGCGGCGTCTGACGGTGTGCCGGGTGCCGTACGGGCAGGCCCAGGAGGTGACCGGGGCGGGCGGCACCGAGGCGCTGACCTCGCGCTGGGAGGTGCGCTGGACCCCGGCGACGGCGGCGATGCTGACCGCGGCCGGGGTGCGCGGGGTCACCGCCGCGCAGGCCGCCGAGGGCGTGCTGCGGGAGCGGCGGCGGGCGGAGCTGGACGACGGCGGGTGTACCGCCGAGCAGGTGCTGCGGGGCCTGCGGGAGGCGGCGGAGTGCGGTCTGCCCGCGCTCGCGGACGAGCGGCTCGCCGATGTCGCCGACGTGCTGCCGAACTCCGGCACCCTGCCCGAACTCCTCGCCGGGCTCGCCCTGTTGGACCGGGTGCGGGCCGGACACATCGCCGGGCTCGGGGTCGAGAAGGACCGCGGCGCACGGGCCGTCGCGGTGGCCGAACTGCTGACGTCCGCCGCGGTGCGCCAGGTGGACGGGCTGACCGGGTCCGAGGACCCTTCCGACGCCCACGCCCTGCTCGAACTCGCGCACCGCGCCGACCTGTTGGGCGGTATCCGGCTGACCGACGCGCTCGCCCGGCTCGCCGCCGACGGCTCGCCGCTGATGCGGGGCGCCGCCGGGGCGGTGCGGGTGCTGCTCGGGCACGAGGCGCCGGAGGCGCTGGGCGGCCGGATCGCCTCCTGGGTGGACTCGGCGACCGGCCCCGAGGCGCGGTCGGCGCTGGCCGCCCGGCTCGCGGGCGTGCTGACCGCGGCCGGGCCGCTGCTGGAGTCGGCGCCGGCCGCGCTGGAGCCGCTGCTGGGCCGGGTGGTGGAGCTGGCGGACCGGGCCTTCCTGGACCGGCTGCCCGCGCTGCGCGGGGGCTTCGACACCCTCAGTCCGGCCGCCCGCGAACGGCTGCTCTCCACGGTGGAGGACCGTCTGGGCGGCGGGCGCCACGTGACCGACACCGGCGATGTGGATCCCGTCGCGCTGGCCACCTGGACCCGCGCCGACCTGGCGGCGCGGGCGGACCTGGACCGGCTGGGGCTGCTGCCGTCGCCGCGCGGCGCGTCCGCGGAGCCCGAAGCGCCCAGGCCCGTACCGGACCTGCCGGACCGGCAGCTGTCCCCCGCCGATCGCTGGCGGCTGGTTCTGGGGCGGCGGCAGGACCGGCTTCCGCCGTCGGCCGCCGGGTTGGCGACCGCGCTGGACGAGTTGTACGGCTCCGGGCGCGGCGAGGGCAGCCGGGGCGGGCTGCCCGGTTCGGGCGGCGGCCGCGAGGCGCCGTATCCCGGTGTGCGGGAGTGGTCGGAGGAACTGGCCGCGCTGTTCGGGCCGGGGATCCGGGAGGAAGTGCTGGCCGCGGCCGCTGCCGAGGGCCGTACCGATGTGCTCGCCGAGCTGGACCCGCAGAGCGTGCGGCCCTCGGTGGACCTGCTGCGGACGGTGCTCCGGCACGCCGGAGGGCTGCCCGAGGCGCGGCTGGCCGCGCTGCGGCCGCTGGTGCGGCGTCTGGTGGACGAGCTGACACGGGAGCTGGCCACCCGGCTGCGGCCCGCCCTGCACGGCACCGCGCTCCCCCGGCCGAGCCGCCGTCCGGGCGGCGGCCTGGACCTGCCGCGCACCCTGCGCGCCAACCTGGCCACCGCGCGACGCGGGGAGGACGGGCGGGTCGTGGTCATTCCGGAGCGGCCGGTGTTCCGCACCCGGGCCAAACGGGCGGCGGAGTGGCGGCTGATCCTGGTCACGGACGTGTCCGGGTCGATGGAGGCGTCCACGGTGTGGGCGGCGCTGACGGCCTCCGTGCTGGCAGGGGTGCCGACGCTGTCCACGCACTTCCTCGCCTTCTCCACGAAGGTCGTCGACCTCACCGACCACGTCGACGACCCGCTGTCGCTGCTGCTGGAGGTCAGGGTCGGAGGCGGCACGCACATCGCGGCGGGGCTGCGGCACGCGCGTGAGCTGGTGACGGTGCCGTCGCGCACGCTCGTGGTGGTGGTCAGCGACTTCGAGGAGGGCTACCCCGTCGGCGGGCTCCTCGCCGAGGTGCGCGCCCTGGTCGGGGCGGGCTGTCAGGTGCTGGGCTGCGCGAGCCTCGACGACGCGGGCCGGCCCCGCTACTCCACCGGCGTCGCGGGACAGCTCGTCGCCGCGGGCATGCCGGTGGCCGCCCTCAGTCCGCTCGAACTCGCCCGCTGGGTAGGAGAGAAGATCGCATGAGCCCGGTCCTTCCGCCGGTCGCCCCGGAGGTGACCGCTGAGCTGGTCGGGGCCCTGTCGCCCCGGCTGCGCAAGCGCCTCGACGCGGGAGTCGCCAAGCTGTCCGGGCGTCCCGTGGTGGTGGACGGTGACACCGTGCGCCTCGCCGTGGACGACGACACCGACCTCGAACTGCACGCTCCGGGCGGGGTGGTGACCAGCGCGGACGCGATCCGCTGCGGGTGCCTGCTGGCGCCGGACTGTCTGCACCGGGCGGCTGCCGCCTCGGCGGCGCCGGTGGCGTCGGTGGCGGAGTCGGATCCGGAGTCCGCCGAGGATGCCGCTCCGGACGCGACGCCCGATGAGCGGGCCTCCGCGGAGGAACCGGAGCTCCAGGAGGCGGCGTCCGCCGAGCAGCTCGCCGCCGCGCGTGCCCTGTACGACGCCGCCGCGGCCG
>NZ_FLSP01000011.1 GCF_900091315.1 Streptomyces sp. DI166
ACACGGAGGTGGCCAGCACGGTCCGTACCCCGTCCGCGGTGCGGGCCCGGGACAGGCGCGGCCAGACGGTGGCGAGCGCGCCCAGCCGGTACGGCGCGGTCGGGCGGCCGCTGTCCAACGCGTCCAGCAGCTCGCGGGTGTTGGCGATCTCGAACCCGGACGCGAGCAGCCGTACGGCGACGGCCCCGGCCCGCGGCTGCCATCCGGCGAGCACCCTCAGCTGCCACACGAGGGCGTCCAGGACGGCCCGTTGGGCCTCCTCGGTCCCGGCCTGCGGGTCGAGTCCGCGCCGGTAGGGGGTGCCCGCGAGGGCCCGTACGGCCTCGGCCGGGGTCGGGGACCCGGCCAGGCTCCGCGCCGCGCCGGGTCCCAGGCGGGCAGCGGCCATGGCCCTGGCCCGGGTCACTCCGGCGACCCATCGCGCGCCCATGGCGTCTCCCTGTTCGGACCGGTCTGTGCGCTGTCTGCGAGCGTGTCGAGTTCCCGTGTCACCTGTGCCACCAGGCGGGCCGCCAGACCGGGGGTGCGGGCGCGTGCCCGGGCGCGCAGCTCCGCCACGGCGGCCTCGGCGCGGACGCCGGCGCGGGCGGCTTCGGCCTCGGCCTCGGCGCCGAGCCGTGCGGCGGTCTCGCGCCTGAGGCGCGGGGCCCGCTCCCGGGCCGTTCGTACAGTCTCCTCGGCCCGCTGGGCGGCGGCGCGGCGGCGCCGGTCGGCCTCCTGTGCGGCCGCGCGGCGGATCCGTTCCGCCTCGGCCGCCGTGTCGTCCAGGGCGGTGAGCGGGGGCTCCAGTTCGGCCGCGAGTGCGGCGGTGCGGTCGGCGGGTACGGCCCCGCCGACGGCCGGGCCGGGGGAACCGGCGGGCCGGAAGCGCGCCAGGAAATGGCGGAACCCAGGCATACGGACCTCCTGGACCGACCGCGTTGACCGGCGTCGATGTCCTGTGGTCTGACTCCACGCTAGGCGCCGGTCCACCGTCCCCCACAGGGCCGTTGCGTCCCACGGAAGGGGCCGGGCGGCCCTGTGCGCGTGGGCGCGTCGGCGCGATCGTGAGGGTGGAACGAAGTCCGCGCATTCCAGGGAGGCTGTCATGAACGACCGTGGGACTCGGGCAGCGTTGTCGTCGGGGACCGAGGCCCGCCGCGCGGTGCCGAGGCACTCCCCGGTGCCGACCGAGGGGTTCCGCCAGGACGCGATGATCCGTTACCTCCAGGCCATGGCCTCCCACGAGGCGCAGGAGGCGGCGGCCGACGCCGCCGAGGACGCGGACCGGCAGTCCGCCGCCCCGGGCACGGTCGTGCGGCCCGCCAAGGACACGGTGCTGCGGGTGCGGGACGTCATGAAGCGGTCCGCGGAGGGGATCTCCCCCGAGACCCCGTTCGAGGACATCGCGCGTGAGCTGGCCCGCCAGGAGACCGGGGCGGCCCCCGTGGTGGACGAGGAACAGCACGTCGTGGGTGTGGTCGCCGAGTCCGACCTGCTCGCCCGTGCCGCCGCGCTGGCCGACCCGGACGGCGCGCCCGGCGGGTTCGGGCTGCTGCACGGCCGCCGTCGGCGCATCGAGCGGGAGGGCACCACGGCGGGCGCGCTGATGACGGAGCCGGCGATCACCGTCCAGCCGTGGACCTCGGTGATCGACGCGGCGCGTACGGCCTCCCGGTCCAGGGTCCGGCAGATCTTCGTGACGGACCACCACAACCGGCTGCTGGGCGTGGTCAGCCGCAGTGAGCTGCTGGAGGCACTGGTGCGGGACGAGGACTAGCAAGTCCGTGCGGAGGGCGGCCCGATCGCGGGCCGCCCTCCGCACGTGTACGGATGTGTGCGTGCGTACAGACGTGTGCGCGACCGGGTCGGTCCGGCCGCGCACACGGGTGCGGCGTGGCGCACGACGGCGCTCAGGCGTGCCGCACCGGGATGGTCCGGCTGCCGGCCTTCTCCTCCGGCACCGGAACCGTGATCGTCAGGACACCGTCCTTGTAGTCCGCGGTGGCCTCGTCGCCCTTGGCGCCGGCGGGCAGCCGGACGGACCGGGCGAAGGTGCCGTAGCGGAACTCGGTGCGGTGCTTGTCCTTGGTCTCCTCGGTGCGCTCGGCGCGCAGCGTGAGCACGCCTTCCGTGACGGTGATCTCGACGTCCTTCGCCGGGTCGATGCCGGGAAGCTCGGCCCGCAGCACGTACGTGCCGTCCGTCAGGCGCTCCTCGATGCGGATGCCGTGCGCCCCGGCGACGGGGTGGGTCAGCGGGAATCCGCCCTCGACCCAGCCGAACAGGTCGGGGAACGCAGGCCAGCCGGGCAACCGCTCGATCATGCCGCTCATGTCACCCTCCTTTCGCTCTTCCCAACTCCAGCGTCCCGTCCGGGTACCTGACGGCGCCTGGGCCGAACGGGCAAGCGCGGGACCGGACGGTCCCTGTCACTCGCCGGTCCGGTCGCCCTTTGGTCCTGCGGCTCCCCGCTCAGCCTTTGGTCCTGCGGCTCCCCGCTCAGCCTTTGGTCCTGCGGCTCCACTGCGGACCCACCGCGGACCACTCGCGTTCCCAGTCCCGAAGCCGCCGCCGGTCCAGCCGTATCCGCACCAGCCGGGCGCCGCCCACGGCCGTGCCCGCGGCGAGCAGCCCGGCCGAGGCGCCCAGCAGCGCCGACTCGAACCGGGCCTGGGAGGGGGTGGGCGGCGCGGCGACCATCTCGCCCTTCCCGTTCGTCCAGACGGTGGCGGAGGAACCGGCGCGGCGGCCCGGCTGGGCCTTCGCCAGCCCCGTGCGGGTGTCGCCGTCGGACTCGGTCCAGCGGACCTTCGCCCACACCGAGCCGTCGGTGAGCCCTTCGGTGCCGGGCCGCTCGGGCGCGTCCTCGACGAGCACGGCGGCGACCGGTTCGGCCCGCGCGCGCCGTTCGGCGAGGCCGTCGGCCACGGCGTCCGCGGTCATCCGGGCGGCGCACAGGGCGCCGACGAGGGCGAGGACCCAGCCGATGACGATGATCCATGCCTCAAGGCGGTCGACGGGGCGGCGCAGGGGGTTGCGCCGCCAGCGCCACCACCACACCTTCCGCGGGCGGCGGGTTCTCCGCGTGGTCGACATGGTCGACACCCCCTTGCCGGACGGACTCACGGAGCCTGTCGGTCCCGCGCGGTCCGGTCGTCGGCGAGGTCGGGTTCCTGGGCCGGGCGATGGCGCGGGCCCAGCAGCCGGCAGTCCACCGCGACGACTCCCTCGACGGCGCGCGCCATCCGCACCGCGACGGGTACGAGTTCGGTGTTGCGCACCCGGCCGCTCAGCCGCACGACGCCCGACTCGACGTCCACCCGCACCTCCTCCGGTGTCTCGGGGAAGAGAAGCGCCACCACGTCGGTGCGCACCTCGCGGGCGATGGACGCGTCGTCCCGCAGGAACACCTTCAGCAGGTCGGAGCGGCTCACGATGCCCTGGAGCACCCCGTCCTCGTCGACCACGGGGAGCCGGTGCACGCCGTAGCGGGCCATGGTCCGGGCGGTCCGGGCCAGGGAGTCGCAGGGGTCCGCGGTGACGGCGGGTGCCGTCATCAGCTCACCGGCCGTGCGGGCCTCGGCCTTGGCCAGGCCGGCGGGGCGGGACCGGAGCGGGTCGCCGCCGTGGAACTCCTCCTTCAGCAGCAGGTCCCGCTCGGAGACGACGCCCAGGACCCGCTGCCGGTCGTCGACCACGGGCACGCCGCTGACGCGCCACCGGCGCATGGCTTTCACGATGTCCTTGAACGCGGCCCCGCGTCGCACGGCCACGACCTTGCGGGTCATCACGTCGCTGACGATGCTCGGGCTGCCGTCCATGGTGGCCTCCGGACTCAGCCCCGGCTTCCGCTGCCGTAGGGCGCGTAGAGGTCGAGGAGGCGGGTGCGGGCGGCCTGCAGCCGCCGGGTGGCGACCGATCCGGCCCACAGCGCCATCGCGTGTCCCATCGCCGGGTCCTCGGCGCACATCCGGCGCACCTCCTCGGCGTCGAACTCCAGGGCGCGCACCGGCCCGGCGGTCTGCGCGCCGAACCGCCGGCGGTACGGCGGGAACAGCCAGGACCAGCCGAGCAGGTCGCCGGCGCCGAGGGTGTCCGCCTCGACGGGCCGGTGGCCCGGTACGCGCATGTCGAGGCTCACGATGCCGGACTGGAGGATCCAGAAGCGGTCGGCGCGGCCGCCCTCGTGGAAGAGCCGGATGTCCGCGGGGAAGCGCACCTCGCGGGCCACGTCCAGGAGCCGGCCCCGGTACTCCGCGGCAAGTGTCTTGGTCGGCCGGGGTGTCGTCGCGGTAGTCATGGTGGGCCTCCTGGTGCTCCGCCGGGCCGACGGTGAGCCGGACATGCGTCTGCTGTCTTCAGGCTCGGTCATCGGCGCGGTGACGACATGAGCCGAGCGGCCCTAGTCGGGGGTCCCAAAGGGCACGCGTGGTTGTGCCGGCGCCCCGTCCCTGGGACCTTCGGCCTCTGCCGTGTCTCCCGCCGTTGCGGAAGAGTCGGGTGAGGACCCACAGGAGGATGCATGTCCACTGTCTCCGCTCCACGCCGCAACAGCCCGACGTCACGGGGCGATGCCGCCGCGTCCGTCTCGGGCCTGACGAAGACCTTCGGCCGGACCCGTGCCCTGGACGGGCTGGATCTGATCGTCGCCGAGGGCGAGGTGCACGGCTTCCTCGGTCCCAACGGGGCGGGGAAGACCACGACGATCCGGGTGCTGCTGGGCCTGCTGCGCGCGGACTTCGGTGAGGTACGGCTGCTGGGCGGCGACCCGTGGCGGGACGCCGTGGCGCTGCACCGCCGGCTGGCCTACGTACCGGGCGACGTGAGTCTGTGGCCCAAGCTGACGGGCGGCGAGATCATCGACGTCTACGCGCGGCTGCGCGGCGACCTCGACCCGGTGCGGCGCGACGCGTTGCTGGAACGGTTCGAGCTGGACCCGACGAAGAAGGCGCGCACCTACTCCAAGGGCAACCGGCAGAAGGTCGGCCTGGTCGCGGCGCTGACCTCGCGTGCGGAGCTGCTGCTCCTGGACGAACCGACCTCGGGGCTCGACCCGTTGATGGAGAGCGTCTTCCAGGAGTGCATCCGCGAGGTGAAGGCGGAGGGCCGCACCGTGCTGCTGTCCAGCCACATCCTGGCGGAGGTGGAGGCGCTGTGCGACCGGGTGAGCATCATCCGCGCGGGCCGCACCGTGGAGAGCGGCACGCTGACCGAACTGCGCCATCTGACGCGCACGTCGATCGATGTCGAGACGGTGCGTGCGCCCGAAGGGCTCGCCGCCCTGCCGGGCGTGCACGATCTGCGGGTGGACGACCACCGGGCCCGCTTCGACGTCGACTCCGACCGGCTCGACCACGTCGTACGGCTGCTGGCCGACTTCGGTATCCGTTCGCTGACCAGCCGCCCGCCGACGCTGGAGGAGTTGTTCCTGCGGCACTACGGCGACGAGACGGCCGCCCTGGAGGGGTCATGACCGAGTTGACCGGCACGGTCACGCTGACCCGGCTGGTCCTGCGCCGCGACCGCGTGCGGATCCTGCTGTGGCTGCTCGCCGTGCCCGTGCTGGTGTTGGTCACGGCGGCCAGCATCAAGGGCCTGTACCCCACCCAGCACGACCTGGACGTGGCGGCCGAGGCGAGCAGGGGCAACGCGGCCGCGATCGCCTTCAACGGGCCGCCGCTGGCGCTGGACACGATGGGCGGCGAGGTCGCCTTCCAGGTCGGCACTCTGGGTCTGGTGGTGGTCGCCCTGATGAGCGTCTTCATGACCGGGCGCAACACGCGCGGCGAGGAGGAGGCCGGCCGCGGCGACGCACTGCGCGCCCTGCCGGTCGGGCGGCACGCCAACGCCACGGCCACGCTCCTGGTCGTCACCGGCATGAACGTGGCCGTCGGCGCCGCCGTCGCCCTCGGTCTGATCGCCATGGACCTGCCCGCGCGGGGCTCGCTGGTCTTCGGTACGGCCTTCTGTCTGCTCGGCCTTCTCTTCGCCGGGTTCACCCTGGTCGCGGCCCAGATCTCGGAGAACACCCGGGTCGTGCACGGCGGCACCGGCGCCGTGCTGGGCGCGGCCTTCGTGCTGCGCGCCGTCGGTGACATCGGGGACGGCACGCTGTCGTGGTTCTCCCCGATCGGGCTCGTGCAGAAGTCCCGGCCGTTCGCGGGCGAACGCTGGTGGCCGCTGCTCCTCGCCGCCGTCGGCGCGGCCGCCGCCGTGGCCGTGGCCCACGCCCTCAGCGACCGGCGGGACGTCGGCGCGGGCCTGGTCGCGCCCCGTCCCGGCCCGCCGCGCGCGGCCCCCGGTCTGGGCAGGCCCCTGGGGCTCGCGGTGCGGTTGCAGCGCGGCAGTCTGATCGGCTGGGGCAGCGCGGTGTTCCTCACCGGGCTCGCCTACGGCTGGGTCGCCGCCGACGTGGAGGACTTCATCGGCGACAACGACACCATGGCGGACATCCTGGCCCGCTACGGCGCCACCGACCTCACCGACTCCTACCTCGCCCAGTCGCTGCTCCTGGTCGCCCTCATCGGCACCGGCTTCGCCGTCCAGTCCGCGCTGCGCCCGCTGGGTGAGGAGGGTGCGCTGCGCGCGGAGCCGCTGCTGGCCACGCCCGTGTCCCGGGCGCGCTGGATGGCGAGCCATCTGGCGGTGGCGCTCGCGGGCAGCGTCGTCGTGCTCGCCCTCGCCGGTCTGGGCGCCGGGATCGCCTACGGGTCCACCGGCGGCGGCTGGTCGCAGATCCCCCGGCTGACGGGCGCGGCGCTCGCCTACGCGCCGGCGCTGTGGCTGCTGGCGGGGCTGGCGACGGCGCTGTTCGGGCTGGTGCCGCGGGCCACGGCCGCCGCGTGGGCGGTGCTCGCCGCGTGTGCCGTCATCGGACTGCTCGGCGAGGTGCTGGGCCTGCCCTCCTGGGTGCGCGACCTGTCCCCCTTCGAGCACGTCCCGCACCTCCCGGCGGGTGATCCGACGGTGGCCGCTCCCCTGCTGCTCGCCCTGCTCGCGGCCCTGCTGACGGCGGCCGGTGTGGCCGGATTCCGGCGGCGGGACGTCGGCTGACCGCCGGGCGGTCCACGGGCGGCGCGCGCGCTGTTCGGCGAATCTGAGCACAAGGCTCCGCCTACCGAAGGGATCAGATGATGGTCCAGTCCCCGTCCCCCGTGTCCCCAGGATCGGCCGCGGGCACCGCGCCGGTGTCCTCGCGTGCCTGGCTGATGCTGGTCCTGGCCACCGTGGGGTTCGCCGTGAACTTCTGGGCGTGGGCCCTGCTCAGCCCGCTCGGCCCGCGCTTCCACGACGACCTGGACCTGACCTCGTTCGAGCAGTCGCTGCTGGTGGCGGTGCCGGTGGTGGTGGGGTCGCTGGGCCGGATCCCGGTGGGCGCGCTGACCGACCGCTACGGCGGACGGGTGATGTTCCCGCTGGTCTCCGCCGTCACCGTGATCCCGGTCCTGTACCTGGGGCTCGCCGGGCACGACTCGCTGGCCGCGCTGCTGGTCGGCGGGTTCTTCCTCGGCATCGGCGGAACGGCGTTCGCGATCGGGGTGCCGTTCGTCAGCGCCTGGTTCCCGCCCGAGCGGCGGGGCATGGCCATCGGCGTCTTCGGCATGGGCATGGGCGGCACCGCGATCAGCGCGCTGACCACGGTGAAGCTGGCGGACGCCTACGGCATCGTCAACCCGTTCCTGGACTGCGCCGTCGTCCTGGTGGTCTACGCGGTCGTGGCCGCCCTGGTCCTGCGGGACGCGCCCGGCCGCACGGCACCGTCCGAACCGCTGGCGCGGCGCCTGCTGGACACCCTGCGGCTGCCGCTGACCTGGCAGGCGTCCGCGCTGTACGCGGTGGCGTTCGGCGGTTACGTCGCCTTCTCCGTGTACCTGCCGACGTACTTGAAGACCGCCTACGACCTCACCCAGGCGGACGCGGCCAACCGGATGGCGGGCTTCGTGCTGCTGGCGGTGGCGATGCGTCCGGTCGGCGGCTGGCTGTCGGACCGGATCGGGCCGGTGCGGGTGCTCTCCGGGAGCCTGGGCGTGGTCGTCGTGGGCGCGCTGGTGCAGTCCGCCACCCCGTCCCTGGCTCCCCTGGGCACGATCGCCTTCCTGGCGATGGCCGGGGCCCTGGGCGCGGGCAGCGGCGCGACCTTCGCCTTCGTGGCCCTGCTCGCCCCGCCCGGCCAGACCGGCTCGGTGACCGGCGTGGTCGGCGCGGCAGGCGGCCTCGGCGGCTTCGTACCCCCGCTGGTGATGGGCACCCTCTACGGCGCCTACGACAGCTACGCCCTGGGCCTGATCCTTCTCGCGGTAGTGGCGCTGGCCGCGCTGATCTTCACGGAGACCGGGGTGCGCCGCGCGGTACGGCGCAAGACCGCGTCCGCCGAGGCGGGCTGACCCGCGGCACATGGGCCGTTCGGCCCCGCGGTGCGGCCGTGCCGACCCATGTGCGCGGCGGTGTCCGCGGCCGATCCTGGTGACGCGGGGGCCCGCGCACGGACGCGTGGGCGCCGCTCCGGGAGGTGCCCGTCATGCTTCGCCCCGTTGTCGTAGGACTGGACGGATCCCCTGAGAGCCTGGCCGCCACCGACTGGGCGGCCCGTGAGGCGCTCCGGCGCGGTCTGCCGTTGCGGCTGGTGCACGCCGGAGAGGGCCTCGCCGCGCCCACGGAGTCGGACCTGCCCGAGCTGGAGGCACCGCGTGACCGGGCGCGGCGCCTGCTGCGCCTGGGCATGGACCGGGTCAACGAGCGCTACCCGCAGGTGAGCCTGAGCGCCGAGCAGATCCCCCGGCCCGCGCCCGAGGCGATGGCCGCGCAGGGCGAGGAGGCCGAACTGCTCGTGCTCGGCAGCCGGGCGTTCACCGGCCTGGGCGGTCTGCTGGCCGGTTCCGTGGCCCAGTCCGCGGTGGCGCGGGTCGCACGGCCGGTCGTCCTGGTACGGGCCGAGCACACGTCGGCGGACGAACACGAGCCGGACGGGACGGGCGGGCTCTCCGCCCACACGCCGTACCGGCCGCTGGCCGTCGGCGTGGACCCGGCGCAGCGGTGCGACGACCTGCTCGCGTTCGCCTTCGAGAGCGCGCGGCTGCGGTCCGCGCCGCTGCGGGTGGTGTACGCGTGGCGGCTGCCGTACGTGCCGTCCGCGCTGGAGGCCAAGGCCCGCCGTGAGGTCGGGCAGAAGTCCGGGCAGGTGCTGGAGGCCGTGCTCGCGCCGTGGCGGGAGAAGTACCCCACGGTGGAGGTCGTGCCGCTGGCCGGGGAGGGACGTCCGGCGCACCGGCTGCTCGACGCCTCCCGGGACTGCGGGCTGCTGATCGTCGGCCGCAGGATCCGCCCGGCCGGGATCGGCCCGCACACCGGGCCGGTCGCGCACGCGGCGCTGCGTCATGTGCGCTGTCCGGTCGCCGTGGTGCCGCACGAGTGAAGGGCCGCACGAGACCTGTGCAGGAGCGGCACACAGGCTGCACACAGCCTGTCGAAAGGCTCGCTACGGTTCTGGCCGATCGATCAACCACGTCGGTCCCCCGTGCGAACGCCGAGTCAGGAAGACCCCCGGATGGACTACTGCTCCTCGTGCCGTCGGCACCTCAACGGTGCCCTGGTGTGCCCCGGATGCGGCGCCTACGCCCCGGACATCGCTCCCCCGATGGCGATGGCGGCGCCCCTGTCGGACCCGGTCCCGGACCGCGGCCCCTGGCACGACGCGGAACCCCCGGTGGCGGAGCCCGCCGACGCGCCTGCCGCGGACGCGCTGCCCGCCGAGACCGCGTCCGTCACGGGCCGCGCGGCACGGCGCCGGCAGCGGGCCCGCTGGAAGAAGAACCAGCGCAAGGCACTTGTGGCCACCGCGGTCGCCCTGGTCGGCGGTGGACTGACCGTCGCCTCCCTGGACGGGCGATCCGGGGACCGCGCCCAGGCGGCCACCGCACCGGACAACAGGGCGATGGGCTCCGCAGGGGAAACGCCCACCGAGGCAGGCGATCCCACGGAGCCGACGCCGTCCGCCTCCACGCCGTCACGGACACCGGACACGCGGCCCACCACGCCCACCACGCCCGCGTCCCGGCCGTCGTCCCCCACGAACGCCCCGCGCGAGCAGTCCATATCCGTGACGCCCCGCTCCACGCCGACCACGGCCGAACCGCGCACCCCGGACGCGCCCGCGTCCTCGGTGACCTCGGACGCCCAGTCGCAGCAGCTCCCACCCGGCAACGGCAACGGCAACGGCAACGGCAACGGCAACAACACCGTCCCGGAGCCGGCCGTCACACCCACGCCGCCGGCCACCGCCGCGCCGTCGCCCTCCGCGACCGAACCGTCGTCGCAGGTGTGTCTGCTGGTGCTGTGCCTGGGCTGACGCCCCGCTCAGCGCTCCCCGCTACTCCTCGGCGGGTACCGGAACCCGCCACACCAGCCGGCTCCCCCCACCCTCCGGGGTGCTCAACTCCAGCTCGCCGCCGAGCTGTTCGGCACGCTCGGCCATGTTGCGCAGTCCGCTGCGCCGCCCCTCGGCCGGGATACCGACGCCGTTGTCCGTCACGGTGAGGCGGACCTCGCTGCCGTCGGTCTCCAGCACCACGTCGGCGCGCTCGGCGCGGGCGTGCCGGGCGATGTTGGTGAGGGACTCGGAGAGCACGGCGATCACATGGTCGGCGACCTCGCGGGGCACGTCCGTGTCGACCAGGCCCTCCATCCGCACACTGGGCGCGAAGCCCAGCACCGGGGCCGCCTCCCCGGCCGCCCGCACGACGCGGGCGCGCAGCCCGGTCCCGGCGCCGTTCTCACGGGCCCGCAGGCCGAAGATGGTCGACCGGATGATCTTGATGGTCTCGTCCAGGTCGTCCACGGCCCGCGCCACGCGGTCCCCGGCCTCGGCGTGCTCGATGAAACGTCCCGCGCTCTGCAGGGTCATACCGGTCGCGAACAGCCGCTGGATGGCGAGGTCGTGCAGGTCGCGGGCGATCCGGTCGCGGTCCTTGAGCACCGCGATCTCCTCGGCGTCGCGGCGGCGTTCGGCCAGCTCCATGGCGATCGCGGCCTGCGCGGCGAAGCCCTGCAACGGCTCGGTCTCCTTGGCGGCGTACACCGGCCGCCCCTGCTCGCGGGCCAGCAGCACCACACCGCGCACGCCGTCGCCGGTGCCGATGGGCACGGCCACGGCGGGACCGAGTCCGGTGAACCGGTCGCCGGAGTCGGCGACGCGCTCGTCGCGGGAGATGTCCGAGCTGGTGACGGAGGACCCGGCGGAGAAGGCCCGCCCGATGAGGCTGTCGTCCACCGGCAGCACCAGACCCCGGTGCGCCTCGGCGCCCTTGCCCGTGGCCAGTTCCACCCGCAGTACGTCGGTGTCCTCCACCGGCATGGCGACCACGGCGAGGACGGCGCCGGAGATGTCCTTGGCGCGCCGGGCGATCAGTCCGAGCGCCTCACCGCGCTCGGCCCCGGACATCAGACTGTGGGTGATCTCGGCGTTGGCCCGCAGCCAGCGCTCGCGCAGCCGGGACTCCTCGTACAGGCGGGCGTTGTCGATGGCGACACCGGCCGCGACGGCGAGCGTGGACAGGACCGACTCGTCCTCCTCGTCGAACTGCGCCCCGCCGCCCTTCTCGGTCAGGTACAGATTGCCGAAGACCTGGTCGCGGACCCGGATCGGGACGCCGAGGAAGGTGTTCATCGGCGGGTGGTGGGGCGGGAAGCCGTAGGACGCCGGGTGCTCGGAGAGCTTCGCCAGGCGCAGCGGCTGGGGGTGGCGGATCAGTTCGCCGAGGATGCCGTGGCCCTCCGGGTAGGGGCCGATCTCGCGGATCTGCTCCTCGCTGACGCCGACGGTGTGGAAGGCGGACAGCCGCTTGCCGTCCGGCCCGATCACGCCGAGGGCGGCGTACTGCGCGTCCACCAGCGCGGCCGCCGCCTCGACGATGCTGTTCAGGGCCTGTTCCAGGTCGAGCTCCCGGCCGACCGAGAGCACCGCCTCCAGCAGGCTGTGCACCCGGTCGCGCGTGCCGCGCGCCGCGTCGAGGCGCGCCTGCAGTTCCTCCAGCAGCTCGTCAAGCTTAAGCTGCGGAAGCCGTACGCGGGCCTGACCGGCCTGCTCCTGGCTCTCCACCGGTTGTTCCTCCACGCCCCTCGGTCCGTCTCCGCCCATGGCGGTCCAGTGCCACCGTAACGGTCCGGGGCATGCGGCGACACGGCATCGGGGCAGGTCGCCCGGTGGAGGGGCCCGCAGGTCAGCCGCGCGGGAGGCGGGCGGCGACGTACTCGGTGAGGTCCAGCAGCCGGTTGGTGTACCCCCATTCGTTGTCGTACCAGCCGAAGACCTTGACCAGGTCGCCGTGGGCCTGGGTGAGCGGGGCGTCCAGGACGCAGGAGGCGGGGTCGCCGACGATGTCCCGGGAGACGATGGGGGCTTCGGAGACCCGCAGGACGCCCTTGAGCGGCCCGTCGGCGGCCTCCTTGAAGGCGGCGTTGACCTCCTCGGCGGTGACGGGGCGCTCCAGGACCACGCTGAGGTCGGTCAGGGAGCCGTCCTCCACGGGCACGCGGACGGCGATGCCGTCGAGGGTGCCGGAGAGCTGCGGCAGGACCAGTCCGACCGCGCGGGCGGCGCCGGTGGAGGTGGGGATGATGTTGACGGCGGCGCTGCGGCCGCGGCGCGGGTCCTTGTGCGGGCCGTCCAGCACGACCTGGTCGTTGGTGTAGCCGTGGATCGTGGTCATCAGTCCCTTGACGATGCCGAAGCGCTCGTCGAGGACCTTGACCATGGGGGCCACGCAGTTGGTGGTGCAGGAGGCGTTGGAGACGATGTGGTCGCGCTCCGGGTCGTAGGTGCCCTCGTTGACGCCCATCACGACCGTGGCGTCGACGTCCTTGCCCGGCACCGACAGCAGCACCTTGCGGGCGCCCGCCTCCAGGTGGGCGCCGGCCTGTGCGCGGGTCCGGAAGCGGCCGGTGGACTCGATGACGATGTCGATGCCCAGGTCGCCCCAGCCCAGGGCGGCCGGGTCGCGCTCGGCGGTGACGTCGATACGGTGCCCGTCGACGGTGAGGGAGGTGTCGTCGTGCCCGACGTCACGGCCGATCCGCCCGTAGGTCGAGTCGTAGGCCAGCAGATGGGCCAGCGCGGCGGGTGAGGTGATGTCGTTGACCGCGACGATCTCGACCGGGGTGCCGGCGGAAGTCTCGGCGCGTTCCAGCACACAGCGCAGGTAGTTGCGTCCGATGCGGCCGAAGCCGTTGATTGCCACGCGCACGCTCATGTCGGTGGTCCTCCCCAGGGTCGGTCCGGTGGTGTCCGGTGCGCTTCCAGCCTGCTGGCGGGACGGCGGACGCGGCAGGGGCCGGTCGGGGCCGAGAGGTGGGCCTAATGCCCCTCTTGGTGGCGCGCCCGGTCCTGGACCTGGGTGGCGATGACCGCGGCCTGGATACGGCGCTCCACACCGAGCTTGGCCAGCAGGCGGGAGATGTGGTTCTTGACGGTCTTCTCGGCGAGGTAGAGGCGCTGGCCGATCTGCCGGTTGGTCAGCCCCTCGCCGATGAGGTCGAGGATCTCCCGCTCGCGTGCGGTCAGTCCGGGCAGCGGGTCCGGTTCCTCCTCGTGCTCCTGGTCGTGCCGGAGCCGGGCCATCAGCCTGGTGGTGGCGCTGGGGTCGAGCAGGGACTGGCCGGAGGCGACGGTGCGCACGGCGGAGACCAGGTCGGAGCCCTGGATCTGCTTGAGCACATAGCCGGAGGCGCCGGCCATGATCGAGTCCAGCAGGGCCTCCTCGTCGTCGAACGAGGTGAGCATCAGACAGGCCAGTTCGGGCAGGCGGGAGCGCAGTTCGCGGCAGACGCTCACCCCGTCGCCGTCGGGCAGACGGACGTCGAGGACCGCGACCTGGGGGCGCAGCGCGGGTACCCGGGCCAGGGCCTGTTCGGCGGTGGCGGCCTCGCCGACGACGGTGATGTCGGGTTCGTCGTTGAGGAGGTCGTGCACTCCGCGCCGTACGACCTCGTGGTCGTCCAGCAGGAAGACCCGGATCGGGTCGCCGGGGCCCGGCCGCGCGCCGTCCGCCATCGGTTGCTCCTCGTCGTGTTCGCCGTGGTCCCCGGTGGCCGGTCCACGGGCCGTCGGTCACTCCCCCTGCTGGAATCCTCGTCCCGGAAGGGGCCCAAGGACAGGGCCGGTCGGCCCCTGATTCCGACATCCGACCTACGGGTACCCGGCAGGCGTGAGGAAACGCCCCCGTCCCGATCCTGAGGGGCCGCCCGGACACCCGGGCAGGGGCCGAACGGCCCTAGCTCGCCCCGTGTCACTCAGGTTCGAATGATCTGATCGAACTCGGACACAACGAGAGTTCACTCGTTCACGACCTGACGGAAGCCCGCCATGCCCCACACGAACGGCAGCCCCACCGCCACAGGACCACGCCGGAGCATCGAGCTCGACAGTGCCGAGGCGCTGCGGCTGCTGGGCAGTGTCTCCTTCGGCCGGATCGTCTTCACGCAGCACGCCCTGCCGACGATCCGCCCGGTGAACCACGTCCTGGACGGCGGAGACATCATCATCCGCACGCACGACGGCGCGGCACTCACCTCCCGGACCCGCCAGGCCGGATCACCGGGCGTGGTGGTTGCCTACGAGGCCGACTCCATCGACCCGGTCACCCACCTCGGCTGGAGCGTCGTCGTCACGGGCTACGCCCATCTGGTCACCGACCCCGACGAACTGGCCCGCTACGCGTCGATGCTGCACCCCTGGTCGCAGCAGACGATGGACTACGCGGTCCGCATCCGCCCCGACCTGGTCACCGGGATCAGGCTCGCGGCGACCTGACCCCGGTACGCCGCCGTCACCGCGTCGGCACCAGGACGACGGGGCAGTGCGAACGGTGCAGCAGGGTGTGCGCGACGGGTCCGGGACGGCGGCGCCGGGTACCGATCACCACCACGGCCGCGTCGGCCGTGGCGTCCAGCAGGGCGCGGGCCGGTCCGGTGCGCACCGTGCGGGTCTCCACGTCGATCGTGGGGAACCGCTCCTTGAGTCCGGCGAGGCTGAAGCGCGCCACGGCGCCCTCGGAGCGGCCGGTGACGGCCAGCTCCCGCTGCCCCGGGCTCGTCGCGGGGATCGGGGAGGGCAGCTCGGGGGTGATGTGGCGGTGGGTCCAGCAGTGCACCACGTCCAGTCCGACACCGCGCCGTCGGGCCTCCGCGAAGGCGTAGGCGGCGGCCTCGGCGTCCTCGTCGCTCTCCAGACCGAGCAGCACCCGGCGTTCCCCGTCGCAGGGATGGTCGCCGCGTACGACCAGCAGCGGCCCCGCCGCGTGCACCGCCAGGCCCAGGCTCACCGAGCGGGCGAGCAGTCCGGAGACCGGGCCCAGGCCCCGGGTGCCGACGACGGTGAGGGCGGCGCCCTCGCTCTCCCGGGCCAGCACGGCCACGGGGCCGCCGGTCACCGGTTTCGACGCCACGCGCAGCCGGGGGTGGCGTGCGTGGGCACGGGCGACCGCGGCACCGAGCACGGGCGCGGCCTCGTCCCGGTCCGGCACGGCGTACACGATCCGCAGGGCGGCTTCGCGCCGCGCCGCCTCGTCCGAGGCCCAGTCCAGGGCCCGTACGGCGTTCAGGGACCCGTCCGCTCCGACGACCACGTACTGGGGAGTCATGGCTCCTCCCTTCCTGTCCGATGCCCCCGATGCTTCTCGCGCTCGGGCGTCCGGGGCAGGGGCCGGGTGAACCCGGCCGCGCGCCGTACGGCCCAGCCGGCCGGGACCGTGCGGCTCAGGAGGACGGGGCTCAGGAGGACAGGCGCACGCCGTACAGCGTGCGTCCGCCGACCAGTTCGCGGCCGGTGACCAGTTCCGGCTCGATGCGCACGAAGACCTCCGACGGCGAGGGCACCCAGGAGCGGGGCCCGGTGTGCTCCAGGCGGGCGACCTCGGCGGGGTCGGTGATCACCGCCGCGGGGCCGGTGACGATGACGCTCCAGCCGGACTGGGTGGCCGCGTCGACCTGGTCGGCCTCGAAGGCGACCACAGTGCCGTCCACGGCCCGCACCAGCTCCGAGCCGGCGGCGGTGCGCAGCAGTACGGCGCCGTCGTCGGCCAGGGAGAAGTTCACGGGCAGGACGGCGGGCAGCGCGTGCCGGGTGTGCACGATGCGTCCGACCGGCACCTTGGCCAGCAGCCGCAGGCACTCCTGTCGGTCCAGTTCACGGAATCCGTCGCTGCGGTACATGGCCTGCCCTGTCTTTCCCCTGGTCGCTGTCGGTCGCCGCGTGTTCCTCCATGCTTGGTCACGGGCCGGTGCCCCGCGAAGGGCCAACGGTCCCGGTGCCGTACGCCAACGGCCCTGTCACACCGTGATCCGCCGTCCGCTGACGGAGCGCGGCTCGATCCGTATCCACAGCGGGCGCGTTCCGCCCGCCCACGGCTCGGAGTACGCGTGCTCGTCGAGGTCGTGTGCCTCGGCGGGGTCGTCGACGGCGTCGGCGGTTCCGCGGACCAGGACGCTCCAGCCGGTGCTGAACGCGTCGTCGATGCGGTCGACCTCCAGGGCCACCTGACGGCCCGCCGCGAGCGCGGGAATCGAACCCGGGGCGGTGCGGAAGGCGACGCCGCCGTCGACCACGGCGTAGTTGACGGGCACGACGACGGGACCGGTCGGGGTGGGTACCGCCAGGCGTCCCACTCCGTGGGTGGAGAGCAGGGCGTGGCACTCCTCGGCCGTCAGCTCGGTGAACTCGGCGTGCCGCGCGGCCCGTCCGGGTCCGGGCGGCCGTTCGACGTCACCGCCGGTCAGCTCGGCGACCGTGGTCTGCAGGGCGCCGGCCAGCCGCATCAGTGCTCCGATGCCCGGGGCCACGACCGGCTGCTCCTCCAGGTAGCGCAGATAGCTGGTGGCCATTCCGGCGCGAGCGGCGGTCTCCGCGCGGGAGAAACCGAGCTGCCTGCGCCGGAGCGCGATACGCCGCCCGAGGTCGCCCACGGGCAAGGGCTGGGTCGCCATCGACAAGGTCTGGTCGGCCATGGCCCGCCACCTCCTCCTGTCGGCCCCCGAGCGGATACTCCTCTGATTTCTCCAGCGTCCGGGGGCGCCCCCGGACGGCGCTTGGGCCGGTCGGCCCCGGTGGGGGCGCCGGTCGGCATCGAATGCGCCCACCGAGTCCGTACGGCCCCACCGCACGGGCGGGCCCGGGGCCGTACGGCCCTTCCGCCGCGCCGTCGGTTTCCGGTTGCCTTCGGAGGCATGTCCGAGAACCTCATCCGGTCGATGCCGCCGCTCCCGGATCACGCCGAGCCGCAGGCCGACGTCGTGGCCCTGCGGGGGGAACTGGACCTGCTGGCCGCGCCCTCGCTGACGGCCGGACTCGACGCCCTCACCGCCCGGCCGGTGCCCGACCTGGTCCTCGACCTGAGGGACGTGACCTTCATCGACTGCACCGGCCTCGGCGTCCTGTGCCGCGCCAGGGCCCGTGCCCTCGCCCGCCACGGGCGGCTCCGCCTGGTCTCGGACAGCCCCCGCCTCCTGCGTCTGCTGCGCGCCACGGGTCTGCTCGGCGTCTTCGAGCTGTACCCCCGCCTGTCCGACGCGCTCGCCCCGCGCCGCGCGGCTTCACCGACGACGGGCTGACCTCACCGCCGTCACCCCTCGATCACCTCCTCGACCGCCCGTCGCGGTGTGGCCGGTCCCTGGGGGCCGTGGCCGAGGCGGATCAGTATCTGGGCGTGGCCCGTGCGGGGGCTTGCCTCGTGCCTGAGGTCCGGCCATTCCAGGGGCTGGTGGAGGAGGGAGGAGCGCAGGCCGCGGGCGGTCGCGGTGAGCAGGACGCGTTCCAGGGCCTGGCCGGCGCGCAGCCAGTCGGTGCGGCGGTCGTGGGCGGTGGTCAGCAGGGCGATGAACGGCGACCGCTCGAAGGAGCGGGCGGGCAGGCGCTCGGCGTGGCGTTCGGCGGTGAAGTCCCGCAGGGGCAGATGCTCGCGGGCGTCCTGCGGGCCGAGGGTCGCCAGCGGCAGCCCCGTGCGCGGGTACGCGTACGGGTCCTCGCGCACCCAGCGGCGGCTCTCCGAGGCCCGGTCCGGGTCGGCCCGGTTGCGCCGTTCGCCCTCCGCGGTGAGCGCCAGCAGACGTGCAGTCTCCGCCGCGTCGGGGAAGAGCAGGTCCGCGCCCTCCACGGCCGCCGCGGTCGCGAGTTCCGCGCACAGCACCGGGGACAGCGGCTCGCCCGTGAACGGCAGCCGACTGCTGTGCCGGCGCCACAGGGCCTCGTACAGCTCGGCCTGCGAGGGATCCAGGGCCCCTGTCTCGGTGGGGCGGACCGTGGCCAGCAGCGCCGGGTCCGCGGGCGCCGGCAGCAGCCGGGTCCGGGGTGTCCAGCCGAAGTGGGCCATCGCGACCCGGAGATTGAGCACGCACGCCCCGACCGAGACATGGACCGCCCGGCCGTCCGGATCGGTGAAGCGCAGTCCCGGTGCGGGGGCCGCGCGGATGTGGAAGGTGACGGTCTCGGGGTCGAGGCGGAAGCGCCAGGGCTGGGAGTTGTAGAGCGAGGGGGCGACGACGGCCGCCGCGACACAGGTCTCCAGGGCCGTGGCGTCCAGGATCGTGCTGTGCATGATGCGCTCCTCCCGCCGAGCGGTGTTTTTCTTCGAGGGTGCGGACCGGCACCCCGCCGCCGTGAGAGGCCGATGGTCCCGACCCCGGGTCCGACGGTCCGTGCGTGCCCGGCGAGCCACCCTCGCCCGGTGAACAGCGCCCGTCGGGCCTCGGGTTGGACCGATCGGCCCATCCGTCCCGCCCGCTCGGCCCCTCCCGCCGCCGCCCCGCGCGTGCCACCGTCGGCAGGGAGGCACGAGGGGAGGTGCGGACCGATGGACGGCACGCGGTGCGCGAAGGTGCGGTTGTGGCGCTGGCGGGCCAACCCGCTGCGCCGCCGCGAGGACATCGTGGAGGGCTGGGTCGTGCTGGCCGTCTGGCTGCTCATGCTCGTCGGCGGCACCGTCCTCGGCCTGGTGACGGCCCGCAACGCCGTCGACGGCTTCGACGCGCAGCGCGCGGACCGCCACCCGACCCGGGCCGTGCTGCAGGCCGACGTTCCCGAGTCGGCGAAGTCGGTCGGTGCGGCGAGCGACCACGCCATGGGCAAGGTCCGCTGGACCACCGACGACGGCACCACGCACACCGACGAGACCCTGGTGGACCGGGGTCTGAAGGCCGGTACCGAGGTCGTGGTCTGGGTGGACGGCAGGGGCGAACTCGCCACCGAACCACCGGACCGTACCGAGGCCGCGGTGGAGGCCGCCGTCCTCGGCACCGGCGCCGCCCTGTTCCTCGCCGGCGCTGTGTACGGCACCGGAAAGGTGGTCCGCCAGCACCTGGAGCACCGCCGGGTGGCGCGCTGGGGTCAGGAGTGGGAGCTGGTCGAGCCCGAGTGGCGCCGCAAGACCGGCTAGTCCCCCCGGTACAGGGCCGTCAGCAGTTCCACCGCCGCCTGTGTGGCCGGATGCGGGTCGTCGCGCCACCAGGCGAGCCGTACGGCGATGGGTTCCGCGTCCCGGACCGGACGGTAGACCACTCCGGGGCGCGGGTACTGGTGCGCCGTCGCCTCCGCGGTCATGCCGACGCAGCGGCCCGTGGCGATCACCGTGAGCCAGTCGTCGACGTCGTGCGTCTCCTCGGTGGCGGGCCGGGTGTCCGGCGGCCACAGCTCGGGGGTGGTGGTGCCGGTACGGCGGTCGACGAGCAGGGTGCGCCCGGCGAGATCGGCGAGCCGTACCGAGCGGCGCCGGGCCAGCGGGTCGTCGTCGGCCAGCGCGCACAGCCGCCGCTCCAGCCCGACGAGCGCCGTGTCGAACCGCCGGTCCTCCAGGGGCCGCCGTACCACGGACAGGTCGCAGGCGCCCTCCGCGAGCCCCGCGGTGGGCGAGTTGACGCGCACCAGTTGGAGGTCGGTCCCGGCGTGGGCCTCGGTCCAGCGGCGCTGGAAGGCCTTGGTGTGCCTGCCGAGGGCGGCCCAGGCGTACCCGACGCGCAGCCGCTCATGACCGGAGGCGGCCTCCCGGACCAGGTCGTCCACCTCGCCGAGCACCCGGCGGGCGTGCGCCAGCACCCGCTGTCCGGTCCCAGTGGGGGTCACCTCCCGGGAAGTGCGCCGCAACAGCCGTACCCCCAAGGCGCGTTCGAGGGAGGCGAGGTTCCGGGACACCGCGGCCTGGGAGACGCCCAGGGCGATGGCCGCGTCGGTGAAGCCGCCCTCGTCGACGATCGCGACCAGGCAGCGCAGCTGACGGAGCTCCACATCCATAACCCAAGCGTATAGATCCCTCGCCGGGTGCATTTTGCGTATGGATGACGGCGGCTCACCATGCCTGCATGCGCGCCAGAACCGCATCCGCCTCCGTCCCCGAAGTCCTCGCCGCACCGCCCGAGTCCGGCCGGGTCCGCCTCGCCGGTGTGGCCACGATGCTCGGCAGCGGCCTCGCCAACCAGACCGGCGCCGCCGTGGGATCGCTCGCCTTCCCGGTGCTCGGCCCGGTCGGCGTGGTCGCGGTGCGCCAGTACGTGGCCGCCGTCGTCCTGCTCGCCGTCGGCAGGCCCCGGCTGCGCGCCTTCACCTGGCGGCAGTGGTGGCCCATCGTGCTGCTGGCGTTGGTCTTCGGCACCATGAACCTCTCGCTGTACACGGCGATCGACCGCATCGGCCTGGGCCTCGCGGTCACCCTGGAGTTCCTCGGCCCGCTCGCCATCGCCCTGGCGGGCTCCCGGCGCCGCGTGGACGCCCTGTACTCGCTGCTCGCCGCCGCGGGCGTCGTGGTCCTGATGCGCCCACAGCCCTCCGCCGACTATGTCGGCATGGCCCTGGGCCTGCTGGCCGCCGCCTGCTGGGCGTCGTACATCCTGCTGAACCGGACCGTCGGCCGCCGCGTCCCCGGCGCGCAGGGGTCGGGGGCGGCGGCGGCCCTGTCCGCCCTGCTGTTCCTGCCGGTCGGCATCGTGATCGCGCTGCGGCAGCCGCCGACGCCCGGGGCCGTGGCCTGCGCGGTCGCGGCTGGCGTCCTCTCCTCGGCGGTGCCCTATCTCGCCGATGTGTTCACCCTGCGGTACGTCCCGGCCCGCGCCTTCGGCCTGTTCATGAGCGTCAACCCCGTGCTCGCCGCCCTGGTCGGCCTCGTCGGACTCGGGCAGCGGCTGGGCGGCGCGGAGTGGGCCGGGATCGGGGCGATCGTCGCCGCGAACGTCCTGGCCCTGCGGGGGAGGGCGGGGAAGGCGGGATAGCCCGGTCGGCCCGTGCGCGCGGGTGCCGCAGGCCGGACGATGGAAGGAGGACGGGACGAAGGAGGTGCGTCGTGCACTGCTACGAATGCGCACTTCAGGACTCGGCCACCCCCGCGGTAGCGGCGTGTGTGCGCTGCGGATGCGGGGTGTGTCTGAAACACGCCAAGGTCGCCGAACAGCTCGTGCACCACGACGCCGGCCTGGGCCAGACCTACGGACCGCGCGCGGCCCGGCGCGTCACCTGCCAGACCTGCCACGACGCCGAGGCCTCCGGCCAGGTGAGGCACGCGGGCTGAACCGCTCCCCGCGCCCGGCCCTCAGATCGACCAGCCGGTCGCCTGCCGGGAGGCCGGGGCGGGCTCGGCGGCGCCCATGGCCTCGATGTCGTGCGCGGCGGCGGTCACCAGTTGCCCGGCGAGATGCTGGAGGGCACGGCCCGCGGCCAGTTCCGCGCCGATCTCCGGTACGTCCCGGTCCTCGGGGTTGCAGTGCGCGGTGCCGCGGCCGGTGAGCGAGGTGTCCCCGGTGTCCAGCACCACCCGCGCACTGGTAGTCCCCGCCTCCTCGGCGAGGTAGAGGTGTACCTGCCATTCCGCTGTATGGGACATCGCGGCCTCCTCGTCGAGCGGACGGACGAACGTCCGGTACCCCTTCCATCGTGGTACGCCGCCCCGCCCCGCGCAGCGCCTGTCACTCGTCGAAACTCGCGAAATACGCGGCCGCCATGTCCTCCTCGCCGTGCCCCTGGGCGGCGGCCCGCTCCAGCCGGGCGGCGCCCGCGGCGGCGACGTCGAGACGGACTCCGCCCCGCTCGCCCGCCTCGACGATCAGCCGGGCGTCCTTCGCGGCGGTGGACACCGCGAACTGGGGCGGCGAGAGCCGCTCCTCCAGGACCAGACCGGCCTTGGCACGCAGATAGCCCATGTCGAGCGGCCCACCCGCGATGAGGTCGAAGAACTGCTGCGGGTCCACGCCGAGGGCGCGGGAGAGCGCCAGCGTCTCCCCCGTGGCGGCCGTGGCCGCGATGACCCAGGAGTTGGCGACCAGCTTCAGCCGGGTGGCGGTGCCCTCCGCCCCGTCGTCGCCGGTCCACACCGTACGGGCGCCGACGGCGTCGAAGACGGGCGTGACCTTCTCCCGGCCCTCCACCGGACCGGCCGCCAGCACGGTCAGCCGGCCGGCCTCGGCGGGCTGCCGGGTGCCCAGCACGGGGGCGTCGTAAAGGACCAGTGCGTGCTCGCCGGCGAAGTCGGCGAGGCCGGGGAGGGCGTCGAGGCCCGCGGTGGTCGACTGCACCCAGGCCGTACCGGGCCGCAGCCCGCCCGCGGCCTGCCGCATGACGTCCAGGGCGGCCGGACCGTCGTGCAGGATCGTCAGCACGACATCGGCGTCCCGCACGGCCTCGGCGGGACCGTCCGCGACGAGCACACCGTCGGCGGTGAGCGGTTCGGCCTTGGCCCGGGTGCGGTTCCAAGCACGCACCCGGTGTCCGGCCCGGGCGAGATTGCGGGCCATCGCGGCCCCCATGATCCCGGTGCCGAGCACCGCGACGGTGAGCCTGTCGGTCATGACGTTCGCCTTCCGTTTCGTCGTCGGCGCCAGGCTGCCGGTCAGCCCGCCGCTCCGTTGCACCGCGTCGTCGCGCGGGGCCAGATCCAGCGGCTCCCGCCGTCAGGACCGCCCGTCCTCCAGGTGGGCGACCACCCGCTCGGAGATACGGGCCAGGGTGCGCAGCTCCTCCGGGGTGATGTGGTCGAGGAACAAGGCGCGCACTGTCTCCACGTGCCGGGGTGCGGCCGCCTCGATGGCGGCACGGCCCGCGTCCGTGATCACCACGAAGGCGCCGCGGCCGTCCTCCGGGCACTCCTCGCGGGCCACCATGCCCCGGGAGACCATCCGGGCGATGTGGTGGGACATCCGGCTCTTCTCCCATTCGAGCGCCCGGCTCAGGTCCTGGTAGCGCAGGCGCCCTTCCGGTACGTCCGTGAGGTGCACCAGGACGGCGAAGTCGGCCGACGACAGGTTGAAGTCGGCCTGCAGTGACCGGCCCAGCCGGGCACCGAGCTTCTCCTGCATACGGACGAAGTTCCGCCAGGCGTGCTGCTCCTCGTCGGTGAGCCACCGCACCGTCTGTGTCATACGGGAAGTGTAGGAGGAAGTTGACGCATCATCCAGGTTTGGAAGGACCGATGCCTAGTGCTCGTCCTTGGCGTCGAGCGGCTGCTCGGTCCAGATGGTCTTGCCGGTCTGCCCGTACCTGCACCCCCAGCGCGTGGTCAGCTGGGCCACCAGGAACAGCCCGCGCCCGCCCTCGTCGGTGGTACGGGCCCGGCGCAGCCTGGGCTGGGTGTTGCTGGGGTCGGTGACCTCGCAGACCAGGACGTCCTCCCGGATCAGGCGCAGGCTCACCGGGCCACCGGCGTAGCGGACGGCGTTGGTGACCAGTTCGCTGACCACCAGTTCGGTGGTGAAGGCGAGTTCGTCCAGCCCCCAGTCGGCGAGCTGCCCGGTGATCTTCTCGCGGGCCTCGCCCACCACGGTCAGGTCGGCCGGGAACTCCCAGTGGGCGATGTGGTCGCCGGGCACGGCGCGGGTCCGGGCCAGCAGCAGGGTGACGTCCTCGCGCCCGGGCTTGAGCCCGACGTCGCCGAGGACGGCGGCGCCCATCAAGTCCAGGGGAGTCTTCCGGCAGATGTGTGCCGAGAGACTGTCGGTGAGCAGGCTCAGCCCCTCGTCGGGATCGCGGCCGTCACCGGCGACCATCCCCTTGGTGTAGAGCGCGATGAGGCTGCCGGGCTCGACCTCGACCGTGCTGACCTCGAACGGCATGCCGCCCACCCCGAGCGGCGGGCCGGGCGCGATCCGGATCTCCTGTCGGGTGCCGTCGGGGCGCAGCACGACCGGGGCGGTCTGACCGGCGCTGGCGAAGGCGCACTGGCAGGTCACCGGGTCGTAGACGGCGTAGAGGCAGGTCGCGCTGACGGTGTCGCGGAGTTCGACGGGGGCCTCGTGCGCCAGGCGCTGGACGAGCGCGTCGACGCGGGTGAGCAGTTCGCCGGGGTCGGGTTCGAGGTCGGCGAGGGTGTGGATGGCGGCGCGCAGGCGTCCCATCGTGGCCGTGGCGTGCAGTCCGTGGCCGGCGACGTCGCCGACGACGAGGGCCAGCCGCGGCGAGGGCAGCGGAATGGCGTCGAACCAGTCGCCGCCGATCTCGGCGCCGCCGCCGGCCGGACGGTAGAGCCCGGCGGTCTCGGCGGCCGGGGTGTCGGTGGTGGCGCGGGGCAGCAGCCGCTGCTGGAGGGCGACGGCGGCACGGTGCTCGCGGGTGTAGCGGCGGGCGTTGTCGATGGCGAGGGCGCCCTGGGAGGCGATCTGGGTGACCAGGTCGATGTCCTCGCGGGTGAACGGCTCCGGGTCGGTGATCCGCCAGACCTGGAGGTTGCCGAGCACGAAGCCACGCGCGTACAGCGGTGCGATGACGACCGAGTACCACTCCTCGGGCGCCAGGATCTCGACCAGCTCCGGGTCGTCCAGTGCCGCCTCGAACTCCGCACGGGTCATGGCGAGGGTCTCGCCGCGCTGGAGGTTGCGCAGGTCGGCGTGGTCGGGGAAGGGCGGCAGGGGCTCGTCCGGCCGGATGCGGCCCGGGAACTCGCCGGTGGCCGAGGCGACGGTACGCAGATGCAGATCGCCGCCGCCGGACCAGTGCGGCGGCTCGTCGCCACTGAGCACGGCTTCCGCGAGATCGACGGCCCCCAGGTCGCCGAGCCCGGGGCAGACCGACTCCGCCAGGTCCTGCGCGGTGCGCCGGACGTCCAGCGAGCCCCCGACCTTGATCGCCGCCTCCCGCAGCAGGTCCAGATGGGATCGGGCCCGCCGCTGCCGGGTCGGGTACGTGAACACGGCGGCGGCCCCCGCCGGGCGCCCCTGCTCGTCCTCCAGCCGTACGGCGGACATCCGGAAGAACCGCTCCCGGTCCGGCGCCCACCGCGACCGGATCCGCAGCTCGTTCCCCACCAGCGGTTCCCCGGACTCCAGCACCTGCCGCAGCGACTCCTCGATGTCCTCGGCGTCCTCGGCCACCAGAATGTCCCGCAGCCTGCTCCCGGGCCGCACGGCGGGCGCGCCGAGCATCGCGGGGAACCCGTTCGCGCGCAGCAGCGACAGATCGAGGCCGTGGACGGAGGCACCGATGGCGTCCTGGGCGAAGAGAGCCCGCGCCATGGCGGCTCCCAGGGCCCTGTCGTCGAATCCCCGGACGGGTGCGGCCACGACCAGCACCTCGTCACAGTCCGCCAGCGGGAACACCCGGTAGTCGACCTCGATGCCGCCCCCGCCCCGCCGGTTCAGGCGCACCCGTCCGAAGAGCGCCCCGGGGTCTCCCCCGTCGCCGACGAAGTCCCGGATCGAGTGCCCGCACACCTCCCGGGCCTCGAACCCCACCAGCTCCGCCGCGGCCCGCGACCACCGCAGCACGGTGCCGTCCGCGTCGAGCACGGCGGTGACCAGCCCGTCGAGCACACCCGAGCCGGGGCCGACGTGGTCGTTGGAACCACTCATGGCACCCCTCGCTCGGCTCGACACCGCACTGTGCCCCGCCCGCAGACGGTTCCATTATCGGCGCCCACCGGCCCGGATGTGCGGTGGGCTGCGCCAGGCGCGTGACCTGGCCCGCCTCAGGGCAGATACTGCCGACAGTGGTCCGGCAGGTGTCGCCCAGCTCACCAGGAGGTACCCATGCGCATGCTCATCAACGTCCCGGAGACCGTGGTCGCCGACGCGCTGCGGGGCCTCGCGGCCGCTCATCCCGAGTTGGTCGTGGACGTGGAGAACCGGGTGATCGTGCGGCGGGACGCGCCGGTCGACGGGAAGGTCGCGCTGGTGTCCGGTGGCGGGTCGGGGCACGAGCCGTTGCACGGCGGGTTCGTGGGGCCCGGGATGCTGTCGGCCGCCTGTCCGGGGGAGGTGTTCACCTCGCCGGTGCCCGATCAGATGGTGCGGGCCGCGGCGGCCGTGGACAGCGGCGCCGGTGTGCTGTTCATCGTGAAGAACTACACCGGTGACGTGCTGAACTTCGACATGGCCGCCGAACTCGCCGAGGACGAGGGCATCCAGGTGGCGAAGGTACTCGTCAACGACGACGTCGCGGTCACCGACAGTCTGTACACGGCCGGGCGCCGGGGCACGGGCGCGACGCTGTTCGTGGAGAAGATCGCGGGTGCCGCCGCCGAGGAGGGGCAGCCGCTGGAGCGGGTGGAGGCCGTCGCCCGTCAGGTGAACGAGAGTTCGCGCAGCTTCGGGGTGGCGCTGAGTGCCTGTACGACGTACGCCAAGGGCAGTCCCACCTTTGATCTGCCCTCCGGGGAGCTGGAGTTGGGCATCGGCATTCATGGTGAGCCGGGCCGGGAGCGGCGGCCGATGATGACCTCCGGCGAGATCGCGGACTTCGCGGTGAACGCGGTCCTGGAGGACATGCCGCCGCGCAACCCGGTGCTGGTGCTGGTCAACGGCATGGGCGCGACCCCACTGCTGGAGCTGTACGGCTTCAACGCCGAGGTGCAGCGTGTGCTCGGCGAGCGAGGTGTCGCTGTCGCCCATACGCTCGTCGGGAACTACGTCACGTCCCTGGACATGGCCGGTGCCTCCGTCACCCTGTGCCAGGTGGACGAGGAGCTGCTGCGGTTGTGGAACGCGCCGGTGCGGACGGCCGGGCTGCGCTGGGGCATGTGAGCGGGCCGGGTCCCGGAGTCAACGTACCTACCACGCAAGGAGATTCCGTGCTCGACGCCGATTTCTTCCGCCGCTGGATGGCCGCGACAGCCGCGTCCGTGGAACGTGAGGCGGAACGGCTCACCGCCCTGGACTCGCCGATCGGCGACGCCGACCACGGCAGCAATCTGCTGCGCGGCTTCCGCGCCGTGAGCGCCGCCCTGGAGAAGGAGGACCCGCGGACCCCGGGGGCGATCCTGGTCCTTGCCGGGCGGCAGCTGATCTCGACCGTGGGCGGGGCGTCCGGGCCGCTGTACGGGACGCTGCTGCGGCGGACCGGCAAGGCGCTCGGGGATGCCGCGGAGGTGGACGAGGCGCAGTTGACGGCGGCGTTGCGCACGGGGGTCGAGGCGGTGATGGCGCTCGGGGGCGCGGCGCCCGGGGACAAGACCATGATCGACGCGTTGTCGCCCGCCGTGGACGCGCTGGACGCCGGGTTCGGGGCGGCGCGGGCCGCCGCCGAGGAGGGGGCGCTGGCCACGGTTCCGCTGCAGGCGCGCAAGGGGCGGGCGAGTTATCTCGGTGAGCGCAGCATCGGGCACCAGGACCCGGGGGCGACCTCGTCGGCCCTGCTGATCGCGGCGCTGGCGGAGGCGAACGGTGAGTGAGGACAAGCTCGTCGGGATCGTGCTGGTCTCGCACAGCGCGGAAGTGGCCGCCTCGGTCGCCGAGTTGGCGAAGGGGCTGGCGGGCGGCGCGGCCTCGGTGCCGGTCGCCCCGGCGGGCGGCACCGAGGGCGGCGGGCTGGGCACCAGTTCCGAGCTGATCGCCGCGGCGGCCGCGTCCGTGGACCGGGGCGCGGGCGTCGCCGTCCTCACCGACCTGGGCAGCGCGGTGCTCACCGTGAAGGCGCTGCTGGCCGAGGGCGACGAACTTCCCGAGGGCACCGAGCTGGTGGACGCCCCGTTCGTGGAGGGCGCGGTGGCGGCGGTCGTCACGGCGTCCACGGGCGCGGACCTCGCCGCCGTACGGGCGGCCGCCGAGGAGGCGTACACCTACCGCAAGGTGTAGCCGTCAGTCCGTGCTGAGGAACTTGCGTGCCAGGCGCTCCCCCACCATCTCGGCGCCCTCCTGGTCCTCGATGGGCTCCACCCGGCTGTCCTTGAAGACGATGTAGGTGACGCCGGACTTCGTTCCGCCGCCGTGCGGGTCGGGGTGGATGCCGAGTGCCTCGGCGGCGGCGTAGGAGGCCTCGCCGATGATGTCCTGCGGCCCCACGTCGCCGACGACGGCGTAGCGCACCCGGTCCTCGTGGACGAGGGCGACCACCGAGCCGCCGCGGATGCCGTGGTCCCGGTAGTCCCACACCCGGCTGGGGGCGGGGACGACGACGTACGGGAGGCGTTCGGCGTCCAGATAGCGGCCGTCGGACTGCTGGAAGGCGGTGGCGTCGTGGAAGTACGGGTCGGTCTCGCTGTTGCAGCGGTGTCCGGGCTGCCCGTCGCAGTCGATGTCGAGGTCGGCCTTCCAGAACACGGCGTCGCGCGTGCCGCAGATCGGGACGGTCGAGGGGCTTCCGTCATCCGTGCGGTACAGCCCGCGTGAGATCCGGGTGCAGTCGCGCACCTTGTCCATCAGCTCGGCGGCGCGGACCTCGCCCTGGGGCCGGACCGCCGGCCATGCCTCGGTGCCGGGCTCCGGGGAGGGCAGGGCGGTCGGGGCGAGCAGGGCGGCGCTGGCCGCGACCAGCGTGAGCGACTTGACACGCACGATAGGGCCTCTCCGGTGGGGCGCTGACGGACACTCCGCCCAATCTGGTGGCTGGTGGATCATGCGGCCACAATTCGGGGGCCAGACGGTGCACGAAGGCCGCCCGTGCGGCGGCACCGAGTACGGGTGAACGGCGGCGGCCGGGAGGCCGATCGGGTGTCGGCCCGGCCTCCCGGCCGCGCTCGGCCGGCGCGGGGACAGCGACGACAGCGGTCCGCGCCAACAGCCCTGACTCCCACACTCTCAAGGGGAGTTCGGCCGTGAGACGGCCAGCATACGTAACCCTCCCGAAAGGTCACCAACCCCGCCCTCTTGATGTGATCGCGTCAGCCGGGTCATATTGGTCCGGACCATTGCCGTGCGGGTGTCCCGGCCCGCGCGGCGCCGTCCCCCGGGAGGCCGAGTCGTGCGACCCGTTCCCGTTCCCGTCCCCGCCCGCCCGTACCGGCTCGCCGCGCTCTGCGGCGCGCTCCTCCTCGTCGCCTCCTGCGGCTGGCAGAGCAGGGCCGACGACGGTCCGCTGCCGGGCGCGCCGCGCGGTGTCACGGCCGAGGCGGGCAGCGCGACCAGCGTGCACGTCATGTGGAACGCGGTACCGGGCGAGGACATCGAGGGCTACGAGGTCTACCGCGGCTCCACAAAGGTCGAGGAAGTCCCGGCCGCCGAGCACATGGTGGATGTCGTCCGGCTCAAGCCCGCCACCACCTATGCCTTCACCGTGCGGGCCCGGGACACCGACGGCCGCCTCGGGCCGCCCAGCGCGCAGGTCCGTGCCACCACCCCCGCCACGGGCCCCGCGGACCGCGCGGCACCGACCGCGCCGGGCGGGCTGCGGGGGCGCGCGGTGGGCAGCCGGGCGGTGCAACTGTCCTGGTCGGCGGCGAAGGACGACCGGGGTGTGGTGTCGTACGACATCCATCAGGGCGGCACGAAGATCCACAGTGTGGGCGGGAACCAGACGGCGACCGTGGTCACCGGACTGCGGCCGGGGACGCGGTACTCCTTCACCGTGCGCGCCCGGGACGCCGCCGACAACGCCTCCCCCGCGAGCCCGGCGCTCCGGCTCACCACGCCCGGCCGGGACGACGGACGCGGCACCGCGCCGACCGGTTTCCGGGCCACGAGCCACCGCGACGCCTCGGACGGGGCGTACTACATCGACCTAAGCTGGGTGCCGCCGCGCACGGACGGTGTGGTCACGGAGTACGAGGTCCACCTCGACGGGCGGGCCGCCACCTCGGTGGTGTTCGGCGGGGACGCGCCGCGCGAGCGGGCCGAGTACAGCTTCTACGCGGGGACCGAGGCCGGGGTGCGGCACCGGGTGCGGGTACGGGCGCTGCTGCCGGACGGGACCTGGGGCGGGTTCTGCGAGGAGCGGACGGTGATGACCGGGGACTGAGCGGCACAGGCCGGTGGGCGGCGCCAGCCCTGGCCGTGCCTCGTGGGCCGGACGATGGAATACGTCACCTGCCCGGGGGCGGTCCGCGTGCGGGCGGAGCCGGGGGCACGTTGGCTGCCCCTGAGGCAGCACGGGCGTTTCCCCACCCTCGGCGGCGCTAGGGATGTTCCGCCAACCGTGCCGCCGGAGGGCAGTCCACATGCGCAACTCTTCGCCACTCCTCCGCTCGGGGCTGACCGTGGCCGCCGCCGCGCTGCCGCTCGCCCTGGCCGCCCCGACCGCCGCCGCGCAGTCCGGGATCTCGGTGAGCACCAGCGGCTCGACGGTCTCGGTCGTCACCACCGCGTGCAGCCAGACCAGCTCCAACGGCAGTTGGGGCACCGCCTCGCTGCTCACCAGCAGTCAGACGAACTTCTCCCAGGGACGCCAGGTCGCGCTGTCCGGCACGACCAGCCAGCAGTCCGCCGCCTGGACCGGGGTCAGCCCGGGCACGTACACCGTCATCGTGCAGTGCGCGTTCAACAACCAGACCGCGGGCACGCAGGCGGTCGTCGTCTCCGCGCCGGCCACGCCGAGCATCTCCGCCACGGCCTCGCCCTCACGCGGCGTCATGGGCGGTCTCGGTGGCGCCGCCAAGGACTACGGCACGGTCACCCTGGTCGGGGGCGGCGCCCTGGTGCTCGCCGGGGCCGGGGCCACGGTCTGGTTCCTGCGCCGCCGTTCGAAGCCGTACCGCCTCTGACCGCGGCCCACCTGCACGGCCTCCGGCCGTCCGGCGTGCCACCGGTCGCCGATTGGCCCTCGACCGCCCGGCGGCGGGCCGGGAAGACTGGCCCGGTCCGTGCCGTCCGTGCGAGGAGTCGTGATGCAGGTCGCCGTGGTCACCTTCGACGGGTTCAACGAGCTCGACAGCTTCATCGCCGCCGCGCTGGTCAACCGGTGCCGCAAGGACGGTCTGGAGGCGTTCATCACGACGCCGACGCCGGTGGTCACGTCGATGAACGGCGTCGAGGTGACCGGGCAGCGCCCGATGGAGTTCGTGCCCGAGGCCGACGCGGTGCTGATCGGCAGCGGGGTGCGGACCCGGGACGTGGTCGCCGACGACCGGTTGCTCGCCCGGCTGCCGCTCGACCCCGAGCGGCAGCTCGTCGGCGCGCAGTGCTCCGGGGCGCTGGTGCTGGCCCGGCTCGGGCTGCTCGGGTCCATGCCCGCCTGCACGGACAGCAAGTCGAGGCCGTACGTCGAGGCCGAGGGCGTCACCGTGCTCGACACCCCGTTCCACGCCGAGGGCAACATCGCCACGGCGGGCGGCTGTCTGGCCTCGCAGTACCTCGGCACCTGGGTGATCACCCGGTTCCTCGGTACGGAGGCGGCGCGCGGCGTGCTCGACTACGTGGCGCCGGTCGGGGAGAACGAGGAGACCGTGGAGCGTGCGCTGCGCGCGGTCATGCCCGCGGCAGTTCGCTGAACTCCTCCAGTGCGTGGGTGAGCCACTGGGTCCAGAAGGTCTCCAGGTCGATGCCCGCCCGCAGCACCAGATGGCGGAGGCGGTCCTCGGGGCCGTCCTTGCCGGGCGGGAAGTCGCGCTCCTCGATCCGCCGGTACTCGTCCAACTGCTCGCGGTGCAGGTCGAGATGGCGGCGCAGGTCGGCCTCGATGCCCTCGGTGCCGACCACGGCCGCCGCGCGCAGCCGCAGCAGCAGGCTGTCGCGGTGCGGTCTGGGGTCCTGGGAGGCGGCCGTCCAGCGGGCCAGTTCGGCGCGGCCCGCGGGCAGGACCTCGTAGCTCTTCTTCTGCCCGCGGGCGGGCTGCTCGGACGGGAGGGTGCGGATCAGTCCGTCGGCCTCCAGCTTTCCCAGCTCGCGATAGATCTGCTGGTGCGTCGCGGACCAGAAGTACCCGATCGATCTGTCGAAGCGGCGGGTCAGCTCCAGGCCCGACGACGGCTTTTCGAGCAGGGCGGTGAGGATCGCGTGCGGGAGTGACATGACGTCATCCTAGGGATCCCCACCGCCGTCGCTCAGAGCGCCGCCGCGACCTCCGTGCCCTGTTTGATGGCGCGCTTGGCGTCCAGTTCGGCGGCCACGTCGGCGCCGCCGATCAGGTGCGCGGCGCGGCCCGCGGCCACCAGCTCCTCGTACAGGTCGCGGCGCGGCTCCTGGCCGGTGCACAGCACGACGGTGTCGACCGGCAGGACGGTGCTCTCCTCGCCGACGGTGATGTGCAGCCCGGCGTCGTCGATACGGTCGTAGCGCACGCCGGGGACCATGGTGACGCCGCGGTGCTTGAGTTCGGTGCGGTGGATCCAGCCGGTGGTCTTGCCCAGGCCCGCGCCGACCTTGGTGGTCTTGCGCTGGAGCAGGTGGACGGTGCGCGGCGGCTTGGGCCGCTCGGGGGTGCCGAGTCCGCCGGGGCCCTCGTAGGAGGTGTCCACGCCCCAGTGACGGAAGTACGTCTCGGGGTCCTCGTTGGCCTTGTCGCCCGCGTCGGTGAGGTACTCGGCGACGTCGAAGCCGATGCCTCCGGCGCCGAGGATCGCGACCCGCTCCCCCACGTCCGCCTTGTCCCGCAGCACGTCGAGGTAGCCGACGACGCTGGGGTGGTCGACGCCGGGGATGTCCGGGGTGCGCGGGGTGACGCCGGTGGCGACGACGACCTCGTCGAAGTCGGCCAGGTCGGCGGCCTCGACGGGGGTGTTGAGCCGTACGTCCACGTCCTGCTCGTCGAGCTTGTGGCGGAAGTAGCGCAGGGTCTCGTCGAACTCCTGCTTGCCGGGGACCTGGCGGGCGACGTTGAGCTGGCCGCCGATCTCGGCGGCGGCGTCGAAGAGGGTGACGTCATGGCCGCGTTCGGCGGCGGTGACCGCGCAGGCGAGTCCGGCCGGACCTGCGCCGACGACGGCGACGCGCTTGCGCAGCCGGGTCGGGGAGAGCACCAGCTCGGTCTCGTGGCAGGCGCGCGGGTTGACCAGACAGGAGGTGATCCTGCCGCTGAAGGTGTGGTCGAGGCAGGCCTGGTTGCAGCCGATGCAGGTGTTGATGGCCTCGGGGCGGCCCTCGGCGGCCTTGTTGACGAAGTCGGGGTCGGCGAGCATCGGGCGGGCCATGGAGACCATGTCCGCGTAGCCGCCGGCGAGGAGTTCCTCGGCGACCTCGGGGGTGTTGATGCGGTTGGTGGTCACCAGCGGCACGGACACCTCGCCCATGAGCCGCTTGGTGACCCAGGTGTAGGCGCCGCGCGGCACGGAGGTGGCGATGGTGGGGATACGGGCCTCGTGCCAGCCGATGCCGGTGTTGATGATGGTCGCCCCGGCGGCCTCGACCGCCTTGGCGAGGGTGATGACCTCGTCGAGGGTGGAGCCGCCCGGGACCAGGTCCAGCATGGACAGCCGGTAGACGATGATGAAGTCCTCGCCGACGGCCTCGCGGACCCGGCGCACGATCTCCACCGGGAAGCGCATCCGGTTCTCGTACGAGCCGCCCCAGCGGTCGGTGCGCCGGTTGGTGCGGGCGGCGATGAACTCGTTGATGAGGTAGCCCTCGGAGCCCATGATCTCCACGCCGTCGTAACCGGCGTGCCGGGCAAGGCGGGCGGCGCGGGCGTAGTCCTCGATGGTCCGCTCGACGTCGGCGTCGCTGAGTTCGCGCGGCGGGAAGGGGCTGATCGGGGCCTGGAGCGGGCTCGGGGCGACCAGGTCCTGGTGGTAGGCGTACCGGCCGAAGTGCAGGATCTGCATCGCGATCCGGCCGCCCTCGGCGTGCACGGCGTCGGTGACGACGCGGTGCCGCTCGGCCTCCTCCTCGGTGGTGAGGCGGGCGCCGCCCGGGTAGGGGCGTCCCTCGTCGTTGGGGGCGATGCCGCCGGTGACGATGAGGCCGACGCCGCCGCGCGCGCGTTCGGCGTAGAAGGCGGCCATGCGCTCGAAGCCGTGCTCGGCCTCCTCCAGGCCCACGTGCATGGAACCCATCAGGACGCGGTTGGGCAGGGTGGTGAAGCCCAGGTCGAGCGGGTTCAGCAGGTTCGGGTAACGGCTCATGGGCCCCTCCGTGCGCGGGTGTCGTCCTCCTTGTTGTAGAGGACCGCGCACGGTTTATGCAACTAGTTGCACAACGGAGAGACCCAGGTCACCGGCTTTCCAGTCGTACGTGCAGCTCCCGCTCCTGATCGCCGGACATCGTGGCCAGGTCGTGCACCGTGAACAGGTCGTGCAGCGTCGTGCGGAAGCGGTCGATGGCCCAGTAGCCGCCCTGCACATCGGCCTCGACGGAGGCGGAGAGCCGTCCGGCCGGGCTTTCGGCCTTGTGCGGGTGGGAGACGTCGAAGGTGCCCAGCCACACCGTCGGCCGGGTCTCGTGCCAGTCCTCCGGTACGTCGTCGGCGCACCGGTCGGAGGTGAAGGACGCGCACAGGGCGTCGAAGACGATCCGGGCGTCCTCCTTGCTGCATCCGCTGATCTCCACGGAGACGGATTCCGGGTGCAGATGTTCCTTGTCCATCGTGATCGCTCCTCTCGGGGCCGCGCCGCGGCATCGCGACGGGTTCCCCCGCGACACCGTGTCGCACTCCCAGAAAACCACTACATTCCGGGATGTACAGCCCCGAGAGGGGCGCCGGGTCAGTCCCGGGCGGTGCGCCCGCTCAGCCCCGCACGAAGCGGTACGTCTTGCTGTCGGTCAGCACGCAGAAGCCGGGCGAGAGCACGATGACCCGCAGGGTCCCGGTACGGCGGTCGTAGTCGACGCCCTCGGCCTCGAAGTTGCCGGAACAGCCGCTGCGCAGGGGGAGCTGGCGCAGGGCGGTGACCCGCCCGTTGACGTCCGAGGAGCCGGGTTCGGCCGACAGGTCGATCTGGAGCAGCGGCTTGGTCATGCCGAACAGGGTTCCGGCGGGGTCGTCGGAGGAGCACAGCAGGGTGGTCGGGCCGGAGAAGTCGCAGCCCTGCACGTCCCGCACCGGCCGGTCGAGGTGGACGGTGGACGCCTGCGGCAGGTTCGCCGACGGGGAGGTGGCGGGGTTGACGCCGGGGGTGGGGAAGACCAGCAGGCGGTTCATGGTGCCCCACTCCCCCGCCAGCATCCACTGACCGTTCGGGGTAATGGCGACCCAGGAGTTGTTCAGCGCCTCGCCGCTGCTGAGCGTGTGCACGTACTCCGACCAGGCACCGCCCGGCGCCTGCACCCGGAACATCTTCGCGGTGCCGGAGTCGGCCTGGTACGGCTCGATGTAGTAGCCGTTGTACGAGGCGTCCGGGTCGCCGACGTGGTTCCAGCCCCGGGTCAGCAGCCCGAAGGGAATGGTGCCGATGCCGGTGTAGCGGTTGGGGCTGTTCGCCGGGACCTCGACCGAGGCCAGGCCCTGGCTCTCGGTGAGCGGGTCGGCGCGGTCGGAGCCGACCTCGTTCCAGGTGTCCGCGGCGGAGGCGGGCGGGGCGGCGGACAGGACGGCGGCGGCACTGGCGAGGGCGACGAGGCCGGACAGGACGGCACGACGGCGCCGCCGGGCGCGCAGGGGCATGAACCGACTCCTCTGACTGGGGGGTGGGTGCGCGTTTTCGGCGGACAGTTTGGCGTGCTCGCATAGTCATGTACAGACCAATGCCTGACCTGTAGGGAAACACCCCGGCCGGCTTCCCGGCGCTTCCCCGGACACCCGGCCCCGTGTTGAGGGATGGTGGAGGTGAGCGCCGCGAGAGGTCACGGAGGCGGTTGAACGCGGTAGAACAAGGGGAGTCGGCACGGGGGACGGCGTGCCGCGCTAGGAAAAGGGCGAAGGCGGTGCGTGGGATGGCATCAACCGGATCTCCCGTGGCCCGGGGCGACGGACCGCTGCCGGGAGACGGGCCGGTGCGCACGAACGCGCCGGGCGCGGAGCCGGTCCGCGGTGCCGTGCGGCCCAGCGGACTCCTCGACGTGCTGGGCGTGGCCTCGGTGGTACTCGACACCGAGGGCAAGATCATGCTGTGGAGCCCGCAGGCGGAGGAGCTCTTCGGCTACACCGCCAAGGAGGCGCTGGGCCGCTCCGCCGTCCGGCTGATGATCCACGAGGAGCACTTCGATCTGGTGGTGCAGCTCTTCGCCGATGTCATGGAGACCGGCGAAAGCTGGGCCGGGGCCTTCCCCATCCGGCACAAGGACGGCAGCACCCGCTTGGTGGAGTTCCGCAACCAGCGGCTGCTGGACGCCGAGGGGAACGTCTACGCGCTCGGCCTGGCCGCCGACCAGTCGACCGTGCGGCGCCTGGAGCGGGACGTGGCGCTGGCCACGCGGGTGGTCTCGCAGTCGCCCATCGGGCTCGCGGTCCTCGACACCGATCTGCGCTACGTCTCCGTCAATCCGACGATGGAGCGGATCAACGGCATCCCCGCCAAGGACCACCTGGACCACACCGTCGCCGAGGTCCTGCCGGGCCTGGACAGCGCCGCCCTGGAGTCCGCGATGCGGCGGGTGCTGGAGACCGGGGAACCCTTCGTCGACAAGTCGACCGTCGGGCGCACCCCGGCCGACCCGGACGCGGACCACGCCTGGTCGCTGTCGATGTACCGCCTGGAGGACGCCATCGGCACCGTGCTCGGGGTGGCCGTCTCGGTCGTGGACATCACCGAGCAGCACCGGGCCCATGTCGAGGCCGAGGCCGCGCGCCGGCGCCTGGCCGTGATCGCGGACGCCTCCGCGCGTATCGGCACCACCCTGGAGCTGGGCCGCACCGCGCACGAACTCGCCGACGTGGCCGTGCCCGAACTCGCCGACATCGCGGCCGTCGATCTGCTGGACGCGGTGGTGGAGGGGCGGCGCACCAGTCTCGGCCCCGCCGAGCACGCCGTGATCCGCGCGCTGGCGGTGCAGGCCGACGGGCCCTCGGAGGCGCTGGACGCCGCCGACCCGCCCGGCCAGATCGCCCGGTACGCGCCCGACCGGCTGGTCACGCGGTGCGTACGCACCGGCAGCCCGGTGATGGTGGCCGAGGTGCGGGCGCCGGACCTGCCCCTGATCGCCCGTTCCCCGGAGGCGGCGGAGCAACTGGGCCGGGCCGGGGTGCACTCCTATCTGGCGGTGCCACTCATCGCGCGCGGCGAGGTGCTGGGCGCCCTCGATCTGAAACGGATCACCAACCCGCTGCCCTTCGGCGCCGACGACCTGCTGCTCGCCCGGGAGCTGGCGGCGCGGGCCGCGGTGCAGATCGACAACGCCCGCTGGTACCAGAACGCCCGCGACACCGCACTGACCCTCCAGCGCAGTCTGCTGCCCAGTCATCCGTCGGTGACGGGCGGCCTGGAGGTCGCCTCCCGCTACCAGCCCGCGGGGGCCACGGCGGAGGTCGGCGGCGACTGGTTCGACGTGATCCCGCTGGAGGGCGGGAAGACGGCGCTCGTCGTCGGTGACGTGATGGGCAGCGGGGTGAACGCCGCCGCGACCATGGGCCGGCTGCGGACCGCCAGCAACACCCTGGCCTCCCTCGACCTCGCACCGGAGCGGCTGCTTGAGCACCTGGACCGCACCACCGAGGGCCTGGACCACCCCATCGCCACCTGCGTGTTCGCCGTCCACGACCCGCACGAGCGGGTGTGCCGGATCGCCAACGCCGGGCACCTGCCGCCGGTCCGGGTACGCGAGGGGCACCCGCCGGAGCTGCTTGACCTGCCCACCGGGGCGCCGCTCGGCGTGGGCGGGGTGGCCTTCTCCACCACGACCGTGACGCTGGAGCCCGGCGACCGGCTGGTGTTCTACACCGACGGCCTGGTCGAGACCCGCCAACACCCGCTGGACGAACGCCTCGACGCGCTCCTGGACCTGCTCGACGGCCCCGACCGGCCGCTGGAGGACGTCTGCGACCTGCTGCTGCGCACCCTGCACCAGCCCGACAACTCCGACGACGTCGCCCTGCTCATCGCACGGGCCGTACCACCGGGCGGGCCGATGCACAGCTGACCAGTTACGGGCCGATTCACAGCTGACGATTACGGGCCGCTTACCGCCCTCCTCGCACAATCACAGCAAGGCGCGGCACCGGACGGCCGGGCCGCTGTGGCCGAGGGAGCGAGCCATGACACACGATCCGGAGCAGGAACCCAGCACCGCGCCCGGCGAGGTCCTCGCGAACGGGCCGTCCGACGAGCGCCCGCGCGGCCTGTGGCGCCGGCGCTCCGCCCGTGCGCGTACCGTCACCGCGGCGACCGCCGTCGCCGTCCTCGCCCTGGGCGGCACCGTCGCCTACGCCGCCGCCTCGGACGGCGACGGCGCAGAGCCCTCCTCGACCCCCTCCGACCGCCCCGGCGAGCGGCACCGCCACGGCCCGTGGTTCGGCCTGCACGGCGGCGGGGTGCACGGCGAGGCCACCGTCAAGGACCCGGACAACGGCGACGAGTGGATCGTCCGTGTCTGGCAGCGCGGCACGGTCGAGGAGGTGGACAGCGAACAGGTCAGCGTCCGCAGCGAGGACGGCACCGAGTGGACCTGGACGGTCGACTCCGACACCGTCGTCCGCAAGCAGGGCGACTCCGGGGGCCTGAAGGACGGCGACGACGTGTACCTGTCCGGCACCCGCTCCGAGGACGGCGACCGGACGGCGGACCGGGTCTTCGCCGGGGACTGGGAGGAACGGGACACCGGTGAGCGGCGGCACGGGCTGCCGCGGCACGACGACGGTGACCGTGACCGTGACGGTGACAGGCCGGGGCGGATGATGCCGTGGCGAGGGGCGACCTGAGCAGCCTCCCCCGCCCGCTCCCGTCCGTTACGCCACCATCCCCACCACCACCTGCGCATACCGTTCCTCGCACACCACCGGACGCGGTGTCAGGCCACCCCGGCGGAACGCCTCCACCGCCGCCGGGGTCTGATGCTCGCTCGTCTCCACCACCAGGCAGCCGCCCGGGGCCAGCCAGTGAGCGGCCTCCGCAGTGACGCGGCGCAGGAGGGCGAGTCCGTCGGGGCCGCCGTCCAGCGCGCGGAGGGGTTCGTGGTCGCGGGCCTCGGCGGGGAGCAGCGGGACCTCTCCGCTGGGTACGTAGGGGACGTTGGCGGCGAGGATGTCGACGCGGCCCCGCAGTTCGGCGGGCAGGGCCTGGAAGAGGTCACCGGCGTGCACCCGGCCCCCGTACGGCGCGACATTGCGGCGGGCGCAGCGCACGGCGGCCGGGTCCATGTCGGCGGCGTGCAGTTCGACGCGGCCCAGCGCGGCGGCCAGGGCGGCGCCCACCGCGCCCGAGCCGCAGCACAGGTCGACCACCACGTGGGCGCCGGGGACCTGGGCGAGGGCCTGTTCGACGAGGAACTCGGTGCGTCGGCGGGGGACGAAGACACCGGGTTCGACGGTGATCCGCAGGCCCCTGAACTCGGCCCAACCGAGGACGAGTTCGAGGGGCTCACCGGCCGCGCGCCGGTCCACCATGGCGGCCAGTTCCGCCGGGCCGGAAGCCGTGGCCGTCAGCAGCCGGGCCTCCTCCTCGGCGAAGACACAGCCCGCGGCGCGCAGCGCGGCGACAACGCTCTCAGGGACCGACGGATCAGGAACAGAAGGTTCTGGAACAGAAGCGGAGGACAAAGGGAGCCTTTCGCGAGCCGAAGGGCACTCCCGCGGTCACCGGCAACCGGCGACCGCACCGATACGCGGGGAGAGCACCCGACCTGACACTGCGGTAATGGGTCTCACCCCCTCGGCTCACCACGTCCGGGACGCTCCACGGACGGGTCGCCAGGGTACCCCAGTGATCACGCCGCGCGCCGAGTTGTACGCTGCGCCCATGAGCGCGAGGGACGTTTCGGACACCGCTGTGGAGACCATCCAGCGCGAGATGACCGCCTTCGCCCGCCGTGCCCGCGCCTCGGCGGGCCGGATGCACCCGGAGCTGTCGCTGGTGTCGTACACGCTGCTCGGGCATCTGGAGGAGAGCGGGGGATGCCGGGCCACCGACCTCGCCGAGCACTACGCCCTGGACAAGTCCACGGTCAGCCGTCAGGTGGCGGCGCTGGAGCGGGACGGGCTGATCGGACGGGAACCGGACCCGCACGACCACCGGGTGCAGGTCCTGCGGCTCACGGACGCCGGGCGGCGACTGCTCGCCCGGGTCACCGAGCGGCGCCGGGAGGTCGTACGGCAGCGGCTCGCGGACTGGCCGGAGGAGGACCTGGAACGCTTCGCCGGATACCTGGTCCGCTACAACGCCCGCCGGCCCGCCCTCTAGGCCGCCGGCCCGCCCCCTAGGCCACCGGCTCCATCAGGTCGTCCGGCACCCGCGTGCCGAGGAAGAGGAGCTCGCGCCGGTGCCGGAAGCCGAGGGACTCGTAGAGCTTGATCGCGCCCGTGTTGTCGGCGCCGGTGTGCAGGAAGGGCCGCTCGCCGCGTTCCCGGATGCCGTGGGCGACGGCCAGCACGAGGCGCCGGGCGAGGCCCTGGCCGCGTACGGAGGGGTCGGTGCAGACCGCGCTGATCTCGCTCCAGCCCGGCGGTCGCACCCGCTCCCCCGCCATGGCGACGAGGGCGCCGCCCCGGCGGATGCCCAGGTAGATGCCGAGCTCCAGGGTGCGCGGCAGGAACGGTCCCGGGCGGGTCCGGGCGACCAGGTCGAGCATCTCGGGCACGTCGGCCGGACCGAGCCGTACGGCCTCCTCGTCCGGGGCGCCGGTCACGTCCGGGCCGACGAGCTGCACGCCGTCGACGCGGAAGACGGTCCCCCAGCCCTCGGGCGTCCGGCCCCGGAACCCCATCATCAGCGCCTCCTTGCCGGGACCGGCCAGGGCGGCGACATCCGCCCAGTCCGACGCGTCCGGCTCGTCGGGCAGAGCCACCCAGGGCGACACCTCCACCGGGTAGCGCAGCACCCGGCCGCGCCGCTCGGCGAAGTGGGCGTGCGGGCCGGTGAGCGCCGCCAGGGCCGGATTGTCGAGGACCCGGTCGTCCGCCTCGGACATGTGCTCCCTCTCTCGTAGCCGTCGCAGATGCCGTGCTGCCGTAGAGGATCAAGCAGGATCGGCCCGTGGCTATTCCCCGACGCCCGGGCCAGTACGGTTGAAGAGGCAACGTACTGAGAGCACGGCCGTCGCGCACGGCGGTCTGGAGGCACCACCGGCATGCATGTCACCCGAGGCTTCACCGGGCGCCCGCGCGTCCACAACCCCGGCCTGCCACCGGGCCAGTACGACGCGGGCGACGACTGGCCCGTCCTGTCCGCCGAGGTCACGCCGGATCTCGCGGCGGAGGAGTGGACGTTCCGTATCGACGGACTGGTCGCCGAGCCCCGCTCCTGGACCTGGGACGAGGCGCACGCGCTGCCCGCCTCGGTGTACGAGGGCGACATCCACTGCGTGACCAGCTGGTCGAAGTTCGGGGTGCGGTTCGGCGGTGTCTCGCTGGACGCCTTCTGGGACGCGGTCGGGCCGCTGGAGTCGGCCACCCATGTCGTGGCGTACTCGCACACCGGGTACACCACGAACCTCCCGCTCGCGGACCTGCGGGGCGGGCGGGCGTGGATCGCCTGGGAGTACGACGACCGGCCGCTCGCGCCGGAGCACGGCGGCCCCGCGCGGCTGCTGGTGCCGCACCTGTACTTCTGGAAGAGCGCGAAGTGGATCGCGGGCCTGCGCGTCCTCGACCACGACGAGCCGGGCTTCTGGGAGCGCAACGGCTATCACGACCGGGGCAACCCCTGGGAGGAGCAGCGGTACTCCGGTGACTGAGACCTTCACTCCCCCGACCCGCTTCGCCGTGCCCGGACGCATCGAGGTCAGCGCGCAGGCGGCGACCAGCTGGCAGACCGCCACCATCACCGAGATCCGGCCCGAGACCCCGCGCGCGGCCACCGTCCGGCTGGCGGTGCCCGTCTGGGCGGGCCATGTGCCGGGCCAGCACCTGATGCTGCGGCTGACCGCCGAGGACGGTTACGCGGCCCAGCGGCACTACTCGATCGCGTCCGCGCCCGACGACTCCGGGCACATCGAGCTGACCCTCGACCACGTGGCGGGCGGCGAGGTCTCCGGCTGGTTCCACACGGTGGCCCGGCCCGGCGACCGGGTGGAGGTGCGCGGCCCGCTGAGCGGCTTCTTCGCCTGGCCCGGTGACCGGCCCGCGCTGCTGATCGGCGCCGGGTCCGGTGTGGTCCCCCTGATGTCGATGGTGCGCCACCACCGGGCCCGCGGACTGGACGTGCCGCTGCGGCTGCTGGTCTCGGCGCGCAGCCCCGAGGAGCTGATCTACGCGCGGGAGTACGGCGCGGAGACGACCCCCGTGTTCACCCGCAGCGCCCCGACGGGGTTGCCGGTGGGCCGGATGTCGGCGGCCCATGTGGCCCCGCTGCTGGCCGAGCGGCCGCCCGGCGGCTGGGAGGCGTACGTGTGCGGCTCCAACGGCTTCGCCGAGCACGCCTCACGGCTGCTGGTCGCGGCCGGGCAGCCCGTGGACCGGATCCGGATCGAGCGGTTCGGCTGAGGCCGAGGGCCCCGGCATCACCACCGCGGGGTGGGACTCCCGCCGGGTGACCCGACCACTCGCACGGCGAAACGATCACGAAAGTTTCGCCGGGGAAGGTCGACCCGGCTGCTCTGACCAGCGGTTACTCGCCGAAGGGGAGCCGCAGGCACGGGCTCTGGACCTGGCGGGAGGTCCGATCACCGTCGTACGGTGTGTGATCATCCGTACCCCTCCCCCGCAAAGGCGGTCCTCCATGGCCCTGTTCGACCTGCCGCTCGACGAAATGCGCGAGTACGTCAGTGAGTCCGTCGCGCCGGAGGACTTCGACGCCTTCTGGTCGAAGACCCTTCAGGAGGCCCGCGAGCACGAGCTGGACGCCCGTTTCGAGCCGGTGGACACGGGGTTGACCACGGTGACGGTGTACGACGTGACGTTCGCCGGGTTCGGCGGGCACCCGGTGAAGGGGTGGCTGACGGTTCCGGCCGCGGCCGAGGAGCCGTTGCCGCTGATCGTGGAGTTCATCGGGTACGGCGGCGGGCGGGGGCTGCCGCACGAGCATCTGCTGTGGGCGTCCTCGGGGCGGGCGCACTTCGTGATGGACACGCGTGGGCAGGGCAGCGCCTGGGGCGCGGGCGGCGGTACGGCGGACCCGGTGGGCGGGGCGCCCGCGTACCCCGGGTTCATGACGCGCGGGATCGACGCGCCGGAGAACTACTACTACCGGCGGGTGTTCACGGACGCGGTACGGGCGGTGGAGGCGGCCCGGTCGCATCCGCTGACCGACGCCTCGCGCACCGCGGTGACGGGCGCCAGCCAGGGCGGCGGGATCACCATCGCGGTGGGCGGTCTGGTGCCGGACCTGGTGGCCGTCGCGCCGGACGTGCCGTTCCTGTGCGACTTCCCGCGCGCCACGACGCTGACGGACCGTCACCCGTACCGCGAGATAGGCGCGTACCTCAAGACGCACCGCGGCCGCACCCAGGACGTGCTGCGCACCCTCTCCTACTTCGACGGCGTCCACTTCGCGGCCCGCGGCCGGGCACCGGCCCTGTTCTCGGCCGCCCTGGAGGACCAGACCTGCCCGCCCTCGACGGTGTTCGCCGCCTTCAACTCCTGGGCCCATGACGAGAAGGCGATCGAGGTGTACGAGTTCAACGACCACGAGGGCGGCGGCCCGTTCCACGACGCGGCCAAGCTGCGCTGGCTGAAGTCGTACGCCTGAGTACCCGTTGCTCAGAGCCTCGGCGGCTCTCAGCATTCCGGGCATTTCGGCCCGGAAGGTCCGTCACATCACCAAAGCATGAGGGCTTCGGCTTGAGTACGGTCTCTCGTTTCCTGCTGCCGCTGGTGCGGCAGGGTTGCGCCACCTGCCTGCCCCGCATTCGTCTTGCGACGGGTGCGGGTGGCGCGGGTCTTACGGTCGGCTCCACGAGGCTTTGACGCCGCCGGGGCGGTGTCCTGGTCTCCGGCCACTCCGGTACCAGTGGTGCAGGCCGCCGCGAGCGCGGCGAGGTTGAGTGCGGCGTTGTCGTCCCGGTCGATGACCAGGCCGCAGGCGTCGCATTCGTAGGTCCGGACGTGCAGCGGCAGCTTGGCTTTCACCGCGCCGCACCCGGAGCAGGTCTTCGAGGAGGGGTACCAGCGGTTCGCGGCCACGAGGCGGGTGGCGTGGCGCCGGCGCGTCTTGTAGTCGAGCAGGCGGCGGATCTCGCCGAACCCGGCGTCGGCGATCCTGCGTGCGAGGCGCCGGTTCTTCAGCATGCCGGCGACGTTGAGGTCCTCGACCACGACCGTGCCGTACTTGGCGGCCACGCTGGTGGTGAGTTTGTGCAGGGCGTCCTCGCGGAGGTTCGCCACCCGGTGATGCACCTTGTTCCGCTGGGCGTTGGCCTTCTCCCACCGCTTCGACGGCTTGCGCCCGGTCCTGCGGTCGGGGCCTTGACGGCGGGACACGGTCCGGGACGCGCGGCGCAGCTGCTTGCACGCGGCGTCGTAGTGCCCGGGATTGGGCACGGTCCGGATCTCACCGGTCGAGTCGGCCATGACGGCGAGGGTCTTCACGCCGAGGTCGATACCGACCGCCGTGTCCGGGCGCGCCACGCGTTCGAGGTCGCGTTTGACCTCGGCCTGGAAGGAGACGGACCAGCGCCCGCGTTCGTGGCGGACGGTCGCGGACAGGACCCGCGCCGTCCCGGCCTGGACGTGGGCCAGGAGCTTGACCGTGGGCTCGTGGGTGCGGATCGTTCCGAGGCGGGGCAGGGTGACGTGCCGGCCGTCGGTGTCCACGCGGATCGTGCCCGTGGTGAACCGGCAGGCCGGACGCGTCTTCCGCTTCGGCTTGAACCGGGGCGTGCCCACCCGCTTGCCGCGCCGCTTGCCCTGTTTGGACTTCGCGTAGTTGTCGAACGCGGCCGACGCGTTCGCGAGGCCGGTGGAGTACGCCTCCTTGGAGTTCTCCTCCCACCAGGCGGAGAAACGCGGGTCGGTGTGCTTGGCCTCGTTGAACGCCTTCCGCAGCGACGGAAGTGACCATGGCCGCCACTCGGTCAGCGACTCCTCGGCGATCTTGTAGGTCTCCTCCGCGCGGCGCTGCCACCACGACGCCGTCACCCAGCCCACAGCCCAGTTGTACGCGGCCCGCGCGGCACCGCAGTGCGAACGCAGCGCGGCCTCCTGGGTGGCGTTCGGGTCCAGGGCGAACCGGAACGCCTGCACCACGAACCCGGGCTGCGGCTGGAACTTCTTCATTTGGCGTCCTCGCCGGTTGCCACGGCCACCGCGCGAGCGGCCCGGTTCTTCGCCGCCCGCCGCCCGTACAGGCGCACGCACATCGACGTGAGGACTTCGGTGATGTCCCCTACGAGGTCATCGGCGGTCTCGGTGGGGTCGAGGACGACCAGACGCCGCCCGGACGCCGACAGGACCGCTTCGAGGTGCTCGACACCGAACCGGGCAAGCCGGTCGCGGTGCTCGACCACGATCACCGCGGCCTGCGGGTCGGACAGCACCCGGTGCAGCTTGCGCCGCCGCCCGTTCAGCCCCGAGCCGACCTCGGTCACGACTTCAGCGACCGGCAGGCCAAGCCCGTTCGCCCCGTCCACCACCCGTGACGCCTGCCGGTCCAAGTCGGCTTTCTGGTCGGCTGACGAGACACGGCAGTACGCCACCACCCGCCCCGACACCGCAGAGGCATCCGCAGCGGGCTCGGCGACCAGCCACGTCCCCGACGGCGCTTGGGTGACGGGAACGGGCATCTTGCCGTCCTTCACCCATCGCCAGGCGGTCTGGTAACTCACGCCCTGCTGCCGCGCCCACGCCGAAAGCTTCACAAGATCAAGATATCCGGGACGTACGACTAGAAATGACTACGAATGACTAGAAAATCCGTAGCAGCTTTCACCCCTGCGTACGCCTGAGTTCGCCCGAGTACGCCCGGGCGGAGACTCTCGGCGGGCCGGTTTCAGCCGAACCCGCCCGACACCCTTCCCTGGTGGTTTAGACCAATGCTAGATGTGGTGGCGCAATGAGTCGACACGGCTACCGCACGTCACCAACAGGAGGGCGCGGCATGGCCCGCACCACCCCACACGAACACCCGCTCATCGAGGGGCAGCCCCTCTACTGGAGCGTCGCGACGCAACTGCTCGCGGAACTGCGCGACGGCACCATCCCGCCCGGTGAACGCCTGCCGGGCGAGCGGCACTTGGCCCGGCACTTCGGCGTGAGCCGGGAGACGGTGCGGCAGGCCCTTGAGGTGCTGCGGCACGACGGCCTGGTCGCCACCGACCGGCGCGGCAGCCACGCCACCCTGTCCGGCCGGCCGGTGGAGAACCCCGCCGCGCTGACCTTCCCGGTCGGCGCGCGGGCGGCGGACCCGCGCGCCGTGGACCGCGCGACGGTCACCTGGGAGGCGCCGCCGCCCGGCCACGCACAGGCCCTGGGCCTGGCCCCGCACCGTCCGACGCTGGTGCACCGCTACGAGTCCGAGGGCGCCGACGGACTGGGCCGCCGCACGGCCGTGACCTCGTTCTCGGCCGTGGCGCTCGCCGAGGTCGAGGAGCTCGGCCGCTACCGGGAGCGGGCCCGCTCGTCGACCGCGGCCCAACTGCGCCGCGCCTACGACTGGATGCGCAAGGCAGGCCTGACCCTGCACCACCGGGACGCCATCACGCCCCTCGCGGGCTCCTCCTCGGTCCGGGTCACCCGGCAGGTGCACGACCAGTACGCCCGCCCGCTGGAGATCACCGATCTGCTGGTGGACTCGCGACAGGACGCGCTGGTCTACGAGTTCACCCTCCCGGCGGCCGGCTGAGCCCCGGCCCGGCGGGCGAGCACCATCCGCACCCGCGGACTGCCGTCGCGGCGCTGCCCGAACTCGGGCAGCGCCGTCAACTCCACGGTCAGTCCGGCCCGTTCCAGCTCCCGGCGCACCTCGCCGAGCCGGAAGGCGCGGTAGTACATCACGAAGGGCGGGCGCCACAGGGCGTTGCGCACCCGCATCACCCAGTCGAAGCCCAGCAGCATCCAGTACGCCCGTGAGGTGGGCCGCGGTGGCGCGACGACCGGGAAGGCGAAGGTGCCGCCGGGCCTCAGGACCGAGTGCACCTGGGCGAACAGCGTGGGCAGTTCGCGCGGCAGGAAGTGTCCGAACGCGCCGAAGCTCACCACCAGGTCGAAGGCGGGCGCGAACGGCAGGGCGCGGGCGTCGGCGCGGACGTAGGACACCGGCGGGCCCGTCCTGCGGCGGCGTCCGCGCGCGACCGCGAGCATGCCCGCGCTGAAGTCGACACCGGTGACGCCCTGTTGGCACACCCGGGCGAGGACGTCGATCCCGGCGCCGGTGCCGCAGCACAGGTCGAGGCCGTGGTCGAAGGGTCCCCTGTCCGCCAGCGCGCGGGCCACGGCGTCGAGCACCGAGTCCGGGGTGCGGAAGGGGGTGTGGTCGAACTTCGGGGCGAGCAGGTCGTAACCGCGCTCGACGGACGACAGTGCCTGGACGGCGAGTTCGCGCAGGGAGGGGCCTTCGGGGCTGAACATCCGGGTCAGCTTAGAGCAGCGCGCTGGTCCACGACCGTGCGGACGCGGTCGCACCAGGCGAGGATCTCGCGCTCGTAGGCGAGCCCGGCCTGCAGGGTGAGGTACGGGCCGACGCGGTCGGTCTCGCGCAGGTACTCCTCCTCGGTCCGACCGGCCAGCAGCCGCTCCCGGACCCGTTCGTAACGCGCCAGTTTGGCCCGCGCCCAGGACATCCGCTCCTCGGCCAGGGCCCGGACCGCCGCTGGGTCCGCCTCGTCCATGGCCTGGATCTTGATCAGCAGTTCGTCGCGCATCGCGGCGGGCCGCCGTACCGGTTCGGCGGCGAAGGCGCCCAGCTCCGCGCGGCCGGTCTCGGTGAGCGTGAACATCCGTTTGTTGGGCCGGCGCTCCTGCTGGACGACCCGGGCGCTGACCAGGCCGTCCTGCGCCAGCCGCTCCAGCTCCCGGTAGAGCTGCTGCGGGGTGGCGGCCCAGAAGTTCGCGAGCGAGACGTCGAACAGCTTGGACAGCTCGTAGCCCGATGCCTCCCCCTCCAGGAGGGCGGCGAGGACGGCGTACTTCAGCGACATATGGACACGCTAGCAGGAGGTGATTAATCTCTTCTGCACCTACTCAACAAATTGACTATCGATTCTATCGATCCCTGGAGGGGCGATGCGGGCTTTCCGCGAGGCCATCGAAAAGTGGGACCTCGACGCCGCCGAGGCGTTGCTGGCCGAGGACGTCGTCTTCACCAGCCCGGTCGTGTTCAAGCCGTATCCCGGCAAAGCGATGACGGCGGCGATCCTGCGCGGGGTGGCGCGGGTCTTCGAGGACTTCCACTACGTCCGTGAGATCAGCGACACCGACGGCCGCGACCACGCCCTGGTCTTCAAGGCGCGGGTCGGCGACCGCGAGATCCAGGGCTGTGACTTCCTGCACGTCAACGACGAGGGACTCATCGACGAGTTCACCGTGATGGTCCGCCCGCTGTCGGCCGCCCAGGCGCTGGCCGAGGCCATGGGCGCGCAGTTCGACCGAATCGCGGCGGAGGCACAGCAACGCTCCGTGTGACAGGCGTCCGTTCGCGGTTTGATGGCTCCATGAGCACCGACGAGCAGGCACGGCTGATGCGGGCGAACCAGGCGAACTGGGACGCCCGCACCCCCGTCCACCTCGCCAGCCGCTTCTACGGCCTGGCCCAGGACCTCGATCCCGAGCGCTGGTTCGCCCCGTTCGAGTGGGCCGACCTCGGCGACCTGACCGGGCGGGACCTGCTCCATCTCCAGTGCCATCTCGGCACCGAGACCGTCGCGTTCGCGCGCCGCGGCGCCCGCGCGGTCGGCCTGGACTTCTCCGCCGCCTCCGTCGAGGCCGCCCGCGCGATCGCCGGGAAGGCGGGCGCCGAGGTCACGTACGTCGAGGCGAATGTGTACGACGCCGTGAGCGCCCTCGGCCCGGCCCGGTTCGACGTCGTGTACACCGGCAAGGGCGCCCTGTGCTACCTGCCGGACCTGCCGCGCTGGGCGGGAGTCGTGGCCGAACTCCTGCGCCCCGGCGGCCTGTTGTACATCGTGGAGTTCCATCCCCTGCTCAACTCCCTGGGCCCCAAGCCCGCGCCGGGCGAGGGGCCGGAACTGCTGCTGCTGCGCCACGACTACCTGGGCGGCGGCGGCCCCGTGCACCGGGACGCGACCCACACCTACACCGACGGCCCGGCCGTCGAGGGCGCCACCGACAGTTACGAGTGGATGCACGGAATAGGAGAGGTCGTCACCGCGTTGACGGACGCGGGACTGACCGTCCGACAGCTCCGTGAGAGCGACGAGCTGCCCTGGCAGCGCTGGCCGCACATGGTGCGCACGGACTCCGGCTGGTGGCGTCTCCCCGAGCCCCGGATCCCCCTGTTGTACGGACTCCTCGCCACACACTGATCCCCCGTGGTACCGTCTGGTTAGCACTTGTGTACGCCCGGTCCCGGGCGCCGGTGCCAGTTCACCTTCGGTTCAGCCGGTGCTTCCGGCTTTCCCATCACCTCGTGACCAGCGGTTTCGCCGTACCCCGAGGTGCTGTTCCCGCCGCCTTGAGGCGCGCTGAGTCCGCCTCGCTTCCCGCGGCCATCCCCTTCCCCACGCATGCCTCATGCCGTCCGTCCGCGAAAGGACCCACCCCATGACCACCACACTCGAACCCGCGGTCCGGAACTCCGCGCCCCCCACCGTCCTCGGCGTGCTCGACATCGACGCCGGCGGGAAGGGGCACCTGCGCGCCGCCGACAGCCTGCTGCCCACCTCCTCCGACCTCCAGGTCTCCCCCGCCCTGATCCGCCGCCACGGCCTGCGCAAGGGCGACCTCGTCGAGGGCGTGCGCGGCGACCGGCGGAGCCTGACCGAGGTCGCCCGCGTCAACAGCCGCGCCCCCGAACGCGACCGCCGCCGCTTCTCCGACCTCACCCCGCTGCACCCGAGCGAGCGGATCCGCCTCGAACACCCGGCCGCCGGGCCGACCGGGCGCGTCGCCGACCTGCTCACCCCCGTCGGCAAGGGCCAGCGCGGGCTGATCGTGGCCCCGCCCAAGACCGGCAAGACCGTGCTGCTCCAGCAGCTCGCCGCCGCCGTGGCCGGCAACCACCCCGAGTGCCGGCTGATGGTACTGCTGCTCGACGAACGCCCCGAGGAAGTCACCGAGATGCGGCGCTCGGTGCGCGGCGAGGTGTACGCCTCCACGTTCGACCGGGCGCCCAAGCAGCACATCGCGCTCGCCGAACTCGTCGTCGAACGGGCCAAGCGGCTCGTCGAGGCGGGCGAGGACGTGGTGATCCTGCTGGACTCGCTGACCCGGCTGTGCCGGGCCCACAACAACGCGGCCGCCGCCGGTGGCCGTACCCTCAGCGGCGGGGTGGACGCCTCCGCGCTGATCGGCCCGAAGCGGTTCTTCGGCGCCGCGCGGTCCGCCGAGGAGGGCGGCTCGCTCACCATCCTGGCCACGGCCCTGGTGGAGACCGGCTCCCGGGCCGACGACTTCTACTTCGAGGAGCTGAAGAGCACCGGCAACATGGAGCTGCGCCTGAGCCGCGAGTTGGCCGCACGCCGGGTCTTCCCGGCGATCGACGTCAATCCTTCCGGCACCCGTCGCGAGGAACTCCTGCTGACCGGACCGGAGTTGGCGGCAGTCCCCGGCCTGCGCCGCGCGCTCCAGAACAAGGACGGCCTGGAGACCCTGTTGGAACGTCTGCGCGAGACGCCGGACAACTCCTCCTTCCTGCGGCGGATCCGGCCGACGCTGCCGAAGGACGCCTGACCGCCGTACGGCATCCGGGTGCTCGCGGGCGACGCTCCGTCAGGGCAGCGCGGTGTGCGGCCTCGCTGTTCCTACGTTGATTCATATGAAGATCAGACTCTCTTCCCGGGTGACCGCGTCGTCCTGTGCGCTGTGTGTGGCGGGCCTGCTGGCGCTCGGGCCCGCCGCGGTGGCCGACGAGGGCGGAGCGGGGTCCGGCGGCGCGGACCGGGCGCGTACGGCGGCGGAGCAGCGGCCGTCGCTGCTGAACCGCTCCGGCACGCAGGTCAGGCCGCGGGCGGGGGCGCCCCGGGTACCGCGGGTCTCGGCGCTGTCCTGGGTGGTCGCCGACGCCGACACCGGCGAGGTGCTGGCCGCGAAGAACGCGCACCGCAAGCTCCCGCCCGCCAGCACCCTGAAAACCCTGTTCGCGCTGACGGTGCTGCCCATCCTGCCCGCGGGGATCCGGCACACGGTCGACGAGGAGGAGCTGGCGGGCATCGGCCCCGGCAGCAGCATGGTCGGCGTCGCCGAGGACCGCACCTACCGGATCTCGGACCTGTGGAACGGGGTGTTCCTGAACTCCGGGAACGACGCCGTGCACGTCCTGGCCCACCTCAGCGGCGGCTGGCGGGCCACGGCCGCGCGGATGCAGGCCAAGGCCCGGGCGCTCGGCGCCCACGACACGCGTGTGCTCTCCCCGGACGGGTACGACACGCCGGGCCAGGTCTCCTCGGCCTTCGACCTGGCGGTGTTCGGCCGGGCGGGGCTGCGCAACAAGGAGTTCGCGCGGTACTGCGGCACGGTCGAGGCGCGGTTCCCGGCCCGCGACGGCGGGTCGTACGCCATCCGCAACACCAACCGGCTGCTCACCGGCTCCGACGGAGTGGAGCCCTACCCCGGTCTGATCGGCATCAAGAACGGCTACACCAGCAAGGCCGGACACACCCTCGTCTCCGCCGCCCGCAAGGACGGACGCACCCTCGTCGTCACGGTCATGAACCCGCAGTACGGCGGTGGCTTCACCGTCTACGAGGAGGCGCGGGAGCTGCTCGACTGGGGCTTCGAGGCGGCCGACAGGGTCGACGCGGTGGGCTCCCTCGACGAACTGCGCACCAAGCCCCGCCCCGGCCCGGAACCGGCGCCCACCACCGCCCCGGTGGCGAAGCCGGTGCACAAGGGCCCGGGCTGGGCGGAGGCGGGGATGGTCGCGGGCGCCGGGATCGCGGGGGCCGGGGTCATGGCGGCGGCGACCCTACGGCCGAGGAGGGAGCGGGACGCGGAAGAGTGATCCGGCCGGGCGACACGGCCCACGTGAACCGAGAGCGGAACCGCCGGGCGGACGCCGGAGTCACGGCCGTGCCCCTGCGACCCGATCCGAGGAGTGCCCCGGCCCCGGCGCTCAGAGGAAGCGGGAGCTCGGTACCGGTCCCGAGGACTGCAGGCGGGATCGTTCGCCCTGGAGCCAGGTGTCCCGGACCGTTGTGACGAAGGCGCGCAGTGCTTCGTCCGGGTCCGCGGGGGCGTCGTCGTCGCCCTCGTCCGGGGTCGGGTCGGCGGCGACGATGTCCGCGGCGATCTCTTCCTCGGGGCGCTCGTCCGGGGCCGAGCGCTCGATGGAGCCGTCCTCCGTCTGGCGCAGTACGCCCGCCCAGGGCGCCGTGTTCGACTGGTGGAGCAGGGTGACGCTGTCGGCGCAGACGGCGGGCGCGTCGGTCCAGCAGCTCGCGTGCTCGTGCAGCACCTGCCCCGGGGTCCGCTCGAAGAGCTGCCCGAGGATCTCCGGCTCGACGTCGTTCAGGTCGTAGGCCACGACCACGGTGTCCGCCCGCTCGGGCGCGAAGGGCAGCGCGGGAAGCCCGAGTACCTCGGCCGCCGCCAGGCCCAGGACGCGGCTGGCGCGGTCGGGCAGCAGGGACACGGACGTGGGCCGCACCCCGGCCGACTCCAGTACGGTCCTCAGCCGCAGCAGTCCGCGCAGGCACTGGTCGTAGGAGTCCTGCAGCCAGGCGTACCGCCCGGTCATGCCCGCGCTGTAGCCGTGCGGGGACAGGGTGCCGAGGACGGTGCCGCCGAGCACGTACTGCCAGCCCCGCAGGTCCGTACGGTCCAATGCTCCCGCGCCCTGCGCGCTCGCCGCCCGCTCCAGCATGCGGTTCTGCCGCGCCCGCGCGAACTGCCACTGGTCGTCCTCCGGAGGGGCGAGCAGCGCGTGCTGACGCCGGGCCAGCGCAAGGTCGCCCGCCAGGAGGGCGTTGTGGACCAGGAGATAGCGGTCCGGCCAGTCGGTCAGCTCACCCTCGTGCGCCGACAGGACTTCCACGGCCTCGCCGTGCCGTTCCTCGCGCTCGTAGGCGGAGACGAGTTCGCGCAGGGCAGCCAGGGAACCCGGTGCCAGGCGCAGCGCCTCGCGCAGGGCGGGGACGGCCAGATAGGACACGCCGCGCTCCACGCACGCGTACCCGTAGTCGTACAGCTCCTGCGGCCGGTCGGGGTGGGCGACGACGGCCTCGGCGGCCTGTTCCAGGTCGTCGAACCCCGCCGCGCCGGCGGCGCGGGCCACCACCAGGGCGGTCTCCGCCAGGGGCAGCGTGTCGGTGCCGGAGCGCAGTTGCCGCAGCGCGCCGGGTATGTCACCGGAGTCGAGGGACTCCCAGGCCTTGAGGAGTTCGGGGGACTTGGGGCGGCGGGGCTTGCGCGAGAACATGTTGATGATCATCGCCGGTCGGGCGGGACGGCTCAACCGGATTGCCTGACCCGGCCCCTGTCGGCCCGTCAGAAGACCTCATCGGCCCGTCAGAAGACCGACAGCCCCGTCAGGGTAGTGAAGCGGTCCAGGGCCGCCACCCCGGCCACCGAGTTGCCTCGCTCGTCCAGGCCGGGGCTCCAGACGCACAGCGTGCAGCGGCCGGGGACGACGGCGATGATGCCGCCGCCGACGCCGCTCTTGCCGGGCAGGCCCACGCGGTAGGCGAAGTCACCGGCCGCGTCATAGGTGCCGCAGGTCAGCATCACCGCGTTGACCTGCTTGGCCTGACTGCGGCTGAGCAGCCGGGAGCCGTCGGCGCGCACTCCGTGGCGGGCGAGGAAACCGGTGGCCAGGGCGAGGTCGGCGCAGGAGGCGCGGACGGAGCACTGGCGGAAGTACTGGTCGAGCAGGACCGGCACCGGGTTGTCGATGTTGCCGTAGGAGGCCATGAAGTGGGCGAGGGCGGCGTTGCGGTCGCCGTTGGCGGACTCGGAGTCGGCGACCTCCTTGTCGAAGTCCAGCGACTGGTTACCGCTCTCCGAGCGCAGGAAGGCGAGCAGTTCACCGGCCGCGTCACCGGTACGGGTCTGGAGCCGGTCGGTGACGACGAGGGCGCCGGCGTTGATGAACGGATTGCGCGGGATGCCGTTCTCGTACTCCAGTTGCACCAGCGAGTTGAAGGGGTTGCCGGAGGGCTCGCGGCCCACGTGCTCCCACAGTTCGTCGCCCTCGCGTGCGAGGTCGAGGGCGAGGGTGAAGACCTTGGTGATGGACTGGGTGGAGAAGGGCTCGCGCCAGTCCCCCACCCCGTACACCGTGCCGTCCAGCTCGGCGACGGCCATGCCGAAGCTGCGCGGGTCGCAGGCCGCGAGCGCCGGGATGTAGTCGGCGGCGCGGCCCCGGCCCGGGGTGCGCCCGATCTCCTCGGCGATGCGCTCCAGGACCGGCATGAAGGTCTGGGACGACGGGGGAACGCTCATGATCACCATTGTGCCTCCGGGCCGGTCCTGGCGCGTCTCGTGGTTCAGACCTGCGGGGCGCCGCTGCCCGCGAGGCTTTCCGGGCGCAGCAGGTCGGCGAGGGTCTCGGGGGGCAACAGGCCCTTCTCCAGTACGAGTTCGGCCACCCCGCGGCCGGTGGCGAGGGCCTCCTTGGCGATGTCGGTGGCGGCCGTGTACCCGATGTGCGGGTTGAGCGCCGTGACCAGGCCGATGGAGTTCTCCACGGTCCGGCGCAGCTCCTCGGTGTTGGCGGTGATGCCGTCCACGCAGCGCTCGGCGAGGGTGAGGCAGGCGGCGCGCAGATGGGTGATGGACTCCGACAGGGAGTGCAGGATGACCGGCTCGAAGGCGTTGAGCTGGAGCTGGCCCGCCTCGGCGGCCATGGTGATGGTCACGTCGTTGCCGATCACCTCGAAGGCGACCTGGTTGACGACCTCGGGGATCACCGGGTTGACCTTGCCCGGCATGATCGACGAACCGGCCTGTACGGGCGGCAGGTTGATCTCGCCGAGCCCGGCGCGCGGCCCGGAGGACAGCAGCCGCAGGTCGTTGCAGCTCTTGGAGAGCTTGACCGCGATCCGCTTGAGAACGCCGGACATCTGGACGAAGGCGCCGCAGTCCTGGGTGGCCTCGACCAGGTTGGCGGCGGTGACCAGGGGCAGTCCGGTGAGGGCGGCGAGGTGGCGACGGGCGGCCTCGGCGTAACCGGCGGGGGCGTTGAGTCCGGTACCGATGGCCGTGGCGCCCAGGTTGATCTCGTGGATCAGCTCGACGGCCTCGTCCAGTCGGGACCGGTCCTCGTCCATCATGACCGCGTACGCGGAGAACTCCTGCCCCAGCGTCATGGGGACCGCGTCCTGCAACTGGGTACGGCCCATCTTGACCACGTCACGGAACTCGACGGCCTTGCGGGCGAAGGAGTCCTGGAGCACGGCCATCGCCTTGAGCAGGCCGCGTACCGCGAAGACGGTCGCGATCTTGACTGCCGTCGGGTAGACGTCGTTGGTCGACTGACCGAGGTTGACGTCCTCGTTGGGGTGCAGATAGCCGTACTCGCCCTTGGCGTGCCCCAGCAGCTCCAACGCCCGGTTGGCGATCACCTCGTTGGCGTTCATGTTGGTCGAGGTGCCCGCACCGCCCTGGATCACGTCCACGACGAACTGGTCGTGCAGCTTGCCGTCCCGGATCTCCCGGCAGGCGGCGACAATCGCGTCGGCCTTGCGCGCCTCCAGCAGCCCCAGCTCCTGATTGGCGAGCGCGGCGGCCTCCTTCACCGCGGCGAGGGCGTCGATCAGGTGCGGGTAGGCCGAGATCGGCGTCCCGGTGACGGGAAAGTTCTCGGTGGCCCGCAGGGTGTGCACACCCCAGTAGGCGTCGGCGGGAACATCACGGTCGCCGAGCAGATCGTGCTCGCGACGGGTGACGAGGTTCATGAGGGAAGGGCTCGCTTTCTGAGAAGGGAGAGGGAAGTGCCCTCAGGGGCGCGGGGCGTGGTTGATCTGCGGCTACCGCCGCGGGGCGCGACCAGCCACAACGCACCGATCGCCGCACGACAACAGCTCCCGGCACCCCATTAGGCGCACGAGGTAACAGCAACAGGCTCCAGCGACCGAACAGGCCGCACACGCCCCACAGCCCGGCCACCGCCCAGCAACGCCTCGCCCTGGAACTCGGCGAGCAGCGACGGCTCAACCCCCGCCCACCCAAGCGCCGCCGCAGCGACAGGAATCCGCGCCCGATTGGCCCCATCAGAGATCTTCACGGCAACAGCACGCCCATCAGGCAGCGCGGCGACCTGCACGCCCTCGAAGCCGTCCTTGGCCAGGAGACCGGGCACGGCCCGCATCAGCGCGGCGACGTCCCGACCGGCCCCGGAGGCCATCTCGGCATGCTCCCGCATGGCGTCGGCGACCCGCGCCTCGGGCGTCCCCGGCACCGCGGTGACGATCCGCGCGGTAGCCCGGGCCAGCCCGTGCAGCGAGACGGAGAACAGCGGGGCGCCGCACCCGTCCACGGTGACCCGCGCGATGCGCTGCCCCGTGAGGTCCTCCACGATCTCGGCGATCGCCTGCTGGAGCGGATGCCCGGGGTCGAGATACCCGTCCAGGGGCCAGCCGTTGATCCGGCAGGTGTACAGCATCGCCGCGTGCTTGCCGGAGCAGTTCTGGGCGAGCTGCGAGGGGAGCCGCCCCTCGCGGATCCAGGTTTCGCGGACGACCGGGTCGTAGGGCAGGTCCGCGACGTTGCCGAGGGCACTCTCGGGCACGCCCGCAAGCTCCAGGATGCGCCGGGCGCCGGCGAGGTGGCGTTCCTCGCCGGAGTGGCTGGCCGCGGCGAGGGAGAGGAGTTCACCGTCCAGCGGCAGCCCGGCACGGACCATGGCGGCGGCCTGGACGGGCTTGAGGGCGGAGCGCGGGTAGAACGCGGCCTCGATGTCGCCGAGTTGGAACCGCACCTCGCCGTCGGTACCGAGGACCACGACCGAGCCGTAGTGGACCCCTTCCACGACCCCGCCGCGTATGAGGTGGGCGACGGGGGCGTGGAGGGGTTCGCGGACAAGGGGTGCGTCCGCGAGGGAACTGCTGTCCATCACTGCCTGATTCCTGGGTGGTGGGTGGTGACCGGTGCGCGGGTTACGCGTCGGCCTCGGTGCGGGGGGTGCGTTCGGCGCGGCGGCGGATCGCGTACCAGCCGGCGACGAGCGCGCCGACGATCAGGGGCAGGCACAGCACGGTGGTGCGGCCGGCGCTTCCGTCGGCGTACATGAGGACCAGGACGGAGGCGAGGAAGGCCAGCGTCACGAGTTCGGTCCAGGGGGAGCCCGGCAGGCGGTAGCCGGGGCGGGTGAGTTCGCCCTTCTGGGTCTTCTGCCAGAAGAGCAGGTGACAGATCATGATCATGCCCCAGGTGGCGAGGATGCCGAGCGCCGCGAAGTTGAGGACGATCTCGAACGCGTCGGCGGGGACGACGAAGTTGAGTCCGACGCCGAGGACGCAGATACCGCTGGTGAGCAGGATGCCGCCGTAGGGGACCTGGCTGCGGCTCATCACCCCGGTGAACTTGGGGGCGGAGCCGGACATCGCCATGGAGCGCAGGATGCGGCCGGTGGAGTACAGGCCGGAGTTGAGCGAGGACATGGCCGCGGTGAGGACGACCAGGTTCATCACGCCGCCCGCCGCGGGGATGCCGATGTTGGAGAGCACGGTGACGAAGGGGCTCTCCCCCGCCTTGTAGGAGGACCAGGGCAGCAGCATCGAGAGCAGGACGACGGAGCCGACGTAGAACAGGCCCACGCGCCACATGATCGAGTTGATCGCCTTGGGCATGATCTTCTCGGGGTTCTCGGTCTCACCGGCCGCGACGCCGACCAGTTCGACGGAGGCGTAGGCGAAGACGACGCCCTGGATGATCAGCAGCATCGGCAGCAGGCCGTTGGGGAAGACGCCGCCGTGGTCGGTGATGAGGGAGGGGCCGGGGGTGGTGCCGTCGACCTCGTGCTGGGTGACCAGCAGGAAGATGCCGATGCACATGAAGATCACCAGTGCGCTGACCTTGATGATGGCGAACCAGAACTCCAGTTCGCCGAAGATGCGCACCGAGATCAGGTTCACGGTGAGCACGACGGCCAGGGCTATGAGGGCGAGCACCCACTGCGGGATGTCGGAGAACATGCCCCAGTAATGGGTGTAGGTGGCGACCGCGGTGATGTCGGCGATACCGGTGGTGGCCCAGTTCAGGAAGTACATCCAGCCCGCGGTGTAGGCGCCCTTCTCCCCCATGAACTCACGGGCGTAGGAGACGAAGGCGCCGGAGGAGGGGCGGTACAGGACGAGTTCGCCGAGGGCGCGGACGACCAGGAAGGCGAAGACGCCGCAGACCGCGTAGGCGATGAACAGGGAGGGGCCGGCGTCGGCCAGGCGGCCGCCGGCGCCGAGGAAGAGGCCGGTGCCGATGGCGCCACCGATGGCGATCATGTTGACGTGCCGGGACTTCAGGGACTTGCTGTACCCGGCGTCTCCGGCGTCGACATGGCCGGAACGTTCCTGCACGCCGCCGTGCGGGGTCTGCGCCTCATTGCGCAGGGACTGCTCGCTCAACGCTCGCGTCCGCCTTCCGTGGTGGTGCTCGTGTGCCCGGGGCGCACGATGTCGGTGAGGGTGGTCTCGACGCGGTCGAGGTGATGGGCCATCGCCTCGGCGGCGTCGACTTCGGAACCGTCGACGAGCGCCTCGACGATCGCCCGGTGCTCGCGGTTGGACTGCTCGCGGCGGCCGCCCAGTTCGTTGAGGAAGGCCGACTGACGCGCCAGTGCGTCACGGATCTCCTCGATGACCCGGCGGAAGACCGGGTTCTGGGCGGCCTCGGCGACGGCGAGATGGAAGAGGGTGTCCATCGCGACCCACGCGGTGGTGTCCGTCTCGCGTTCCATACGGTCCAGCAGATGCGCCAGGTGGTCGAGGTTCTCCGGGGTGCGGCGCAGGGCCGCGTACCCGGCGACCGGGATCTCGACGTGCCGGCGGACCTCCAGCAGGTCGCTGGCCGCGTAGTCGCCGAAGGTCGGGTCCTCCACGGTGCTGGCGACCACGAAGGTGCCCTTGCCGGTCTTGGAGACGGTCAGGCCCATGGTCTGCAGGGCCCTGAGGGCCTCGCGCAGCACGGGGCGGCTGACCTCCAGGGTGCGGCACAGCTCCGCCTCGGAGGGGAGCTTGTCCCCCACGGCGTACTCGCCGCGCTCGATGGCGGTGCGCAGGTGGGCGAGGACCGCCTCCATGGCGCTGACGCGGCGGGGCGGCTGTCCGGCTGTCCGGCTGTCTGACAGGTTCACGGGAGTGATACTCGGGGCGGCGCGAGGGTGCTGTCAAGGCGGCTGAAAGGAAACTTTCAGCGGGGTGCCCGCGCTGAATGCCCGGTACTGATCAGCAGTTCAGCAGCCGGTGCCGGAAGCCCGTCATCCCCACACCGTCCCGGCGAGCCACACCCCCGCGAAGGCGGCGGCCAGACCGACGGTCACGCTGCCGACGACATTGGCGAGGGCGTACCGCCCGGCGCCGGTCTCGGCCAGCCGGAGGGTCTCGTAGGAGAAGGTCGAGTACGTGGTCAGCGCCCCGCACAGGCCCGCGCCGAGCAGCAGTTGGAGGTCCGTGCCCGCGGCGCCGGTGACCAGGCCGAGGATCAGACAGCCGACGGCGTTGACCGCGAACGTGCCCCAGGGGAACACCGAGTCGTGGCGGGCCTGCACCGCTCGGTCGGTGAGGTAGCGCAGAGGTGCGCCGACCATGGCGCCCGCGACGACCAGCAGCCAGTTCACGCCGGGGTCTCCCCCGCGGTGCGGCTGGTGTACCGGATGACCTCGCAGGGGTCGAGGGTGACCAGCCCCTCGGTGACCAGTTCGTCGAGCCGGGGCAGGAAGGCCCGGATCCGCTCCTCGGTGTCGACGATCACGATCGCCACGGGGAGGTCCTCACTCAGCGAGAGCAGCCGCGAGGTGTGGATCAGCGAGGAGGCGCCGAACCCCTCGATCCCGCGGAAGACACTGGCCCCGGCCAGCCCCGCCGCGTGCGCCCGGTGCACGATCTCGCTGTAGAGCGGCCGGTGGTGCCAGGTGTCGTTCTCGCCCACGAGGACGGTCAGGCGCAGCGCGGCGCCGGTCAGACGGGTCATGGCTGTCTCCCCCGCACGAGGCGTCGGGTCGTGGTCGCGCCGAGCCACACCGCGGTGAGGGCGGCGAGGAGGGTCGCGAGCAGGTAGGCGAAGGCGGTTCCCGGGTGGCCGCCGGCGAGCAGGCGGCGGGTGTCCACGGCGTAGGTCGAGAAGGTGGTGAAGCCGCCGAGCACGCCGGTGCCGAAGAAGGGGCGGAGGAGGCGGTGGGCGGCCCACACGTCGGTGATCAGCACCATGAAGACGCCGATCACGGCGCAGCCGACGGCGTTGGTCCAGAACGTCGCCCAGGGGAATCCGCCGGGTTCAAGGGGCCACCACAGGGTGAGCGCGTAGCGGGCCGTGGCGCCGAGGGCACCGCCCAGCGCGACCGCGGCGACGACGGGGCCCTGGCCGCGCAGTAGCCTGTGGGGGGCTGTCATGACGTACGTCTCCTACTCGCCGGGGCCCGGTCCGCGGGCGCGCGCCGATGCAAGTAGGGACCGTTGGCGGCTGCCGTGCCGCGGTTCGGGTACGGCGGGCCCCACCGCCGCGCCGCGAGGGTCATCGCGGCCGGGATCCAGGGTAACTCCGGGATTTCGGCGGGGTCACTTCGGGGCGGGCGGCTCGCACAGGGCGATGCCGCGCTCGTGGACGCTGCCCAGGACGAGGTGGCCGGCCGCCTCGCAGACGCTGGTGATCATGCGGAAGCCGGGGCTGCGGCCGGTGAGGTGGTGGACGGTGGCGCCGGTGTCGTCCACGGCGAGGACGCCGATCGCGGCGGTGGGGCGGAAGGGGGCGCGCACGGCGATCCGGGCGGCGGTACGACGGACGCCGGGCGCGGCGCGGTGCAGCAGGTCCAGGGGTGGGATGCGGGGTCCCGCGAGGGCGACCCAGAGGGGGCCGTCGGGGGCGCCGCGCCAGATGTTGTCGGGCATGCCGGGGAGGTGTTCGACGAAGGGTTCGCCGCGGCCCGCCTTGGGGCCGGTGAGCCAGTAGCGGGTGAGGCGGCAGGCGCCGGTCTCGGCGACCACCAGGAAGGATTCGTCGGCGCTCGCGGCGAGGCCGTTGGCGAACTGGAGGCCCTCCAGGACGACTTCGGGGGTCTCGGAGCCGGGGGCGAGGCGCAGCAGGCGGCCGGTGCCGGTGTGTTCGGCGATCTCGCCGATCCACTGGTCGAGGGGGTAGCGGCGGCTGGAGACGGTGAAGTACACGCTGCCGTCGGAGAGGGCGACGACATTGCTGGCGAACCGCAGGGGCTCCCCCGCCGCCGAGTCGGCGAGGATGCGGACGGTGCCGTCGGTGAGGTCGACGCGGAGCAGTCCGCGGTCGGCGTCGCAGACCAACAGGGTGTCGTCGCCGAGGAGTTCGAGGCCGAGCGGACGTCCGCCGGTCTCGGCGAGCACGGTGACGCGGACGTGGTCGGGGTCGGCGAGGTGGTCAAGCCGCAGGATGCGGCCGTCCGCGACGCCGGTGAGGACCCGGCCGCGGGCGTCGGCGACGACATCCTCGGGGCCGTGGCCGCCGATCGCGACGCAGCGGTGCGGGACGAGCGTGCCGGAACGGTTCATACGGTCTCTACCAGCCCTTCTCGAACATGCGGGCCACCTCGGCGATGCGGACCTCGTCACGACGGTAGTAGACGCGGCGGCGGACGCGGCGGGTGCGCAGCAGCCCTATCCGTGCGAGGAGGTGCAGGTGGGTCTCGGCGACCCCGCGGGGCACCCCGAGTTTCGCGGCGACGGCGTCGCAGGTGACGCCGTCCTCGACGTGGTCGCCGTGACGCTGGGAGGGGAAGTGCGCGGCCGGATCCTTCAGCCACTCCAGGATGTCCAGACGCCTCTCGTTCACAGGTGTCCTCAACATCACGGTCCCCTCCGTCCGGTCCCCTCGAAGCGCGTGCGTCCACTGTCCCGCAGGAGATGCCGACATGTCCGGCACTCTCCGCGTCTTGGCCGGTACCGAACTGTCGTACGAGAAAGGGCAGTTCGGCAGTTCGGTACCGGCCGGGTCACCGGACCCGGTGGTGGGTCAGCGGTGGCGGAACCACGCCGCCGCGGGGAGGACCTTGTCGTCGTAGCCGAACAGGGCCTGGTTCTCCCAGCCGTTGCCGGAGGAGGGGTCGGTCGGGTCCCAGCCGGTACCGGTGACCGCGGTCCAGGTCGACTCCCAGTAGAAGACGCCCAGTCCACGGCCGCCCGGGACGGCCTCGACGATGCTCGCGATGTCGTTCATCCAGCGGGTCTGGCCGGTCGTGGTGGCCGGGTAGCCGGGGACGAGTTCGCTTGCGAGGTCGATGATGTTCTCGTGCGCGTCCTCGCTGTCGAGCCGGAAGGGATAGGCCGTCTCGGCGACGAAGACCGGCTTGCCGTAGCGGCTCGCGGCGTCGTCCAGGGTGGTCTGGAAGTCGTAGAGGGTGCCGTGCCAGTAGCCGTAGTACGACAGGCCGATGACGTCGAACCTCACGCCGTTCGAGACGGCGCTGTCGAACCACCAGCGGGTACCGGAGAGGTCACCGCCCTTGGCGAGGTGCAGGGCGACCTGGGTGGAGGAGCTGACCGCCTTGACCGCGTCGTAGCCGGAGTTGAGCAGTCCGGCGAGCTGGGACCAGTTGCTCGTGGAGCCCTCGTTCCACAGCATGCCGCCGTTGATCTCGTTGCCGACCTGGACCATGTCGGCGGTGGTGCCCTGCGCCTTGAGGGCGTTGAGCACGTCGTACGTGTGGTTGTAGACGTCGGTCCTGAGCTGGCCGTAGGAGTGCCCGGCCCAGGCGGCCGGCTTGCTCTGGGCGCCGGGGTCGGCCCAGATGTCGGAGTAGTGGAAGTCCACCAGCAGCTTCATACCCTGGGCCTTGATCCGCTTGGCCAGGGCCAGGACCTCGTCCTTGCCGTTGTAGCCGTCGGCCGCGTTCACCCAGACCTTGACGCGGGCGTAGTTCTGCCCGGCGGACTTCAGGATGGCCAGCGCGTCGCCGGTGCCGCCCGAGCTGTTCCTGTACTTCCCGCCCAGCGCCTCGCTCTTGGCCAGGGAGGAGACGTCGGATCCCTTGATCGACGTGCTGGACGTGCCGGAGGCGAAGGTCAGGTCGTCGACGTTGATCCAGTTGCCGGCGTTCGCGTCGCTGTTGACGCTGATCGTGCACTGGTTGTTGGTCACCTGGACCGGCACGACGATGCGTATCCACCCGCTGGAGGAGACGGGTATGTCGGTGCGCTGCTCGGTGCCGCCGCAGTTCTTCAGGGCTATGTAGGCGGAGTTCTGGCCGCCGCCGGAGCGGACCCAGGCGGTGAGCTTGTAGTTTCCGTTGGTCAGTCCGGAGAGGTACTGGTAGGTCTCCACCTTGTAGGCGGAGGACGACCAGTGGCTGAGCCGGTAGCCGCCGCTGTGTCCGCCGGCCTCGGAGAACGAGGCGGCCGTGGAGCCGTACTCGGACCAGCCGGCCGGGGTGGCGGCGCCCGCGCCGTCGGACTCGAAGCCGCCGTTGGTGAGGGTCGAGGCGGCCTGCGCGGTCTGTGCGGGCAGGGCGGTGAGGGCCAGCCCGGCCGCGAGCGGCAGCAGCAGGGCCTTCGTCGTGCGTCTGGGATGGAACATCGTCGTCCGTCGTCCCTTCGACGTAACGGGGATGGGACCTCCGGCGCCTGTCGGGGTGGCTCCGGGGGGTACCCCGCCGCCCGCGGCTGTCCTGGGTCGCGGGCGGCGGGGAGTCGTGGTCAGCCGTCGAGCCGGACGACCCGGACGGCTCCCGCGGGCACTTCGAGGCGGCCCGCGGCGCGTTCGCCCGTGAGCAGTTCGGTGCCGTGCGCCTCCAGCGGCACCTTGGCGTCCGACGGGCTGTGGTTGATCGCGAAGAGGTAGGTGCCGGACTCGCCCGCGCGGCGGACGACTTCGACGTCGTGCGGCAGGTCGGCGCGCGGCGCGATCCTGGCGTCCTCGGCGGCCCACCCCAGGAGGGCGTCCAGGCCCTGCGCGTCGAGGCGGGTGGAGACGTACCAGGCGGTGCCCTCGCCGAGCCGGTGCCGGGTGACGGCGGAGCGGCCCGCGGTCAGGCCGTCGGCGTACGTCCAGACCGTCTCGGCCGCGCCGGGCACCACGAACTCGGTCCACACGTCGCCGGTCAGCTCGGAGCCGTCGGGGCCGGTGATGCGGACCGTCTCGCCCTTCAGCAGCGGTGAGAACTCCTCCACGGTCAGGCCGAGGACGTCGCGCAGCGCGCCGGGGTAGGCGCCCTCGTGCACGGCGTCGTGCTCGTCGACGATGCCGGAGAAGTACGACACGACGAGCGTGCCGCCGTTCTCGACGTACTCCCTGAGGTTGTTCCCGGCGGCCTCGGTCATCAGGTAGAGGGCGGGGACGACCACCAGGGGGTAGCCGGACAGGTCGGCCTCGGGGTGGGCGAAGTCGACCGTGAGGTGGCGGTCGTAGAGGGCCTCGTAGAAGGCGTCGGCGCGCTCGCGCGGGTCGTGGTCCTCGCTGGGCCGCCAGTCGAGGTTCTGCGCCCACCAGGAGTGCCAGTCCCACAGCACGGCGACGTCCGCCTGGGTGCGGGTACCGCGGATCGTGCTCAACGAGTCCAGGGACGCGCCGAGTTCGATGACCTCGCGCCAGACCCGGGTGCCGGTGCCGCCGTGCGGGACCATCGCCGAGTGGAACTTCTCGGCGCCGCGCCGGGACTGGCGCCACTGGAAGAACATGGCGCCCTCGGAGCCGCGCGCCACATGGGCCAGGGAGTTGCGGGCCATCTGACCGGGGGCCTTGGCGGGGTTGCGGGCCTGCCAGTTGACGCCCGAGGTGGAGTGCTCCAGCAGGATCCAGGGCGCTCCCCCGGCCACCGAGCGGGTGAGGTCGGCGGCCATGGCGAGGTTGACATGGGTGCGGCGGCCGTCGGTGATCAGGTAGTGGTCGTTGGTGACGATGTCGACCTCGCGGCCCCAGGCCCAGTAGTCCACCGAGTCGCACTGGCTGAGCGCGGTCATGAAGTTGGTGGTCACTGGCACGTCCGGGGTGAGCCGGTGCAGGATGTCCCGCTCCGCGACGAAGTTCTCGCGCATGGTGGCGTCGGCGAACCGCTTGTAGTCCAGCGCCTGGGCCGGATTGCCGACCGTGGGTGTGGTGCGCGGCGGGTTGATCTGCCCGAGGTCGGTGTAGCGCTGGCCCCAGAAGGCGGTGCCCCAGGCCTCGTTGACGGCGTCGACGGTGCCGTAGGTGGCGGCCAGCCAGCGGCGGAAGTGGGCGGCGCAGGAGTCGCAGTAGCAGGCGGAGACGGGGACGCCGTACTCGTTGTGCACGTGCCACATGGCCAGGGCCGGGTGGTCGGCGTACCGCTCGGCAAGCCTGGTGGTGATGTTGGCGGCGGCGGCGCGGTAGTCGGCGTTGCTGTGGCAGATGGCGCCGCGGGAGCCGAACTCCAGACGCACCCCGTCGGCGGTGACCGGCAGGGCCTCGGGGTGCTCCCGGTAGAACCAGACCGGCGGGACGACGGTGGGGGTGCCGAGGTCGACGCGGATGCCGTTGTCGTGCAGCAGGTCGAGTACGCGGTCCAGCCAGCCGAAGTCGTAGCTGCCGCGGGCGGGCTCCAGCAGGGCCCAGGAGAAGATCCCGACGCTGACCATCGTGACTCCGGCCTCGCGCATCAGCCGGACGTCCTCCTGCCAGACGCTTTCCGGCCACTGCTCGGGGTTGTAGTCCCCACCGAAGGCGAGCCTGGTGAGGCCCTTGGGGGTGGTCTCCGGCATGGAATCTCTCCCGGGTAATCGATCATTTGGGAACGTACACACACAACGATCGCGGTGTGAGCCCAACATAACCGCACAGCAACAACCATTGACAAGTGTCCGGGATGTTTCTCTACTGTGAACGCTCACAGAAGCATGGCAGGTTCTCGCAGCAGGCGAGAGCCCCAGGTCAGGGGAGAGATCCATGCCCATCACGACGCGCAGCCGCCTCGTGGCATCCACCATCGCCGTAGCCCTCGGAGCAGGCACCCTCGCCGCGTGCGGCTCGTCCGACGACGACACCGAGGCCTCGTCCGGACCCGTCTCGCTCACGTACTGGACCTGGGCGCCCGGCATGGACAAGGTCGTCGACCTGTGGAACAAGGGGCCGGGCAAGAAGGAGCAGATCAAGGTCACGGTGAAGAAGCAGGCGTCCGGCGACACGCTGGTCACCAAGATCCTCACCGCGCACAAGGCCGGCAAGGCCCCGGACCTGGTACAGGCCGAGTACCAGGCGCTGCCGACCCTGGTCAGCAATGACGCGCTGGCGGACATATCGAAGGAGACCGCCGACGCCAAGAGCAAGTTCGCCGACGGGGTGTGGCAGCAGACCACGCTCGGCACGGACGCGGTTTACGCGGTGCCGCAGGACATCGGGCCGATGATGTTCTACTACCGCGAGGACCTGTTCGAGAAGTACGGCCTCGAAGTCCCCACGACCTGGGACGAGTTCGCCGAGACCGCCAGGAAGCTGAAGAAGAAGTCCCCCGGCACCGACCTCACCACGTTCTCCGCGAACGACTCCGGACTCTTCGCGGGCCTCGCCCAGCAGGCCGGCGCCCAGTGGTGGACCACCGAGGGCGACCAGTGGAAGGTCGCCATCAACGACGCCGCCACGCAGAAGGTCGCCAAGTTCTGGGGCGGTCTGGTCAAGGAGGGCGTCGTCGACAACCAGCCGATGTACACCCCGGCCTGGAACAAGGCGCTCAACACCGGCAAGCAGATCGCCTGGGTCTCCGCCGTCTGGGCGCCCGGCACGCTGAACACGGCCGCGCCCGGCACCAAGGGCAAGTGGGCCATGGCGCCGCTGCCGCAGTGGTCCGAGGGCGAGAACGTCACCGGCAGCTGGGGCGGTTCCTCCACCGCCGTCACCACGGACTCCGACCACCCGGCCGCCGCCGCGAAGTTCGCCGCCTGGCTGAACACCGACGGCACGGCCCTGCAGGCACTGGCCAAGGAGAGCGGCATCTACCCCGCCGCCACCAACGCCCAGACCTCCGGCGCCTTCACCAACCCGCCGGAGTACTTCGCCAACCAGGCCGACTTCTACACCAAGGCCGCCGAGATCGCGAAGAGCACCGCTCCCTCCGCCTGGGGCCCGAACGTGAACGTCGCCTACACGACCTTCAAGGACGCCTTCGGCAAGGCCGCCAAGAACAAGTCGGACTTCGTCGCCGCCCTCAACACCATGCAGGACGACACCGTGGCCGACATGAAGAAGCAGGGCTTCGAGGTCGCTCAGTGACCACCGCACGCCGGAGGCCGTACGGGGTCAAGGGGGCCCCGTACGCCCACCCGTCTCCCACCACCACCCTCAGACGAGCGCGCAGCGCGCCCTACTTTTTCCTCCTCCCCGCCACCGTCCTCTTCCTGCTCTTCTTCGCGCTCCCCATCGGCTACGCCGTCTACCTCAGCTTCCGCAAGGTGCGGGTCTCCGGGCTGGGCCTCGGCTCCGGTGCCCGGAAGGAGGTGTGGGCCGGCCTGCAGAACTACACCGACGCCCTCGGCGACAGCGAACTGGTCGACGGCGCCCTGCGCGTGCTGGGCTACGGCTGCATCGTGGTGCCGGTGATGCTGGGCCTGGCCCTGCTCTTCGCGCTGATGCTGGACTCCGAGCGGGTGCGCCTGGCCCCCTTCACCCGCCTGGCGATCTTCCTGCCGTACGCCATCCCCGGCGTGGTCGCGGCGCTGCTGTGGGGCTTCCTCTACCTGCCGGACGTCAGCCCCTTCTACTTCGTACTGGACAGGCTGGGCCTGCCGCAGCCGGATCTGCTGGACGGCGGTCCGCTGTACCTCGCCCTGTCGAACATCGCGGTCTGGGGCGGCACCGGCTTCAACATGATCGTCATCTACACCTCGCTGCAGTCCATCCCGGCCGAGGTGTACGAGGCGGCGAAGCTCGACGGAGCCACGCCCACGCAGATCGCGCTGCGGATCAAGATCCCGATGGTGGCGCCCTCGCTGGTGCTGACCTTCTTCTTCTCGATCATCGCCACGCTCCAGGTGTTCAACGAACCCACCACCCTCAGACCGCTCACCAACTCCGTGTCCAGCACCTGGAGTCCGCTGATGAAGGTGTACCAGGACGCCTTCGGCAACGGTGACATCCACGCGGCCGCCGCCCAGGCCGTGATCATCGCCCTCGCCACCCTGGTCCTCTCCTTCGCCTTCCTGCGGGCCGCGAACCGTCGTCAGAAGCAGGAGGCAGCACGATGAGTTCTCTTGCCGTCCGCAAGGCCCGGCCCGCGGCCGGGACCACGCCCGGCACCGCCCAGGGCCCGCCGCAGCGCCGCCGGATCGCCCTGGTGCCCACCGTCACCCTGGTGATCGGCGCGCTGTACTGCATGCTGCCGGTCGCCTGGGTGGTGATCGCGGCCACCAAGTCCGGCAGCGAACTGTTCTCCACGTTCACCTTCCTGCCGGGCTCCGGCTTCACCGAGAACATCAGCGACCTGAACGCCTACCGCGACGGCGTCTACTGGAAGTGGATGGGCAACTCCGCCCTCTACGCCGGCCTCGGCGCGCTGCTCTCCACGGTGGTCTCCGCGTTCAGCGGCTACGCCCTCGCCATCTACCGCTTCCGCGGCCGGGAGACCATCTTCAACGTGCTGCTGGCGGGCGTGCTCATGCCCCCGGTGATCCTCGCCGTGCCGCAGTACCTGTTGCTGGCCGAGGCCAACCTGACCGACTCCTACCTGTCGGTGCTGCTCCCGCTGATCCTCTCCCCCTACGGGGTGTACCTGGCGCGGATCTACGCGGCCGCCGCCGTGCCCTCCGACGTGGTGGAGGCCGGGCGGATGGACGGGGCGAGCGAGTGGCGGATCTTCACCCGGGTCGCGCTGCCGATGATGGTGCCGGGCCTGGTGACGGTGTTCCTCTTCCAGTTCGTGGCCGTGTGGAACAACTTCCTGCTGCCGTACATCATGCTCAGCGACGACGAGAAGTTCCCGATCACGCTCGGTCTGTACACGCTCCTGGAGCAGGGCGCGAACACGCCCGCGCTGTACACCCTGGTGATCACCGGTGCGCTGCTCGCGGTCGTTCCGCTCATCGCGCTCTTCCTGGTCATCCAGCGGTTCTGGAGCCTTGATCTGCTGTCCGGGGCCGTAAAGTCATGACCATGAGCAACACCGGGGGACGACGCAAGCCGCCGACGATCCACGACGTGGCCCGTGAGGCAGGGGTCTCACGGGGCACCGTCTCACGCGTACTCAACGGCGGGCACTACGTCAGCCCCGCGGCGGCGGAGGCGGTCAACGCCGCGATCCGCAAGACGGGTTACGTCGTGAACCGGCACGCCCGTTCGCTGATCACCGGCCGCTCCGACTCGGTCGGCTTCCTGCTGACCGAGCCCCAGGAGCGGTTCTTCGAGGACCCCAACTTCAATGTCCTGCTGCGTGGTTGCACCCAGGCGCTGGCCGCGCACGACATCCCGCTGCTGCTGATGCTGGCAGGTACCGAGGACGAACGGCGCCGTATCACCCGCTACATCACCGCCGGGCACGTGGACGGGGTGCTGCTGGTCTCCAGTCACTCGGGCGACCCCGTCGCCCAGGAGCTGCGGGAGGCGGGGGTGCCGCTGGTGGCCTGCGGCAAGCCGATCGGGCTCGGTTCCAAGGTCAGCTATGTGGCCGCGGACGACCGGGACGGCGCCCGGGACATGGTGCGCCATCTGCTCTCCCTCGGCAGGCGCCGGATCGGCGTGGTGACCGGTCCGCTGGACACCCCGGGTGGTGTGGAGCGGCTCGCCGGGTACAAGGAGGTGCTCACCGAGGCGGGCATCGGGATCGACGACAGGCTCGTCGTGTCCGGCGACTACAGCCGGGCCAGCGGTGAGGCGGGCGCCGACCGGCTGCTGGCGCAGGCACCGGACATGGACGCGGTGTTCGTCGCCTCCGACCTGATGGCGCAGGGCGTGCTGACGGCACTGGAGAAGGCCGGGCGCCGGGTGCCGCAGGACGTGGCGGTGGGCGGTTTCGACGACTCCCCCGCCGCGGTCGCCTCCCGGCCCGAGCTGACCACCATCCGCCAGCCCTGGGACCGGATCAGCTCCGAGATGGTCCGGGTGCTGCTGGCCCAGATCGGGGGCGAGGACCCGGCCGCGGTGATCCTGCCGACCGAGTTGGTCCGGCGCGAGTCCACCTGACGCGGCGGCTGTCTGCTGTCCGGGACGGGGCCTGATTCGGGGGGCCGACTGCCTACCGGGACGGGCGAGGCCACGATCGCCTTCGGGTCCGCCCGACGCGGGCAGCCCACTCCCGTCCGACAGACGCCGAGCACGGCCGCCCGCGAGTCCACCCGACACAGACGGCCGACTCCCGACCGAAACGGGCGAGGGCCACGATCGCCTTCGGGGTCAGCCCGATGCGGGCAGCCCACTCCCGTCCGACAGACGCCGGGCACAATCGCCCGCGAATCCACCCGACGCGGGCGGGGGTCTGCCGACCGAAACGGGCGAGGGGCACGGTCGCCTTCGGGGTCCGCCCCGTGGCGGCCCCCTCCGGAGCAAGCGGTCAGTTTTCGAGAAGCCGGAGGGGAGCCCCGCCCCTAGCGTGGGAGTCACCGACGACAGGCGTCGGAGCAGATCCCCAGGAGTACGTCATGACCGCAGGTGTGCAGACGATCATGTACCCCGTGAAGGACCTCGACGGGGCGAAGGCCGTGTTCGGCGCCCTGCTCGGGGTGGAGCCGTACGCGGACGAGCCGTACTACGTCGGCTACAAGGCCGCCGGCCAGGACGTGGGCCTCGACCCGAACGGGCACGCCAAGGGCATGACGGGCCCGGTCCCCTACTGGCACGTCGACGACATCGCCGCGACCCTCGCCGCGCTCGTCACGGCCGGTGCGGAGACGCTGCAGGACGTGCAGGACGTGGGCGGCGGCCGCAAGATCGCCTTCCTCAAGGACACGGACGGCAACATGATCGGGCTGCTCCAGGACCCGGCCGAGTAGTCGGCCCAGGTCTCACTTGCACATACACTAGTTGCACCGTAAACAAATATGCGTCGCGGTGCTACGGTGCAGGTATGGCAGCGAAAACGGCCGGTGCGGGGCTTGAGGAGCGGTGGCGGGACATACTGTCGGTGCACGCGCGCACGATGTGCGAGATCGACCGCGTGCTGCATCCGCACGGACTGGGGGCGAGCGACTTCGAGGTGCTCGACATCCTCGCCACCGCCCCGCCCGAGGAGCGCCGGCACTGCCGGGTGCAGAACCTCGTGGGCCGGGTGCACCTGAGCCAGAGCGCCCTGTCCCGGCTGATCGGCCGCCTGGAGAAGGAGGGCCTGGTCGAACGCTCCGCCTGTCTGGAGGACCGGCGCGGCGTGTGGGTCTCCCTCACCGAGAAGGGACGTCAGCGGCACGCCGAGGTGCTGCCGCTCCAGCGTGAGGCGCTCGCCCGCTCGCTCGGCGACTGACCCGGAGGCCGCCGGGCTGTTCGGGACACCGGCGGGCGGGGCATCATGACTCCCAAAAAGCCCTGTGAGGGGACGGGGAGAGACCGCCTTGCCCGTGGATGACGACGGTAACGCCGAGCTCATCACGTACACGACGCGCTCAGTGGAGGAGAGCCACGACGCGATAGCGGCTCACTACTACGATCTGCGCCTCCAAGTCACGGGCGCCGCCGCCCGGTTCCGCACCAGTCTGCGCGTTGTCGACCTCGGTCCGCTGGTCGTCGGCGACGTCAGTTTCGGCACCGGGATGCGGATGGCGTTCGGCGAACCGGGCGTGTACCACGTGGCGGTGCCGTTACGGGGGGCCTTCGGTGTCCAACAGGGCGGCGACGACCTGGTGTTCGCCACCGCCCGGCGGGCCGTCTTCTTCGATCCGGGGTACGGCATCGTGGTCGACCACTGGTCGCCGGACTGCCACTCGCTGACCGTCAAGTTCGACAAGGACGCCGTGCTCAAGGGACTTGAGTCCCTGCTGGGCAGAGGGGTGCGGCGTCCGCCGCGCTTCGAACCCTTCATCGACGTCACCCGGGGTCCCGGCCGCAGCTGGGCCCAGCTGGTGCGCTGGTTCCTGCGGGACACCGAGATCTCGGCCGGGCTGCTGAGCCGGCCCCTGATCCGGGGCCGCATCGAACAGACCCTGGTCGAAGGGCTGTTGCTGGCCGCGGACCACTCCTACCGGGCCGAACTGGCGGGCCCGCCCCCGCCGATGCGGCCCGCCGCGGTGAAACGGGTCATGGACGCCGTACAGGAACTGCCCGCCGAGCCCTACGACGCGGCGCGGCTCGCGGCGATCGCTCAGGTCAGTGTGCGCACGTTGCAGGAGGCGTTCCGCAAGCACGTCGGGGTGCCGCCGATGGCGTACGTCAGCGAGGTGCGGCTGGAACGGGTGCACGGGCAGCTGAGGGCGTCCGCGCCGGGGTCGACGACCGTGGCGGACGTGGCCTATCAGTGGGGTTTCGCCCATCTCGGCCGGTTCGCGCGGCGCTACCGGGAGCGGTTCGGGGAGTCGCCGTCGCAGACCCTGCGCGCGGCGCGCTGAACGGCGGGTCAGTTTCCGCCGCGTTTTGCGGACAGGCCCCGCGCAAGAGGGAGCGACGCGGCCCGGGGACGGTCCTATCGTCGGGGGCACGGCGATGGTGCCGGCGCGGACCGAGCGGAGTCGGTGCCATTCGGTCCTGCGCGAAGCATCGCCGGGAGGGCCCGGCCGCTCCCCCTCCGACGCCTTGGTGGCCGGGCCCGGCCCGTCACCTCTCTCACCGGGCCAGCAGCGTGCGCACTCCCTCGGACGTGAGGGTGAGCGGGTGCGGGGAGCCCGCGTCGATGGTCAGGGACAGCTCGTCGGCGGGCCACTGCGCGGCCAGCGCACCCAGCGGCACCAGGCGGTAGCGGCCGATGAAGGGCAGCAGCGCGGCCATCGCGGGCTCCGAGGTGAACACGGGCACCATGGCCTCACCGCCCGGCTGCTCCAGCACGGGCAGGGCGACGGTGCCCGGGTCGGTGGCGTCCTCCTCGCTCGCGTCGTCGGGCACGGGCACCAGCACCTCACTGCCGGCGAGCATGTTCAGCGCCGCGATGTCCTCGTGGTTGTCGACGAGCGCGTCCAGCGCCTGTCGGGCCGGTGTGTCGGTACGGCGGTTCTCGGGTGTCTCCATCACAGATCCCCTGGTAGCGGCGGCGGTCCTGAGCCGCGTACCCGATCCGGAGCCCGGCATTCATGGCGGAGGATCCGGCTCCGGAATTTTCGTGATGTACCGCAACCATCGGGGCGAGTCGACTGTCTCCCCTGTTATCAGAACCACGTACCCGTTCGGGGGACGCAATGCGAAGAATCAGAACCACCGGAGTGGCCCTCGCCGCTGCCGCCGCCCTGGCCCTCCCCGCCCTGCCCGCCGCCACCGCCTCGGCCGCCCCCGCGGCGGCGGCCACCGCGTGCCCGATCGGCTGGGGCAGCCTGCCCAAGGTCAGCTCCACCGCCACCACGACCCCGGTCGAGAACATCAGGACCGGCCGTCACGCCTGCTACGACCGCATGGTCGTCGATCTGCCGGGGGCCGGGAAGTCCGGGCTCGGCTACTCGGTCCGCTACGTCAGCCAGCTGTACCAGGACGGCTCCGGCCGTCCGATCCCGGTCGCCGGCGGTGCCGTCCTGGAGGTCCGGGTCGCGGCGCCCGCCTACGACCACGAGACCGGCGCCCCGACCTACCCGGGCCGGGTCAACAGGCCCCTGCCGGGGGTCGACCTCACCGGTTACCGCACCTTCCGGGACGCCCGGTACGGCGGCAGCTTCGAAGGGGAGACGCTCGTCGGGCTCGGGGTCCGCGCGCGCCTGCCGTTCCGGGTGCTGGTGCTCACCGACCGGATCGTCGTGGACGTCGCCCACAACTGGACCGGCGCCCGCTGAGCGGGCGGCCCCTCAGCCGGGGCCGGAACCGCTCTCGACCAGCTCGGCCAGTCTGGCCAGCGCCATACGCGTGCCCGTCTCGTTGTCCGCGGCGGGCACCGCGTCCGGCAGTCCCTCGTGCACCATCACTACATCCGTGCCACCACCCTCGGCGTCCGTGAGGGTGGTGGTCATCGTCATGGTGCCGCGCATCGCGGGGTCCGGGCTCTCGAACTCCAGCTCCTCCACCACCCGTTCGCCGGGCACCAGCTCGGTGAAGTGCCCGTGGTAGGTGTCGGTGTTCGACTCGGTCTTGCCGGTGCCGGTCGGCAGGTCGTAGGTGAGCGACACCCGGAAGGCGCCGCCCACCCGGGGCTCGAAGCGGTGCACCCGTGCCGTCATCCCGTCCGGCACCCGCCAGCGCCGTACCGCGTCGGCGTCCAGCAGCGCGCGGTACACGGCCGCGCGCTCGGCGTTCACATGCCCGGTCACCCGCGTGGTGTGCATGGCCCGAACATAACGCGCTCAGTCCCGGGGCACCTCCAGGACCGCCTTCCCGGACACCTGGCGCCCCCGCAGTGCCCCGGCCGCCTCACCGAACCGCTCCCACGGCCCCTGCCAGCCGATCCCGACGCTCAGCGCGCCCTCCGCGGCGAGCAGGGTCAGCTCCGCGAGGTCCTCCCCCGCGGGCCACCCGTTGACGAACGAGGTCAGCGACTTCGCCGGGCCCACGGTCGCGTACGGCGGGAACACCGCGGGTTCCCCGGAGGTCCAGCCGACGCTCGGCAGGCTGCCGCCGGGGGCGAGCGGATGTCATACGGCGACGAGCTGCGAGCCACCCACGCTGTCGACGGCGATGTCGACGGGCTCCTCGATGCCGTCGACACCGACCAGCACCTCGTGCGCACCGGCCTCCGCGAGTCCGGCCCCGCGGGCCTTTGAGCCGACCGAGGCGATGACGTACGCGCCCGCCCGCGCCGCCGGCTGCACCGCGAACCGGCCGGCCCCGCCCGAGGCACCGGTGATCAGCACCCGCTTGCCGGGCCCGAGCCCGGCGGCCCGCAGGGAGCGCAGCGCCGCGATCCCGGCCACGGGCAGCGCCACCGCCCGCGCGAGGTCCAGGGCGTCCGGCACCTCGGCGAGCGCGGCCACATCGATGGCGACGCGCTCGGCGAACGCCCCCGGCGTCATCGCCACCACCCGAGCGCCCACCTTGGGCCCGGTCCCGTCGGCGGCCGCCCCGACCACTACCCCGGCCGCGTCCGACCCGAGCACCGCGCCCTCGGGGACCCGGCCGGAGCGGGCGTCGTTGAGGTCGCCGTAGTTGAGCGAGAGGTGCGAGATGTCCACCAGGACCTGACCGGGGCCGGGCACGGGGTCGCCGACCTCGGCGAGCCGGACGGCGAGCTCTGCGGACGGGGCAACGACCAGAGCGCGCACGGGCAGGGCAACTCCCCCAATTCCATGACAGGTTGCACCCCATCATGATCGAAACCGTCGCCGCGTGACGGGCAGTCGATCAAACACCGGTCCGACTACTCGGTCCAGTCCATGGGCAGTGCCTCCAGGATGCGGCGCGTCACCACGTCGTCGTCCGCGGCCGCGTCGACGGTCACCAAAGGCCAGCGCGCCCGGAAACTCTCCGTGAGACGGGCCAGGGCCGCCGTCTGGTACGCAAGCCTGCGGGCGGCCGCGTCGGCGGAGTCGTCCGGCCGGTGGGACCTGCCGACGCTCCTGCGCACCCGCAGGCGGGACTCGGCCACATCGGTGGGCAGTTGGAGCAGCACTCCGAAGACCCGGCCGTCGGGGGCCAGTGCGTCCGCGAGCACCGGAACGTGCCGTTCGTCGCGCGGGGAGCCGTCGAGGACGAGTGGGCCCTCCGACACCTCGTCGCGGACGTCCCGCAGGAAGCGCCCGTACTGGGCGGGGCTGATCGGCGCCCCTTCGGCGACGGTCGTCCGCGCCTCCTCGTCCCCGGCCGCCGCGAGGGCCCGCAGCCAGTCGCCGACGGAGGCCCGGACCCCGCCGACCCTGCGGGCGACCGCCTTGGACTGAGTGCTCTTGCCGGCGGCCGGGACACCCAGGACCGCGATGACAGGTGACAAGTCCGCTCCGTAAGTCCGCATGCACACATCCTTCGTGACGAATCCTCAGCGACGAATGACGCCCGTGCTCGCACCTCGCAGGACCGGCTCACCGTGCTGGTTGACGATGACCAGTTCGAACCCGACGGCGACACCGGAGCGGGCCTCGCCGAGCGAGACCACGGTGACGCGGGCCTCGATCGTGTCCCCGGCCCACACGGGCTTGAGGAACTCCCACTCCATGCGCCGCGCGATGTAGTGCAGTCTGCCGCCCACCTTGGTGGCCAGGGACGCCGTCAACAGGCCGTGCGCCATGACGCGTTCGGTCTGCCCGGCCATGTGGTGACGCCCGGTGTCCCCGACCAGGGCGGCGAACGCCGCGATGTCCGCCTCGGTGATGTGCCGGGTCTCGGTGAAGCGACTACCGACCTTGAGGCTGTCCACCGTGATCGAGTCGTCCTCGGCCTGCGCCATCCTCGCTCCTCGCTCCCTGTTGGGCGACGGTTCGTTCAGCCGGGCAGCGGTCCGGCGTCCGGGCCGCCCTGCCGGACGCCCTGACCGGCCCGCTTGCGCAACTCCTCGGGCGCGTAGAGCAGCCAGTACGCGTTCACGGCGTGCGCTCCGACCCGTTGGCGGCACAACTCGGTGAACTTGACCGGATCCGGCTCCTCCTGGGCGTGCACGAACGCTTCGAGAACGTGCTTGCCCGCGAGCACCTGGGCCATCATGATTCCCTGCGACGCCTCGTGCGCCCGGATCCGGTCCAGGTCGTCGCCGCCCGGCATCCCGCAGGCGAGGACCACCTCGCAATTCTCCCGCTCGATCAGCTGACGGCAGGCCACGGCCAGGTCCCTGATGCCCGGCACGGTCCGCCGTACCGCCTTGAACCGTTCGCCGAATCCCTCCATGCCGGCCAGCCGGTTCTCGGCGATCGATCCCATGTCGACGCGCGCGAACATGGTGTCGACGACCCCGATGCGGTCCATGCGCTCTCCTCCGTCGGAGGATGCGGGGCAGCTCCCGGCGGGTGCCCCGTACGGCGGTTCACCGGGCCGCCGTCAGCCCTTCCTGCCGTCCGTCGTCCAGTCCGTACTGCCCTAAGCCCTGCCGCACGGCCGCACCAACGATGCGGAACCGGAAGTCCGGAAAACCGGATGACCTGATTCATTGGGCGGGCGGAGAGGAATGGGCAACACGCGCACCTTCTCGGCAGAACGGCACGGTGGCGGCACGACCTTATGAAGGAACCCGAGGGTCTGTCATCTCCCCTTCGAGTGAGCACTTCCGGGTGATTGGCCGAACAACACACCTACGCACTGCGGGCAGTTGCACACGACCGGCCGGAAGTGACCTGGTTTGTACGCCCTATTGGAAGCGTCGGAGAGCGGTTTCACGACAGAAATCCGGCTCGGATTCCTTCCCACGAAACCGCTCATCCCCTGTATTTGTCAGAGGTTCCGTACGCCGTAACCTTTCGCGTGCCCCGAAGGAATCCTCCGCCGCATGCCGTCAACCAGGCCGGCAGTACATCGCCGATTTCCGGCGGAGAGGTGACGTCGCGCGTTCTCGGCAGGGAGGGAAATGGCCCCGGGAGCGTCATCGCTGCTGTCCCGGGCGTCCACGGGGCGGGCGGCTCGGAACGACGGAGCCCCGGAGTCACGCCGCCGTCCGGCCCTCCTTGAGGGCGGCGGCGACCTCCACGGCACGGCGGGCCTGGTGGCGGGCCGCTTGGAGCTGCACCTCGCCGGGGGCACCGGTGTCCGACACATGCGAAGTGCCGTAGGGGTTGCCGGACTGGAACTGTATGGGGTCGGTGTAGCCGGGCGGGACGATGATGCCGCCCCAGTGGTAGAAGGTGTTGCCCAGCGCCAGCAGCGTGGACTCCTGGCCGCCGTGGGCGGTGCTGGAGGCGGTGAACGCCGAGTACACCTTGCCCGCGAGCCTGCCCTGGAACCACAGCGGCCCGGTGCTCTCCATGAACACCCTGAGCTGGCTGGCCGGGTTGCCGAACCGGGTGGGCGTGCCGAAGAGCACCGCGTCGGCCCACTCCAGGTCGTCGTGGCCCGCGAGTTCCACGTCGGCGGTGTCCGCGAGGTGCCGCACCCACTCCTGGCGGAGGCTGATCACCTCCTGCGGGGCGGTCTCCGGGACCCTGCGCAGTCGTACCTGAGCACCGGCCTTCTCCGCCCCCTCGACCGCCGCCCGCGCGAGAGCGTGCACAGTGCCCGTCGCGCTGTAGTAGATGACCGAGACATTCACGGATTCCGACATCGGTTCCCTTCCTTCGTCACCTGGCTACTGTTCCGTTCCACCGGGTACGACGACGCGGCTCCGCGGAGTGTGAGGCCGCCCGCCGCCTCACACTCCGGGGCCCTGTCCCGTCGGTTCTGACAGGGGACCGAACGACCGAGGGAGTCTGCGACACCATGACGGACGACGCATCCGGGACCGAGCAGGGTCGGCCCGATCCGGGCCTGGGCGCGGTCATGAGTGAACGGCGGCAGTTGCTCGGCCTCGCCTACCGGCTGCTCGGCTCAGTGACCGAGGCCGAGGACGTCGTACAGGAGACGTACACGCGCTGGTACGCCATGAGTGCCGAGCAGCGGGAGGCGATCGAGTCGCCCGGGGCCTGGCTGACCACGGTCGCCGGCCGGGTCTGTCTGGACCTGCTGCGTTCGGCGCGGGCCCGGCGGGAGCGGTATGTCGGCGAGTGGGTGCCGGAGCCGCTGCCGCCGGGGACGGACTGGGTGAGCGGGCGGTGGGACGGGGGCGGCGCGGTCGACCCGGCGGACCGGGTCACGCTCGACGAGTCGATCAGCATGGCGTTCCTCGTCGTGCTGGAGCTGATGACCCCGGCCGAGCGCGTGGCGTTCGTCCTGCACGACGTCTTCCGCTACTCGTTCGCCGAGGTGTCCTCGATCGTCGGCCGCAGCGAGGCCGCCTGCCGTCAGCTCGCCTCCTCGGCCCGCCGCCGCGTCCGCGCCGCACAGCCCTCCCCGACCCCGGCCGCCGCATACGCGGAGACGGTGCGGGCCTTCAAGCGCGCCTGGGAGGCCAAGGACATCGAGGCCCTGGTCGGCCTGCTGGCCCCCGACGCCACGGCCACCGGCGACGGCGGCGGCGTGGTCCAGGCCGTGCCCCGCCCCGTCGAGGGCGCCGAGGAGATCGCCCGCTTCTTCGCGGGCCGCATGGACGTGATGCCCGACCTGGAGCTCCTGGAGACCACGGTCAACGGCCGGCCGGGGCTGGTCGCACAGGTGGACGGGGTGCCGGTGTCGGTCCTGGCCTTCGCCGTCACCGGCGAACGGATTCAGCGGATCTGGTCGGTACTCAATCCGGCCAAGCTGCGGCTGTGGCGGGAGGGGTGAGCCACACCCCCGTCCGCTGCTGTCACCTGCCGTAACGCCGGTCCCGCACCGCGTAGGAGCGCAGGGCCCGCAGGAGGTCTATCTGGCGGAAGGCGGGCCAGAGCACCTCCACGAAGTGCACTTCGGCGTAGGCGGACTGCCACAGCAGGAAGCCGGACAGGCGCTGCTCGCCGGAGGTGCGGATGATGAAGTCCGTGTCGGCGGCCGCCGGGGAGTACAGGTTGTCCGAGATGTGGTGGAGGTCGAAGTTCTCGGCCAGTTCACGCGGATCGCCACCGGCGGACATGTGCTTGTCGAAGGCGGAGCGCACCGCGTCGATGATCTCGCGGCGACCGCCGTAGCCGACCGCCACGTCGACCTTCAGACCGGTACGGCCGGTGGTGCCCGCCACGGCCGCCTTCAGGGCCCGCGCGGTGTCCCCCGGCAGCAGGTCCAGGGCGCCGATCACATCGATCCGCCAGTCCTCGTCGGCCGCGCAGATGCTGGCCACGGTCTCCTCGATGATCTCCAGCAGCGGGCCGAGTTCGGCGGGCGGCCGGTGCAGGTTGTCGTCGGAGAGCATCCACAGGGTGACGTGCTCGATGTCGGCTGCGTCGCACCAGCGCAGGAAGTCGCCGACCTTCGCACCGCCGACGCGGTAGCCCTCGCGGACGTCGTCGTGCCCGGCGCCGCGGGCCCAGCGGCGGTTGCCGTCCAGCATGATGGCGACGTGCCGTGGCCTCGGCTTGCCCTCCAGCTTGCGCGCCAGTCGCCTGACGTAGAGGGCTTCCAACCCCGCGCGAAGCGCCCTGTAGGCCACGTGCCATGTCCCTTCGTCCCCACCTACCGCTAGTGGGGCCACCGTATCGCCCGGTACCCGGCTCCGGCCATCGGCCCTGCGCCCGGCCACGGTGCCGGTGATGTCCTCGGTGTCACGGGCATTCAGATCGGTGGTGGTGCGGGCCTCTTGCAGGGGCGGTGGCTCCGCGGGCTACGCCGTGGTCAGCTCCCGGATGAGTTCCGTCATGCGCGGGGACGGCGAGACCTTCAGCTCCTGCTGGAGGAGTCTGCGGTACTCCAGGTAGTGCTTGACCGCACAGGCGATGTTGCCCTCGGCCGCGTGCACTTCGATGGCGATCCGGTGGGCGGTCTCGCGGTAGGGGTCGACGACGATGGCGGCGAGCGCCGCCTGATGCGCCGACAGATAACGGTCCAGGGCGAGGAGGAGCTCCTCCGCGGCGGCCCTCCGGTGAATCCCTTCACTCCGCACCGCCAGCAGGGAGAGCAGCCGCTGAGCCCCCGCCGGGACGGCAACCGCACGTCCGCCGCGGACTAATTCAAATGGCCCCAGGATTTCAAGACGTACGGCGTTCATCACAGCTAACACGGTGCTCGGCGTGTTTTTCCACTGCAACCCCTGTAACCCCGTCGGACCAGGCACGCCCGCCGCGTTGGGCGCTTTCACGGCCCGCTTTCCGACACGCCCGGGATAATTTTGCAACACACCGATAACGCATCCTGAACGCCACGAGAACGCATTGGATATGCATCTTCGATAAATGCTCCATATTTCTCTGAATATCCACGGAACACCTGTGTGGGAAAACACCTTCGTAGCCGAAAGGGCCGCGAGGTCCGGGAACGGAGGGTGGGATGGATGTCCGGTCGGTACTGCGCGCGGTTCCCGGTGAGGCCGGGCTGCTGGGTGCGCCGGCGGTCCGTGTCGCCGTACTCGACGGGCCCGTCGACTTCGCGCATCCGTGTTTCGCGGGAGCGGATCTGACACGTCTGCCAACTCTGGTGCCGGATGCCGCCGGTTCCGGGCTGATGTCCTTGCACGACACGCATGTGACGAGCCTTCTGTTCGGGCAGCCCGCGTCCCAGGTGGCCGGCCTCGTACCGAGGTGCCGGGGTTTGATCCTCCCCGTATTCCGGGAGTCCCCGGACGGGGGTGTCTCCCGCGTGCCACAACTCGACCTCGCCCGGGCCGTCGAGCAGGCGGTGGAGGCGGGGGCCCACGTCATCAACATCAGCGGCGGCGAGCGCAGTACGGACGGCAGGGCCGAGGCCATGCTGGAGCGGGCGCTGCGACGGTGCGCGGAAAACGGCGTGCTCGTGGTCGCGGCGGTCGGCAACGACGGCTGCGACTGCCTCCAGGCTCCGGCCGCCACACCGACTGTGCTCGCCGTCGGGGCAACGGACGCCTCCGGTACTCCCCTGGACATCCACAACTGGGGTCCCTCCTACCGGACCAACGCTGTCCTTGCCCCCAGCCGTGACATCAAGGGCGCGGCGCCGGGCGGCGGACTCGCGTCGCTGACGGGCAGCAGCTTCGCCACCCCGGCGGTCACGGGGGTCGCGGCACTGCTCGTCGCGCAGCAGATCGCCGAGGGCCGTGAACCCGACCCGCTCGCCGCAGGCCGGGCCATCCTCGGGGCACTGTCGTCGGCGTGGATCTCCCCCTGAGCTGACCGGTCACCGCCCGGGCATCAGCGCCTTACCCGCACGGTGGTCAGCCGAAATCGGGGATCGGGTGGTCCGGCGCGAGCGCCGCGGCGATGCGCTGGGCGATCACATGGGCCGTGTGCCCGTCCTCGGCGTCCGGACCCCCGGTCGTGGAGACCGCGATGGACAGGCGCTCGGCGGGGAGGTGGGCCATCGAGGCGGAGTAGCCGAAGAACAGAGGGTGTTGGGCGATCCAGTCACCAAGGACGAGCACGCCCATGCCGTAGTGCGTGGCCTTGGTCTGTGCGATGCACACGTTGGCCGGGCACTTGGCGGTCTGCTTGCCGAGGCCGACCGTCCCCGGGTTCAGCAACTCCCGGTAGGAGGCGGGGGAGATCAGCTCGCCCGAGCCGATCGCGGTGGCCGAGCGGGCCAGGTCGCAGATGTCGGTGGTCTGCACGGCGCCCGGCGCGGTGGTCCACGAGGGGTTCCAGAAGGTGGACTCCTCGTAGGTCCCGCGGTCGGAGGTGAAGGCGTGCAGGACGGGCGTCGGAATGTCGGGCGTGAAGCTGTTGCGGGTCTGCCGCAGACCGAGCGGGCCCATGATCTCGCGCTGGAGCAGGACATCCAGCCGGGTCCGGGTGATCTTCTCCAGGGCAGCGCCGAGGAGGACGAAGTTGGCGTGGGAGTAGTTCCAGTTGGTGCCGGGCTCGTACCAGCGTTCCTGGCGGGTGGCGATGGCCACGAGTTCCTGGGCCGTCCACTGGCGGAACGGGTTCGCGGCGACGGCTTCCGGGAACCCCGGGGTGGTGACGTAGTCGCGGATGCCGGTGGTGGATGCGGCCAGCATCCGCAACGTGATCCGGTTACCACCCTTGAGGCCGGGCAGCCAGCGCGCGACGGGATCGTCGAGGTCCACTCTGCCCTGGTCCACGAGGCGCAGCAGGGCCGTTCCCATATAGCTGATCGCGATGTTGCCGTTGCGGAAGTGCATGGCGGGTTCGGCCGGGACGCCGGTCATGGACTCACCGAGCGCGGCGGTGACGACCTCGCGGCCGTCGATGTCGACCCGCAGGATCACGGATTTCAGGCCGAGTTCGGCCTTGGCGCGCTGCGCCACGCGCACCGCTTCGCGCGCCGGACCTTGCGGGGACGGCCGGGAGGCAACACAGGGCCGGCCGGGGTGCCCTTGCTCGCCGTCGAGGGACGTGGCGGAGGTGCCGAGGGGCATCGCCGGGGTACCGAGGGACATCGCCGGGGTGCCGAGCGCGAGGACGGCGGTGAGGGAGGCAAGGGAGGCAACCGCGACCAGGCGCGACCGTGACCCTGATCTACTACGGGCTCGTTTCATGGCCGGAGTATTCGCCCGGGGCGTCCGCACGGCGGACCGGGCGGTGCCGACGCGCGAGAAGATCACCCGTCAGGCCAGGTCCACCGTTTCTTTGACGCCACGTCAGAGCGCTTGTGTCAGCGCGGGATCGGCCGGTCGTACACGTGGTGCGGAGTGATGATCTCGGTGATAGCCCGGGCGACCAGCGAGGAGGGCTCCTGGCCCTGGGAGGTGATGTCCGTGTTCAGCATCAGCACCAGCGTCGCCCGCTTCGAGGGCAGGTAGACGGTCACGGTCTCGTACCCCGGGATGGACCCGTTATGGCCGATCCAGCCACCGCTCTCGAAGATACCGAGTCCGTAGCTGGTGCCGGGGACTCCGGTCGGGAGCATCTTGAGCCGCTCCGCCTGCGTCCGCGGGCTCAGCAGCGTGCCGGTGGCGACGACCCTCGCCCAGCGCCGCAGATCGTGCAGGTTCGAGATCATGGCTCCGGCGGCCCAGGCCCAACTGGGGTTCCAGTCCGTGGCGTCGGCGACCTCTCCGCTGAGCGTCTGGTTGGTGTACCCGCGCGGATGCGGTTCGGGGAACTCGGAGTTGTCCGGGAACACCGTGTGGTGCAGATGGGCCGGGCGCAGGACGCGCTTGTCGATGACCTCGGCGAGCCGCTTGCCGGTGACCTTCTCGATGACGAGGCCGAGCAGGACGAGGTTGCTGTTGCAGTACTCGAACTGCTTGCCCGGTTTGAAGGTGTTCTTGTGCTTGAAGCCGTAGGCGAGCACCTGCCGCGGGGTGAAGGTGCGTTGCGGGTCGCTCAGCAGGTCGTGCACGAAGTCCGGGTCGGACGTGTAAGGGAACAGTCCGCTGCGCATCTCCGCGAGGTGCCTCAGGGTGATCTTCCTGCCGTTCGGCACGCCCTTGACGTACTTGGCGATCGGGTCGTCCAGCCCGATCCTCCCATCGTCGACGAGCTTCAGCAGCGCTGTGACGGTGAAGGTCTTCGTCTCGCTGCCGATGCGTACGAACACATCACGGCGCATCGGCCGCCCGGTCGCGGTGTCGGCGACGCCGGTCGCGCGGACGTAGTGCCCCTTGCCCGGCATCCAGAGCCCGACGACAAGACCGGGGATGTCGGCTTCCCGGCGCACCTCCTCGATGGCCCGGTCGAGCCGGTGGCTCAGTTCGGGACCGAGGGCGTGCCGGGGGTAGTCGGTCGTGTCCGGGCGTTCGGCTGTCACGGACGGCCCCGCGGCTGCGGGCGTCACCGTCACGGGGGTCAGCGCGGCAGTGACGAGCAGGGCTACGGCGGACAGGCGGCGGGAGGGGGTTCGGCGCACGGCGCGGCACCTTCCGGGTCAGTGCGACATCGGTGGGCCGCATCACCCTTCGAGTACCTGGCCCGGGGCCCCTCCCCGCACTCGTTCAGGCGAATCCACCCGTTCGGACCGGGGAAGGTCGCTGAAGCGGCCCTGCGCCGGTCCGAGAGGTTGTCCCGCGCCTCGGGCGGCAGGCGAGACTGTGCGGGCACGACCTAACGTCGGACCATGAACTCGACGGATCCCGCAGCTCACGAAGGCGCCGGTCACTACGGCGAGGCCCTGTTCGACGCCGGGCACCCGCGTGAGGCGGAGCGGATCGACGACGCCGCCGTGATCTACGACCCGGTGACGACGCACCGGCTGCGCGCCCTGGGCGTGGGTCCGGGCACGCACTGCCTGGAGGTGGGGGCGGGTACCGGGACCGTGGCACGGTGGCTGCTGCGGGAGGCGGGTGCGCGTGAGGTGGTGGCACTGGACCGGGACACGAGCGCGCTGGGCGAAGCGCCGGAGCAGGGCCTTCGTGTGGTCACGGCGGACGTGACCGACGAGTCGCTGGACCTGGGCACCTTCGACCTGATCCACGCCCGGTTCGTACTCATGCACCTGCCCGAACGGCGCCGGGTGCTGGCGCGGTTGGCGAGCCGCCTGAACCCCGGCGGCCGAATCCTCCTGGGCGACGCGGTGGAACTGCCGAACCCCCAGGATTCCCACTCCCCCTATCGCCGCACGATGGACGCCATGTGGGAGGCCCTGCGCACGACGATCGGCACGGACATCTCCGCCGTCCCGACATACCCACACCTCCTGCGGAAGGAGGGCCTGGCGGACGTGGGCGCCGAGCTGTACTGCCCTCCCCTGGTCCCGGACGGCCCGCTGGCCCGGTTCTGGTCGCAGACCTGGCGGCGGATGCGCCCGGAGTTGGAGGCGACGGGGAGGGTGGACGGTACGACAGTCGATGAGGCCCTCGCCTACCTCTCCTCCCCCGTCCTCGCCGAACTCGCACCGGGGATGGTGTTGGCGTGGGGGCAAAGGCCCTGAGCTCAACTCCTCGGCGACTGCCTCGATGTCACAGGTGTGGCCCTGCTGAGACGTCCCTGGTTCCAAGGTTCGTCTCAGGAGGGCCACTCGATCAGCCGCGGAGCGAGTTTTCGAGTTCCTCGTCCGAAGCGATACCCCTCAGCCAGGCGACCACGTCATGGAGCTGGTGGGGAGTCAGTCCGTACACGGCCTTCAAGTCGACAGCGACGTTGAACTCCTTCCCGGCTTCCCACAGACCGTCGTCCCGCACTTGGCGGACCGCCGACAGAGCCGGGCACCCCTGTTCCTTCGCCTCGATCAGGAAAGCCTTGCGGTCATTGCTCATTGACACTACTCCCGCCTGAACAGCGCCGAGACAACAGTGAATCCGTCGACGCCTTCGTCTGCCTGCAATATCTTCACCCGAGTGAATCCGAACTCGGCGGCGCGCTTGCCGGTCCAGGTGTCCCGCGCGGCCGCTCTCATACTCATGCCTTCAGCAACGGCCTTGTTGAAAGCGCCCAGGTTGTCGCCATAGCGCCAGTAGCCCTGAATCGACTGCACCCGGTCACCGAAGTGCTCCATCACGTCCGCGAACATCTGCTTGCCGCGCAGCGGGGATCCCCGATCAGGGAAATTGTCCATCATGAGCGTCAGGTTCCCCTTGGCGTCGAGGTCGGCGATGACACCGCTTCCCGACGCCTCGTGGCTGATCGTGATGCTGTTCTCGGACTTCGATACCTCGACACCGCAGTTGTGCACCAGGGCCGTGGTCGACCCCGTCACCACGTAGTAGGTGTGGATGTCCGCAACGGTCAGGTTGTAGACCGTGGCCTGCTGCGTCCACCGCTTGACCGCCGTGACCTGGACGCGGCTGCCCGACCCGGTCTCCAGCCAGTCGCCGGACTTCAGGTCCGTGGCCTTGACCCACTCACGCAGCTCCGGCACCCAGAACGGGTGGCCGTCCGTGGCCGTTGCCTTGGCGGTCTTGGCGCCCTTCTTGCCGTCGGTGTCGATGGTGACCTCGACGAGGTTCTTCTTGCCCTTGCCGATGATCTGGGCCGTGACCTTCTTGACCGCGGTCTTGCCGGTCTCCGGGTCCTTGGCCACCACCTTGTCGCCGGGCTTCACGTCCTTGATGGGCTTGGTGGTCCCATCGGCCATCAGGACCTTGGTCTCGGGCGTGAAGCTGTTGACCCGGCAGGACTCACCGGCGCCGGAGCCGGACTGTGTGCCGTCTCCCCCGCCGCCGTCACCGTTGCTGTCGGCCTTCTTGGCGGCTGTGGCTTCGGCTTCCTCGGCTTTCGCCTTCTTCGCCGCCTTGGCCGCGTCAGCCTGTTTCTTCCAATCGGCCATGTCCTCCGTGTACTTGGCCATGGCCTTCGCGTCGGCATCGGCCCGCTTGATGATGCCCGTGGCCCAGCGGACCTCTTCCCCCCACTTGCGGTAGGCGCTCCAGGCCTTCTCCAGTGCCTTGAGCAGGCGCTTGGCCTTACCCGCGAACGGGATCGCGGCCTCCGCGGCGATCATGGCGCAGGTGCCCAGGGCTCCGTTGAGGCAGTCGACGATGTCGTTGTAGCCGCTGGCCTCCTTGACCGCCTCCTTGGCCACATGCATGACCATGTCCATCTTGGACTGCTTCTTCAGCCACCTGGCCCGCTCGACGTCCTTCTTGCTGACGCTGGGCACCGGCTTGGACGGGGCCGGAGGCGTGCCGCCGGTCAGTGCGGCGTAGGCCTTCTTGTACAGCTTGATGGCCGCGTGGATCAGCTGGGGGATCCCCCAGAACTGCCCCGACGGGTCGCTGAAGGTGACCGGGCTGTTGTTGGCGTACGCGTACGGGTTCATCGTCTGCGACTCGGCCATGTCCATCACCGGGTCGACCGAGATGAACCGTCCGATCGCCGGGTCGTACTCCCGTGCGCCGAGGTGGGTGAGTCCGGTGGACTCGTCCGTCGTTCCGCCGACGAAGCCCTTCTCGTCCGGCCACATCGACGGCTTCTTGCCGCGCGGCTCGCCGAACGGCATGAACGCGCGCCGCGTCACCGCACCCGAGGCGGAGTCGACAGCCATCGTCGCCGTGCCGTTGTGATCGGACAGCAGGTACGTCGTGGTGACCTTGCCGCCCTCGGCGGTGCGCACCATCGCCGGCCCGGCCGGGTGCTGGTAGTAGCGCGTGCCCTTGACGATGTTGCCGGACTTGTCGAGCCGTACCTCCGTACCCGGCAGGTACAGGGTCGTGCCGTTGGGGTCGCGGCGGATCAGGCGGTTGCCGCCCGCGTCGTAGACGTACTCGGTCTTCTTCGCCTTGTCGCCGGAGCCCTCGGTCACCCGCTCCAGGTGGCCCTCGACGTCCCACTCCAGGTCCTGGGTGGTGCCCATGACCGTGCGGGTGGTCGTGTTGCCGACCTTGTCGTAGCCGAAGGTGTCCTCGCGCTCGCCCTCGGGTCCCTTGGTGCGGACCTTCATGAGCTTGCTGGTGGTGGTGCCGCCCTCGGCGTACTCGTAGTCGCGGGTGACGTCCTTGGTGGTGTCACCGGTGACGTCGTGCTTGACCTCCGTCCTGCGGTTGCCGGCCGCGTCGAACGTGTACGACGTCCAGTACGGGTTGGGGCCGCCGACCTCCGGCTTGGCCGCGGGGCTGCCCGTGAGACTGGTGCACTCACCGGCCTTGGCCGACGTCCAGGCCTCCGTCATCCGGCGAAGGTAGTCGTAGGCGAAGCACTGTGTGTCGGTCGTGGCCGCCGTCGGGTTGGGGCCCTGGGCGTCCGTGATCTTCAGGATGTTGCCGGCCTGGTCGTACGCCGTGCGGATGTCGCTGATCCGGGCCGTGCCCGTGGTGCCGACCTCCTGGTCGAAGACCGTGCGCAGCGGGCGGCGGGTCTGCTCGTCGAACTCGCGGCTCGTGATGAGCTGTTTGCCCGCCGGGCCGACCCGGGTGCGGACCACGTCGCCGAGCGGCGTGTACTCCGTACCGGCCACGAACGTCTTCCCGGCCACGGCCATGGTGGTGACCATGTCGAGGCCGTTGTAGCCGACCGACGTCCGCTCCTTGGGCAGACCGGCGACCGCGGGCTGCGTCATTGTCTGGGGCATGCCGGTGGTCTTGGTGTACGTGCTGGAGTACTCGTACGTGCCGGCGAGCTTGCCCTCGGAGGCGGGGATGGTGATCTTCGAGCCGAGCGGACGGTACTCCTTGTCGTAGCCCGTGACCTCCTGCTTGTAGGCGTTGCCGTCGACGAAGCGGGTCGTGGAGACCGGCATGCCGAGTGCGCCCGGGAGGCTGTCGTAGGTCTGCTCGGTGAGCTTGCGGCCCTTGAGCGAGCCCTCGTACGTCCCGGTGACCCGGCCGAGGGTGTCGTACTCGTACGCGATGGTCTTCGCCGGGTCGCGGCCGTCGGTCGTCGTCAGGAGACGGTCGCCCTTGTCGTACGTGGACTTCGTGGTCCCCTTGTCGGGATCCTTCGACTCGTACACACGCCCGCGCAGGTCGTACTTGTACGACCAGACGTTGCCGGCCTGGTCCGTGACGGACTCCAGCATGCCGCGCCGCTCGTACGTGTACCGCGTACGGTCGTAAGCACCCGACGGGCCCTCGCCCTTGAACTGGCGCAGCTCCGTCTTGCGGCCCTGGGCGTCGACCAGGGACATCGTCGGCGTCTCGCCCTTGGGTGGGTCCACCGCGACCCAGTCACCGCCGTAGGAGGTGGTGGTGCGCCAGGTCTCCTCGCCGAACTTGCGGGCGATGGTGGCGACCGGGCGGCCCTGGCCGTCGTACTCGGTGCGGGTGGAGGCCGGGACCTTGTTGTCGTCCGAGGTCCACAACTTCGGTTCGGGGTCCAGGGAGTTGAAGTGGGCCCCGTTCTCCTTCCAGACCAGCCCGCGGCTGTCGTAGAAGGTGTCGGTGATGACCCGGCCGCCGTCGAGCGCGGGCTGCTGGGTCTGGCGCAGGCGCAGGGCGCCGTCGTAGATGTCGTACGTCACCACGTAGTCGCCCCGTTCGAGGAGCTTCTTGGTGGTGATGACGACAGGACCGTCCGGGGTGACGGTGTAGCTGAACTCGGCGTCCGGGGTCTGGGTGGCAGGGTCGCGGTCGGGCGACCAGGTCTTCACGAGCCGGCCGAGCGCGTCGTACTCCAGCACCTGGCGGCGCTTGTTGGTGTCCTCCTTGGCCAGGGCCAGGCCGCGGGCGGGGTCGAGTTCGGTGGTGTCGGTGTGTCCCTTGGGGTTGGTGACCACCGTCTTGACCGGCAGGGTGCCGGTCGCGGGCGTGTACGCGGTGCGCGTGGTGTTGCCCTCGTGGTCGGTCACGGACGTGACGCGCCCGTACTTGTCGAACGTGGACGAACCGTCGACGCGGTAGACCGGTTTGCCGTCCTTGTAGTCGGAGAGCGACTCGACCTTGGTGACGTTGTAGTCGGCGTCGTAGTGCATCACCTTGTCGCTGCCGACGTCCGCCGGGCGGGCGATGTCCTTGGCGTCGCACGCCTTGGTCAGGGTCTCCACCCGCTTCTGCGGGGTGTACACGTGCTTGGCCGCGTCGTTGACGTACTCGTAGCGGGTGCACGTCTCGTCGCCGGTCTTGCTCAAGTCGCCCTGGTCCGTGGTGTGTTCCAGGCGGCCCCGGCTGTCGTAGGCGTGCTCGACGGCGGTGCGGCGCTGGCCGCGGTCGCCCGACAGGACGGTGCGGGAGGCGACCTTCGCGGTGCCGGCCATGAACGCCTGGAGCGGCTCGGCTCCCTCGTCACGCTTGCGGGTGGCGGTGGGGCCGCGGACCCACGGGGTGTAGAGGGTGGCGGACTGGAGGGGGCCGCCCTCACCGTCGTAGTACAGCGATTCGCGGATCTGGCCGGCGTAGAGCTCGTGGTCGTCGACCGTTCCGCCCTCGCTGTCCTTGATCTTCACCTCGCGCTTGCCGCTGGGCAGCTTGTCGCCGTCCATGCCGCGGAAGTAGACGGTCTCCACCTGGGAGCGCTTGTCCGGGGCGGTGCCGACGAGGGTGCGGACCTTCTCGTAACCGCGCCACTGCGACCAGGTACGGGCCTTCTCGCTGAGCAGTTCGCTGTCGTCGTCGTAGGCCCAGGCCGGGTCGCCGAGATACTTGAACGTGGTGACCTTCGTCGGCGAGGTTCCGTTCTTGTCCTCCTCGCGGACCTCGTCGACGCGGTGCTTGTGGAACCAGTCGGTGAAGTACTTCTTCTTCAGGCCGGTTTCGTCGGTGGGGTCGGGGACCTCGTTGACGACCGGGTAGCACCGCATGGTGTTGGTGTGCGGCGCGTCCGGGAGCTTCTTGGGGCTGGTCTCGGTGGAGCACTCCGGCTTGGCGTACTCGACCGCGATGCGGGCGCCCGTCTCGGTCTGGATGGTCTCCACGCGCCAGCGCAGGAACGGCGGGTTGCCGTCGCTGTCGTTGTCGACGCGGTTGGGCAGCTGCTTGCCCTGGAAGGTCACCGGGGGCAGGGAGATCGGCGTGCCGTTCTTGCCGGTGTGCCGGATGGCACTGAGCCAGAGCGGGTAGTCCCCGGCGACGCCGCCGTCACCGGTGGACTTGAAGTCCTGCGTGAAGGCCCAGGTGTCGACCGGCTGGTGCTTGCCGTCCTTGAGGATCTCCGTGGTGATGGAGGTCAGGCGCTTGCGGGTGAAGAACGTGGGCGCGTAGCGGTCCTTGCACTCCTTGCCCGCGGCGCAGAGCTGGTCGGCGGGCACGTCCGGCCAGTTGCGGGTGACCTCCCACTTGGCCTCGGAGGTCAGCTTGCTCTCCGCGCAGTCGAACGAGGTGGTCTTGACGCAGCGTTCGGCGACATCGAAGACCACCTGGGCCGGGGCGTCGGCGAACAGGGCGTCGCTGCGCAGGCCGTAGGAGATCCGCTTGAGCCAACCGCCGCGGTCGTAGGCGCGGTTGGTGGACTTGCCCTCGCGGGTGACGTTGGAGCCGTAGTGGTTGCGCTCCTTGTCGTACCAGTACGTCATCGCGTTGCCGCGCAGGTCCACGACGTAGTCGAGGTTCCAGCGGTAGACCTGGTCGCAGACGGAGTCGGCGTAGGCGGCCTTGTGGCAGGGTTCACCGCTGTGGTTGCCGTACACCGGCACGGACCAGGCGGAGTTGGTCTCCGGCTTTCCGGACGCCCAGCCGGGCAGCCGGTCCATGCCGAAGTAGTACTGCACGCCCTCTTCGTTGGTGACGCGCCAGTACTCCTTCTCCTTGTCGCCGTTGGCGGCGCCCTTGAGGAGTTCGACACGGGAGCCGTCGTCGCCGACAGGCACCCACTTCTTGGTCTTGTCGTCGAGGACGAGCTGGGTGGAGCTGCCGTTCAGCGACAGGGTGACGACGGGCGGGCCCTGGCAGAGGTCACCGGTGGGGTGCTTGGGGTTGTTGTAACCCGAGCCCTCCTTGCGGTCGTTGGAGCAGGGCACGTACTGGCGCTCAATGAAGTTGGCGCCCGTGTCCCAGCCGTCGCCGACCCAGCTGCTCTGCTGCGAGGAGGCCGAGGAGCGGCCGTCGACACTGGCGGAGGAGTAGCTCAGCCCGAGCATCGGGCCGGGGCCGCCCATCGAGGAGGGGATGTCCATCGGGTACGACCAGGTGAAGTCGCCCGAGGAGCCTCCTGCCTGCCAGGAGCCGGAGGGGCTGAGGGAGGTGGCGCGGTAGTCGCCGGACGCGCCGTTGGGTGCGGCGGCAGCGGCGAGCACGGTGGCCCCGGCGGCGGCCCGCGTGCCGCGCTTGGCGGCGCCGGACGCCTTGGCCGGGGGCGCCGGGACGGTGGCCGTCAGGGTGCCCTTGGCCGGGTCGTTGGTGGTGGCGACGGGCGTACGGGTACGGCACTCGGCCTTCTGCGGGGTGGTCAGCGCGCAGGCGGGCAGTGCGGTGAACCGCAGTCGGGAGCCCCAGTCGCCGCCGTAGGCGTTGCGGAAGCCCTTGTAGTCGAGCTCGACGCGGACCTTCGCGGTGTCCTGTGCGCGGTCGTCGCGGCGCACGGCGAGCAGGACGCCGTCGATGCCGGCCTTGTCGGTGGTGGCGCGGTCGGCGACCTCGACCTCGGCGGTGACGGCCCGTTCGGCGGCCTTGCCCTTGCCAGGGGCCGCGGACAGGCGGACCGGCAGCTTTCCGGCCCGGACGCGCGGGGCGGCCTTGCCGTCGGCGGTGAGCCGGACCTCGGCCGTGTCGGCCTTGGGCCAGGTGACCGAGGGGGACTTGGTCCAGGTCCGCCTCGGTACCGGGTTCAGCCCGGACTTCTTCCCGGCCGGTTTGCCGGGCACATCGACGAGCTTCTGCAATTCGGGCAGGTCGCCGCCGGCCGCGCGGGCGTCGGGGGCGAGGGCCGGTAGGCCGGTCAGCAGAAGCGATGCGGCGAGTGCTGGAAGTGACCAGCGCATCGCCGTGCGTATACGTCTGCGGGCATGGCTGTGCCCACTACGTTTTGGCATAGAGAATTCCCCAGTTTTGATCCCCCGTGAAAACAGTCGAGGCGAAAGCTACCACCCGGTATCGGCCATCCTCACCCCGGTACCCCACCCCGGGGCCGGGTCGCATTCATGCCATCGGGCCTGCTAGAAAGCTCGGCGGGGGCGCGCATCCCACCTTCGTCACGTTCGGTGACGAAGCTCGGGGGCCGGGGGAAAACGGAATACCTCGTACCGGAAGCCTGCGCGCCGCCCGCGCACATCGACCAACGCACCGCAAGGAAACGGGCGGTTGAAAACCGTATGAGAAACAGACCGAGAGGGCCGGTGAACGGCCCCGGGGGAACATTCGGGAAAGCTGTTTCAGCAGCATTGCTGATATCCCTTTCAGCGGGAATGCTGACGCTTGCACCGATGGCCTCGGCGGCATCGGAGAAAACCTCCGCGAAGGCCTCGGAAAGCAAGGGCGACACCCTCGCCGAAAAGCAGCGCAAGGAGACCGAGGCGGCCGTCGAGAAGGCGGCCGAGGAAAAGCGGCGCGTCGAGATCGTGTCCGCGCGCACCGAGACGGACGAGACCTACGCCAACCCCGACGGCACCTTCACCGTGGAGCGCGCGCTGATCCCGGTGCGGGTGCGCCAGGGCGGCAGGCTCGTCCCCGTGGACACGCGGCTGTCGAAGACCGACGACGGCAGGGTCGCACCCGCGGCCAGCGGCCTGTCGGTGTCGTTCTCCGGCGGCGGTGACGGGGCCTTCGCCACCATGGTCCGCGACGGCAGGGAGATCTCCCTGACCTGGCCGGGCAAGCTGCCCGAGCCGGTCGTCAAGGGCTCCACGGCCACGTACCCCGAGGTGCTGCCCGGCGTCGACCTCACGGCCACCGCCGACGTGGAGTCCTTCTCCCATGCGCTTGTGGTGAAGACCGCCGAGGCCGCGAAGAACCCGGCGCTGGACGCGGTCACCTTCGGCCACTCCAGCAAGGGCCTGGATCTGAAGTCCGGGCCGGACGGGCGGCTGGAGGCGGTTGACCCGACCGGGACGACCGTCTTCTCGGCGCCGCAGCCGAGGATGTGGGACTCGGCGGGCTCGGAGGAGTCGGCCGCCGGTGCGCCCAAGGCCGCGGCGACGAAGTCCTCCAAGGCACGCTCGGCAGCCAGGTCCGCGGCCGCGCCGCGCCCCCTCGCCGAGACCCTGGACGGCGCCACGGAGGGCTCCCGGCAGGCGGGCATCGGCGTCGAGCTGACGAAGCGCAAGCTGACCCTGCGCCCGGACCTGCGGCTCCTGAAGGACCCGAAGACCGTGTTCCCGGTCGTCATCGACCCCGTGTGGGCGAAGGACGCCTGGAAGAACGCCTGGTCCATCGCGTACAAGCACACGGCCTACCCCAACTCCGACGACACCGTCTACTGGAACGGCGGCACGATCTCCGACTTCGCGCGGGTCGGTGTCGCCAACGACACCCAGCGCGGCGGGACGGTCCGGGCCAACAGCTACTTCCGGGTCTCCACGTCCAACACCTGGGGCAAGCAGATCATCCGCTCGACCCTGCGGATCAAGCAGACCCACGCCGGTTCCTGGTCCTGCAAGTCGGGCGCCGTTCAGGTGCGCACGATCGGCAAGACCCTTCCCACCAACATCACTTGGAACAGGCAGCCCAAGTGGGGCGCCCTGGTGGACTCCTCCGGTGAATCATTCGGCGGCCGCAACTGCCCCGCGGACAAGGCCGGTCTCGTCGAATTCGACGTGACCGACGCGATCAGCAAGGCGGCCAAGGAGAAGTGGGGTTCGTGGGCTTTCGTCATGTCCGCGAAAAGTTCGGAAATCGACGTCTCCTGGCGGAAGTTCGACCCGAACTCGGTGCGTGTGTCGACGTACCTGAACACGGTTCCGGCCAAGCCGAGCGGACGGTCCACCGACCCCTCCGTGCCCTGCACGGGCGGCACGTTCGGCACCACGGACTACGTCACTCTGCGTGCGAAGGTGAACGACGCCGAGGACAACAACCTGGTGGCGGAGTTCCACTACGCGCCGAAGGGCGACGACTCCCCCACCACGGCCAAGGTCAAGGCCAGTCGCGGCTCGGTCGCGAGCCTGCGCATCCCCACCAAGAACCTGGCCTCCGGCACATACTGGTGGGACGTCAGGGCCAGTGACGGCTCCGCCAACGGCCCCTGGGCCGGCCGGTGCAGCTTCACCTACGACAAGACGCGTCCCGCGAAGCTCCCCGGTGTGACCTCGGCCGAGTTCCCGCCGGAGAAGGACGGCAACCCGGCGCGCACGGCGGGCAAGTTCCTCTTCACCGCGGAGGGTGTGAACGACGTCACCCGGTACGTGTGGTGGACCGACTCCGACACCCGGGAGAAGTTCGTCGACGCCACCAAGCCCGGCGGCCCGGCCAAGGAACCGGTGACCTACACCCCGCTCAACGCCGGTCCGCAGTACCTGTACGTCCGCAGCCTGGACGCGGCGGGCAACCGGTCCGACCTCAGGACGTACCTGTTCTACCCGACGCGCGCCCCGCAGCGGGACGAGCCCGGTGACCTCAACGGCGACACCACCGTCGACCTGTGGACCGTGGACCCCGGCGACGGCGCCCTGTGGATCCATCCCGGCCAGGGCAACGGAAAGTTCGGCGTCGGCCGCCGCGCCGACGAGGAGTCCTTCGGCGACACCGTGACCACGCACCGCGGCAGCTGGAACGAGGACTACTACGAGGACCTCGTCGCGCTGCGGCCGGGCCTGGAGGACCCCGGGATCAAGGAACTGTGGGTCTACACCAACCGCGGTGACGGCGAGCTGGGCGGCGAGGACACCGGACGCTGGCCGCTGGAGGTCGCCGTCGAGGACGCCAACCACTGGAGCAACGCCGACCAGGTGCTGTCCGTCGGCAGCGTCAACGACGACAACGCCGACGGCAAGGTCGACGCCGACGACGCCCCCGACCTGCTGGTCAAGGCGGGCGCCGAGCTGTGGCTCTACCTGGGCAGCCAGGGCAGCCCGCTCATCGACGAGGTCGAGCCGGTCTCGCTCGGCAACGCCGACTGGCAGAACATGACGCTGCTCGCCCCCGGCGACCTCAACAAGGACGGCCTGCCCGAGCTGTGGGCGCGGGACGTCAACAGCGGCAGGATCCACCAGTACACGAGCCGCAAGAACCCGGTGCAGGACGACATCACCGCGGCCGACCTGAGCGTGTACGCGGACCCCGCGCCGCGCGCCACGTCCATCGGCAGCGGCTTCACCCGCGCCGCCCACCCGCACATCGGCACCAACGGCGACTTCGAGGGCGACGGCTTCCCGGACCTGTGGTCCCGGGACGGCGAGGGCAAGACGGTCGAGTTCCCCGGCCGCGCGCTCACCGACGGCTCCGCCTTCGGCCCGGCCCGTCCGCTGGTCACCGGCGGCACGCCGTGGGGCACCTGTGAGACCTTCGAGTCGAAGGCCACCGGCAAGCGCACCCTGTGCGGACCGATCCTCGCCAAGTACAAGGCGCTGGGCGGCCCTTCGGGCTTCGGCTACCCGAACACCGACGTGGTCACCGCGCCCGACAAGGTCGGCCGGTACACCCACTTCCAGGCGCCCGGCACCACCGCCAACAACCGCTCCATCTACTGGAGTCCGGACACCGGCGCATGGGAGGTGCGCGGCGCGATCTGGACCAAGTGGACCGCACTGGGCCGCGAGGGCGGCAGCCTCGGCTACCCGACCTCCGGCGAGCGCCGCACCAGCGACGGCATCGGCTGGTTCAGCACCTTCAGCAAGGCCGGCAAGGGCAGCGCCATCTACTACTCCTCCGACACCGGCGCCCACGAGGTGCAGGGCGCCATCTACAGCCGGTACCTCGCGCTGGGCGGTCCGCAGCGCGTCGGCTACCCGATCGCCGCCGAGAAGGCCACCACGCCCAAGGCGGGCCTGTTCCAGCGGTTCCGGTTCCGGGACGAGGAGACGCACAGCACGGCGATCTACTGGAGCAAGGCGACCGGCGCCTGGCCGGTCCACAACGCCATCATGCGCAAGTGGACCGAGCTGAAGTCGGAGAACAGCTGGCTGGGCTTCCCCACGTCCGGCGAGTATCAGGTGACCGGCGGTATCCGGACCGACTTCGAGAACGGCTACGTCCGCTGGAACCGCACGAGCGGCACGACCACCGAGCACAAGCCGGACGACCGCACCGCGCACCTGCGTACGGACCTCGCCGGTGATGTGAACGGCGACGGCCGTACCGACATGATCACGGTCTACGACTACGGCAACGCGTCGACCGGCATCCACGTCCTGACCGCCGAGCCCGACGGAGGTGTGCGCCCGCCCAAGGAGGTCTGGACGAGCAACCGGGGCAGCTTCGACGCGGGCCGCGCCAAGTGGGCAGCCGGGGACGTCAACGGCGACAAGCTGACCGACGTCGTCGCGTTCTACGGCTACGCCGACGGGTCGGTCGCCATGTGGACGTTCGTCACGCAGCAGGACGGCGGCTTCAAGCCGATCAAGAGCGCCGTCATGCCGCCGAAGAGCTGGTACATGGAACGGGTGATCTCGGTCCAGGCCGGTGACGTCAACGGCGACGGCCGGGCCGACATGACGGCCGTCTACGACTACGACGACGGCCAGATGGGCCTGCACAAGTTCCTCGGCCGGGCCGACGGCGGGTTCGAGAACCCGGTGCGCGGCTACAACTCCGGGGACGGCAACTGGTGGGCCAAGAACGCCCACTACACGATGGGCGACTCCAACGGCGACGGCCGGGCCGACCTGATCGCGTTCTACGGTTACAGCACCGGCGCCGCGGCCCTGTGGACGTTCGTCGCCAAGCCGGACGGAACGCTGGACAAGCCGTCCAAGTCGTGGAACGTGGAACCGGGCACCTGGGAGCGCGACCGCGTCGAGCTGACCAGCGGCGACTACAACGGTGACAAGCGCACCGACGCCGCGGTCATGTACCGGCACGACAACGGTGTGACCTCGCTGCACACCTTCCCGGCGCGGGCGGACGGCGGCTTCGGCGCGCCCCTGGCGGGCTACAAGTCCCAGCCGGAGAACTGGTACGCCAGCAGTTCGGGGATGCCGGTCTCCGGCGACGCCGACGGCGACGGCCGGGCCGACATCCTGATCATGTACAACTACGCGATCGGGGCCACCCGCGCGTTCACCTTCCCCGCGAAGGAGGACGGCACGTTCGACAACCCCCAGCGCTCCTGGTACGCGGAGCCGGGCACGTGGTGACACCGTGGTGACACCCAGCGGGTGAGTGACAGCCGCCGGACGCCTGTACGGGTGTCCGGCGGCTGTGCGGGTGTCCGGCGGCTGTGCGTTGACGGGAGCAGCCGGTGAAGACAGGGGCGGCATGGTGCCCCCACGCACCCCCACCCCCCAAACTATGTAGCCCCACCACATGTGCCCCCGACCTGGCGCTTCCTACGGTGTGCCGACACGTACCCGTCCCCACCGCACACGAGGAAGTGGCGCACATGGCCTCCGCAGCAACCGCTCCCCCACCCCCCGGCAACCTGAAGCGCATCGTCGCCGCCAGCCTCATCGGGACGACGATCGAGTGGTACGACTTCTTCCTCTACGGCGCCGCGGCGGCGCTGGTGTTCAACACCCTCTTCTTTCCGGACTCGGACCCGCTCGTCGGCACCCTGCTCTCGTTCCTCACCTACGCCGTCGGGTTCGCCGCGCGGCCCATCGGTGCGCTGGTGTTCGGGCACTACGGTGACCGGCTGGGGCGCAAGAAGCTGCTGGTGCTCAGTCTGTTGATGATGGGCGGTGCGACCTTCGCCATCGGGTTGCTGCCCACCCACGCCACCATCGGCACCGCCGCTCCGGTGCTGCTGACCGTGCTGCGGCTGGTCCAGGGGTTCGCCCTCGGTGGTGAGTGGGGAGGCGCCGTGCTTCTCGTGTCCGAGCACGGGGATGCCAAGCGGCGTGGTTTCTGGGCCTCCTGGCCGCAGACCGGGGCGCCGGCGGGGCAGTTGCTCGCCACCGGTGTGCTGGCCGCGCTCACCGCGCTGCAGAGTGAGGCCGCCTTCGAGTCCTGGGGGTGGCGGATTCCCTTCCTGCTCTCCGGCGTGCTGGTGATCGTCGGGCTGTGGATCCGGCTGTCCGTCGACGAATCGCCCGTGTTCAAGGCCGCGTTGGCGCAGGCCGAGGCGCGCAAGGCCGAGCAGGTCGCGGAGAAGATGCCGCTCGTCGCCGTGCTGCGGCACCACTGGAAGGACGTGCTCATCGCAATGGGGGCGCGGATGGCCGAGAACATCTCGTACTACGTGATCACGGCCTTCATTCTCGTCTACGCCGTCGAGCACACCGGTTTGGAGAAGCAGACCGCCCTCAACGCGGTTCTTATCGCCTCCGCCATTCACTTCGCCGTGATCCCGGGCTGGGGTGCGCTGTCCGATGTGTGGGGGCGGCGTCCTGTCTATCTCATCGGCGCCCTTGGGATGGGAGCTTGGGCGTTCCCCTTCTTCGTCCTCGTCGACACCGAGAGTTTCGGGATGCTCATCCTCGCGGTGACCGTCGGTCTGGTCTTCCACGGTGCGATGTACGCACCCCAGGCCGCCTTCTTCTCCGAGATGTTCGCGACGCGGATGCGCTACTCCGGCGCCTCCATCGGCGCGCAGTTCGCCTCCGTGGCGGCCGGCGCCCCGGCGCCGCTCATCGCCACCGCGCTGCTGGCCGAGTCCGGTGGGTCGACGCTCATTTCGCTCTACCTGCTCGCCGCCGTGGCCATCACGCTGGTGGCCATCCTCGCCGCCCGTGAGACCCGGCACCGGGACCTCGCGCAGATCGGTGCCGCGCCCGTCGAGCAGGACGTGCCGGATCCGGCTTCGGTCCACTGACGCCGCCTCCACCCGTCAGTCCCCGGCCGGGATGCCCGGTCGGGGCTGCTCATCCTCTAGGTCGTCTATCCGGTCAAACGGTGCAGCCTCAGGGCCAGTTGGATCTGCAGCACCCGCTCCGGGCTCTGCCAGTCCTCGCCCAGCAACCGGCCTACGCGTTCCAGGCGCTGGGCGACGGTGTTCACGTGGACGTGCAGGTCGTCCTTGGTGCGGGCGGGGCTCATGCCGCTGGCGAAGTAGGCGTCCAGCGTGCGTACCAGGTCGGTGCCGCGGCGGGCGTCGTAGTCGACGACCGGGCCGATGGTGCGGTCGACGAAGCCGGTGATGTCGCGGTCTCCGGCCAGCAGGAGCCCTACGAAGCCGAAGTCCTCCGCCGCCGCGCCGTCGCCGCGACGTCCGAACAGGCGCAGGGCGTCCAGGCAGCGGCGGCCCTCCTCGTAGGCGGCGGCCACGGTCTCGGGGCGGGTGGCCAGGTTCTCGACCGGGGCGGAGGCGCCCACGGTGACCGGTTCGTGGACGGCCGAGCCCAGGTGGTGGGCGGTGCGGCGGGCCACGGCGGTGGCGGAGTCGCCGGGCTTCAGGGGCAGCAGCAGGACCGTGCCGCCGTCCCGCGCGGCGGCCAGGCCGTGCCGGGTCGCGGCGAGGTGGGAGGCGGCGGGACCACAGGCGGCGGCGGGCGGCGGCCTCCTCGTCGGCGCCCGCGGCCTGGCTGTCGAGGCGGGCGGCGAGCACCACATGGGTGGCGTCGAGGTCCGCGTCGAGTCGTGCGGCGCGCTCGCGCAGCAGGCGGGGGTCGCGGTCGCGGCCGTTGAGGAGGTCGTCGAGGAGTTCGCCGCGGACCCGCTGTTCGGCCTCCGCGGCCGAGCGCCGGGCGAGCAGGAGAAGTGAGGTGACCATCGCGGCGCGTTCCAGGGTGCGTTGGTCGACGGGGTCGAGGCCGGGGTGGCCGTGGAGGACCAGCGCACCGAGGAGTTCGCCGCCCGCGGCCACGGCTGCGATCCAGTCGTCCTGGTGCCGTACGGCGTGGCCCTCCGCGCGGGAGGTCTCCAGTGCGTCGGTGGGGGCGGTCTCGGTGAACTCGACGGTGCCGTCGAGGACTTCGGAGACCGCGGCGGCCACGTCATGCACCCCGCCGCCGCGCAGCACCAGTTCGGCGAGCCGGTCGTGGACGTCGGAGGCGCGCTCGATGACCCCGCTGCGGTCCCCGATGATCTCGTTGGCGCGCTCCAGGTCGGCGAGGGCCGAGCGGGTCTCGGTGAGGAGGTTGGCGGTGTCGATGGCGGCCGCGGCCAGGGCGGCGAAGGAGCCCAGCAGGGCGATCTGCTCCCGCTCGAAGACCCGGGCCCGCCGGTCCGCCGCGAACAGCACCCCGATGACGGTGTGGCCGAGCATCAGCGGCACCCCGCAGATCGCCACCAGCCCCTCGTCGCGCACCCCGGAGTCGATGCTCGCGGTGTGCCGGAACCGGTCGTCCTTGAAGTAGTCGTCGGTGACGTAGGGGCGGGCGGTCTGGGCGACGAGGCCGCCGAGCCCCTCCCCCATACCGAGCCGGAGCTGCTGGAAGCGGGCGGCGACCGAGCCCTCGGTGACCCGCATGTAGGTGTCGCCGCGCTTGGGGTCGTTCAGGCTGAGGTAGGCGACATCGGTGCCGAGCAGTGAGCGGGCGCGCTGCACGATGGCCTGGAGCACGGAGTCCAGGTCGCGCAGGCCCGCCAGGTCGTGGGCGGTCTCGAAGAGGGCGGACAGCTCGGCCTCGCGCCTGCGCCGTCCCTCCAGTTCGGAGCGGACGCGCAGGGCGAGGAGCTTGGCCGATTCCAGCGCGGCGATCCGTTCGGCGGGCTGCCCCTCGGCGCGGGCGAGCAGCACCGGCTGCTCGTAGGCGTCGGCGGAGGCACCCCTGGCCAGCAGTTCGAGGAACGGCATCTCGGCGCCGCCGCTCGCCACCACCGGGCCGGTCGAGTACGACGTCTCCGCGCCGCCGCCCGGCAGCGGGCCGCCGCCGGTCGAGTACGACGTCCCGGCACCCCCACCCGGCACCGGGCCGGTGGCGTGCTCCGCGGACTGCGCGTGATCGCTGGACATGGTCACAGGATTCCTCATCCCACGGCCGCCGGGTCAGCCCCTGTGGACAACTCTTGTCCGTGGCCGTTCAGTGCGCGGTCCAGCCGCCGTCCAGGACGAGGGACGTGCCGGTCACAAAGGATGCCTGCGGACCGCACAGGTACGCGACGGCCTCGGCGACCTCGTCCGGTTCGATGAGCCGCTTGAGCGCGCTGTCCTGGAGCATCACCTCGGTCAGGACGCGGTCCTCGGGAATGCCGTGGGCGCGGGCCTGGTCGGCCACCTGCTTCTCGACCAGGGGAGTGCGCACATAGGAGGGGCACACACAGTTCGAGGTCACGCCATGGGCGGCGCCCTCCAGGGCCGCGGTCTTGGACAGGCCCTCCAGACCGTGCTTGGCGGAGACGTAGGCCGCCTTGTAGGCGGAGGCGCGCAGTCCGTGCACGGAGGAGATGTTGACGATACGGCCCCAGCCCTGGCCGTACATATGGGGCAGGGCGCCGCGGATGAGCCGGAACGGGGCCTCCAGCATGACGGTGAGCACCGTGTGGAAGACGTCCGGCGGGAACTCCTGAAGCGGTCGTACGAGCTGGAGTCCGGCGTTGTTGACGAGGACATCGGTGCCGGCCGCGGCCAGTTCGGCGGCGTCCAGGTCGGTGAGGTCGAGGGGGTGGGGCTCGACGGTGCCGGCGAGGCCGCGGCACTGCTCCGCGAGCCGTTCCAGGCCCTCGGCGTCCCGGTCCACCGCTCTGACCTTGGCCCCGGCGGCGGCGAGCCGCAGCGCGCAGGCGCGGCCGATACCGCCGGCGGCGCCGGTCACGAGCGCGGTGCGGCCACCGAGATCGAGCGAGGGGGCGGAGGGTGCCGGGAGGGCCTTGGACGGGGTCATGCCCCGACCCTAGGCAGCGCTCCCGCCCCGCCCCATGTGGTCGCAACCCATACTTCAGTCGGTGCCCATAGGTTCGAACCATGTGGGTTCGTCGGACAGTGCCTGCTTGATCCGGAAGAGCTGGGTCTCGCTCAGCGGCGGCAGCGCGTCCACCGCGAACCAGCCGACCTGGAGCGACTCGTCGTCGTTGACCCGGGCCTCGCCGCCGACCGCACGGCAGCGGAAGCAGACGTCCATGAACCGGCAGATGTCACCGTTGTCGAAGGTGACTTCCTTGCCCGACCGCACCAGCACGATCCGCTCGGGCACGCAGTGCACGCCCGTCTCCTCGTACACCTCCCGCACGGCGCACGCCGCCGGCTGCTCGCCGGGGTCCGGGATGCCGGAGATCACCGCCCACTGCTGGTTGTCGGCGCGCTGCCCCAGCAGGACCCGGCCCTCGTCGTCGAAGACGACGGCGCTCACTCCGGGCAGCCACAACAGCTGGTGCCCGGCGGCGGCCCGGATCGTACGTATGAAGTCAGGTGTAGGCATGCCTCGACCCTAACGGCCCGGTCGGGCACGTTCTCGGCCTGAAGGGCCGAGCGGGCAGACCGGCCTCAAGGGCCGGTCGGGCACAGGACGCCCTCGCCCCTCAGCCCTCGCCCCTCAGCCGTCAGACCTCAGCCCTCAGCCCTCGCCCCTCAGCCTTCCGTCCCGCCCTGCCGCCTGCGCATCCCGGACCCGATCGCCCACCCGAGCCCGCCCGCGGCGACGAGCACCAGGGCCATCTCCGGCAGGATGCCGAGCTCGGTGGCAGGGGTCTTGGAGGAGCGCAGCGGCACCTTCTGGACGAGCGAGTCCGCGACGAACATGCCGGTCTTCCGGCTGACCGACCCGTCCGGCAGGATGATCGCGCTGACCCCGCTGGTGACCGGCACCGTGACGGTCCGGCTGTGCTCGACCGCGCGCACCCGGGACATGGCGAGCTGCTGGTAGGTCATCTCGCTGCGGCCGAAGGTGGCGTTGTTGCTGGGCACCGAGATCATCTGGGCGCCGTCGGTGACGGTGTCCCGCACCGCCCAGTCGAAGGCGGCCTCGTAGCAGGTGGCCAGGCCGACCTTGGCGCCCTCGATGTCGAAGACGCCCGGCTTGCCGCCCCGGCTGAAGTCCTGGCGGACCATCGAGGTCCACTCGGAGTTGATCGCGCCGATCACCGTCCGCAGCGGCAGGTACTCGCCGAAGGGCTGGATCTGCCGCTTGTCGTACGTCTGGAGCGGGCCCTTGGCCGGGTCCCACAGGATCTGCTCGTTGAGCAGCTTGCCGTCCCGCTGCACCACGCCGCCGACGGAGATCGGCACGCCGACGGCCTTGGCCGCCCGGTCGATGACGTCGCGGGCGTCGTCATTGGCGAAGGGGTCGATGTCGGAGGAGTTCTCCGGCCACAGCACGAAGTCGGGCCGGTCGACCTTGCCCGCGTCGACGGCGGCGGCCAGCCGCTCGGTCTCCCGCGCGTGGTAGTCCAGTACGGCCCTGCGCTGGGCGTTGAAGTCCAGTCCCGCGCGCGGGACGTTGCCCTGGATGACCGCCACGGTCACGGTGCCGTTCTCGGCCTTGTCGCTGACCAGCGGGCGGGCGGCGAGCGCCCCGGCGACGGGGACGGCGACGCTGAGCAGGGCCACGGCCGCGGCGGAGCGCTGGACGGCGCGGGTGCGCCGCCGTTCCACGGCGAGCCGGACGACCTCGCAGAGGCCGAAGCCGCACAGGACGACCGCGAAGCCGAGCACCGGGGTGCCGCCGACCGCGGCGAGCGGCAGGAAGACACCGTCGGCCTGACCGAAGGCGATCTTGCCCCAGGGGAAGCCGTTGAACGGCGCACGCGCGCGTGCCGCCTCTCCGGCGGTCCACAGGGCCGCGGCCCACAGGGGCCAGCCGGGCAGCCGGGAGACCGCGGCGACACCCGCGCCGACCAGGGCGACGAAGATCGCCTCGATGACCACGAGCGCGAGCCACGGGCCGGGGCCCACCTCCACGCCGGTCCACACCAGCAGCGGCAGCAGGAAGCCCAGCCCGAACAGGTAGCCGAGACCGAGAGCCGCCTTCCAGCTCCGGCCGCGCAGCACCCAGCCGAGTCCGGCGAAGGCGGGCAGGGCGAGCCACCACAGGGTGCGCGGCGGGAAGCTGACGTAGAGCAGCACTCCGAGGAGGGCTGCGGAGAGAGCCGGTAGCAGGCGTACGAGCCGGGCCCCGCGCGGGGCGGGCGCGAGCGGTGGTACCTGGTCCGACTCGTCCACGGAGGTTGCGGTGACGGTCACTCCGGGAGTGTACGGCGGTTGACCTGGGCGCCGACAGCGCGGTCCGTGACGGCGGCCGGTGACGCCCTCGGTGTGCTGCATCGCTCCTTCCCGACACGTCCACAAATCGTCCATCAGCCGTTACGGTGTGCCGAGCAAGAGTCGTACGAGCCGGTCAGGGCCGGTGACGGAGCGTTTCGTCGCCGCTGGGGGACGGCCGGGTTGCGGGGGTCGGTCGGGGTGGGTGCCACACGAATGACGTCTGCGGCCGGTTCCCAGGACGTCGGTGAGAGACGAAACGTTTCTGACGCGGCGGGTGTCGTGGTGCTCGGTGCCTGCGCCACCTGGTCCCTGGTCACCGCGGCCGTGCACGACGGGCGCCCCGAAGGTGTCCTGCTCGCGATCCTGGCCGTCGCCGCCGGGTACGCGGCCGGGCGTATCGGCGGAGCACTGCTGCCGGTGGCCGCGCCCTGTATCGCCGCCCTCGCCGGTACCGGCCTGGCGATCACCCTGCCCCGGCTCGGCCCGGACCCCGCCATCGTCCCGCCGCTCGGGCACGCCGGTGCCACCGCCGCCCTGCTGACCCTCTCCGCGGGCGCCGCCTGCTGCGCCGCATGGGCCGCCCGCGCCTCCGCCCTTCGGCTGGCGCTGCGACTGCTGGCCGCCGGTATCGCGGTGACCGCCGCTGTACTCGGCTCCACCTCGGGCATGGTCGTCTGTGCCGCGGTGCTGCTGTGCTCCCTCGCGGCGGGCCGGATGACCCACCGGGGGCTCGGCATCGCCGGGCTGGCCCTGGCCACGGGCCTGGTGACCACCCTGACCTGGGCCGTCGCCGGGAACGCGGTGCCCGACGGACTCGCCGCCTCGCTGGAGGGGCAGCTCACCGGGCAACGGATCGACCTCTGGCACGACGCGCTGAGCCTGGCCGAGCGGGACGCCGCCCTGGGCGTGGGCCCGGGACGCTTCGGCGAGCTGAGCGCGACGGCGAGCAGCAGCCTGCTCTCCGACGGCAAACCGCACTCGGCGCCCTTGCAGCAGGCCGCCGAGCAGGGCCTGGTCGGGGTGGTGCTGCTGGCGGCGGCGTTCTGCTGGGTGCTCTTCGCGCTGTGGCGCGCCCCGCGTCCGACCCCGGTCGTGCTCACCGCCGGAGCTGCCCTGACGGGGCTCGCGGCGATCGCAGCGGTCGGAAACGCGCTCAGCTTCACCACGGTGTCCGTGGGCGCGGGCCTCCTGGCCGGCCTGGCCACGGCCCGCCCCCTGCCCGACCCGTCCCCCACACCGGCCACGGAGTCCCAGCCCCGCCGTACGGCGTGAGGTCAGGTGGCGCCGGGCGTGCCCGAGCCCTGCCCCCGGCAACCCGGCCCTCACCTCCGCCGCGGAAGCCAACCCCACACCGACGGCGCGAGATCAGCCGACGCCGGGCGTACCCGGGACAACTGAAGCCCTGCCCACTGCGCACGGCGTGCCCGGACCCGCCCGGGACCCCTTTGAGCGCACGGCAGCATCAGCGACCCGGCCCCACCCCCCGCCAAAAGATCAAGCAGTCCCAGGCATCCCCGGACTCAACCGCGCCCTGATCACCCGAACGGCCGACTCGGCGTCGTCGATGGTGATCGTGAACGTGTGGCCGTCCCAGAGGCGCAGCACGATGCCCTCGCCGCGGCGTACCACCACGGCGGTGCCCTTTTCGGGCCGCCAGCGGTAGCCCCAGCCGCCCCAGTGGCGCGGGGTGACCAGGGGGGCGAAGTCGGCGCCCGCCACGTGGGAGAGCGGGATTCTGCGGCGCGGCACACCCATGTGGCCGCAGCGCACTTCGAGGCACTCCGTGTCGACCTTCAGCGCGACGTGCACGAAGGCGAGGGTGCCGAACAGGACCAGCAGGCCGGCCGCGATGCAGCCGACGACGGCCATCGCCAGGGGGGCGACGCCGGAGGTCCAGGCGGAGTCGACGGCCAGCTCGATGCCGAGCGCCATGCAGGCGGCCCCGGCCAGGGCCAGCAGCCACTGGACGCGGTTGGTGGCCCGCCCGGTCCAGACGTCGGGGTGGGGGGCGTGCTCGCCGTGGGGGTGGTCCCTCATGGCAATGAGGTTACTCATGTTTCGCTGTGCGGGTACCTCGTCGCACAGCGTGACCGGTACGGCTCGTCGCACAGCGTGACCGGTACGGGCGGCGCCCGGTCACGAGGCGGGGGTGACCGCCCGGAGCAGCTTGCCCTCGTCGTAGGCGAGGGCCGGTGCGGGCAGGCTGCCCTCGCGTCCGCTCAGCAGGACCGTGAGGGTGCCGGTGGCGTCCGCCTCGGGCGCGGGCTGCTCTCCGATGCGGCGCAGCGCCTGGGCGGCGACCGCTCCGGCGGAGCCGTGCAGGACCAGCGGGGGGTTGCCGGGGCGCTGGACAGCGGCGCGGATGCGTTCGGCGACCAGTTCGTAGTGGGTGCAGCCGAGGACGACGGTGGTCACGTCGTCGGGGGTGAGCGCGGCGGCCGCGGCGACGGCGGCATTGATCGCGTCCTCGTCGGCGTGCTCCACGGCCTCGGCGAGCCCGTAGCAGGGCACCTCGGCGACGCTGACGCCGCCCGCGAACTCCTCGATGAGCCCGCGCTGGTAGGTGCTGCCGGTGGTGGCGGGCGTGGCCCAGATGGCGACGGGACCGCCGCCCGCCGCGGCGGGCTTGATCGCGGGGACGGTGCCGATCACCGGGATGCCCGGCTCCAGGCGGGTGCGCAGGGTGGCCAGGGCGTGCACGGTCGCGGTGTTGCAGCCGATGATCAGGGCGTCGGGCCGGTGGGCGGCGGCGGCCTCGGCGACGTGGGTGGCACGCTGGATGAGGTCGTCGAGCGTGCGCACGCCCCAGGGCATGCCGTCGGGGTCGAGGGAGAGCACGAGATCGGCGTCGGGCCGCAGCCGTCGTACCGCGGCGGTGGCCGCGAGCAAGCCGATTCCGGAGTCCATCAGCGCGATCTTCACCCGGCCACGATAGACGATGGCCCCTTACCGGCCCCTCCCGTGGGGCAGACTGCGCGGGTGAGCGCCTTCGTGTGGATCGCCCTCGGATCACTCGCCGCCTGGCTGTGGCTGTTGCTCTGCCAGGGCTTCTTCTGGCGCACGGACGTACGGCTGCCCGCCGGGCGCGAACCACGTACGTGGCCGCACGTGTGCGTGGTCGTCCCGGCCCGCGACGAGGCGGCGGTGCTGTCCGACAGCCTGCCCTCGCTGCTGGCCCAGGACTATCCGGGGCGGGCCGAGGTCTTCCTCGTCGACGACGGCAGTACGGACGGCACCGGCGAGCTCGCGCGCGCGCTCGCCGAGCGGCGGGGCGGGCTGCCGCTGACCGTGGACTCGCCCGGTGAACCGCCCGCGGGCTGGACGGGCAAGCTGTGGGCGGTGCGCCACGGCATCGCACGGGCACGCGCGCGTGGCCCCGAGTACCTGCTGCTGACGGACGCGGACATCGCGCACGCGCCGGACAGTCTGCGCCGCCTTGTCGCGGCGGCGGACGCCGTTGGGTTCGACGCGGTGTCGCAGATGGCCCGGCTGCGGGTGGAGAGCGTGTGGGAGCGGCTGGTCGTCCCGGCCTTCGTCTATTTCTTCGCGCAGCTCTACCCCTTCCGCCGGATCAACAGGAAGGGGACGCGTACGGCCGCCGCGGCGGGCGGCTGTGTGCTGCTACGCGCGGAGGCGGCCGAGCGGGCGCGGATCCCGGAGGCGATCCGGCACGCGGTGATCGACGACGTGGCGCTCGCCCGCGCGGTGAAGGGCGGCGGGGGGCACATCTGGCTGGGTCTGGCCGACCGGGTGGACAGTGTGCGGCCGTATCCGCGGCTGCACGACCTGTGGCGGATGGTCTCCCGCAGCGCCTACGCGCAGCTGCGGCACAACCCGCTGCTGTTGATCGGTACGGTCGCGGGGCTGGTGCTGGTGTATCTGGTGCCGCCCGTGGCGCTGGTCGCGGGTGCGGCCGCCGGGCAGTGGGCGGCCGCGGTCGCGGGCGGGGTGGCGTGGTTGGTGATGGCGGGGACGTATGTGCCGATGCTCCGTTACTACCGGCAGCCGCTGTGGCAGGCTCCCCTGCTGCCGTTCACGGCCTTCCTCTATCTGCTGATGACGGTCGACTCGGCGGTGCAGCACTACCGGGGGCGCGGCGCGGCCTGGAAGGGCCGCACCTACGCACGTCCGGGGGCGGTGCCCGACGAGGGCTGAGCTACTTGCGGCCGGGGGTCCAGTTCATGCCCCAGCCGTAGGCGTAGTCGACGGTCCGCTGCGGGCTGACCCCGCGCTCGGGCACCAGGTAGCGGGCCTCGCGCTGGACGACGAGGTCGTTGCCGGTGTTGGTGATCAGGGCCAGCGCGCACACGGTCGACGGGACGGTGCACTCGTCGAGGGAGAAGTCGATGGGGGCGCCGAACTGCGGGGTGAGGGTGACGGTGGCGTGCAGGTCGGCGAAGGAGCGCGCGCCTTCGTAGATGGTGACGAAGACCAGGATCCGCCGGAAGGCCTGCTGGTGGTCGAGGTTGATGGTGAGGTTCTCGCCGGTGGCGACGGCGCCGGTGCGGTCGTCGCCGTCGAGCAGGATGAACGGCGGCTGGTGCAGGGAGCCGAAGGCGTTGCCGAGGGCCTGGACGACGCCCTTGCTGCCGTCGACGAGTTCGAAGAGGGCGCACAGGTCGAGGTCGAGGTCGTTGTGCATGGCGACGGGGCGGCCCAGTTTGCTGGCCCAGCCCGAGAACTGCTTGCGCACCTCCCAGTTGAGGTTGACGCGCATGGCGCCCGAGGTGCCGCCCTGCTTGGTCAGGGAGACGGTCGGGGCGGCCTTGGTGAGCGTCACCTTGCTGAGACTGACGGGGGGAGCCTGGGGCGTGGGCGGGGCGGTGGGGGGCATCGCGGGCGGGGGCGGCACGGTGACGGGGGCGGCCGGCATCTGCGGCATGGTCGGCGTCGGCGCGGCCGGAGCCGGTGCGGCGGGTGCCGGTGCGGGCTGCTGGGGCTCGTCGACGGTGATGCCGTAGTCGGTGGCCAGTCCTTCCAGGCCGCTGCTGTAGCCCTGGCCGACGGCGCGGAACTTCCAGGCGCCCTGGCGGCGGTAGAACTCGCCGAGCACGAAGGCGGTCTCCACGGTGGCGCCGGTGCTGTCGAAGCGGGCGACCGAGGTGCCCTGGGCGGCGTCCTTGACCTCGATGGCGAGATCGGGGACCTGGCCGAAGGAGCCGCCGTCGGCGGAGGCCGCGAGGATGACGGTCTCGATCGCGGGCTCCACGCGCGCGAGGTCGACGAGGAGGGTGTCGGTCACCCGCCCGCCGATGTCCTTCTTGCCCTCGTGCCGGACCGCGTTCGAGGCGTGCACCGGCTGGTTGTAGAAGACGAAGTCCGCGTCCGAGCGGACCTTCCCGCCGACCAGCAGCAGCGCCGAGGCGTCCGCGTCGGGCACCCCGGGGCCGGCACGCCAGCCCAGTTCCACCCGGAGTGCCGTGGTCGGCACCGGAACGTTCGATCCTTTCGGCATTGACATGTCCGCCCCCATCACGTGTCAGCGCGCCAGGTCGAGCCCCGGCCGGTCCGTCGGTTCCGTTCTGTGGTCCCGTTTCCTCGGGCCCGTACAGGGTCAACCTATTCCCCACGCGCGGGGAACGTGCACAGCGCGTCGGCGAAGATCGCCCGTCAACCGGGGGTAACCCCCGCGGAACTCGGCTTTTACAGGATCTACGCGCTTCTTGATGCCCTTTTTTGCCAAGTTCGCTCACATTGGCGATCCCACGTCACCGCGGACACGGAAAACAACCCTCTTATCGGTCTCCCCAACCAGCACATCGTGGGCTTAACTTATGTGCCATGACCTCCCCCCGCTCCACTTATGGTGGCGGCTACTACTCCGCCTCCTTCCCGGACACCCCGATCTACGACTCGCTCGTGGCCGAGCGGGGCACCCCGCAGATCGCCCCGATCCGGGTCCCCGCGGCCTACGACAGCCCGAGCAGCCATCTGCCCGCGCTGCCCTCGGCACTGCCGGCCCTGCCGGCCGCCCCCTCCCAGCCCTCCTACGGATACCCGCAGGCGCCGCAGCCCGCTCCGCTGCAACAGGCCCCCGCCGCGTACATCCCGCAGCAGGCCGCCGCGCCCCGCGGTTATCCCGGCCCGCAGCCCCAGCCGCCGCGACCCGCGTCGCCCATGGGCTACGAGGCGATGCGCCCCGCCGCGCCGCGCCCCGCCGCCCCCTCGTACCAGGACCCGTACAACAACCAGCAGTACCGCGGATACTGATTTCCCTTCCCGTCGGGCGGGTACCACCTGGCACGATGTCCGTATGGGGAACTTGGGGAACGCCGAACTGCTGTCCATTCACGTTCATCCGGTCAAGGCGTTCCGGGGCTTCGCGCCCCGGGAGGCCGTCGTGGAGCCCTGGGGGCTGACCGGTGATCGTCGCTGGGCGCTCATCGACGACGGGGGAAAGGTCGTCACCCAACGCCAGCAGCCACGTCTCGCCCTGGCCGCCGCCGAGCACCTGCCCGGCGGCGGCCTTCGGCTGTCCGCGCCCGGGATGCCGGACCTGACGGTGCCGGTGCCGAAGCCCGGCGTGACGACGACCATCGACGTCTTCGGGGACAAGGTCGAGGCCGTGCCCGCGGAGGACGCCGCCGTGCACGCCTGGTGCAGCGACTACCTCGGGGCCGCGGCCGCCCTGATGCACCTCGACGACCCGGCCACCCGCAGGCCCGTGGACCCGAAGTACGCGCTGCCCGGTGAGACCGTGAGCTTCGCCGACGGCTACCCGCTGCTGCTCACCACCACCGCCTCCCTCGCCGCCCTCAACTCGCTGATAGCCGAGGGCCGTCACGCGCACGAGGGCCCGCTGCCGATGAACCGCTTCCGGCCGAACGTCGTCGTCGACGGCACCGACGCCTGGGCCGAGGACCACTGGTCGCGCCTGGCCATCGGCGAGGTCACCTTCCGGGTCGCCAAGAAGTCCGGACGCTGCGTGGTCACCACCACCGACCAGGGCACCGCGGCACGCGGCAGGGAACCGCTGCACTCCCTCGGCCGGCACCGGCGCATCGACGGCAAGCTCGTCTTCGGCCAGAATCTGGTGCCGCTCACCGGGGGCACGGTCCGGGTCGGCGATCCGGTCCGCGTCCTGGCGTGATCCCGGAGGCCGGGAACCGCTGCCACCACCCTGTGCGTTGACCGTTTCGCGAGCGATTCGTGAGAGGCTCGGCGCGGGTGATGTCGCTCTCTCTTCGACCGGGATCGCGCGTGCGCGGCTCCACGGGGAGTTACCACGGAGCGGGAAGGGGGTGCGGGACGATGCGAGCGATCAGCGGGCTCTGGCGCTGGCGGCACAACCCGCTGTGCCGGCCGACCGATCTGGCCGAGGCATGGCTGGCGTTCTCCGCACTGCTGCTCGCCCTCGTCCTCGTCCCCGTCTGCGCGGCCCTGACCGGCACCGCCGCCCAAGAGGCCCTCCAGGAGTCCGTACGCGAACAGCGCGCCGCCCGCCACCCGGTGACCGCGACGGTCACCGCCGCGCTGGAGGACTCCCCGCTCAGCAGCGACCCGGAGGCCGCCGCCACCGGACGCGAGGTGCGCTCCCGCGTGCTCGCCGACTGGACCGCCCCGGACGGAACCCCGCGCCACGGCAAGGTCACCGCACGCATCGAGAACCCGCAGCCCGGCGACCGCTTCACGCTCTGGACGGACCGTCAGGGCCGCATGGTGGCCCGCCCGCTGGACTCCGCGACGGCCACCACCCATGCCGTGCTGGCCGGGGTCGGCGCCGCCCTGCTGACGGCCGGTCTGATCGAATCGGCCAGACGGCTGATCGTCTGGCGCATGGTCCGCCGCCGCTACGCCCGTTGGGACCAGGCATGGGACCGGGCCGGACCGGACTGGGGCCGGACCGGGACCGGCAGCTGACCGCCTTGCGCCTCTGGTCAACCGGCAAGCCGCACGCACGCTACGGTGGACCGGCCGGCTCTTCGGCGAAACCCGAGCGCACAGGCCTTCCGGGGGTGACCGGAGCGCCTTGGAGGCGACGAGCCATCAGTACGACCGAGGTGGGGGCACAGCAACGCCATGGCACAGGGCACGGTCCAGGTGACGCACACCGGCACGTCGCGGTGGCGGCGCCGCACGGGTGAGTACGCATCGCTCGCCGCAGCGCTTCAGGCCGCGGCGGACGGTGACGTCCTCACCGTCGCGCCCGGTACGTACCGGGAGAACCTCGTGGTGCAGCGCCCGGTGACCCTGCGCGGTCCCGAGGGCGCCCCCGGCTCGGTGCGGATCGCCCCGCCGGACGGAGTGCCGCTGACCGTGCGGGCCTCGGCGGTGATCCAGGACCTGCATGTGGAGGGCCAGGACGCGGCGGCACCCGCCGTGCTGGTGGAGGAGGGCACACCGGAGCTGGTGGACATCCGGGTCGTCACCCGCTCCGCTGCCGGGATCGAGGTGCGCGGCGACGCCCGCCCGACCGTGCGGCGCTGCACCGTCGACAATCCGGCGGGCATCGGTATCGCCGTGGTGGACGGCGGCGGTGGGGTGTTCGAGGACTGCGAGGTCGTCTCGGCCGGACAGTCCGGGGTCGCGGTCCGCGGCGGTGCCCACCCCCGCCTGGAGCGCTGCCGGGTGCACCACGCCTCGGGCTCGGGGCTGACCGCGACGGGGGAGAACTCCGCGCTGGAGGCGGTCGGTTGCGAGGTCTACGAGGTCCGGGGCAGCGGGGTGCAGATCACCGGCCGGGCCACCGGCCACCTCACCGACTGCGATGTGCACCGCACCACCGCGGACGGCGTCACCCTCGACACGGACGCGGTGCTCACACTCGCCGACTGCCGTATCCACGACATCCCGGAGAACGCGGTCGACCTGCGCTCCCGTTCGGTACTGACGCTGACCCGCACGACGGTGCGTCAGTTCGGGCGCAACGGCCTGTCGGTGTGGGACCCGGGCACCCGGGTCGACGCCAACCAGTGCGAACTCTTCGACAGCACCGGCGACTACCCGGCCGTGTGGGTCAGCGACGGCGCCACCGCCGTCCTGGACTCCTGCCGGGTGCACGACGTGCCGGACGCCCTGTTCGTGCTCGACCGGGGTTCGCGCGCGGATGTCGTCGACAGCGATCTGACACAGGTGCGCAACACCGCGGTCTCGGTCAGCGACGGCGCCACCGCCCAGTTGGACGACTGCCGGATCCGCGACGCGGCGACCGGCGCCTGGTTCCGCGACCACGGCAGCGGCGGCACGCTCGCCAACTGCACGCTGGACGGCGTGCAGACCGGCGTCATCGTCACCAAGGGCGCCGACCCCACCGTCGAGCGGTGCACGGTCGAATCCCCCGCGGAGGCCGGCTTCTACGTGTCGGCGGGCGGCCGGGGCAGCTTCCTGGGCTGCCGCGTCACCGGCAGCCAGGGCTACGGCTTCCATGTCATCGACGGCTGCCGTACGACGCTGCGCAAGTGCCGTACGGAGCGCTGCGCGCGTGGGGGTTACGAGTTCGCCGACGGCGGCCCGGACGCGGACGCCGGGACCGGGCCCGTGGTGGAGGACTGCACCAGCGACGAGAGCGCGGGTGTGCGCTCCCCCGCCGCCCCGCGCGAGACGGCCGTGCAGACGGCGAGCCAGTCGCCGGGCCTGCTCGGCGCGATCCCCGGCCAGCGCAGCACCGAACAGGAACCGCTGATCGCGTCCGAGCAGCCGGAAAGGCCGGTGCGCACCTCCAAGGCCGTGCTCGGTGAACTGGACGCGCTGGTGGGCCTGGAGAGCGTCAAGCGGGAGGTGCGCGCGCTCACCGACATGATCGAGGTGGGGCGGCGGCGCCAGCAGGCCGGCCTGAAGGCCGCCTCCGTCAAGCGGCATCTGGTGTTCACCGGCTCCCCCGGCACCGGCAAGACGACGGTCGCCCGCCTCTACGGCGAGATCCTCGCCTCGCTCGGGGTGCTGGAGAAGGGTCATCTGGTGGAGGTGTCCCGGGTCGACCTGGTGGGCGAGCACATCGGCTCCACCGCGATCCGCACCCAGGAGGCCTTCGACCGGGCGCGCGGCGGGGTGCTGTTCATCGACGAGGCGTACGCGCTCTCACCGGAGGACTCCGGCCGGGACTTCGGCAAGGAGGCCATCGACACCCTGGTGAAGCTGATGGAGGACCACCGGGACGCGGTGGTGGTGATCGTCGCGGGCTACACGGCGGAGATGGAGCGCTTCCTGTCTGTCAACCCCGGTGTGGCCTCACGTTTCTCGCGGACCATCACCTTCTGCGACTACAACCCGGAGGAACTGCTGCGGATCGTGGAGCAGCAGGCCGAGGAGCACGAGTACCGGCTGGCGCCGGGCGCCGCCGAGGCACTGCTGAAGTACTTCACGGAGCTGCCGAAGGGGCCCGCGTTCGGCAACGGCCGTACGGCGCGGCAGACGTTCGAGGCGATGGTGGAGCGGCACGCGAGCCGGGTCGCGCAGGTGGAGGAGCCGACCACCGACGATCTGACGCTGCTCTACGCGGAGGATCTGCCGGAGTCGTCCTGAGCGCGCGGGGCGGGCAGTGCGGGCCGCAGCCGGGCCAGCAGGTGTTCGCGTTCCTCGGCGAAGGCCGGGTCGGCCTGGTAGTCGGAGTGGCCGAGGATCGGCGCGGGCAGCGGGTGCCGCTCGGTGCGGCCGTAGGCGAGGGGGTCCTTGAGGGCGGGGCGGTCCACTTCGGGGCCGCAGGCGCCGGTGAGGCGCACGGGTCCGCCGATGGGGTCGGTGGGCCGGTGCAGATTGCGCCAGCAGTGCACGTCGTGGTGGAGGGCGCTGAGCGCGGCCGGGCCGAAGTGGGCGGGGAACCAGCGGCCGTAGAGGCGCTCCAGGGGTGAGCCGTAGGTGAGCAGGGCGACGCGTTTGCGGACGGCCGGCTCCAGTTGCCAGGCGGCGGCCGCGGCGAGGACGCTGCCCTGGGAGTGGCCGGAAAGCACCAGCCGCCCGCCGGTGGCCTCGGTCCAGGTGGCCATCCGCCAGGTCAGGTCGGGCACGGCGCGCTCGGCGTAGCAGGGCGGTGCGAAGGGGTGGGCGGCGCGCGGCCAGAAGGTGCCGACGTCCCACAGGATGCCGATGGTGCGGCGGGCGGAGGCGTCCTTGTAGGCGCGTCTGCCCCAGGTGACGAACAGTATGAAGCCGAGGCCGATCAGCCAGGAGCCGAGGGCCTGGGCGGTCTCGGCGGCGCCCTGCACGAAGGCGGGCGCCCGGTCACCGGCGTCGGCGGGGGTCTCGTCGGTGGTGAGCGCGCCCACCAGTGCTCCGGCGCCGAGGAGCAGGGTCGAGGTGGAGACGACGGCGACGAGGAGCGGGCCCCGGTCGGTGAGGGCGGCCAGGGCGCGGGTGCGGGCGATACGGCGGCTGCGCGTGCTGTCCAGGGGCTCGCCGGGGTAGTCGCGCTCCACGGCGTCCCGTTCGGCGCGGGCCCGGCGCCAGGTGCGCAGGCCGAGCCCCGCGCACAGCAGCAGGACCAGCACCAGCAGGGGCGGGATCACGGAGGCCTGCCAGGTGAGCAGGACCGGCGGTCCGGGCATCGCGGTACGGGTGCCGTCGAGCCAGTCGGCGACGCGCTGGGCGACGCCGCCGGACATCACCCCGCCGAGGGCGCAGGCCAGCAGGGCGACGGCGGGTCCGCCCAGGCCCCGCATCGCCGCGCGCGGGTCGGGGTGGGTGCGGTGCAGGACGTGGGCGAGTACGGCGAGGGTGATCACCAGCAGGCCCTGGACGAAGGCGATGGCGCCGAAGGTCTCGTCGCCGGGCAGCCGGCCGCTGGAAGCCCACTTCGGGCGCTCCCAGGCGGCGTACACCAGGGTGAGGGTCAGCAGGACGAGGGCACCGAGCGGGAGCCACCGTACGAGGGAGTTGTCGAGGTGCTGGTCGAGGCGGTTCTCGCTGCGGCCCCGGCGGCAGACCACCCCCACCACGACGGCCGCGGCGGCGAGCAGCAGGCCCTCCAGGAGGCGGCCGAGGAGGTCGAGGGCGGCGGGGCCGCCGAGGCGGTGGTCGAAGCGGGCCGCGGGCAGGCCCACCGCGGCGGCGACCGTGAGCAGGCCCGCGGCGGTGTGCGCGGCGCGCAGGCGGGCGACCAGGCGTCGGCCGTACCAGAAGCCGGGGCGGCCGAGTGCGGTGCGGTCGGTGGTCTCCTCGGGTTCCCGGACATGGGTGCGGGGCTCCTGGGACTCGTAGGCGCTCCAGGTGCGGTGGGAGAGGTACCAGAGCAGGCCGGTGAGGGCGGCCGGGACCAGGGCGGCGAGGGCGAGCCGGCGACCGGGCACGCTCCACCAGCCGTGGTGCGACACGTCGGGCGACAGGAAGCCCAGCCAGGAGTGGCGTGCGGCGCAGGCCTCGATGCCCGCGCACTGCCAGGCGGTGAGGTCGAGGGCCACCTCGCAGACGGCGGCGACCAGCAGCACGGTCAGGGTGAGTCCGGCGAGGCGGACCAGCAGGCCGTAGCAGCGCACCACGCGGGTGCGGCCGCGGGCGCTGGGGCGCATCCAGTGGGCGAGGTTGACCACCATGAACGGCAGGAGCAGCAGCCACAGGGCGCGGGCGCCGTTGCCGGAGGTGAGGTTGCACCAGACGTACGCCTCCGGGACCGGGCGGTCCCGGTAGTCCTCGGGGCGGGACTCGGCGTCCACGTCGTCGGCGCGGCGGAAGACGGCGGCGGTGTCGTCGCCGGTGATCCGTTCGGTGCGGGGATCGCCGAGCATCGCCTCGGGGGTCGTGCCGCCCACTCCGTGCACCAGGAGTTCCAGGGCGATGTCGGCTTGCTCGGGCCGCTTCGGGGCGGCCCCGGCACGTTCTGGCGCGCGCTCCACTGATTCGCACCTGCCCCCGTGACGAGCCATCGGCTTGTGTCCGTGCGGGCTCCAGGATGTCCGCTGGACGGCCTGCTCACACCTCTCGTCACGGAATCTCCCCGATCCGGGTGACATGCGGGGGCCCGATGATGCGAGAGTGACATGCGCGCGTCGGGGAAGTCGGTGGCGCGTGCCGTGGTACGGCGTGCGAGGATGGGACGTCCGCGCACCGGCCAGGGGAGAAACCGCCTCGTCGGAGCGGGCGCGCGGGGCGGGCGGAGCAGCGAGGGAAAGGAACCGGAGCGTACGTGAGTGAGAATCAGAACCTCCTCGCGGAGCAGCGGCGCGCCCTGATCCTGGACGAGGTCCGGCGGCGCGGCGGGGTCCGGGTCAACGAGCTCACCCGCAAGCTCGGCGTGTCGGACATGACCGTGCGCCGCGATCTCGACGCGCTGGCCCGGCAGGGCGTGCTGGAGAAGGTGCACGGCGGCGCCGTCCCGGTGGTCGAGGCGAGCACCCATGAGCCGGGCTTCGAGGCCAAGTCGGGTCTGGAGCTGACGGCGAAGGAGGACATCGCGCGGGCCGCGGCCGAGCTGGTGGCGCCGGGTGCGGCGATCGCGCTGTCGGGCGGTACGACGACGTACGCGCTGGCGCACCAGCTGGTGGAATTGCCGGATCTGACCGTGGTCACCAACTCGGTGCGGGTGGCCGATGTCTTCCATGTCGCGCAGCGCACCTCGGGCCCCCGCCAGGGCGCGGCCACGGTGGTGCTGACCGGCGGGGTGCGCACCCCGTCCGACTCGCTGGTGGGCCCGGTGGCCGACCAGGCCATCGCGGCGCTCCACTTCGATGTGCTGTTCCTCGGCGTGCACGGGATATCGCTGGAGGCCGGTCTGTCGACGCCGAACCTGGCCGAGGCGGAGACCAACCGCCGTCTGGTGCAGTCGGCGCGCCGGGTCGTGGTGGTCGCCGACCACACCAAGTGGGGCGTGGTGGGCCTGAGTTCGTTCGCGAAGCTGAACCAGGTGGACACCCTGGTGACGGACCGCGGACTGTCGGCCGAGGCGCGGGCGCAGGTGTCGGAGCAGTTGCGGCTGATCGTGGCGGGCGAGCCGGAGGACGCCGCAGACAGCTGACGCGGCGTCAGCTAGGGTGACACCTCCGGCCATCGCCGAAGGGGGTTGCGTCCATGCTCCGCCAACTGCGGCACGAAGAACTCGACTTCGTGCAAAACGCTCCGGTACGCCTGGTCTTCGCCCGCGAGATCGCCGCGCCTCCTGACGCCGTCTTCACCGCCCTCGCCGACGACGTGACCGGCTGGACGGACTGGTTCGCGGCGGTGACGCGGGCGGAGCCGGTCGAGGGCGGCTCGCCGGGGCGACTGATCCGGTTGCGGGGCGGCGTGCGGTTCACGGAGAGCGTGCTCGCGGCGGACCGGCCCGAACGGTACGCCTACCGGGTCGACGCGACCAACACGCCGGGGCTGCGCGCCCTGGTCGAGGAGTGGCGCCTGGACCCGGCCGGGACGGGCACCCGGGTGCGCTGGACGTTCGCGGCGGACGGACCGGCGCCGTTCAGGGGCCTGCTGAGGGCGGCGCGGCCCGGTCTGGGCCGGTCGTTCCGGGACGCGGTGACCGCGCTGGACCGGCGGCTCGCGAAGGGCTGAGTCAGTCCCGCCACTCGCCCGTGGTCAGCAGGGAGTCGATGGCCTCGGTGTACGGCTGGATGTCCAGTCCCTGTTCGGCCAGCCAGGTGTCCGAGTAGTACTTGTCCAGGTAGCGGTCGCCCGGGTCGCACAGCAGGGTCACCACACTGCCCTGCCGCCCCTCCGCCACCATCTCGGCGACGATCTTCAGGGCACTCCACAGTCCGGTTCCCGTGGAGCCGCCCGCCTTGCGGCCGATGGCCTGCTCCAGTGCCCGTACGGCGGCCACGCTCGCCGCGTCCGGGACCTTCATCATGCGGTCGATCGCGCCGGGCACGAAGCTCGGTTCCATGCGCGGGCGTCCGATGCCCTCGATCCGGGAGCCGCAGTCGCAGGTGACGTCCGGATCGCCGGTGGTCCAGCCCTCGAAGAAACAGGAGTTCTCCGGATCGGCCACGCAGATGCGGGTGTTGTACTGCATGTAGTGCACGTACCGGGCGATGGTCGCGGAGGTGCCGCCCGTCCCGGCCGTGGCGACGATCCAGGCGGGTTCCGGGTAGCGCTCCAACTCCAGCTGGCGGAAGACGGATTCGGCGATGTTGTTGTTGCCGCGCCAGTCCGTGGCCCGCTCCGCGTAGGTGAACTGGTCCATGTAGTGGCCGCCGGTCTCCACCGCGAGGCGGGCGGACTCCTCGTACATGGTGCGCGGGTCGTCCACGAAGTGGCACTGCCCGCCGTGGAACTCGATCAGTCGGCACTTCTCGGCGCTGGTCGTGCGCGGCATGACGGCGATGAAGGGCACGCCGATCAGCTTGGCGAAGTACGCCTCGGAGACCGCCGTCGAGCCGCTGGACGCCTCGATGACCGGGCGGTCCGGCCGGATCCAGCCATTGCACAGCCCGTACAGGAACAGCGAGCGGGCGAGGCGGTGCTTGAGGCTTCCGGTGGGGTGGGTGGACTCGTCCTTCAGGTACAGGTCGATCCCCCACCGCTCGGACAGCGGGAAGCGCAGCAGGTGGGTGTCGGCCGAGCGGTTGGCGTCCGCCTGGACCTTGCGCACCGCCTCTTTCAGCCAGCTCCGATAGGCGACGTCGGTGTGGTCGACGTCGAGGGTTGCGCCGGTCCGGGTCTGGTGGGTGGTGCTCACGACGGACTCCTAAGGTTGCGCGCCGAGGGTGCCCGGCGCGGCCGACGCCCCGATCATAGACACCTTGCACACGCTTCTCACCTGCATAAACACACCTTTGAGCGCCTCAAAGACCACCCTGGGGACAAGGCCGGAGGGCGCCGAGGGGGCGCATTCGGCCGAGTGCTCCGGCCCCGGGCGCCCCACACGGCGTACGCACTGGTGCACGACGCCTGGTGCGGGCAGACTGCACCGAGGGCGCACACTGGATCACGACACGTGCCGGACCTCGCCCGCTCAGGCCCTGGGGTTCCGGCAGACCGACACGCACAAGGGGGCGGGGCGACATGGCGGAGCCGGAGTTCACGGCCACGGGTGTGCGGATCGGGAAGCGGCTGCGCTCGCTCACCCGGGCCGGAAAGGTCCGGATCAGCGGCGGGCGGCTGGAGTTGCTCACCAGCTACGGCACCGAGATCGACAGTGCGCCGGTGCAGGCGGTCCGCGCGTCCAAGCCCTGGTTCGCCCCGGAGGACAAGGCTCTTGCCGACCTCAACGGCAAGCGGTACCTGCTGACCCTGGGCGACCACGACCCGGCGCCGGGCGAGCCCGGTCCGCCCGCGGCACGCCGGTTCATCGAGGCGGTGCGCAAGGCGGCGGGGCGTAACCGCTGACGTACGGCGAGTTGCGGCATCGCGGCCCCTGCGTCACGCTGGTCTCACGTCACTCAGGGTTTACCGGCGATAACGCTGCGAACCAGCCCGCCGGCCAAGACAGCAGGCGGCCGCTGTACGAGGGCATCTTGCTGGATCGATCCGAATCCCGTGTTCTTCCGGACCTCAAGTCGGGGAGTCGCAGCCGTGATCAGTCACCCAAGCAGGCACTGCACGGTGGAGCTCCAAGCCCTGCCGTCGCGGATCGGCCAGGTCCGCAGAATCCTTTCAGCGCAGTTGCGCTACTGGCATCTTGATCCCTTGATAGACCGGGCGGCGCTCGGTGTGACCGAGCTGTTGACCAACGTCCACCAGCATGCCCAGCCCGACAAGACGTGCACCGTGGAGATCGAGCTGCTGCTCGACCGGCTCATGGTCTCCGTGCGCGACCGCGACCCGCGTCTGCCGGTCGTGGAGGACATCGAGGCCGTCGCCCCGCTCGCGACCTGCGGTCGTGGCCTCGCGATGGTCGCCGCCGTCAGCGAGAGCTGGGGCGTGCGGCCGGACGGCGAGTCGGGCAAGGTCGTGTGGTTCACCCTGCCCACCCCGGCGTCGGCACGCGCGGCGGCCCGTCCGCCCCGGCGGGCGGCGCTGGACAAGCCCGGCCACGTCTTCACGGATCTCGGACCGCGTGTCGACCTGCGCCGGCCCGAACGCACTCCCGCCCGGTCGGCCGTTGCCGGCTGACCGGGCGGTGAGGGGGAGCCGGG